>NZ_JXQZ01000065.1 GCF_000878135.1 Frigoribacterium sp. MEB024
GAGGGCGCCGAGCCGGTCGTCGCGCACTAGCCTGCCGCGACGCACGGCGCGCGGCGCGGGACGCGCGACGTGCGACGTGGGACGCGCGCCGCGCGACGCACGACGTGCGACGCACGACGCACGACGTGCGACGCACGACGCACGACGCACGACGGCGCTCCGCGCGTCGACGCTGTGCGCTTCGGCGCCTCGTGAGTCGTGGCTCTCGAGCTGCCGATGGTCACGGCCCTCCACTGGTGAGGAGCCGACCGTCGGCAGCTCGTCGTCGTGTCGATCGACCGTGAGGTCGAGGACCGTCGCAGCACCGACGGCCCGAA
The DNA here is from genome assembly GCF_000878135.1 of Frigoribacterium sp. MEB024. Taxonomy (GTDB): domain Bacteria; phylum Actinomycetota; class Actinomycetes; order Actinomycetales; family Microbacteriaceae; genus Frigoribacterium. The sequence goes on from NZ_JXQZ01000065.1 coordinate 318, forward strand.
CCGCGTGATGCCGTGCCCGGTCAGCCCGATGGCACCGGCGTCGTACCCGCGCCCGCGCCACCTCAGCCGCTGCGGGTGCGGGTGCGGGTGACGGCAACTCCTGTCCTGGGGCGCGCCCGGCCTCCGGGTCCCTGTCTTCCTGGTCCGCACCTCATCGCCGGTCCTGCGTTGCCGACGCGAACCCCTCAGCCCCTGCGGGTGCGGGTGCCGGCTGCGGTGCTCGACCAGTTCGCCCATGGACCGCTGGGTGCGGGTGAGGCTGCGGGTGCGGGTGCGGGTGCAGGTGCAGGTGCAGGTGCAGGTGCAGGTGCAGGCAATTCCTGTCCTGGGGCGCGTCCCGCCTCTGGGTCCCTGTCTTTCCGTCCCGCGCCTCTTCGGCCGTCCTGCGTAACCGACACGCACCTCGTCAGCCCCTGCGGGTGCGGGTGCGGGTGGCGGCAACTCCTGTCCCCGGGGGAGCCCCGCGTCCGGGTCCCTGTCTTTCCGGCCCGCGCCTCGTCGGCGGTCCTGCGTTGCCGACACGCGCCTCCTCGGGCTACTGCTTCCTCGACGTACGGGCCGACACGGACACGGGCTTCGAGCGCGAGTAGCGTCCTGGCACGTGCAGATCATGCAGACTTGCAGTCCGCGCACCCGTCGTCACGCACCACCGGGAGGCCGACCCATGACAAGCTCACCCACCACCTCGCCGAACGGCGCCTCGGGCGGAGGCACGCGCAGCCTCGTCCCGGCCCGGATGGACCGTCTGCCGTGGACGAGGTTCCACTGGTCGATCGTGGTGGGCCTGGGGTTCTCGTGGGTGCTCGACGGGCTCGAGATCCAGATCGTCGCGTCGGCCGGGTTCCAGGCCGACCTGGGGCTCACCGCAGCCGAGGTCGGACTGCTGGGCACGATCTACCTCGTCGGCCAGGTCTTCGGGGCACTCGTCTTCGGGCGGATGGCCGACAGCCTCGGGCGCAAGAAGCTGTTCATCCTGACCCTGGCGATCTACCTCGTGGCGAGCGCCATCGCGGGCCTGTCACCGAACTTCGTGTTCCTGGCCGTGTTCCGGTTCTTCGCCGGGGCGGGGATCGGCGGGGAGTACGCCGCCATCAACTCGGCGATCGACGAGCTCATCCCGTCGAAGTACCGAGGACGCGTCGACATCGCCATCAACGGGACGTACTGGGGCGGCGCGGCCCTGGGCGCCACGGCCAACATCTTCCTGCTCGACCCGAACCTGTTCGCCGAGAACGTCGGCTGGCGCATCGGGTTCTTCATCGGCCCGGTGCTCGGACTCGCGATCATCTACCTGCGCCGCCACATCCCCGAGAGCCCACGGTGGCTGATGACGCACGGACGCGAGAAGGAAGCCGAGGCGACGGTCGACGACATCGAGGCCCGCGTCGAGAAGGACGAGGGCACCGGCCACCTCACCCCCGTGTCGGACGACCAGGCCATCGAGGTGGTCGCCGCGGGGCGGATCGGGTTCGGCACCATCATCCGCACCTTGGTACACGACTACCCGAAGCGCACCTTCGTCGGCGCCGCGATGATGATCACGCAGTCGTTCCTGTACAACGCGATCTTCTTCACCTACGCGCTCGTGTTGCAGAACTTCTACGGCACGAGCCCCAGCAGCACGCAGTACTTCTTCCTGATCTTCGCCGTGGGCAACCTGCTCGGACCTCTCGTGCTGGGGCCGCTGTTCGACAGCTGGGGTCGGCGTCAGATGATCTTCCTGACGTACGCCGTGTCGGCCGCCGTGCTGGCCGTGTCGGCGATTCTCTTCCAGGCGGACGTGCTGAACGCCGCGACGCAGACCGCGTTCTGGAGCGTCTCGTTCTTCTTCGCCTCGGCGGGCGCCTCGTCGGCGTACCTGACCGTGAGCGAGATCTTCCCGCTCGAACTGCGGAGCCAGGTGATCGGGTACTTCTTCGCCCTCGGCCAGATCGTCGGGGCCGTGGCCCCGAGCCTTTACGGCGCACTCATCGGCGACGGCAGCGACCGGGGGCCACTCACGGGCGGGTACTTCCTGGGCGCCGGCGTCATGCTCGTCGGCGGCGTCATCGCACTGATCTTCGGGGTCGACGCGGCTCGCAAGTCGCTCGAGACGATCACCACGCCCCTCTCGGTCGTCCCTGCGTCGAAGGAGCCGCCGCGGCGCTGACGTGGCCGTCCCGAGCCGGGCCGGGTTGCGCCCGGCGGGGCCGGGTTGAGCCCGGCGGGGCCCGGCTGGCTGCTCTCGAGATCACCCCGCCGGCAATTCCTGACCGGTACGCCACCGAGGAACCGCCAGGCGCCAGCGTCTGCGGCCCCGGGGCCCGAGCACCTGCGGCAATGAGGAGTTGCAGGCACCCTCGACCGGACGCGTACCGCCCGCAGTGTGGACCAGTGCCTCGATCGCCTCGGCCGTCGACCGCCATCTGTCCCGCACCATCTGGGCGCTGGCCCGGAACGGTATCCGACCTTCGCGGGCGATGTCCGCGTCCTTGACCCGATCCTCGTCGAAGCGCCGCTCGTGGTGCGCTCGTCCGTCGGTCTCGAAGCCGATGATCCCGTCGACCACCATGTCGATGATCTTGTTCGTCCCCTCGATGCGAACCTGACGCACGACATGACGTCCTGCGCGCCGAAGTCTCGTTCCGGCGGCGCTCTCGAGGATGCTCTCCGCGCCTCCTTCGCTCCATGCGACAAGGCCGGCAGCGTCCGCCCTCTTCCGGGACAGCACCTCGGCGGCGTCGTCATCGTCGTCGTGGACGATGCCCTCATCCCTCGCCCAGTCGACGAGGATCACGGCGTCTTCGAAGGATCGCGCCTCGACGACCGCACGAGCCAGGGCGTCGCGAGGATCGACCGCCCAGGTCGAACCCCGGCCGCTCAACTCGACGGGGTCCCACACGACGCGGACCCCTCGGCGCCTCCGGAGGCGCGAGGCCGTCTCGGGCACCGACACCGTGACGGGTGGTCGGCGCGACGACCAGGACCAAGCTCCGAGCAGGTGGAGGGCGGACGCACCCGTGAGTCGGCCACCGACGGCCACCGCGATGTAACGGGGGTCATGGGACGACCAGGTCGAGTACCACCCGCGCCGAGGTCTGCTCACGCTGCGCGATCGAACGGCAGCGGTGAGGTGTCGGTCGGTCGCCCCGGAGGCGACCAGGACGCGTTTGTGGAGCACCCCTCCAGCGGACGAGACCAGTTCGGCGATGGTGGTCATGTCCACGAGCGTGTCCGAGTCGCGGTGACCGTCTCGCCCGGGTGCCACGTGTCGGGGACGGACGGCGGGTGCAGCCCGTTGGGGACGAGACGACTCCGAACCGGTGCGGCCTTCCACCACCTCGGCGGGCATGTCGCAGGGAACTCCTGGCCCCTGCCGAACCCGAGCGCGGCCCGCGGGGACCGGCGGGCCGGCACCGCCCGTCGACAGGAGTTGCCGACCGTGCTGGGGAGGTGCCGGGAACTCCTGCACGGGGCGCGCGCATCGTGACCAAACCAGGATGGGACGGCCTCAGGACGGCAGCAGGCAGGAGTTGCCGTCCAGGGCCGAAGGGTGGCGACGACAGAGGGTCGGAGGCCCGGGATGAAGCGCGGGAGACAGGACAGGACGGGGCGGGGCGGGGCAGTAGGAGACGGGACGGGACGGGACGGGACAGGACGGGACAGGACAGGACGGGGCTGGACAGGACAGGCCAGGCCGGGACGCGGATCAGGAGGACGAGACAGCCGGTGGCATGCGCGCGAGGTCGGCCCCGATGCCGATGTCGACGAGGACGATGCGCCCGACCCGCTCCGCGCCCGGGCCCACGAGCAGCCCGACCTTGTGTCCGCCGAACGTGACGGTGACGTCCGCAGGAAGTACGAAGGGCGGATCGGGGAGCGCTCCGTCGTCCACTCCGATGCCGCTCGGAACGTCGACGGCGACCACGCGTGGCGCACGCGCCGCAGGAGCGCCCGCCGAAGCTGCACCTCGACCCGGGTGCAACCCCGCACCTGCATTCGTCCCTTCGCCCGTCCCCGGCTGCGCCGTCCCGGGCGTCGGCGGCTGCGCCGTCCCGGACGCCGGCGCAGCCGCAGTGCGCGCACCCGAGCCCAGCGTCGCACCCTCGACGACCGGCAGCACCGCCTGCACCACGCGCAGGGCGTCCCCCCGCAGCCCCACACCGTCGGAGCCCGTCCCGACCAGTCCGTCGAGCACCACGTCGTACGCGGGCAGAGCTGCCGCCACGACCGCAGGATCGCACCACGCGTCGACGTCGTCGAGGACGGCCCCTGCCGCGAGCGCCGCGGCCAGGGCGGCCTCGTGCATCCGCGACCCCACCGGCACCACGGTCACCGCGCCGCCCTGAGGTACGAGTTCGCGGGCGAGGGACTCCCCGGCGTAGAGCGTGTCACCCCCGTTGTTGCCGCTTCCGACGAGCAGCAGGACCCGACCCGCACGACCGTCCCGAGAACGCGAGGAGGCGCGCACCATCTCGCGCACGACGTCCGCGAGTCCGTCGGCGGCCCGCCTCATCAGGGGTTCCCCTGCCTCCAGATGGGGGCGCTCCGCCTCGCGGATCTGTGCCGCCGTCCATGCCTCGACCATGCGTCCAGCCTCCTCCCCTCCCCCGCCGGAGGACCGGGCCTGCGCAGCCGCGGCCCCTCCGCCGAGCCGAGAGCCCCGGGCCACCCGGACGCCTCCGTCGGGCACGACGCCGGACCTGCCCGCCAGGCACCGACCGGGTCGGCAACTCCTGTGCTGTGATGCCGCCGGGGTCGGTGGTGTCGCTCTCGGGAGGCGCGGGCGGCGTCGAGGAGGAGTTGCCGACACCCCACGCAGCGAGCAGAACGAGCAGAACGAGCGCAGCGAGCACTACGACCACAACCTGCAGGGGCTGCACGGCGCTGCCAGACTGTCGGGATGCGTGCGACCACCCCGAACCCCGTCGACGGCACCGAGATCGCCTACGAGGTCGACGGCGAGGGCCCTCCCCTGCTGCTCGTGCACGGTTCGGGCCTCTCGCGCGGCACCTGGCGGGGCCTCGGCTACCTGCGCGACCTGCAGCGCGACTTCACGGTGGTCGCCCTCGACATGCGCGGCCACGGCAAGAGCGGCAAGCCCCATGATCCCGAGTCGTACGCGATGGACCTGCACCGCGGTGACGTCGGCGCCGTGCTCGAGGCTACCGGCCTCGAACCCGCGCACTACGTCGGGTACTCGTTCGGCGCCCGCATCGGGCTGTCGATCGCGGCGCACGAGCCCTCGCGCCTCCGCACGCTGACCACGATCGGCGGCAGCTGGGCCCCGATGAACGGCAACATCGGCGCGACCTTCACGCCCGACTGGCACGACGCCCTGACGACCGGCGGCATGGCCCGCTTCGTCGATCGCTGGGGAGAGACCATCGGCCGTCCGATCGACCCCGAGACCCGTCTGGCCTTCGTGCAGGACGATCCGATCGCCCTGGCCGCCTTCTTCACCGCGGCCGAGACGGGTGGCGGCCTCACCATCCCCCAGCTCGACTCGGTCGAGGTCCCCACGCTGCTGCTGGCCGGCACGCGCGACGTCGACCGCCACCGCGAGTCGCAAGAGGCCGCCCGCCGCATGCCCGCCGCCGTCTTCTACTCGCTCGTCGGCCAGGACCACGCCTCGTCGCTGCTGCCCGTCGACCAGGTGACCGACCTGCTGCGCACCTTCCTCGAGACCGTCGACGCCTGACCCACGCCCCGCCGGGTCGTCGACCGGGAGGCGCGGCGCCGGAGCACAGGACACCCCAGGGCGACCCCCGGCGCGCGCCCGCGCGTGACGGCTGCGAGAATGGACGCACCATGGGCATCAGTCGGCGAGCGTTCTTGACGGGATCGGTCTCGGGGGCCGCGATCCTCGTGCTGTCCGCCTGCACGACGGGGTCCCCCACGCCGACGGCCAGCCCCACCCCGTCAGCCACCACGCCGCCCCCGACGCCGACGCCGACGCCGACCGAGTCCGGCACGGTCGTCCCCGCCGCCTTCCGCCGCAGTTCGTGGACCGACGACCCCTACTCGCTCGGGGCGACGAGCCACCTCACCCCCGGAACGTCCGACGCCGACCGCCGGTTGCTCGGCACCCCGCTCGACGACCGGCTCTTCTTCGCCGGTGAGGCCGTCGCCTCGACGATGGGCGGCACGGTCTACGGTGCCCGCCAGTCGGGCTTCGAGGTCGCGGCTCAGGTCGCCGAGGTCGCCGAGGCCGACGAACGCATCGCCGTGATCGGCGCCGGCATCGCGGGGGCGACCGCGGCGCGCTCCCTGGTCGAGCGCGGCTACGACGTCGTCGTCGTCGAGGCCCGCGGTCGGGTCGGAGGCCGGGTCCACAGCGTGCACGACGACGACTGGCCCTACCCGGTCGAGCTCGGCGTGGGTCTGCTCGAGGGCCCCGAGTCGGTGGCCCTCCAAGCCGCCCTCGCCCTCGCCCGGGTCCGGACCCGACCGCTCGACACCACCGTCGAGGTGCGGACCTCCGACGGCACGGTCGACTCGCTCGGCGGTGCGGCCGACCGTCTCGGCCAGGCCGCGTCCTGGGCGGCCGCGCGCTCCACCACGACCGACGCCGACTCCGGCACGAGCGTCACCGACGCCCTCGTCGGGTCCGGGGCCGACCAGGCCTCGACTCTTCCCGGTCCCGACGGCGTCTCGGACGCCGACCGCCTCGCCCTCGTGCTCGACGCCCTCCTCCCGGCTCGCTGGGGCGCCGAGGCCGACGATCTCGCGGTCTCGAGCCTCGGCGACGACCCCGCACGCGACCTGCTGCCCACCGGCGCCACCGTGGTGACGGGTGGCCTGTCGAGCTTCGTCGCCGGACTGCTCGACGGCCTGGACGTCCTCCGCGACAGCAACGTCGTCCGTGTGCAGTACGGCGACCAGGGCGTCGGGCTGCGACTCGCCACGGGCGAGTCGCTCTCGGTCGACCGTGCCGTGTCGACGATCCCCCTGGGGGTGCTGAAGACCGGCGTCCCCGAGTTCTCACCCGAACTGCCGTCCACCCACGCCGACGCGATCGAGGCGCTCGGCGTCGGCACGCGCGAGGTGCTCTGGCTGCGATTCGACGAGGCCTTCTGGTCCACCCAGGCCACGGTCTGGGCCGTCCTCGACGACGACGCGCCCTACCGGCTCTTCGTCAACCTGATGCCGGCCACGGGAGCCCCCGTGCTGGTCGCACTGACGGGCGGTGACGCGGCGACCGAGGTCGACGCCCTCGACGACGACGCGGCGGTGGCGGCGGCCATGCAGAGCCTGGCGCCCTACCTCGACCTCGTCGCGGCCGGGTCCCCCGAGCCCACCGACGAACCGACGGCCGACCCGACGTCCTGACCCGCGCCTCCTGGTCCGTCGACCGCAGGAGGCGCGGTGCGCGTCGTCGACGAGGCCCCGCCACCCTGCCGGGCCCGTGCGTGCGGCCGCACGTGGCTGAGTGCGACGAGAGCGACGAGCACGCCGACGATCGTGCCCAGGGCGATGCCGTTGTAGAGCAGGAACTCGCCCGGCCAGGTCACCTGGGCCGGGTCGAGGAAGAAGTACGGGTACCAGCCGACGTCGGCCCCGCGGACGATCGTGAAGACTCCCCACACCAGGGGGAAGACCAGCACGACCGACAGCACCCGCCAGCGCACCCGCGGCCGGTCGGGCCCGAGGACCCAGTCGACGAGCACGAACGTCGGGATCACGAAGTGCAGCAGCTGGCTCGACCAGGGCACCTCGATGCGGTAATTGTGGCTGGCCGACTCGGCGACGATGATGCCGAACACGATGCCCGACACGATGACGTAGGTGCTGACCAGGGCGTGCACTCCCGCGAACCAGCCGGGCTCGCGTCGCCCGCGCAACGACACGACGCCCGCGAAGGCGAGCACCACCACGTTCGCCATGTTGCTCTGCTGCGTGAAGTAGCTGAAGTAGTTGATCGAGCTGAAGGTGCTGAACCCGAGCACGTAGACGAAGTCGGCGACGAGGGCGACGACGCCGACGGCGGCCGCGAGCAGGCGTAGGACGCCGACGAACCGTCGCACCGTGTCACGCCCTCCGGGTCTGGTCGGCTGTGGTCTGGGGAAACGTCGATCGTACTAGGCGCCCACCGGACGCCCGACGTGCCGAGGCCGGGCCCGTGCGTCGTGGCGACGTGCGGGCCCGGCCTCGGGTGCCTCGGCGTCGCACCGGAGTGCGACACCGTGCCGATCAGGGGATCAGCTGGGGATGTAGTTGAACTCGTCCGGGTTCGGGCCGGTGCGCTCGTCCTTGTTCAGGGCGGTGATCGCGGCGACGTCGGCATCGGTCAACTCGAAGTCGAACAGGTCGAAGTTCTCTTCCACGCGCGACCGGGTGACCGACTTCGGGAAGACGATGTCGCCACGCTGGATGTGCCAGCGCAGCGTGACCTGGGCGGTCGACTTGCCGACGCGCTCGGCGATCTCGGTGATGGTCTCGTCCTTGAGGACGCCGCCCTGGGCGATGGGCGACCAGGCCTCGGTGTGGATGCCCTTCGAGACGCCGAACTCGCGCAGTGCGTCCTGCGTCAGGTACGGGTGCACCTCGATCTGGTTGACGACCGGCACGACCGAACCCTCGTCGAGGACGCGCTCGAGGTGGGGCTGCTGGAAGTTCGAGACGCCGATCGACTTCGCACGGCCGCTGGCGTAGATCTCTTCCAGGGCCTTCCAGGTCTCGACGTAGTCGACGTCGATGCCGGGCAGCGGCCAGTGGATGAGGAACAGGTCGACGTAGTCCTGTTTGAGGGCGTCGAGCGTGCCGTCGAACGCCTTCAGCGCGTCATCACGCTTGTGGAAGCCGTTGTTGAGCTTCGAGGTGACGAAGATCTCGCTGCGGTCGATGCCGCTCTCGGCGATCGCCTCGCCGACGCCCGCCTCGTTGCCGTACATCTCGGCGGTGTCGATGTGGCGGTAGCCGACCTCGAACGCGGTGAGGGTGGCGTCCTTCGTCTCGGCCGGGTCGACCTGGTAGACGCCGAACCCGAGCTGGGGGATCTGGATTCCGTTGTTCAGGGTGATGGTGGGGATCGTGGTCATGTGTAGAGCCAACCACTCACCCCTGTCACTTCTTCCGAGGAAGCACTGGTGCGCGTACCCCGGGCGTGTTACAGTCATGAGTCGCTTGGGGCTCTCTTCTCAGAGGGTTCCCGTGCGGTGCCGACCGAGTCCACACCGGTGCACCGCCCGAAAAGCCTCGCGAGACGACCTCGCCGGATGCGCACGATGACCACCGATCATCGTTGCCCTACTTCTCCGGCCGCCGTCATCGCAGGCCCGACCACCGCCGTCAGGCGGACCACGAGCGCCCACCCGGCGCTGCGTGCCACGGATTCTGTCGCAACACAGAGCACACATCGAAATCGAGCATCATGAACGACATCATCAGCATCACCGGCACGGTCACGACCGCGCCCACCCTGACCACCGCCCGCCTCGTCGAGTTCGTCGTCGTCGACGACCGCGGCACCGAGTTCGCCGTCCGCGCCTGGCGCGACGACGTCACGGCCGCCGTGCGCGTCGGTGCCTCCGTCGTCGTCGACGGCGCCGCCGGTTGGGTCATCCCCGGCCGCAGCTGGCGTCACGAGCCGAGCCGCACGATCGTGCAGGCCTCGTCGGTCGAGGCCCGCGAGCTCGCCCTCGCGGCCTAGTCCGGCGCGGCGCCCGAGGGCGCGACGACCCGAGGAGGCGCGGTGAGGCCGTCGGCCGCACCGCGCCTCCTGCGGTCCCCGGCACCACGACGACGGGCCCGGCCACCGAGAGGTGACCGGGCCCGTCGTGCTGTCCGGGAACGCCGGGGTCAGAGCCCCTGGGCGCGGACCAGGATCGGCCGGTGGTCGCTGACGCCGGCCGGGAGCGTGACGACGTCCTCGATCTTGAGGTCGTAGCTCGTCGCGAAGTCGAAGTGGCCCTTGACGTACTTGTAACCGAGGTAGGTCGGCGTCGAGCTGCGGGTCAGCACGAAGCCGTCGCGCTCGATGTGCTTGCGCAGACCGCCGTGGAACCACGGGTAGTTGAAGTCGCCGACCATGAGCATCGGCACGCCCGGCGCCAGGGCACGCATCAGACGGTGCGCCGACTCGACCTGCTTCTTGCGCAGGGCGTTCGTGGCCGTGAGCGGAGCGGCGTGGAACGAGCCGATCAGGACGTCGCGTCCGCTCTGGCGGTCGGCCAGGTGCATGGCCAGCAGGCGCTCGTGAGCGGGCGACATGACGCGGTCGTGCATCGACTTCTTGAGCGCGTAGACGTTCGTCCCCAACAACTCGAACCGGGAGCGGCGGTAGTAGGCCGCGAGCCCGAGACGGTTGTTGTGGGTCGACGCCGCGAGGGCGAACTCGCCGAACTCGGCGGGGATGTCCTTGGTGTCGGCCTCTTGGAGGCAGAGCACGTCGGCGTCGTTGTCCTCGGCGAGCGACCGGATCTCGCCCTTGGCCGTGTGCTCGCGCAGGTTGTAGCTGACGACGCGCATCGTGTGTCCGTTGTGTTCTGTCACGAGTAGCGAACCTAGTCCACGTCTGTTTCGGGCATGTGCAGGTTGGACGAACGGGGGGTGCCGGATGCGGCGGACCTGACGCCCGCCGCACCCGGCACCCCTCGTCGAACGGTTACTCGCCGCGGTGTGTGCGGTCGGCGTCACCGGTGAGCGCGGCGCGGGCCGCGCGGCGACGGGTGGAGACGACGAGCGCGGCACCGAGCAGGGTGAGCAGGGCCGCCAGCGCGACCGGACCGGCCAGCTCGGCTCCGGTGAAGGCGAGACCCGTGGCCGTGGCGGCGGGTCGAGGCGTCGACACGGCCGGGGCGGATCCGGCCGGGGCGGTGGGACCCGCCACGGGAGCCGCGAGCGCGGCGGGGTTCGTCGTCGGCGAGGTCGTCGGCGTGGTGGGCGTGGCGGCCGCGGCGGCGACTCGGGCGAACCAGGCGTTCGAGGCGGACACGGCCTGGCCGGACTCGATGCCACGGGCCGTCACGGTGCCGACGTCGTGGTGGTCGACGTCGCCGGCCGTGACACCCGTCAGCGCGGCGGTGCAGTCGAAGGAGGCTCCGACCGCGAACGGGCCGGCCCACGTGACTCCGGTCGACGGGCCGCCGAGGGGCGCGAAGTCGCAGCTGAGACCGTCGACGGTGCCGTTGGCCAGGACCTCGTCGGCGACCGTGACGTCGGCGAGCGCGTCGGCACCCGTGTTGGTCACGCGGTAGGCCAGCGAGGCGGTCCCGTCGGAGAGGACGACGGCGGTGGCCGCGGTGTCGGCCGCGTTGCCCGCGGCGTCGTCCTTGGTGATGGTCACGGCCGAGTCGGGGACGTCTCCGCTACCCGTTCCACCGGCCGAGGCCTGGGTCTTGGAGGAGCTCACCGCACCGGTGGTGGTGACGCCCCCGACGACGGTCGACACCGTCGCACTGTTGGTGAAGGTCTGGGCGGCCGTGGCGGTGCCGGTCGGCGCGGGGAGGCTCACGGCGATGCTGACGCGGTCCTGCACGTTGACGACCTGGGGGCCCCAGCTCACGGTGTAGCCGGCGGGCGAGCAGGTGTACGACGTCGGGGTGACGGCGAGGGGGGCGGCGAAACTGCCGTCGGTCTTGACGCGGATCGAGTCGAAGACCAGCGTGTCGCAGTCGTATGTCCACGTCTGGCCGGCGGGGACGGTGTCCGTCGTCGTGGCCGAGTCGAATGCGCCGAGCGGGGTGAGGACGTGCCAGGTGAGGAAGCGGGCGGCCGTGGAGCGGCCCTGGTCGGCGGCGGTGTACGTGCCGTACTTGGTGGGCTGGTCGAGGCCGCGCATCACACCGGTCGGCGTGACCACGGTCGTGAAGTCGCGGCCGTCGTTCGTCGTCGACGTGAACGGCGTGGGGACACCCGAGGGGGTGGTGCGACCCTCGAAGTCCGACTTGACGAACGCCTTGCCGCTGACGTTGAGGTGGCTCTCGGCGTAGCTGGTCATCGTGAACGTGACCACGTAGGGGCGCGTCCCGACGACGGTGGCCTCTGCCACGACCGCACCGGTGGCGGGGTCCCGGAGCGCGAAGTCGGTGGGCAGGTTCTTCAGGTGCTCGCTGAGCGTCAGCGTGAAGGTGTCACCGGTCTTGGTGTCGTCCGGCACCTCCCAGGCGATCGTGGTCGTGAGCTGGGTGCCCTGTCGCGGCGCGGTCGGGGTCACCGTCACGTCCGTGATGGCACCGTCGATCTCCGCGGCCCGGGCCGGGGCAGCGGTCCCGGTCAGGGCGGCGGTGCCGGCGAGGGCGAGGGTGGCGAGCAGCGCGGCGGACAGGCGCAGGGCCCTCCGCCCGCGACGGGGAGACCCCGCGAGGGTGAGCGAGTGCATGGTGGTGCCTTTTTCGGGTGGGGTAGACGCGCGCCTCGACCTGCTCCCCCGGCGCCGTGTTCGGGTACGGCGCCGGGGTCGGGTGAACAGGGATCGTCACGTCTCGGGTGACACCCAAACTAGGGCCGGGGTCCTGGCAGTGTCCACCATTCGGGGGACAGATCACCCGGACGAGGAACGGGCGACGCCGAGGGTCCCCCGAGCCACCCGCTGCGGGGGACGACCGGCCCGTGACGGGGGACGACCGTCGCGCGACCGGGGACGACCGTCGCGCAGTGCGGGGTCCTGCTGCCTGTCGGCAACTCCTGCCTCCTGACGCACCGCGGACCGGGACACCCGGGCGGACGGGCCACGCCGCAGCACCAGGCAGGAGTTGCCGACACGGACGCCGCACCGCCGGCAACTCCTGCCTCCTGACGCACCGCGGACAGGGACACCCGGGCGGACGGGCCACGCCGCAGCATCAGGCAGGAGTTGCCGACTTCAGGGGCTGGGCATCGCATGGAGCGGGGAGGGCGGGCGGAGACGCGGCGGGACTGGGGGGACGGGAGGAGGCGGTGGTCGCCTTCGCGGGGAAGGTGACCACCGCCTCCGGGTGGGTCAGGCCGTCAGGCCGTGGGGGCTAGCCGCGCCACGGGAACCAGCCGTGGAACAGGTCGCCGAGGGCGTTCCAGATCCACTGCAGGATGTCGCCGAGGCTCCAGCCGCCGGGGTGGCCGGGGTGGCCGGGCTGACCCGGGCCCGGGCCGGGGCCGGGGCCGGGGCCGGGGTCGGTCGGCGTGGGGGGCTCGGGCTCCTCGCCCGAGGCGACCGTGAGGTACGTGACCTGCCCGGTGTCGCCGTACACGACGCGGCCGAGGAAGGTCTGCTCGTAGGGCAGGCCCGTCCAGGACGCGGTCAGCGTCGCCGTCTCGCCCAGCCCTGCGGAGAGGGTGGCCGGGTCGACCGTGAGGCCTCCGACGGCCGCCGCCGGGTCGAGCAGGTACGACGTCAGCGTGTAGTCGAGCTGCCCGGCACCGCTGTAGAAGTCGACCAGCAGGACGTACTCGCCCGCCGCGGGGGCGTCGAGGTCGATCTGCTCGTCCGCCGAACCGGTGGCCGAGGAGGCCGCGAGCTGGTCGGGCGCACCGTCGGCGTCGGCCGTGTAGAGCAGCAGGTCGAGGTCCGCGGTGTCGTCGGCACTGTCGAGCACGAAGCGCGCGTGGGTGGTGCCCTCGGCGATCGTGACCGGCGTCTCGGCCGCCGCGGCGCCCGCCGTGCCCGAACCGGACGCGACCTGCCCGGCGGCGAGGCCCTCCGTCGTGAGCGGCAGCTCGAGGGCGTCGCCGGCCGTGACGTCGAACGCCTTCTCGCCCGTGGCGCCCTCGCCGGCCACCTCGGCCGGAGCCTGCAGCTGGACGGGGCGCACGGCGAGCGGGCTGCGCACGTCGTGGGTCCCGTCGGACCAGGTGAGGTAGCCGGTGGCGAACTGGTCGAGCGCCGCCGTCGTGCGGGTGAAGGTGACCGTGTAGTCCTGCTTCTCGCCCGCGGCGCCGAACGTCAAGGTCGAGGGTTCGACCGTGGCCGTGACGCCGTCCATCTCGATCGGGGCGACCGTGTAGGTGCCCGCCTCGGTCGAGGTGACGGTGCGCGTGACCTGTGCGGTGCCGGCCAACGAGCCGACGCTGATCGACGCGAGGTTGAGCGACGAATCGGTACCCTCGACGGTGTCGATGGAGTCGACGTAGGCCTGCCAGTCGGCCGGTCCGTTCTCGTAGAGCAGCCCGGGTTCGAGGAACGCGGTCGGGTCGACGTGACCGGCGCCCTGGGCGAAGACGTCCTGGCTCGGAGCGCCGTCCTCGCCGACGAGGTCGTACGCGGTCGTCATCATGGCCGACTTGACCTCGTCGGGGGTCCAGTCGGGGTGCACGCCCTTGGAGAGGTAGAGCGCGGCCAGACCGGCGATGTGCGGGGACGACATCGACGTTCCCGAGAGGAACTCGTACGTGCCGGGCTCACCCTGCGCGTTGGCGCCGTCGGCGAGGATCGCCACGCCGGGGGCCGAGATGTCGGGCTTCAGCAGGTTGCCGCCGTCGGCGGTCACCGGTCCGCGCGACGAGAAGCCGGCGATCTGCGGGCTGGCGGGCTCGGGCAGTGCGCCCGGGTTGCCGTCGAGCAGGGTGACGGTGGCACCTTCGGTGTCGGCGTACGCGTGGATCGCGTCGTAGTCGTCGGCGTTGAGGTGGACCGTGGGGACGGCGTGCTCGTCGAGGTCGACCGAGCTGGTCGTCGGGTTCACGAGCACCATGCCGATGCCGCCCGCGCGCTCGACCTCGGCCGACTTGGCCGTGCGGTCGTAGACACCGCGGTCGCAGAGCACGATCGCGCCGGCGGCCTTCGCCGGGTCGAGCGTGTCCGGTGCGCAGAGGGTCACCGCGGTCGCGTCCGCCCCGGCGGCCGCGACGGCGGTCGACGAGACGAAGTCGCCCGTCAGGCCGTCGGTGCCGGTCGGCACGGTGATCGAGCCGCCCAGGTACTCGGTGCCGTCGGCGGTCTGCACCGTCGCGCTGTAGCTGGGGATGGTCGACGCCGCGACCGTGGTGATCCACGGTGCCGCGTTGTCGGCGGTGGTCGCGGTCGGGCCGTCGTTGCCGGCCGAGGCCGCCACGAAGACGCCGGCCGAGGCCGCGCCGAGGAACGCCTGGTCGGTGGCCGAGAAGGTGCTCGTGGCCCCGCCTCCGCCGATCGAGTAGTTGATGACGTCGACGCCGTCGGTGACCGCGGCCTCGATGGCGGCGATCAGGTCGAGCGTGGCGCAGCCGTCGTCGTCGGTGGCGACGCGGTCGGGGCCGTCCCAGCAGACCTTGTAGGCCGCGATCTTGGCGGCCGGGGCGACGCCCGAGACGGTGCCGAACGAGCGGTCGCCGATGGTGGCCTCGACGTCGGCGTTGCCCGCGGCGGTCGACGCCGTGTGCGAACCGTGGCCGTTGCCGTCACGGGGTGAGAGGTACTCGCCCTGCTCCTCGGTGCCGATGTTGCCGACGCCGAAGCCGTCGACGAAGTAGCGCGCACCGATCAGCTTCGTGTTGCAGTCGCCCGCGTCGAACTGCACGCCCGTCTGGCACACGCCGGTGAAGGTCCCGCCGTCGCCCTTGGCGAAGACGGTCCGGTCGCCGTCGAGGTGGGGCTCGGTGTCGCTCGCCGAACCGAGGGGGTCACCGGCGAACGAGGCGTTGCCCGCCGCGATGCCCGAGTCGATGATGCCGACGACGACTCCTTCGCCGGCCTTCTCGCGTCCGCCCACGGCGTCCCAGACGCCGCCGTTCCCCTCGGCGTCACCCAGGCCGAGGAACTCGGTCGACGGCGTCGCCTGCAGCTTGAGCAGCTCGTTCTTCGAGACGGCGGCGACCGAGGGGTCGCTCGCGAGCTTCGCGGCCTGGGCGGCCGTGAGGTCGGCCGCGAAGGCGTTGGTCGTGATGGCGTAGCTCGCCTCGACGGTCGCCCCGGCGGCCGCCGCGACGTCCAGCTGGACGCCCTTCAGGTGCTCGGCGTAGTCCTGCACGGGAGCGCTCTGCGCGTCCAGATCGCTGCCCTCGGGCACGGCGGTGCGGGCGAGGCCCGGCTGGCCGCCCTCGTAGGTCGCGGCCGCCGGCTCGCGCAACGTGACGATGTACTTCCCGTCGGCGAACTGGCTGTCGCCCACGACGGCCGGGCCGTCCGCGGCGAAGGAAGCGGTGGCCGGCACCGCGACGAGGCCCGCGGCGACGACGCCGGTGGCGAGGAGGGTGGCGAAGCCGCCACGGAGGCGGGTGCGGGGCGGAGCGGTCGGCCTGCGTCGGCCGGATGGTGTGATCACGGATCGCCTTTCGATGCACGTCGTTCGGGACGTGCTGTCGGTGGTGCGCCGCAGCCCCGGGCCGCGGTCGATCCATAAGAACTACCTGTGAATGTCGGTGACCCTCTAGTGGGGGTCATGGCCGAAACCGGCCACTGACCAGCTTCGGCCAAAGAGTTCACACGAGGAGGCGCGGGCGGGGCACCGACGTCGTCCCCCCTTCGGCGGACGGTCGCCTCGCCGCACCCCGCTACGGCCTCGTCAGCCCGAGCCGCACCGCCGCCCACGCGGTCCCCGTGGCGAGCCCCCGCGATGCCGTGGCCCAGTCGTGGCCGCTGCCGGGCAGGACGTCGCGGGTCACGTCCATCCCCGCGGCCCGGGCGGCCGCCGAGACGACGGGCATCACGGGCCCGTAGCGCGAGTCGGTCCCACCGACGGCGAAGAACCCGGCGCTGTCGGCGTAGGGGGCTCGGGCGGCCAGCACGGCGAGCGGCTGGGCCGCGGCGTAGGCCGCCCGGTCGCCGCCGAAGCCCCGCTCCACCGTGGCCCTCGCTCCCCCGTCGAGCCGCGGCCCGATCTGCCCCGAGACGTCGACGAATGAGCCGAAGAGCTCGGGGTGGCCCGCCGCCAGCTGGAGCGAGCAGGTGCCGCCCTGCGAGAAGCCCGAGACCGCCCAGGCCCGGCCGGGCGCCTGGACCGAGAGGTGGCTCGTGATCCACCGGGGCACGTCGACCGTCAGGTAGGTCTCGCTGTGCCCGAGCGGGCCGTCGACGCACATCGGGTTGTTGGTCGGGCGCTCGAGCTGGTCGGGCATCACGACGATCGGCGCGAGGCCGTCGTGCGCACGGGCGAGGGCGTCGAGGGTCTCGACCATCCGCCCCGCGTCGACGAGGTTCTCGGGGGCGGCGCCCGGGCCCTGTCCGGACAGGACGACGTCGACGGGCAGCGGCGGCGGATCGGCCACGAGGGCGGCGGGCGGCAGGTACACGAGGGCGTCCCGCGCGTCGAAGCGGGACGTGGTGCCCGGGATCGCGACGCTGCCGAGCCGTCCCCGTGACGGAAGGTCGGCGGGCGCCCGCCAGGTGCGTCCCAGGTCGGGGGCGGCCGGGGTCGACGTCCGGCCGGCCCGCACCGCGGCCGTCTGCGCGGCCGGGAGGACGAGCGACGGGACGTCCGAGAGGCCGAGCAAGGCCCCCACGGTCGGGAAGAGCCCGCTGTCGCGGTTGATGGCCAGGCCCGTCGCGAGGACCATCACGACGACCGTCGACGCGGCCAGGACCCGTCGCCCCGCGCCTCCGCGGACCACGGCGACCACGGCCGTGCCCGCGACCATCAGCAGGGCCCCGACCCAGAGTCGGTCGACCCAGGTGGGCGAGACGTCGAGGACGTCCTCGACGTCTCCGAGCCACCAGGTGACCAGCGCGCCGAGCGCGGCCCCCAGGGCGGCGGCCCCGGTGACCCACCGCCACCAGGTGCGGGCACGGCGTGGGCGACGCAGCGTCCGGGCCACGAGCACGCCGGCCACCGCGTAGACGACGGCGAGGGTGCCTGCCGACACCAGGGAGAGCCTCAGCACGACGGCTCGGCACGGGGCGGATGGATCACGTCCGGGACGCTACCGAGGTGACTCGATGGGTGAGCCGTGAGGGGGCTGGGCGTCGGCCGAGTCAGACCCAGCCACGACGGGCCGCCTCGACTCCGGCGTGGAACCGGTTGCTCGCGCCGAGCTCGTCGAAGAGGGCGTGGAGCCGCCGCCGGAGCGTGCGGGACGAGATGCCGAGCTGACCCGCGATCACCTCGTCGGTCGCCCCCGCCGCCACGAGGGCGAGGAGGTCGCGCTCGGCGGGGGTGGGGGGTCGCATCGCGAGTCGCGCCTCCTGGTCCCGCGACGGCACGGCGGCTCCCGACGTCGCCGTCACGGTCGTCGACGACGCCAGTCGCGCGGCCACCGAGGCCCAGTCGACCGCGGCACGACCGGCCCCCGGAGTGCCCGGCACGGGCAACGCGCTGCGCCACCGGGCCTCGAACAGGTCGTGGAGGGCGGCGACGAGCGGTTCGGATTCGGTCACGAGGGCCTCGGGCCGGTCGGGGTCGTGGCCGATCGAGACGAGGGCGACCCGGCGGTCGGCGACGGCGAGCTTGACCGGCAGGTCGTGCGTGATGCGGGCCTCCTCGCCGTCGGCGCCCAGGCGGTGCACGCCCTGCCAGCTGCCGTCGGCCGAGATGCTGGCGACCGTGTACACCGCCCGCCACCGCACCCCGCGCCCGAGGGCGACCCGCTGGGTGGACTCGTTCGACGCGACCACGTAGGGCGGACGGTCGAACGCGACGAAGTCGGTGGTCGCCGGGCGCTCCAGCCT
>NZ_JXQZ01000066.1 GCF_000878135.1 Frigoribacterium sp. MEB024
GCGACGGGGCTCGCCGACCGCCGGCCGGCGCAGCTCTCGGGCGGCCAGGCGCAGCGCGTCGCCGTCGCTCGCGCCCTGGCGGCGGGTCCCGACCTGCTTCTGCTCGACGAGCCGATGGCCGCCCTGGACGTGTCGGTGGCTCCCGCCCTGCGACGGACCCTCCGCGACGTCCTGGCCGACCGCACGGCGATCGTCGTCACGCACGACGTCCTCGACGCCTTCACCCTGGCCGACCGGGTCGTCGTGCTCGAGGGCGGTCGGGTCGTCGACGCCGGACCGACGCACGACGTCCTCGAACGCCCGACCACGCCGTTCGCGGCCGGGCTCGCGGGCCTGGACCTGTTGACCGGCACGGCTCACGGGGGAGGCGTCCGGCTGGAGGACGGCACCCAGCTGACCGCCCGGTCCGCCGACGGGCTCCCGGCGGGAGCGGCGGCCGCGGTGGCCGTGCGACCGAGCACCGTGCGCGTGTCGACCGGGTCCCCTGCGAGTCCGACGCCATCCGAGAACGTCCTCGACGTCGTCGTCACGGACCTCGAGCCCCGCGGGGACGTCGTCCGCGTCCGGGCCGGCGACGTGTCGGCCGACGTCCCGCCCGGCGTGGTCGCCGGCCTCGACCTCGTGCCGGGCAGCGCCGTCCGCTTCTCGTTCGACGCCGGGGACGCCGTCGCCTACCTGGTCTGAGCGGGCCCGGGGGCCGACGAGGGGGCGGACCGTCGGTGGCCGACGACCCGACGCAGCCGGTCGACGTCGTGCCCGACGGCGTCGAGCAACCGGTCGGTGAAGCCGGGGCCGGCCCGCCAGAGCGTCACGAGCAGGATGACGAGCACGGCCGAGGCGAGCGACGCCCGCTGCAGCGCCATGCCCGGCTCGAGTTGCCGGACGAGCAGGGCGAGCGGGATCGCCAGCCACTCCACCCGCCCGGTCAGCGCGACGAACGGCACGAGCAGCAGCGCGTACCAGGGGTAGCGCGGGCTGACCGCGACGAGCGTCACGCCGATCATCACGAGCTGCCCGAGCCACGGGTCGTGTGCCGGGGTCCTCGCCCACACGAGCACCGCCGTGACGCCGACGATCAGCACGGCGACCGGTGTCGTCCACGCGTCCGGCATGAAGGCCGACAGGAACACGAAGCGCGACCCGTCCTCGTAGCCCTCTTCGGTCAGGTAGCCCGGCAGGTACCCGAGCACGCCCCACCCGGTCATGGCGACGTAGGGAACGTAGAGCACGGCGAAGGTGACGACGGAGGCGCTGATCACCTTCCAGGGCTGCCCGCGCAGCAGGGCGGGTGCCGCGATCACCGGGATCAACTTGGTCGCGATCGCGGCCCCGAGCGCGATGCCGCCGCGGAGTCGCCGGCCGGTCGCGACGAGCAACGACGCGGCGACCACGAGCACGGCACCCAGGAGGTCGACGTGGGAGTTCGTGACGCCCTCGCCGACCACGAGCGGGCACCAGCCCCACAGCGCGGCCCAGCGGGGGTCGAGACCGCGACGGCGCAGGGTCGCCAGCAGGGCCAGGGTCGTCCCCAGCACGAGCACGAAGCCCATGGCCTGCAGCGGGAAGAACCCGGCGTCGGGACCGACCACCGCCGAGACCGCCCAGAAGTACAGTTCGGCCATCGGCGGGTAGATGGTCGGCACGTCGGGCCGGTTGATCAACGTGCAGACGACGTCGCCGGTCTGGCTGTCGTAGGCGCGGTGCACCTGGCGGTCGGGCTCGCCGCAGCGTTCGCCGATCGTGCCGTCGTCGCGGGTGAACGGCGTCGACTCGGGGAAGATCCACGCCGGTCTCAGGTCGCGCAACTCGCCTGCGTCGGGCGTGTACTCGTACGGCGAGACGCCGGCGGTCTGCACGATGCCGTCCCAGGCGTAGCGCGCCGGGTCGGTGCTCGTGTTGGGCACGCCGGTCAGACCCGCCCCGCCGACCAGGGCCGTGCCCGCCACGACGAGAGCGGTGACGTGTCGCACGGGCACCCGTCGCAGCAGCACCACCGCCAGGGCGAACAGCGCCCAGCACACGGCGGTCCAGACGACGAAGTCGGTCCGCAGTTCTTTCATGAGGAACCCGACGTTCACGACTCCCCAGGCGATCGCCCCGGCCAATCCGAGGACGGCCACGGCCGCGAACACAGTACGCACGCCCCCAGTCTGGCCGAATCGGCCCTGGGAGTCGTGCACATCGGAGATGATGAGCCACATGAGACGACCGACACCATGAGGCGCCTGCTGTACGAGGCGCGCCGCGCCGCCTCGTCGCCGAACCGCAACGCCCGGTCGGCGACCGTCTTCGGTCGCCTCCTCGGCGCCGCGTTCGTCATCTGCCTGCTGACCGGGCTCTACAGCCACTTCCTGCAGGAACCGCTCGACGGGATGCGGTTCCCGACGAGCCCCGTCTGGCTCTACCAGGTGAGCCAGGGCATCCACATCACCGCCGGGATCGCCTGCATCCCCCTGCTGCTGGCGAAGCTGCACTCGGTGTTCCCGCAGCTCTTCCAGCACCCGCCGATCAAGCACCCGGTCGACGTGCTCGAGCGCGCCTCCATCGCCCTGTTCGTCGCGGCGACGATCCTGCAGCTCGTCACCGGCCTGCTGAACACGTACCAGTACTATCCGTGGCCGTTCCCGTTCAAGCAGGTGCACTTCGCCCTGTCGTTCGTCATCATCGGCTCGCTCGCCGTCCACATCGCGGTGAAGCTGCCGCTGATCACCCGCTACTGGCGGGCGCGTGACAGCTACGACGCCGAGGGGCGTTTCGTCGAGCCGTCGGCCGAGCTCGACGAGGCCCGCGCCGCGTTCGTGGGCGAGACCGAGGCGACCGCCGAGCTCGCCCGCTTCCGTGCCGTGCGCGACGCCGACGGGACGCGACGCGACCGTGATCCGCACGCCGCACCTCCTGCTCCCGCCCGGGGCCTCACCGGCCGCGTGACGCGCTGGATCGACTCCGCGCACGACGTCGACCGCGAGCCGGGTCGCGCCCGGGTGTCGCGCCGTGGCTTCTTCACCGCCGCCGGCGTCGCCACCGGGGGAGTCGTCGCGCTGACGGCCGGGCAGTCCTTCGCCCCGTTCTCGCCGCTCAACGCCTTCGCTCCGCGGCAGCGCGGGCTCGGACCGAACGACCTGCCGATCAACCGCACGGCCGCCGCGGCCCAGGTGCTCGAGACGGCCATGGACCCCGACTGGCGGCTCGACGTCGTCGTCGGCGGCGTCGCGACCTCGTTCACGCTCGACACCCTGCGCGGGTTCGACGGGGCCGACGAGCGCCTGCCGATCGCCTGCGTCGAGGGCTGGAGCCAGACCGGCGCCTGGCGCGGGGTCCGCCTCGTCGACCTGCTGGCCGCCGCCGGAGCCCCGACCGACCACCGTCTGCGGCTCACCAGCCTCGAGAAGAAGGGTGGCTACCGCGTGACCGAGATGGGCCCCGAGTACGCCTCCGACCCGCGCACCCTCGTCGCCCTCGAGCTGAACGGCGAGCCGCTCAGCATCGACCACGGCTACCCGGCGCGCATGATCGCCCCGGGGCGCCCCGGCGTGCTGCAGACCAAGTGGCTCAGCTCGATCGAGGTGCTCTCGTGACCGCGCGCGTCCCCTCGGCCGCGTCGAGCGCAGGAGGCGCGGGCACGTCGCGCACCGTCCGCGTCGTGCGCGGGGTGCTGATCGCCCTCGGCATCGCCCTGATCGGCCTCGGCGGCTGGGTGCTCACCGACACGGTCAACCCGAACCGGTACGGCGGGCTGCTGCTCTGGCTGGTCGGCTCGGTCGTCGTCCACGATGCCGTGCTCGCCCCCGTCGTGGCCGTCGTCTCGCTGGTCGTGCGACGGACCGGGCGTCGCGTCCGACCTGCCGTCCTCTGGATCGTGCAGGGCGCGGTCGTCGTCGGGGCGATCTTCTCGCTGATCGTGGTGCCCGAGATCGTCGCGAAGGCGAAGGGCCCGAAGAACGACACGGTGCTGCCGTTCGACTACGGCCTGCGCCTGGCCGTGCTCTGGCTCGTGATCGCGGCAGTGGCCGCCGGCCTCGTGGCGCTCTACCTGGCGCGCAGGCGGCAGAAGGTGCGTCCGTCGACCGACCAGGTCTGAACGACTCGCAGGCCCGACCGCTTCGCGTGGCGGTGCAGGGCCTCGCGGCCGACCTCGGCCCAGGGGAAGGTCGCGCTGGCGTGACCCTGGTCGTCGACCACGTGGGCCTCGTAGCTGTCGTCCAGCGACGCCTCGGGGGCGGTCTCGACGACGATCGAGCCGGTCGCCGTGAGGATCTCGGCGCAGCGGGTCAGCAGCGCCGTCGGGTCGCCGCCGATGCCGACGTTGCCGTCGAGCAGCAGGGCGAGGTTCCACTGGCCCTCGCGGGGCAGCGGGTCGAAGACCGAACCGCCGGCCACGGGCAGGCCGGCCTCGCGGGCCATCGCGACGGCCGTGGGCGAGACGTCCAGGCCGAGCACGGTCAGGCCGCGGTCGACGGCGGCACGCACCATGCGGGCGGGCCCGCAGCCGATGTCGAGCACCGGGCCGGTCTCGTCGTCGAGGGTCGTGAGGTCGGCGGCGTCGGCGTCGGCGCTCCAACGCGCGACGTCGAACGCTTCGTCGGCGTCGCCCGCGGCAGGGGGCGACGCCGGTCGTCCGGCACCGCCGGTCACGCGGACGAGTTGCAGGAGCCCCTCGTGACGCAGGGCGCGGGCGTACGGCTCCGCGCCTCCTGATCCGAAGGTGGCGGGTCGGTCGGGGGCGATGGTCACGAGGTGACCCCTTCTGTGGCGGGATCGGTCGTGCGGGCGACGCCGTTCGTGGTGGTGGTGGCAGTGGCCTCGGCGTGCCGCAGGGCCGCCGCGAACCGGCTGTCGGGTGCTGTGGCCGCGACGAGGCGGGCGTCGTCGATGGTGTCGACGTCGACGAGTTCGGGCAGCGTGCGCACGCTGAGGCCGGCGTCGGCGAGCCGACGGAGCTGGTGGGCGCCCGTGTCGTCCCGCGACATCGGCACGCCGCGCAGCAGGTCGCCGGTCGGTCGGGCGAGGCCCAGGGCCCAGAATCCGCCGTCGTTCGCCGGCCCGAACCAGGCGTCGACGTCGTCGGTCCACGCGTCGAAGACGGGTGCGAGGGCCTCGACCGTCACCTGGGGGGTGTCCATGCCGATCAGCACGGTCTTCCCGTCGACCTCGTCGAAGAGGGCGCCGAGGCGTGCGTCGAGGTCGCCACCGATCTGAGGGATCACATCGAAGTCTTCGGAGCCGACGGGCCTCCGGTTGCCGTCGAACAGCAACACGCGCCGCGTGGCCGGCAGGCGGCGGGCCACGTCGAGGGTGTCCTGGATGGCGGCGGCGGCCACGTCGGCGGCCTGCTCGAGGCTGAGCGGGGGGTGCAGGCGCGTCTTGACCTTGCCCGGGATCGTCTCTTTCGCGATCACCACGAGGGTGGTCATCGTCCGACCTCCCGCAGCAGGCGGGACATGTCCTTGATCGCGACGGACGTGCCGCGGATGGTGCCGGTCACCTTGCTCCGGCCGACCCGGGGCGAGTACGGGGCGTCCTGCTCGACGATGCGCCAGCCGGCCTCGCTGGCGCGCAGCACCATCTCGAGCGGGTAGCCGCTGCGGCGGTCCTTCAGGTCGAGGTCGAGCAGTGCCCGGCGCCGGGCCACGCGCATGGGGCCGAGGTCGTGCAGGGCGACGCCGCTGGCGCGCCGCATGAGGTGCGAGAGGGCGAGGTTGGCGAGGCGGGCGTGCACCGGCCAGGCGCCCCGGGTGGTCGGGCGGCGACGGCCGAGGACGAGATCGGCGTCACCGGCCATCACGGGGGCGGCGAGGGCGACGAGGTCGGCGGGGTCCATCGATGCGTCGGCGTCGCAGAACGCCACGTAGTCGGCCGTGGCCGCCTCGAGACCGGCGTGGGCGGCGCTGCCGAAGCCGCGCCGCGCCTCCTGCACGACGGTCGCGCCGTGCTCGGCGGCGACGCGGGCGGAGTCGTCGGTCGAGCCGTTGTCGACGACGATGGCGTGCCAGCCCTCGGGCAGGCGGCCGAGCACCCACGGCAACGCGCCTTCTTCGTCGAGACAGGGAAGCACGACGTCGACTCGGGGGCTGCTCATCCTGTCGACTGTACGGATGCGATCCCATGAAGGTGATGGGAACGGGCGGCCCGCGCCCCGAACGGGGGGAGCCGCCCCTCTCCGCCTACCGGACGACCGCGGCGCGCAGCGGGGCCGTGGCGAACTCGTGCATGCCCTGCTCGAAGGTCACGCTCGGTCGCCAGCCCAGCTCGCCCTGCAACCGGGCCGACGACGCGGTGACGTGCCGCACGTCGCCCGCACGGTACTCGCCCGTGACGACGGGCACGGGACCACCGGCCTCGCGGGCCAGGGCCTCGGCCATCTCGCCGATGGTGTGCACCGTGCCGCTGCCGACGTTGAACGCTCGGAACGTGTCGGTCGGCTGGTCGGCCGTCCACTCGAGGGCCGCGAGGTTGGCGGACGCGATGTCGCGGACGTGGACGAAGTCGCGCCGTTGGGCACCGTCCTCGAAGACGCGAGGTGCCTCGCCGCGTTCGAGCGCCGAGCGGAAGAGCGAGGCCACGCCGGCGTAGGGCGTGTTCTGCGGCATGCCCGGACCGTAGACGTTGTGGTAGCGCAGGGCGGCGGCCCGACCGCCGGTGCTGCGTGCCCACGAGGTCGACAGGTGTTCCTGGGTCAGCTTCGTGATGGCGTAGACGTTGCGGGGGTCGAGCGGGGCCTCTTCGCCGATCAGCTGCGGCTCGAGCAGCTCACCCGCCTCGTCACGCGGGTCGAAGACGCCGGCGTCGAGGTCGGCGATCCGGCGGGGGGCGGGGCGCTCGGTCGCGCCGGACGAGGTGCGGTAGCTGCCCTCGCCGTAGACGACCATCGACGAGGCCACGACGAGGCGGTCGACGCCGGCGCGGTCCATCGCCGCGAGCACGACGGCCGTGCCGAGCTCGTTCGACGAGACGTAGTCGGGCGCGTCCTGGAAGTCCACGCCGAGCCCGACCTTGGCCGCCTGATGGCAGACCGCGTCGACGCCCACGAGCGCCCGGTCGACGGTCTCGGCGTCCCGCACGTCACCGTGCACGAAGTCGACGCGCGGGTCGACCGTCGGCTCGCCGCCGTGCACGTCGGGCCGCAGCGAGTCGAGCACGCGCACCCGCCAGCCGCCCTCGAGCGCGAGGTCGACGATCGCCGACCCGATGAAGCCGGCCCCGCCGGTGACGAGCAGCAGGCCGGGAGCGTCGGCGGACGCAGCGGGGGCAGCTGACGAGGAGGCGCGGGCCGCGTTCACAGCGCGGCCTTCCGAGCCGAGACGGGCCGCGAGAGCACCTCGGCCACCGCCTCGGGCGGCATCAGCTCGCGCGGCGAGTAGTCGTCGGGCATCGCGGCGACGATCGACTCGATGGCCGCGACGATGCGCGGCTGGGCGGCCGCGAGCCGTTCGAAGACGAGCGAGGCGCTCACCGCGTCGGCGTCGGGCGCGTCGCCCTCGGCCGGGGCCAGACCGGCGTCGCTGTCGGTCACGTACGAGAGGTTGACGGCCCCCATGCCGAGTTCGAGGGTGAGCGGGATCTCGGGGTACATCGTCATGTTGACCGTGTGCGCCCCCGCGGCACGGAACCAGAGGGACTCGGCCCTGGTCGAGAACCGCGGCCCCTGGATCACGACGCAGGTGCCGGTCGGGGCGAACGGCTCGCCCTGCGCCTCGAGGGCCGCGATCGCGGCGGCCCGGAGCGCGGGGTCGAACGGGTCGGCGGCGATCAGGTGCTGCACGTGCCCCTCGACGTCGAAGAACGTGTCGCGGCGTCCCCAGGTGCGGTCGATGAACTGGTCGGTGACGACCATCGTGCCCGGGGCGACGTCGGGGCTGACCCCGCCGACCGCCGAGGACGACACGATGGCCTTCGCGCCGAGCGATGCGAGCGCCCACACGTTGGCCCGGTAGTCGATCAGGTGCGGCGCGACCGCGTGGCCCGCGCCGTGCCGGGTGAGGAAGGCCACCCGCTTGCCGCCCAGCTCGCCGATCGTCACCTCGCTCGAGGTCGGGCCGTAGGGAGTCTCGACGACGTGCCGGGTCGCCTCGCCCTCGGCGAAGAGCGAGTACAGCCCCGATCCGCCGATGACGGCGACGTCGACGGGCGGCGGCCCCGAGGAGGCGCGGGTGGGCTGAGGGACGTCGGTCTCGGTCGCGGGGTCGGTCACCCCCGATACGCTACTGACCATCGCCCGAGAGGAACCGCGTGCGCACCATCGAGACCCACCTCGCCGAGGTCACGGCCGTCGTCGAGGCCGCCGTGCGGGCCCGGCCGGTCGATGCACTCGTGGTCAGCCCCGAGGCGCTCGCCTCGCGCTCCGACCGGTACCGCGACCGGGTGCTCGCCGTCGACGTCGTCGCCCCGATCGACCTGCCGCCCTTCGCCAACTCGCAGATGGACGGCTACGCCGTCTCGACCGCCGGGCTCGACCCGGCCGGTCCCACCAGCTTCCGGGTCGCGGCGCGCATCCCCGCCGGCCGGGCCGCCCCCGACCTGGTCGCCGGCACCGCCGCCCCGATCATGACCGGTGCGGCCGTCCCCGCCGGCGCCGACGCGATCGTGCCCATCGAGAAGGTCTCGCCCGACGCGTTCCCTCCCGTCGGGGTCGACGCCGTCGTCGAGGTGCCGGCCGGCGTCTCCGCCGGGGCCTTCGTCCGGGCCGCGGGCAGCGACGTCGTCGCGGGTTCCGTGCTGTTCGCGGCCGGGACGCGACTGACGCCCGCTCGGTGGGGCGTGCTCGCCGCCGCCGGGATCGACGCGGTCGAGGTACGGAGCCGCCCGCGCCTCCTGCTGGTCTCCACCGGCGAAGAGCTCGCCGCACCCGGTGCCCCGCTCGGGCCCGGCCAGATCCACGACGCGAACGGCGTCGCGCTGGCCGCCGCGATCGCCGAGGTCGGCGTGATCGTCACGACCGCCCGGGTGACCGACGACGCGGCCGCCCTGCTCGCCGTCGTCGCCCGCCACGCCGACGAGGTCGACCTCGTGCTGACGAGCGGCGGGGTCAGCGCCGGCGCCTACGAGGTCGTGCGCGACGCGTTCGAGGGCTCGGGCGTCAGCTTCGGCTCGGTGGCGATGCAGCCCGGCGGGCCGCAGGGCTGGGGCAGCGTCCTCGTGCGCGATCGCGAGCTGCCCGTCGTCTGTTTCCCCGGCAACCCCGTCAGCTCGCTCGTGTCGTTCGAGGCCTTCCTTCGTCCCGCGCTGAACGGCGTCACGGGGGTCGGCCTGCCCCGACGGCGGTGGACCGTGCCCATGGCGCACCCCCTGGACTCGCCGGTCGGCAAGCACCAGCTGCGTCGCGGGCGGGTCGACGTCGACGGGCGCGCCCACGTCGTCGGCGGGCCCAGCTCGCACCTGCTCGCCGCCCACGCCGAGGCCACCGTGCTCGTCTCCGTCCCCGTCGGGGTCGACCGCGTCGACGAGGGCGACCGGGTCGAGGTCTGGGCGCTCGACGACTCCGCCCCCCACGAGAAGGCCGACCGATGACCGAGAACCCGCCGCCCGACGTGCCGCCGTCCGACACCCCGCTGGCCGACACCGCGCTGTCCGACGCCCCGCTCTCGCACGTCCGCGACGACGGCACCGCGCACATGGTCGACGTGACCGGCAAGACCGAGACGAAGCGCGTCGCGACGGCCCAGGCCGTGCTGACCACGCGGCCCGACGTGATCGCGCGACTGGTCGACGGCTCGCTGCCCAAGGGCGAGGCCCTCGGCACCGCCCGCATCGCCGGCATCCTGGCCGCCAAGCAGACTCCGACGCTCATCCCGCTCTGCCACCCGTTGCCGCTCGGCGCGATCACCGTCGACTTCGAGACCGCGGAGGCGCAGGTCACCGTGATCGCGCGCGTCTCGACCCGCGGCGTCACCGGGGTCGAGATGGAGGCCCTGACCGCCGCGTCGGTCGCGGCCCTCACGCTCTTCGACATGATCAAGGCGGTCGACGCGCTCGCCGTGATCGGCGAGATCAAGGTGCTCGACAAGCAGGGCGGCAAGTCGGGGGACTGGTCGCGATGAGCGACGCCACCGTCGCACCGGGTCCCGCCGTGCCGGACGGCCCGACCCCCTCGGGTTCCTCCGACCGGCGCCGGGCCGTCGTCGTCGTCGCCTCGACCCGCGCGGCCGCCGGCACGGCCGACGACACGACCGGCCCCGTCATCCGCGACTGGTTCGCGGCGCGCGGCTGGCTGGTCGAGGGTCCCGTCGTCGTGGCCGACGGCGAACCGGTCGGCGCGGTGCTCGAGGCGGCGCTCGAGTGGGGCGTCGACGCCGTCGTCACCACCGGTGGCACGGGCGTCTCGCCGACCGACGCGACGCCCGAGATGACCCTGCCCCTGCTCGACCGCGAGCTGCCCGGCATCGCCGAAGAGCTCAGGAGGCGCGGCGCGGCCTCGACGCCCCTGGCCGTCCTCTCCCGTGGGCTCGCGGGCGTGGCCGGCGGCACCTTCGTCGTCAACCTGCCCGGTTCGCGCGGCGGGGTGCGCGACGGGCTCGCCGTCCTCGAGGACGTCCTCGACCACGTGGTCGACCAGTTGCACGGGGTCGACCACGCCCAGAACCGCCATCCCAGTCCCGAGGGGGCCGCATGACCGCCGACGATCCGACCCTCCTGCCCGGCGGGGAGCCCACCCGGGAGGCCGGCGCCACCCCGGGCTCCGGCGCGCCGAACGCACCCGGCGCCGCACCCGGCGCCGCACCCGCCTCCGAGCGCGTGCTGCTCGCCCGCGTCGTCGACGTGACCGTGTCGGTGGCCGAGTGCTCCGCGCTCGTGACGAGCCGCGCCTCCGGGGCGGTCGTGACGTTCGAGGGGGTCGTGCGCGACCACGACGAGGGGCGTGGCGTCGAGGCGCTGCACTACGAGGCGCACCCGACCGCGACCGAGGTGATCCGTGAGGTCGCGCTGGCCGTGGCCGAGGCGCACCCCGAGGTCGCGATCGCGGTCGAGCACCGGTACGGCGACCTCGTCGTGGGCGACGTCGCCCTGGCCTGCGCCGTGGCGTCGGCCCACCGCGCCGAGGCGTTCGCGGCCTGCGCCGCCCTCGTCGACGAGGTCAAGGCCCGCACCCCGATCTGGAAGCGCCAGGAGTTCACCGACGGCTCGGACGAGTGGGTGGCGTCGCTGGGCTGACACCGGCCGTGCGCCGCCGAGTCGGCCGCCCGGCCCGGGCCGTCTACGCTTCTGTGGTGGCTCATCTACTCGGCGCAGAAAACCTCCGTCTCGAATTCCCGACAAAGGTCGTCCTCGACGGGGTGACCCTCGGCATCGACGAGGGCTCCCGCATCGGTGTCGTCGGCCGCAACGGCGACGGCAAGTCGACGCTCATGTCGGTGCTCGCCGGCCGGCTCGAACCGGACGACGGCCGCGTGACGACCCGCCGCGGCCTGACGATCGGCATGCTCGACCAGCGCGACGTGCTCCCCGAGGGCGCCACGGTCGGCAGCCTGATCGTCGGCGACCGCGACGAGCACGAATGGGCCGGCGACGCGCGCATCCGCGACGTCATCTCGGGCCTCGCCACCGACATCCCGTGGGAGGCGCGGGTCGAGGACCTCTCGGGCGGCCAGCGTCGACGCGTGGCCCTCGCGACGCTGCTGGTCGGCGACTGGGACGTCCTGTTCCTCGACGAGCCCACCAACCACCTCGACGTCGAGGGCGTCGCGTGGCTGGCCCAGCACCTCTCGCGCCGCTGGTCGCCCAACTCGGGCGCCCTCGTCGTCGTGACCCACGACCGGTGGTTCCTCGACGAGGTCTCGACCGACACGTGGGAGGTCCACGACGGCATCGTCGAGCCCTTCGAAGGGGGTTACGCGGCGTACGTGCTGCAGCGGGTCGAGCGCGACCGCATGGCGTCGGCCTCCGAGTCGAAGCGCCAGAACCTGATGCGCAAAGAGCTCGCCTGGCTCCGTCGCGGGGCCCCG
The DNA here is from genome assembly GCF_000878135.1 of Frigoribacterium sp. MEB024. GTDB lineage: Bacteria > Actinomycetota > Actinomycetes > Actinomycetales > Microbacteriaceae > Frigoribacterium. The sequence goes on from NZ_JXQZ01000066.1 coordinate 11,937, forward strand.
GCGCGCTCGACCAAGCCCAAGTTCCGCATCGACGCGGCCAACGAGCTGATCGCGGACGAGCCGCCCGTGCGCGACGCGGTCCAGCTGTCGCAGATGGCGACCGCGCGACTCGGCAAGGACGTCGTCGACCTCGTCGAGGTCGGTGTCTCGTTCGGTGACAAGCGCGTCCTGCAGGACGTCGAGTGGCGCATCGCTCCCGGCGAGCGCACCGGCGTCCTCGGAGTCAACGGCGCCGGCAAGTCGACGCTGCTCAAGGTCGTCACCGGGGCCATCACGCCCACCGAGGGGCGCGTCAAGCAGGGCAAGACGGTCAAGTTCGCGATCCTCGACCAGCAGCTCGCCGACCTGCACGAGGTCGCCCACGAGCGGGTCAACGACGTCATCGGGCGACAGCGCACCTCGTACGTCACCGGCGGCAAAGAGATGACGCCCGGGCAGCTGCTCGAGCGCCTCGGCTTCACGAGTGCCCAGCTGCAGACGCCGATCAAGGACCTGTCCGGTGGCCAGAAGCGCCGCCTGCAGTTCCTGCTCATCCTGCTGAACGAGCCGAACGTGCTGATCCTCGACGAGCCCACCAACGACCTCGACACCGACATGCTCGCCGCGATGGAGGACCTCCTCGACGGTTGGCCCGGCACCCTGCTCGTCGTCTCGCACGACCGGTACCTGCTCGAGCGCGTGACCGACCAGCAGTACGCCGTGCTCGAGGGCCGCTTCCGGCACCTGCCCGGCGGTGTCGACCAGTACCTCCAGCTGCGTCGCGAGGCGACCCAGAACCAAGGAGGCGCGACCGACCGCCCGACGGCCGTCCAGGGGGCCTCGGCGTCGGTCGCGGCCTCGGCCGCCGCCTCGGGCCTGTCGGGAGCCGAGAAGCGCAACGCCGAGAAAGAGCTCGGCTCGATCGACCGTAAGCTCGCCAAGGCCGCGGGCGAGCGCGAGACCCTGTTGGCCCAGTTCGCCTCGTTCGACCAGTCCGACTTCGACGGCCTGGCCGCGTTGCAGGCGAAGCTGACGGCGCTCGACCACAAGACGGGCGAACTCGAGGTGCGCTGGCTCGAGCTGAGCGAGCTGCTGGCGTAGGGGGCCGGGCCGACGTGCTCCGTCGGTCGCCCGACTCAGCCGCCGAGCGTCAGGCTCAGCGTGCGCAGCAGGTCGGTCAACCGGAGGCGGTCGTCGTCGCTGAGGTCGCTGAGCAGGGCGTCCTCGGCCGTGACGAGTCGTTCGATCGCGGCGTCGACGGCGCGGCGCCCCTCGGGCGTCATCGTGACCAGGATGCCCCGGCCGTCGTTCGGGTCGGTGCGGCGTTCGACCAGGCCCCGCGCGACCAGCCGGTCGATGCGGTTGGTCATCGCGCCGCTCGAGACGAGGGTCTGCTGCAGCAGCGTCTTGGGGCTCAGCTGGTAGGAGCCGCCGGCCCGACGCAGCGCCGAGAGCACGTCGAACTCCCACGACTCGAGGGCGCTGGCGTGGAAGGCCTCGCGTCGCGCCCGGTCGAGGTGCTTCGAGAGCCGACCCACGCGCGAGAGCACGTGGAGCGGCGCGAAGTCGAGGTCGGGTCGCTCGTGGCGCCACGCCTCGACGATCCGGTCGACCTCGTCCTGCTCGGGCATCCGCCCATCATGCCCGAGGCCGTCCTCGGACGCGGGAGGCGCGGTGCGGCCCGGCGGGCACGTCACCCCTCGCGGTCACCTCGGTCGAGTCGCGGTCTGGCAGAATGGTCCGGCGCGCACGCGCGGTCCGCCATGGTGTAACGGCAGCACGACAGCCTTTGGAGCTGTTAGGTCTAGGTTCGAATCCTGGTGGCGGAGCCCCGAGCGTCGCAGGTCGCGGTCGGCTCGTCGGTCCCGTCCCGCTCCCGATCGTGGGCGCCCCGGCGTCCGCCTGACGACGAGGACTCCCGTCATGTCGAAGACCGACTCCCTGCCGCCCCTGCTCCGTGCCGCCCTGCTCGGCGTCCTCAGCGGATCACGTTCGGCGACGCCACTCGCCGTCCTCGCCCTGAACCACGACGCCCGGGAGGCGCGGGGTCGGTGGCAGCGCTGGCGCCTGTTCCGCTCACCCCTCGGTCGTGGCGCCCTGGTGGCCGCGGGTGTCGGTGAGCTCGTCGGCGACAAGCTGCCGGCCACGCCGAGTCGGGTCGGTGCCGGCCCGCTGTTCGGTCGCGCGGTCTCCGGTGCCGTCGCGGGGATCGCGATGGCCGGCACCGGCCGTCGGGGCACCCCTGTGGCCGCAGCGCTCGCCGGGGCGTCCGGCGCCCTCGTCGGCAGCTGGTTCTTCTACCGGGCACGGAAGGCCGTCGTCGAGAAGACCGGGTTGCCCGACGTCGCCGTCGCGCTCGTCGAGGACGTCGTCGCGGTCTCGGGCTCGGTCGCCGTCGTCCGCTCCCGCTGACTCCTCCCCACCTCGTCTCGGCCTCGGCGACGTCCCCACGCCGGGCGGGTGACCCGCGGCCGCGTCGCCTCCCGTGGGAGGATCGACGGTGATCACGCGCCACCCCTCACCAAGGAGCACCATGCCCGAACGCCAGCTCGCCGTCGTCGTCCTCGCCGCAGGGCAGGGCACCCGCATGAAGTCCTCGACCCCGAAGGTCCTGCACCGCCTGGCCGGGCTTCCGCTGATCCAGCACGTGCTCGAGAGCGCCGGCGCGCTCCGGCCCGACCACCTCGTCGCCGTGGTGCGGCACGAGCGCGACCTGGTCGTCGCGAGCGTGCTCGACACCGCCCCGCACGCGCTCGTCGTCGACCAAGACGACGTGCCCGGCACCGGTCGAGCCGTCGAACAAGCGGTGGAGGCGCTGCCCGCCGAGTTCACCGGCGACGTCGTGGTCGTCAGCGCCGACGTGCCCTTCCTCGACCACGCGACGCTCACCGCCCTGCTCGACCAGCACCGTGCCGCCTCCGCCTCGGCGACGCTGCTGAGCGCCGTGCTGCCCGACGCCACGGGCTACGGGCGGGTCGTCCGCCGCGAGTCGGGCGACGTCGACCGCATCGTCGAGCACAAGGACGCCACCGACGACGAGCGGGCCGTGCGCGAGATCAACTCGGGCACCTACGTGTTCACGGTCGCCGCCCTGCGCACCCACCTGCCCCGCATCGGGTCGGCCAACGCGCAGAACGAGAAGTACGTCACCGACATGGTCGGCCTGCTCACCGGTGCCGGCGAGGTCGTCGCCGCCCGGGCGATCGACGAGACCTGGCGCCTCGAGGGCATCAACGACCGCGTGCAGCTCGCCGCCGCGGCCCGTCGCCTGAACGACCGCATCGTCGAGCACTGGCAGCGCGAGGGCGTCTCGATCGTCGACCCGCAGACCACCTGGATCGACCGCGACGTCTCCCTCAGCCCCGACGTCGAACTGCTGCCGGGCACCCAGCTCCGCGGGGCGACGTACATCGCCCCGGGCGCGGTCGTCGGGCCCGACACCACCCTCGTCGACACCGAGGTGGGCGAGGGGGCGACCGTCAAGCGCACGGACGCGACGCTCGCCGTCATCGGTGCCCGCGCCTCCGTGGGCCCGTTCGCGTACCTGCGGCCCAACACCCTGCTCTCGGCCGACGGCAAGATCGGCACCTTCGTCGAGACCAAGAACGTGCAGATCGGTGCCGGGTCGAAGGTGCCGCACCTCAGCTACGTGGGCGACACCGAGGTGGGCGAGGGGTCGAACATCGGCGCCGGCACCATCACGGCCAACTACGACGGGGTGAACAAGCACCGCACCGAGGTCGGGTCGCACGTCCGCACCGGGTCGCACAACGTCTTCGTCGCCCCCGTTAGGATTGGCGACGGAGCGTACACAGGCGCCGGAACGATCGTCCGCAAAGACGTGCCGGCCGGTGCCCTGGCCTTGAGCATCGCTCCACAGCGCAATGCGAGCGGATGGGTCGAGGCGAACCGCCCCGGCTCGGCGGCTGCCGAGGCCGCCGCTCGCGCCGAACGAACGACCGACTGAACCCGGTCGGGTTGGCCCCTCGGGGCCGGAGAGCGAGTGACGTGTCCGGAATCAAGATCACCGGCGAGAACCGACTCGTTCTGATCTCGGGGCGTGCGCACCCCGAACTGGCCAACCAGATCGCCGCCGAGCTCGGCAGCGAACTGATCCCGACCGACGCCCGCACCTTCGCGAACGGCGAGCTCTACGCCCGCTTCGACGAGAGCGTCCGTGGCTCGGACGCCTTCGTCATCCAGTCCCACTCGGCGCCGATCAACGAGTGGCTGATGGAACAGCTGATCATGGTCGACGCGCTGAAGCGGGCCTCGGCCAAGCGCATCACCGTCGTGGCGCCGTTCTACCCGTACGCCCGGCAAGACAAGAAGGGTCGTGGCCGCGAGCCGATCTCGGCCCGGCTCGTCGCCGACCTCTTCAAGGCAGCCGGCGCGCACCGCATCATGAGCGTCGACCTGCACGCACCGCAGATCCAGGGCTTCTTCGACGGCCCGGTCGACCACCTCTTCGCCATGCCCGTGCTGCTCGAACACTTCCGCGCCAAGCTCGACAACACCACCCTCACCGTGGTCTCGCCCGACATGGGCCGCGTCCGCGTCGCCGACATCTGGAGCGAGAAGCTCGACGCCCCCCTCGCCATCATCCACAAGCGTCGTGACCCGCTGGTGCCGAACCAGGTGACCGTCCACGAGATCGTCGGCGACGTCTCGGGTCGCGTGTGCCTGCTGGTCGACGACCTGATCGACACCGGTCGCACCATCGTCAAGGCCGCCGAGGCGCTCAAGGCCGCCGGCGCGATCGGCGTCGTGGTCGCCGCGACCCACGCGGTCTTCAGCGACCCCGCCCCCGAGATCCTCAACAGCGAGTTCATCGACTCGGTCGTCGTCACCGACACCCTGCCGCTCACCGAGCACCAGAAGTTCGACAAGCTCGAGATCCTGCCCATCGCCCCGCTGATCGCCCGGGCCATCCACGAGGTCTTCGACAACGGCTC
>NZ_JXQZ01000067.1 GCF_000878135.1 Frigoribacterium sp. MEB024
CGGCCTGCGTCGTCGCGGCTGACGGGCCGCCGACCCGCCGCGACGGACCGAGGCGGCCGAGCGGCCGCGACGGGCCGGCCGCGACAGGCCGTCGAGACACGAGGAGGCGCTGGTGGCGTACCGGCGCGTCGTACGCGTAAACTGTCCCCAGCTTCACCGCCCGGGTGTTCTCCGGTCCGCGCCTCCTCCGGTGCGAGTCGACACCTCGGCGTGACGGGGCTTCGGGGCACGCGCCGTCGTCGGACTGCCCGCCACGAAGGTCGCCCGTCGCGAAGCCGGTACAGCTGTCCACCGCGCGGCACCCCGCCCCGCACGCATCCGGCGTGACCGTCTCGGTCGTCGTCCGTCCGGGTCGCCGAGCCTCTCGGTGCCCCGCGCAGCACCCACCGCCGACATGGCGGCACAGCACCGTCGACGCCCCGCGTCGACCACGAGGAGGAGCCTTGGCTCGACCAGGCCAGCGTCAATCGGGTGGTACCCGCACCGCCCAGCGTCCGAACCGTCGCCGCGAGGTCGACAACGACGGGCTGATCCCCGTCCTCGCCCGCGCGGTGCGCGAGGTCGAGGCCGCCGCGCAACGCGGTCAGGTCAAGCCCTCGAGCCGCACCAAGTTCCAGGTCATCGCCCTGCTCATGCGCGAAGAACGCGCCCGGGTCAAGGTCGACAAGGCCATCAGCGAGTCCGAGCGCGCCGAGCAGATGAAGCGGCTGGACGGCGTCGCCCAGATCCTCGCCAAGACCGCCGCCCGCGACACGTCGTTGATCACGCTGCTGGGTGACGCGGCGACGGTCAGCGAGGCGGCCAAGACCCTCAAGCGCGACATGCAGATGTCGGCCGGGCTCGAACTCGAGCCCGAGCAGCAGATCATCGTCACCGAGGCCGCGCCGGTGGTGCCGACCTCCGAGCGACAGGTCGTCCCGCAGTCGGTCATCTCGCGACAGCTGGCGAACCCGTTCCTGCCGCCCGACTTCGCCCTCGCCGAGGTCGCCCGCGAGGCGCACCCGCGTCGCCTCGCCAACTGGGAGCTCTTCGGCCCCCTGTTCAAGTCCTTCGAGTACGGCGCCGGCGGCGGCTCGGCCTGCATGCCGCTGCCCGAGCCCACCACGGTCGACGCTCCTGCGGGCGCCACGCTGATGCACCACCAGGCGCAGCTCGTCGAGTCCGCCCGCCAAGGCCACCGCACCTACCTGCTCGCCGACGAGCCGGGCCTCGGCAAGACCGCCCAGGCCCTGCTGGCCGCCCAGGCGGCCGCCGCGTACCCGCTGCTCGTCGTCGTGCCGAACGTCGTCAAGACGAACTGGGCCCGCGAGGTCCAGCTGTGGACGCCGACGCGCACGGCGACCGTCATCCATGGCGACGGCGAGAAGCTCGACGCCTTCGCCGACGTGGTCATCGTCAACTACGAGGTGCTCGACCGTCACGTCGGCTGGCTCGGCGACCTCGGCTTCAAGGGCATGATCGTCGACGAGGCCCATTTCATCAAGAACAAGGAGTCGCAGCGGTCGCGCCACGTGCTGCAGCTCGCCCAGCGCATCCGGTCGCGTACCGCGCACCCCCTGCTCATGGCGTTGACCGGCACCCCGCTGATCAACGACATCGAGGACTTCCGCGCCATCTGGGAGTTCCTGGGCTGGATCGGCGACAAGAAGCCCGCTGCCGAGTTGATGGAACGCCTCGAAGAGGTCGGGCTGACCCCTGCCGATCCCGGGTTCTTCTCGTCGGCCCGCGAGATCGTGATCGATCTCGGCATCGTCCGCCGCAAGAAGGTCGACGTCGCCTCCGACATCCCCGCCCGTCGCATCGCCGACCTGCCGGTCGAGCTCGACGACGAGGTGGGCCGGTCCATCCGCGACGCCGAGCGCGAGCTGGCCCGCCGCATGGTGCAGAAGTACCGCACCGCGCTCACCACCCGCACGTCGGGCGTCCGCGTCGAGGGCATCGACCACGACCTCGTCCGCCAGGTCGCCAAGTGGGAGCTCGAGGACGCCAGCGCGTCGAGCACGGGCGAGAACGTCTTCAGCATGGTGCGCCGCATCGGTCAGGCCAAGGCCGGCCTGGCCGCCGACTACACCGCCCAGCTCGCCCGCAACGTCGGCAAGGTGGTGTTCTTCGCCAAGCACATCGACGTCATGGACGTCGCCGAGGCCACCTTCGCCAAGCGCGGCATCAAGTACTCGTCGATCCGCGGGGACCAGACCCCGGCCGTGCGCCAGCGTCAGATCGACGCGTTCGTGAACGATCCCGAGGTCGAGGTCGTCGTCTGCTCGCTGACCGCGGCCGGCGTCGGGCTCAACCTGCAGGTCGCCTCGAACGTCGTACTGGCCGAGTTGTCGTGGACGGATGCCGAGCAGACGCAGGCCATCGACCGCGTGCACCGCATCGGCCAAGCCGAGCCGGTCACGGCGTGGCGCGTCATCGCGGCGCAGACGATCGACACGAAGATCGCCGAACTGATCGACAGCAAGGCCGGCCTCGCCGCCCGCGCTCTCGACGGCGACGACTCCGAGGTCGTCGACTCCGTCGACGTGCAGCTCTCGGCCCTGGTCGCCCTGCTCACCGACGCCCTCGAGGCCTGACCCGCCCTCACCCCACCGCACCGCGACACACCGCGTTTCGTGCACGGCACCGCGACACACCGCCGCACCTCGACGCACCGCGTTTCGTGCACGGCACCCCGACTAGTCACGGTGCCGTGCACGATTCGCGGTGTGGACGCGCGGGAGGCCGGCTCGCTCGAGCCGTGTGACGATCCGCTGCGGACGCGCGAGATCGCGCCAGACGGTTCGTGTCACCCGGTTCACGTAGGGCAGCCCCCTCAGCCGGTCTTCACGGACCTTCTCGAGGACCACGATCTCCTCCGCCGTCAGCCCGTGCCGCATCTCGCGGTCGAGGTACTTCACGAAGCCGTCGAACTCGTCGTACACGCCGTAGGCCTCCCACCCGAAATCGGTGAACCCGATGAGCCCTTCGTCGTCGACGTGCCGTTCCTGGAGACGGGGTGCCGGGAATCCGAGACCGTCCAGGGCGACCCGGTAGACCGATTCACCGGCGGAACCGGCCAGGGGGCTGGCGAACTCGGCGACCCAGGAGGCGCGGGTCGAGCCCCGGACACGGTCTCGTCCCAGCAGGCACGCCTGGTACTCGGCCAGCGTGCACAACCGACGTCGCAGGCAGTGGTCGAGGACGGCCACGGCCTGGCTGCGTGTCCCGCTCAGAGCGACGTCCACGGCCGTCCGGGCCGGCGTGGTCACGAGGAGACCCCGATGAGGGGTGATCTCGTCCGAGAGCAGCGGTGCCGCATGTCTGGTCACGTGCGCACCCGTGTGGGTCCGGGCGCGCGCCGGGTCGGTCGTCGAGACGCGGGCGAGCGGCGGGCCGAGCACAGGCATGCCCCACACCGCGGCCGCCGAGGTGTGGGAGACGACGACCGCGTCACGCATCCGGCCGACCGCGGCCGCCGTTCGGACGGCGTGGCGTTCCTCGCGGCGCAGGCCCCGCCAGACCGCCGACTCGACGTAGCGTCCGGGCGCGACACGCACGAGTTCGCCACGCGCGTGGGCTCGGCGTTCCGACGGATCGTCGAACCGCGAGCGGATGAGGAGGGAACGAAGGTCTCGTTCGTCGGTGGTCACGCGTCGATCGTCTCGGGCGCGAGCGGACTCCGGGATCGGATCTCCCGACCCTGTGGAGGGATGCGGGGGACGGCGGGGCGCGGGACGAGAGGCCGTTCTCAGTCGAGGCGAGTTCGGTGGGTCGGAGAACACCCGACCACCGAAGGAGCACTCCATGCCCGATCTCTCCGGCTACGCCCACGTCGCCATCACCGTCTCCGACCTCGACGCGAGCCTCGCCTTCTACGAGAAGCTGCTCGGTGCCGGCCCGGTCGGCCGCATCGAGCTCGACGGCCTCGACCGCCGCATCTTCTCCGTCGGCAACGGCCAGATCCTCGGGGTGACGGCCTACACCGACGGCTCGTCCGCGGCCTTCGACCCGACCGTCCCCGGGCTCGACCACATCGGTCTCGCCGTGACCGACCGCGCCGGCGTCGTCGCCTGGCAGGAGCACGCCACGTCGGTCGGCATCGAGTCCGACCTGCAGGACGTCGATTTCGGCCACGCACTGATGATCAAGGACCCCGACGGCAACCAGATCGAGTTCTTCGCCCCGCCGGCACAGAACTGACCTCAGCGTCGGCAGAACGGGCGGGTTCGTGCCCGACGGTCCGTCGAGACGGACCGTTCGACACGGACTCGCCCGTTCCTGCATCCCCGGGTGGCACGATCCGGGATGACGTGCCGTGACTGATGTCCTCAGCGGTCGCGGGCGGCGGCGAGCAGGTCGCGTTCGTCGTCGGGCTCTAGCCCCGCACCGTGGGGACCGGCCGCGCCGGGACGCGAGAGCTCCCACGCGAGGACGTCGCGCAGCGTCTCGTCCACGGGGCGCGGCACGAGGCCCGTGGCCCGGCCCGCGCCTCCTGACCGGGCGCCGAAGCCCGCGTGCGTGGCGACGGGCACCCAGAGGGGCATCGACCGGGGTCCGGCCCACGGCCCGACCCCGTGAGCGTCGAGCCAGGCCTCGTCGACCGGGACGACCTCGCCCGTGTGGCCGGCGACTCGGCGGGCCACCGCGAGGTGGTCGGCCAGCGACTGCCGATCACCCACCGCGTCGAACGTCCCCGAGACACCTCGCTCGAGGGACGCGACGATCCAGCCCGCCAGGTCCCGGACGTCGATCGGCTGCACGTCGAGACCGGGCACGTCGGGCACGAGTACGGGGTCGGGCTCCGTGGACGCGGCAGCCCGGGCGAAGCGGACCGGCCACCACCCCGTGCGCCCGGTGTGGTCGCCCGGTCCGCCGATGAGGCCCGCCCGGACGAGCAGCGACCGATCGGCCCCGAAGGCCTCGACGACGGCGCGCTCACCTGCGACCTTCGACCCGCCGTAGTCCGACTCGTCGGCGTCGACGAGGGCCGCCGTCTCGTCCGCCCCGGTGGTCGCGGTGTCGGCGTAGACGCTGACGCTCGAGACGAAGACGAAGGAGGCGCTGGCCGGCTCGAGCACCGAGACCGCGTCACGCACGTGCGACGCGTCGCGGCTCAGGTCGACGACCGCGTCCCAGCGCTGTCCGCCCTCGAGCACGGGATCGTACGCCCCGGGCGTGCGGCGGTCGGCCCGGACGAACGTCGCGCCGTCGGGGACGCCGCCGGACGACCCGCGGGCGAGACACGTGACGTCGTGGCCGCCGGCGAGGGCCGCCTCGACGATCGTCCGACCGAGCCAGGCGGTGCCGCCGAGGATCAGCAGCCGCAGGGGGCGACGTGCCGAGGCGGTCGTGCCGGTCGGGCCCACGACGGCGTCAGAGACCGAGCTTGGCCTGGACGTCGGCGAGCGACGGGTTCGTGGCCGTCGAGCCGTCGGGGTAGATGATCGTCGGCACGGTCTGGTTGCCGCCGTTGGCCTTCTCGACGATCTCGGCCGTGCCCGGCACCTCTTCGATGTTGACCTCGGTGAAGGCGATGCCCTGCTTGCCGAGCTGCTGCTTGAGTCGGGCGCAGTAGCCGCACCACGAGGTGCTGAACATGGTGATGCTGCCGGACTCGGGGACGTACGTGCTCGCGATGTCGCTCATGGCCCCAGGCTAAGCCCGGTCGGCGGTGAGCGCCGGGGGAGTTGGCTGGGAGGCGAACCAGCACGCACCACGAAGGGAACACCATGGCAGACACGGTCGCCGACCAGATCATCGCCCAGCTCGTCACCGCCGGGGTCCGGCGCATCTACGGCATCGTCGGCGACAGCCTGAACCCGATCGTCGACGCCGTGCGTCGCACCGGTGGGTCGGCGAAAGGCGGGATCGACTGGATCCACGTCCGCAACGAGGAGGCCGCGGCGTTCATGGCCTCGGGCGACGCCCAGATGAGCGGCGAGCTCGCCGTCTGCGCCGGGTCGTGCGGGCCGGGCAACCTGCACCTGATCAACGGCCTGTACGACGCCAACCGCAGCCGTGCAAAGGTACTGGCCATCGCGAGCCACATCCCGAGCACGATGATCGGCTCGGACTACTTCCAGGAGACCCACCCCGACCGCCTCTTCGTCGAGTGCTCGGGCTACAGCGAGATGATCTCGACGGCCGAGCAGTCACCGATGGTGGTCGCCAGCGCGATCCGGCACACCCTGGCGGGCGAGGGCGTCAGCGTCATCACGCTGCCGGGCGACATCGCCGAGCTCGACGCGGGCGGCAAGGTGCCCGCGTACGTCAGCGTCCGTCCGCCCGAGCTCGTGCCGGATCGGCACGACGTGCAGGCCCTGGCCGACGCGATCAACCAGGCCGACACCGTCGCGTTCTTCGTCGGCGAGGGCGGCCGCGGGTCGCACGACGAGATCATCGCGCTGGCCGACGTCGTGGCCGCCCCGATCGGGCACAGTCTGCGCGGCAAGGACGTCATCCAGTACGACAACCCGTTCGACGTCGGCATGACCGGCCTGCTCGGCTACGGGGCCGCCCACGCCGGCATCCACGACGCCGATCTGCTCGTGCTGCTCGGGACCGACTTCCCGTACCCGCAGTTCCTGCCGGATGCCTCGAAGGTGACCATCGCGCAGGTCGACGTCGACGCCGCCGTCATCGGCCGTCGCGCCGACGTGCAGGTGCCCGTGCACGGCGCGATCGCCCCGACCCTCCGGGCGCTCATGCCGCTCGTGACCCGCAAGAAGAACCGGAAGTTCCTCGACAAGACGCTCAAGAAGCACGAGAAGCTGATGACGGGTGCGGTCGGGGCCTACACGAAGAACGTCGAGAAGATGCGGCCGATCCACCCGGAGTACGCGGCCTCGCTGCTCGACGAGGTCGCCGCCGACAACGCGATCTTCACGGCCGACACGGGCATGGGCAACGTCTGGGCCGCGCGCTACGTCACCCCGACCCCGCGCCGGCGCATCTTCGGCTCGTACCTGCACGGCTCGATGGCCAACGCCCTGCCGCACGCCCTCGGGGCGCAGATGGCGTACCCCGACCGCCAGGTCGTCTCGATCTCGGGCGACGGCGGGTTGTCGATGCTGATGGGCGAGCTCGTCACGGCGCAGATGTACCAGCTGCCGGTCAAGATCGTGGTCTTCAACAACTCGACGTTGGGCCTCGTCAAGCTCGAGATGCTCGTCGACGGATTCCCCGACTTCGGCGTCGACGTGCCCTACACGGACTACGCCGCGGTGGCGCGCGCCATCGGCATCCACGCCGTCCACGTCGACGACCCTCGCGACCTCCGGGCGGCCTACGAGGCAGCCTTCGAACACGACGGTCCGGCGCTCGTCGACATCGCGACCGACCCGAAGGCGCTGTCGCTGCCCCCGACGATCACGGGCGCCCAGGTGAAGGGCTTCTCGCTCGCCATGTCGAAGATCGTCATGAACGGCGGCGCGGGCGAGGCCGTGGCCATGGCGCGGTCGAACCTGCGAAACGTGCCCCGTCCCTGAAGCCGTCGCCGCGCCTCCTGCGTCCTCGCTCTCGAGTGGTCAGGAGGCGCGGTGCGTCACGGGCAGGACACCTCGCGACCCTGCCCGCCCGGCTCAGCCCGCGGCGGGAGCTCTGCGCGCGGCCAGCCGGGCGACGGCCGTGAGCGGGATGTCGATCCAGTCCGGCCGGTTGCGGCTCTCGTAGATCGCCTCGTACACGGCCTTGTCGATCTCGAACGCGTCGAGCAGGGCGCGGGCGGCTCGGACGTCGACACCGGACGAGGCGACGTACCCGTCGACGAACGCGCGGCGGGCGTCGTGCGCCCAGGCCTTCGCGTCGATCGGCACGTCCTCTTGCGCGAGCGAGCCGGCCACGTAGTCGAAGGACCGCAGCATGCCCGCGATGTCACGGATCGGCAGGTCGGGGCGCGAGCGCTCGGGCATCGGCCGCAGGGGCTCGCCCTCGAAGTCGATGAGCATCCAGCCGCGCTCGGGCGAGAGCAGGGCCTGACCGAGGTGCAGGTCGCCGTGGATGCGTTGCAGGTCGGGCCAGTGCAGGTGCTCGGCCGCGTCGTAGACCCCTCCGATCGCGTCGGCGTGCTCGGCGATCTGCGGTACCTCGCGCGCCGCGGTCGTGATGCGCCGCCGCATGCTCGTCAGGGCCCCGGCGATCTCGTCGTCGCCGGCGGGCACCGTGCCGAGGTCGGTGGCGAGGGTGGCGTGCACCTCGGCCACGGCCACGCCGAGCGCGTGGGCCTCGGCCGTGAAGTCGGTGCCCTCGGCCGCGGCCGTCAGGGCCACGCGCCAGGCGTCGTCGAGGCCGGGCAGGAACTCCTGGGAGAAGGCGAGGTGGCCGGTGGCCGTTCCGCCCTCGCGTCCGACGTCGGGCCAGGTCGCCCGCAGCGAGCCGAACGACGAGGGGACGTGCGTCGACCCGCCCCGGGTCAGGGCGGCCTGGGTGGTGACGTCCGGGTTGTCGCCGTGGTGCAGCACCCGGAAGACCTTCGCGATGACCTGGTCGACGGGACCACCTTCGACGTCGTAGACGATGGACGTGTTCGACTGCTCGCCCGAGAGCACGCGCGAGCGACGCACCTGCCCGGGGTCGACGATGCACGTGCCGTCGACCGTGACGTCGGCACCCGCGACGTGCGCCTCGGCGGACATGGTGCGCAGCAACTCACGGGCGTAGGCCGGGTCGTGGGGGCCGTCGTAGAGGTAGCGTCCGTCGGCCGAGCCGATGAAGGCCGAGTCGCCGCCGGGCAGGGGCGTCGCCCGGCTGACGAGGGGCACCTGGTACAGGACGGGGACGTCCGCCGCCTCGTCGATGATGAGCAGCGTCATGGTGAGGGCGTCGTCCACCTCGGCCTCGAACGAGCCGATCACCCGCAGCGTGGGCGTCCGTCCCTTGGTCGCGTACCAGCGCTGTCGCGCCATCCATCCGGCAAGAATCGGTGCCACATCGCTCATGCGACGACCCTACGCCGGGCCGCCCGGCGGGGTCCGGGAGCGGCCCACCAGCCCCTCGACTACAACGGAGTGATGAGCACCGCATCCCCGCGCCGCACCGAACAGACCGAGATCGAGCGCAAGTACGACGTCCACGAGAGCGCCCGGGTGCCCGACCTGGCCGGGGTGGGCGGTGGCACCGCCGGGGCCCCGGTCGTCGACGTCGTCGGGCACGACGACCCGGTCGAACTCGCCGCGACCTACTGGGACACCGTCGACCACACGCTGCTCGGGGCCCGGACCACCCTCAGGAGGCGCGAGGGCGGTGGCGACGCCGGTTGGCACCTCAAGCTGCCGCCGTCGGCCGGCACGTCCGGGCGCCGCGAGGTGCACTGGCCGCTCGGCGAACCCGACGAGCCCGTGCCGGACGCCCTCCGGCGGCTGGTCGAGGCACGGCTGCGGGGCCGGCCCGTGCACCCCGTGCTGCGACTCGAGACGACGCGCACCGTGACCCGCCTGCTCGACGGCTCGGGCCGCCGGCTGGCCGAACTCGCCGACGACGTCGTGCGGGCGTCGAACCCCGACACGGGCGTGCTGCGCACCTGGCGCGAGTGGGAGGTCGAGCTCGCGCCGGGCGTCGACGGCGACGAGGGCGAGCGGCTGCTCGACGCCGTCGCCGAGCGACTCGAGTCGGCCGGGGCGTCGGTGTCGTCGTCGAAGTCGAAGCTGGCCCGAGGACTGGGCTCGGAGTCGGCAGGGCCGTCGGTGACGGGCGAAGGCGCGGGCGGGGCCGCCTCGACGGTCGTGCCTGCCGGGGCCCCTGCCCCTGCCCCGGCCCCGAAGAAGAAGTCGGCCGCGGCTTTCGTGGCGTCCGCCGCGTCGGGACTCCGTGACGAGCTGCTCGCGGTCGACGCCGCCGTGCGCGACGGCCGGCCGGAGGCCGTCCATCGGCTACGGACCACGATTCGTCGACTGCGCGCCCTGCTGACCGTGTGGGACGGCGTCCTCGACCCCGCGCTCGCCGCGACCGTCGTGGCGGGTGCCCGCCACGTCGGCCAGGTCTCAGGGGTCGCTCGGGACGTCGAGGTGGCGCGTGGCCGGGTGGCGACCCGCGCCTCCTCGGCTCCGGCGGGGTTCGTGGCCGCCCAGGCCACGGGGCGGATCGACGCCCGGCTCGGCGAACGGCTCGACGAGGCCGTCGGTGACGTGCGTCGCCTGCTCGACTCGGGAGCCTGGTTCGACCTGCTGGACGCGGTCGACGCGCTCGTGGCGGCCCCGGCGACGGGCACGCACGCGGCGGACCCGGCGGCCGAGCTCTCCGCCGCACGGCTGCGGGCCGAGCGGAAGCGGACGAAGCGGGCCGTCCGGGCCGGGCTCGCGGCACTGGACGCGACGGACCTCGAGAACGGAGCGGCGGCGGTCTCGGCCCTGCACGACGCCCGGAAGGCCGCCCGACGGCTGCGGTACGCCCTCGATGCCGACCGGGTCCGCCGCGGGTCGGGTCGCGGCCGCGCCCGCCGCGCCGAAGCCGTGCAGGACGCCCTCGGCGAGCACCGGGACGCCCTGGCCGCGGTGAGGACGGTGCGCGAGGTCGCGTCGTTCGCCCATCGGTCCGGCGAGGATGCCTTCGGCTACGGCGTGCTGGCGACCCTGGAGGCGCGCGGGGCCGAGGACGCCCTCCGCCGCTTCCGCCGCGCTGCCCGACGGCTCTGACCGCAGAGGCCGGAGACCGGAGGCCAGGGGCAGAGGGCGGAGAATGGGCCGAACCCGACCGTGCCGGACGCCGAACACGGGCGTGTCCGTGGCGGACGGTCGATCGTGCCCGCCCACATCCGTCGGACTCGCCCGTCGTCGGTCGGGCCCGCCGACGCCGGGCGGGTCAGGACGGTCGGGTCGCTTCCCTCGGGCGGCGGGCCGAACCCGACCGCGCCTTCTTCCGGCGGCGGGCCGAACCCGACCGCGCCTCCTTCGGGCGGCGGGCCGAACCCGACATCTGCCGCCCGACACGCCGTGCTCAGGGAGACATGAGCGGCGTGTCGTCGCCGGGTGGTCGCGATTTGCACAGGCAGGCAGGCAGGCAGGCAGGCAGGCAGGCACTCGGGGCGAGGCCGGCAGGGATGGGGTCAGGGGGTGCGGCGGGCGAGCACGGCTTGCAGCTTGCGGACGGTGGCGTCGTTGCGGGCCGTGACCGGGGTAGGCAGTCCGCGCCACCAGGCGGCGGGAACCCGCGAGGCGATGACGCCCGCCGGCAGCCACTGGTAGACGACGTCCGGCGCGACGACCAGTTCTTCGTCGCCCAGGTCGACGTCAGGAGGCGCGACCCCGTCGAGCGCGCCCGGCACCTCGGCGAACGCCACCGACAGCAACGTCGGCTCGCGCCCCTCGTGCCCCTCGCGGCCGTCGCGACCGCCGTGCCCTTCGCTGTCGTCTTCGCCGCCGGCTTCGCCGTCGTGCCCGTCGTGCCCGTCGCCGCCGTCGCGTCGGAGCGGGTTGGCCACGGCCAGCCGCGTGAAGCGCACGGCGTCGAGCAGCACCAGGTCGGCGTCGACGCCGGTGGCCCGGGCGATCGCCGCCCGGAGCCCGGCCGCGTCGTCGGCACCGAGCCGCGACGAGGCCCCGAACACCAGGTTGCCGCTGTTCAGCAACGTCTCGGGGCGTTCGAAGCCGAGGTCGGCGGCCACGCGCCGCAGGTCGGCCATGGCCACCCGCTTGGCCGTGCCGACGTTGATGCCCCGCAGCAGCGCGACGTGGTCCACGCGCGTCAGGCCCGCCCGAGGACGTCGAGGATCCACGCGATCTCGAACGCCCGCTCGCGCCACGACTCGTACCGACCGCTGACGCCTCCGTGCCCGGCCGACATCTCGGTCTTGAGCAGCACCGGGGCGTCGACCTCGCGCAGCCGTGCCACCCACTTGGCGGGTTCGACGTAGAGCACCCGGGTGTCGTTGATCGAGGTCACGGCGAGGATGCGCGGGTAGGTCACGTCGTCGCGCACGTTCTCGTACGGGCTGTAACCGCGCATGTACTCGTAGACGTCGGCGTCGTGCAGGGGGTCGCCCCACTCGTCCCACTCGATCACGGTGAGCGGCAGGTCGGGGTCGAGGATGCTCGTCAGCGCGTCGACGAACGGGACGGCCGCGACGATCCCGGCGAACCGGTCGGGGGCGATGTTCGCCACCGCGCCCATCAGCAGGCCGCCCGCGCTGCCGCCCTCGGCCACCATCAGCTCGGGGGTCGTGCGGCCCTCGGCGATCAGGTGGTCGGCTACTGCGACGAAGTCGGTGAAGGTGTTCTTCTTGGTGAGCGTCTTGCCGTCCTCGTACCAGGAGCGTCCCAGCTCGCCGCCGCCGCGGACGTGCGCCACGGCGAACACGACGCCGCGGTCGAGCAACGACAGGCGGGCGACGCTGAAGCCCGGGTCGATGCTGTGCTCGTACGAGCCGTAGCCGTAGAGGTGCACCGGTGAGGGCCCCTCGGCGGGGACGGCGTCACGACGCCAGACGAGCGACACGGGCACGCGGGTGCCGTCGGCCGCCGTGGCCCACTCGCGGGCCTGGTCGTAGTCGGCCGGGTCGTAGCCGCCGAGGACGTTCTGGCGCTTGAGCAGGTGACGCTCGCCGGTGCGGACGTCGAGGTCGTAGACCGTCGACGGCGTGACGAACGAGGTGTAGCCGAAGCGGACGGTCGGCTGGTCGAACTCGGGGTTGCCGCCCGCGCCGGCGGCGAACAGCGGCTCGTCGAAGCCGACCTCGGTGACCTCGCCGTAGCCGTCGGGACCGAGCGGCACGACCGCGAACCGCGGCAGCGCGTCGCGGCGGTACTCGACCACGAGGTGGCCGGAGAACGCGTCGACGGACTCGAGCCGGACGGAGGCGCGGTGCTCGACGATCACGCGGCGGTCGGTCGTCGAGGTGGGGTCGTCGGCCGGCACGTCGACGAGCTCGAAGTTCTCGGCGCCGTCGTTGTGGACGATCAACAGGCGGTCGCTGCCCGCGACGATCGCGTGTTCGACGTCGTACTCGACGCCCTCGCGACGCGGCCAGACGACCCGGAACTCGCCGGTCGGGTCGGCCGCGTCGAGCAGCCAGGTCTCGCTCGTGATCTTCGATCCGACGTCGACGACGAGGTACTGGCGGCTGCGGGTGAGGCCCACCCCGATCCAGTAGCGGTCGTCGGTCTCGGTGAACACCGTGACGTCCTCGCCGGGCTGCCCGACCTCGTGACGCCAGATGGTGTCGGGCCGCCAGGACTCGTCGACGGTGGGGTAGAAGACGTAGCGACCGGTGGCGTCGAACAGGGCGCCGGCGGCCGTGCCGGTGACCACGTCGTCGAGATCGCGGCCGGTCGTCAGGTCGCGGATGCGCAGCGTGTAGCGCTCGTCGCCCTCGACGTCGACCGCGTAGGCGAGCAGGGAGCCGTCGGGCGAGACGTCGAAGCTGCCGATGGAGAAGAAGTCGTGCCCCTCGGCCTCGGCGTTGCCGTCGAGCAGCACCTGCTCGCCCTCGGCAGCCTCGCCCGCCTCGATCGACGGGGGAGTCCAGTCGTCGGGCCCGGCGATCGGTGCGCGGCAGTGGATGCCGTACTGCTGCCCCTCGGCCGTGCGCGAGTAGTACCACCACGAACCCTCACGGACCGGGACGCCCAGGTCGGTCTCTTGCACCCGGCCCTTGATCTCGTCGAAGACCGTCTGCCGCAGATCGGCGAGGTGGGCCGTCTCGGCCTCGGTGTGCGCGTTCTCGGCCTCGAGGTGCGCGACGACCTCGGGATCGTCCTTGGCGCGGAGCCACTCGTAGTCGTCGACGAAGTCGTGACCGTGGTGCGAGCGGGTGACGGGCTTCTGGGGGGCGCGGGGAGCAGGAACGGAGGCCATCACCCGAGCCTAACGGCGGCTCAGATCGAGCGGTCGCTCGCGGTGATTCCGCCGAAGGCCGGTACCTCGGGGTACTCGTCCGAGGCGACGTGGACGTCGGCCGGGTCGGGGGCCTCGCCCTCGCGGGCCTCGTCGATCGCCTGCTCGGGGGTGCCGGCCTTCTCCGCCGCCGACTCGGAGTGCGTCCCGGGGACGGTGTACGTCGCGTCGACGTCGTGGCCGGCCGGGTCGGTCGCGGCGGACGCGTCGTCGCGGGGTTCCGAGGTGTGGGGAGTCGTGGTCTCGTCGCGGTCGCTCATGTCGGGGACGGTACCCGCGCCTCCTCGGCGACGTCCGGTCGGGTCGTCGGTCGACCGCCGGCCCCGACGCGGGTCACCGCCCGGCCCGGCGGTCAGTCGTCGACCGGCAAGGCGGTGGTCGGCGCGGTCAAGCCCTGGACGGTGGCGCCGAGGTGCGCCTCGCCGGGTTCGAGGTCGGAGATGGACCGGCGGTCGGACCGCAGCCGCCTCACCGAGGCGTTGAGCCGGGCGTGCAGCTGCATGAGGTGTAGGCGGTAGCGCTCGGGAGCGTCGTCGCTGTCGTCGAGGAACGTGTTGCAGGCGAGCGTCATCTCGTTGAGCACGGGCAGGGCCGACGAGCGGGGGCGGAGTGCTCGCCGGGCCCGCCGGATCTCACCCCGCAGGGCCGAGATCGAATGGCGCGCCTGCTCGTAGACGGGGTCGAGGGCGCGGGGGTTGGGGCTGAGCCTCGGCGCCACCCGGCGCAGCACGCGCCGGAAGTGGATCTCGGTGATCAGCTCGTTGAGGGCGGACGCCTCGCGCCGCCGCGATTCGATCAGACGCACGAGCAGGTTCGACGCGAACGCCGCCCCGGCACCCACGAAGGCACCCACGGTCACCGTCACGACGTCCCACCAGCTCATGGCCACACGCTACGACGCACCACCGACAGGCGGGGCGGGGGAGCGTCGGTCAGCGGGAGGCGTCGTCGAGCCGACCCATGAGCGACCAGACGGCCCGCGACAGCTCGGGGTGCCACAACGCGATGGTGCGCAGGTAGCCGAGTTCGTCGGCGAGCCCGAGCCCCGTCGCGGTCGGCACGCCGTCGGTGCCGAGGGCGTCGGCCCGCAGCGAGATGACGACCTGCTCGTCGACGGTGGGCAGCCCGGGGATGACGTCCCAGGGGTCCTCGCCGTTGCGGCAGCGCAGTTCGATGAGGGCGGAGAGCTCGTCGTGCGCCTCGGCGCGCAGCACCTCGAGGCTGCGACCGGCGCCGCGGAACTCCGGCCCGGGGCGTCGCCTCCCGCTCGATCGTGCTTCGGACATGCCGACGAGCCTACGCGCGAGCCGCCGAGCCGTTCCCGGGGACGCGCCCCGCGCCTCCGGCCGTCCGTCCTCCCGGCATGACGGCAGCCGATAGCCTGCCGTCATGCCGGTCTACCGCGTCTGCGTCGCCTACCTGTTGCGGGAACACGAGGGCCGCACCCAGGTGCTGCTGGGTCGCAAGAAGCGTGGACTCGGCACGGGGCACTGGGTCGGCCTCGGCGGCAAGCTCGAGCCGGGCGAGGGGGTCGAGGAGGCGGTGGTCCGCGAGATCGCGGAGGAGAGCGGCGTCGAGGTGCTCCCGTCCGACCTCGACCGGCGGGGCGACCTGCTGTACCTCTTCCCGCACCGCGAGAGCTGGAGCCAGCGGTCGACGGTCTTCGTCGTCACCGCGTGGCGCGGCGAACCGGCCGAGAGCGACGAGCTGGTGCCGCGGTGGTTCGACCTCGACGACCTGCCCCTGGACGAGATGTGGGACGACGCGTCGCGCTGGCTGCCCGGGGTGCTCGCCGGGGGACGGGTGGCTCGGACGTTCGTGTTCGCGGCCGACCTCGCGACGGTGGCCTCCGACGCCCCGCTGCCCGCCGGCCACGCCGGTCCCTGAGGTCGTCCGGCCCTGGCGCATGGCCCTCGCAGAGGGGGGCGCGGCGGCGGCGCGCCCCGCTTAGGGTCGGACCCGAGACGGATCTCGGGGGACACCCCCGCCGTCGGACGGATCTCACGGGGAGCGACATGACCAGCTACGACGGCCTGACCACGACCACGGTCCGGAGCGCGGCCGGCACCGCCACGGCGCCCCGCCACCTGTCGTTGCCGCTGTGGCTGCCCGCGGTCGCCTGGGCCCTCGGCCTCGTCGCCGTCGTGGTCGGAGCGACGTTCGGCGGCGTCCTGTGGGCACTCTCGAGCCTCGGCGTGGTCGCCCTCGTCGCGGGCATGGCCGCCACGGCCGCGCGATGGCACCGCATCGAACGCCTCGCCGCGAACGAGCTGGCCGAACGACGGGCGTCGGCCGCCGAGGCCCGACTCGTCTGAGACCGGTACCTCACCCGCCCGGGGTCAGCGCCCGCGTCGAGTCCTGGTGCGGGACAGCCCCGCCCGCACGAAGAAGTCGACGACACCCGTGAGCACGGCGCCGACGACCGCGATCCAGGCGTAGCCGACGAAGCGTGCCGCGACGTCGGGACCACCCTGTGGTGCCAGCGTGACCGAGAGCACGTAGAGCGTCCCGGCCGCGACGAGCAGCAGGACGACGAGGGTGACGAGCAGACGGTGCAGGGTGTTCGTGGTCACGAGCGTCGAGGGTACCGCCTCAGCGCGCCGCACCGGAGTCGCGCGCGGGGTGCGCCGACCCGGCCCGGTCGCTCGGTACGACCCGCACGGGTCGCGTCGAGAGTTCGTCGTTCTCGAGCCCGCCGGGTGCGCCGAGGAACATGTCGCCCCGCTCCCCGTCGTCACCGAGATCGCCGCGCTCGTCCTCGGGGATCGTGTTGATGGTGCCCGTGTCCGTCGCCACGAGGCCGTGGCGGGAGAGCACCTCGTCGCGCTCGGCGACGAGGAACTCGCGGTTCGCGTTCTGGGCGTCGGCGAACATCGTGGTGCGACCCGACACGATGCGCGCGATGCGACGGTTCTCCCACCAGCGCTTGCCGACGATCATCAGCACGACGCCGAGGGCGGCGTAGCAGAGCATCATCGTCACGCCGCGGCCGTATCCGGGGCCGACGCCGTAGAGCACCCGTTTGAGCATCTCGGTGATGCCGCTGCCGACGACGACGGCGTTGAGCCAGGCGAACGGTTGGGGCATGAACCACGCCGGGTAGGCGGCGCCGGACGACGGCATGGACAGGAAGACGAAGACGATCATGGCGGGCAGGGCGACGAACCGTCCGACGAAGTAGCTGATGCCGTTGACCGCGAGGCCGATCGCGATGATCCAGGCCCAGGCGATGAGGAAGAGCGGCACGAAGTGCCCGTCGACGGCGCCGATCACGGGCCCCGCGAGGACGTTCGTCACGAGCGAGATCACGCCGCCGCCGACACCGATGACGGTCATCCGGGTGCGGTGGCGGAGCGGCGCGCCCATCAGCCCGATGAACATCGCCACCATGTAGCCGCCGATGCACCACGAGAGCATGAGGTACATCGACACGGTGCCGTACTCGTCGTTCGCGGGCAGGGGGGCCAGGTCGGTGACGGTGGGCGTGACCCCCTGGGCCTCGAGCACGGGGGTGATCGTCGCCGGGATGAGGGCGGCGACCTGGTACTGGTGGGCGCTCGCGGTGTAGATCGTGGTGTCGGCCGGGTCGTAGGCCACGGCGACCCGTCCGGCGAGCACCGCCTCCTCGGCCTCGGCGGCGGAGCCGTAGGCGCGGACGTCGATCACGCCGGGGCGGGCGTCGTCGAGGCCCGTCTGCAGATCGGCGGCGGCCGACGAGGACCCGACGACCGCGACGGGGACGTCGTGCGGGTGGGGGGCGTGGAAAGCCGCGATGTAGCAGAGGCAGAAGCCGACGATGAAGAACAGCGGCAGCCAGAGCTGCAGGCCGATCAGCTGCAACGACGGGTGGAGGGTCGAGTACCAGCGGCGGTACCGACCGGGCTCGGGCTTCGGCGGCCCGCCCGCGTCGTCCGTGGTCGTCTGGTTCGTCGTGGTCGCCACGGTGCCGTGCCCTCCTGCTCTCGGTCGTGTTCCCGTCTCGCCGCCGGTGCCGCTCACGATACGCCGCGCGGGCGTCACGACCTCGTGCTCGTGAAGGCCGAGGTGTCCATGGCGAGCTCCTCGGCGTCGAGCCCGAGCAGCACCCGCCTCATGACCTCCTCGTCCAGGGCGCCGGCATCCCGCTCGCGCAGCACCACCTCGCGTCGCTTGGCGAGCAGCTCGCGCCGGATCGAGCCGAGCGCCTGGGGTGCCGCACGACGGCGGGCGCGCTGGGCGGCGGTGGCCCCCGAGACGTCCCGTTCGTCTGCGTCGTCGAGGGCCGTGCGTTGCAGCGCCTCGTTCTGTCGCAGCAGTCGGGTCGTCGAGAGCTGCACCGCGCGCTCCGTGAGCTCGGGCCCCCACCGTTTCTCCCACTCGGCGCGACGCTCGGCGACGTAGGCCATGGTCTCGTCCGTGCTCGTCGCGAAGACCGCCAGCTCTGCGGCGAGGTCGCGGTCGCGTTGCGTGTCGTCGCGGACGCCGAGCACCCGGATGACGACCGGCAACGTGAGCCCCTGCAGCAGCAGGGTGCCGACCGTGACGATGAACGCGATGAGGAACATCGTGTCGCGCGCCGGCACGGGGATGGTCGACTCGGTCACCGCCGGGATCGACACGGCGGCGGCGAGGGTGACCACGCCCCGCATGCCGGTCCACGAGATGACGCTCAGCTGTGGCCAGTCCATGCGGGGTTGCGGGTGGTAACGCACCGTGCGCAGCGCCGGCGCTCGCCGCAGCCGCCGGAGCGCCGGCACCCGTCGGAGCTTCCGCAGGACCGTCGAGAGGAAGAGGTACCGGCCGGCGCGGGCTGCGTAGTACGTGCCGAACACGAAGACCGGGCGCACGAGGACGACCACGGCGAGGACCGCGAGGGCGACGCCGACGCTCTGTCCGAGGCCACGCTCGCTCTCGCTGACGTCGATCACGACGGCCCGCAGCTGGAGGCCGATCAGCGCGAAGACGAAGCCCTCGAGCACGACGTCGGCGGCCGACCAGAACGGGCGCTCCTGCAGCCGGGTCGCGTAGCCCGTGCGGGGTGAGTTGAAGCCGACGTAGAGGCCTGCGGCCACGACGGCGAGCACGCCGGAGCCGCTCAGCTCTTCGGCGGCGATGTACGCGATGAACGGCAGCAGCAGGCCGATGACGTTCTCGACCACGGGGTCGTCGATCCGCATCCGCACCCGGTGGGCGACGAAGCCCAGGGTCAGACCGACCGCGACGCCGACGCCGATCGCGAGGCCGAAGATGCCGAGGTCGTCCCAGAGCGTGAGGCTGGCACCGCCCACGATCGCCAGGAACACCTTGACCAGGGTGAGCGACGCGGCGTCGTTGATCAGGCTCTCGCCCGAGAGCACGGTCATCACCTTGCGGGGCAACCCGAGCTTGCGGCCGATGGCGGCCGCCGACACGGCGTCGGGAGGCGCGACCACCGCCCCGACGAGGAGGGCGGCCGGAAGGGTCATGTCGGGGATCATGACGTAGGCGACGCCCCCGACGGCGAAGGCCGTCACGATCACGGCACCGACCCCCAGCCGGGCGATCTGCACGCGGCTCTCGCGGAAGTTCAGCAGCGAGACGTCGAGGGCGGCCGAGTAGAGCAGCGGCGGGAGGACCACGGTCAGGATGACCTCGGAGTCGATCTCGATGTCGGGCACGCCGGGGATCAACGACACGAGCAGGGCGATGCCCACCGTCAGCAGGGGGGCGGGCAGGCCCCGCCAGCGGGCGAAGGCGGTCACGACGAGCGACCCGGTCAAGATGATCAGCAGCTCGCCGAGTTCCATGTGAGCCGGGCTCCGTCCTGTCGTCGGGGCAGCCGAGTCATGTGCATCGACTGCAGAGTTCCGACCATCCTCCCAGGCGCCCCCTAGGAGAACGTCGGGTGAACGGCCCCGAGCGACCGTCCGACCACCCGTAGCATCGCTCCGTGACCGCACAGCCCCGGGCGACCGTCCCGGCCCCCGACCTCGTCCGCAGCACCCGCTCGGGCGAGGTCCGCGGCGTGCGGGAGCGCGGCGTGCTCGCCTGGCGCGGCATCCCCTTCGCCGCACCACCCGTGGGGCGCCTCCGGTTCCGGGCCCCCGAGCCGCCCGCGGCGTGGACGGGCGTCCGCGACGCCGGACGGTTCGGCCCCGCCGCCCCCCAGGACCGCGTGCAGTTCGTCGGCGTGGACGCCGCCACGCCACTCAGCGAGGACTGCCTGACGGTCAACGTGATCACGCCCGACGGAACCACGCCGGGAGACGCGCTGCCCGTGCTCGTGTTCGTCCACGGAGGCGCGTACAGCGTGGGGTCGTCGCGCGAGTTCCCGAGACAGGGCGAGGCGCTCGTCCGCGAGGGCGGCATCGTGTACGTCAGCCTCAACTACCGTCTGGGCGCCTTCGGCTACCTCGACTTCAGCCACTGGGCGACCCCGGAGCGCCCGTTCGACAGCAACCTCGGGCTGCGCGACCAGGTCGCCGCCCTCGAATGGGTCCGCGACAACGTCGCCGCGTTCGGCGGCGACCCCGACCGCGTGACCGTGTCGGGCGAGAGCTCCGGTGGCAACGCCGTGACGACCCTCATGACGGTGCCGCGCGCCCGCGGCCTCTTCCGCGGGGTCGTCGCGCAGAGCGCACCGCCGAACGCGATCTACCCGCCGGACGTGACGCAGCGGTGGGCGGGGGAGTTCCTCGAGCTGCTGGCGCACGACCTGGACGACGACGACCTCGAGTCCACGAGCGTGGACGACGCGGCCGCCTTGCTCGCCGACGCGCCGACGACGGCGATCGTCCGAGCCGCCAGCCGGCTGCAACTGCGCACCCCGGACGAGGACCCGGGCACGATCTGCTTCAGTCCGGTCATCGACGGCGACTTCCTGCCCGAGCGTCCGCTCGACGCCTTCAAGGCGGGACGCGCCCACCCGGTGCCGCTGATCATCGGCACGAACGACCGCGAGGGTTCGGTGTTCACCGGCCGCCGCGACATCCTCGCCACGACCAAGCCGCGCATCCGGGCCATCTTCGCCGCGACCGAGAAGAAGGCGCGGAAGGCGATCAAGAAGCACTACCCGGGACTGCCCGCCCGCCCGGCCGCCCTCGACTTCGGCGGCGACTACGCGTTCTGGTTCCCGAGCGTCAAGGTGGCCGAGCGGCACGCGCTGCACCAGCCGGTCCGGTTCTACCGGTTCGACGCGACGACGCGCATCCTGCGCGCGGCCGGGGTCGACGCGTTCCACGGTCTCGAGCTCTGGGCGATCTACGACCGCATGGGCTCCGCGTTCGGCTGGGCGATGAGCCTGCTGGGCGGCCGCCGGGCCTTCCTGCGGACGGCCGCGCGGACGCGCTCGCGCTGGCTCGAGTTCGTCCGCACCGGGGCGGTCGCCGACTGGCCGACCTACGACCCACACCGGAGGCGCACCCTCATCATCGACGCCCGCGACCGTGTCGAGCACGATCCTCGGGGCGAACGGCGACGGGCCTGGCAGGACTTCGTGCCGCACGTGTGAGGCGTTCCCCCGCCGGTGCGACGGCCGGCGTCACCCATCGTTCACCGGGATGTACCCCGCAGGTCACCGCCGAGTTGACCCGCGTCCACCCAGCTGTGACACTCAGGCCGGTGGACATCACTCTCATCGTCGTCCTGGTCATCGCGCTGGCTCTCTTCTTCGACTTCACGAACGGGTTCCACGACACGGCCAACGCCATGGCGACACCGATCGCGACCGGAGCGATGAAGCCCAAGGTCGCCGTCACGGTGGCCGCGATCCTCAACCTGGTCGGGGCGTTCCTCAGCACCGAGGTCGCCAGGACCGTCTCGGGCGGCATCATCCGTGAGGGCGACGGCGGGGTGCAGATCACCCCCGAGATGATCTTCGCCGGCCTCATCGGCGCCGTCGTCTGGAACATGTTCACATGGCTGCGCGGATTGCCGTCCAGCTCGTCGCACGCCCTGTTCGGCGGGTTGATCGGCGCGGCGATCGTCGGTGCCGGCATGGGGTCGGTGGACTTCGGCGTCGTGTTGTCGAAGGTCGTGCTGCCCGCCCTGCTCGCGCCGTTGATCGCCGGCGTCGTGGGGTACACCGCCACGCGTCTCGCCTACACGATCACCCGACGCCGTGACGACAAGAGCGAGCGGGGCGGCTTCCGCTACGGCCAGATCTTCACGTCGTCCCTCGTCGCCCTGGCACACGGCACGAACGACGCGCAGAAGACCATGGGCGTCATCACGCTCACGCTCATCGCGGGCGGGCTGCTCACGCCCGACTCCGGCCCGCCCTTCTGGGTCGTCGTGGTCTGCGCCTTCGCCATCGCGCTGGGCACGTACACGGGCGGCTGGCGCATCATCCAGACGATGGGCGGCGGCCTCACCGAGGTCAAGCCCACGCAGGGCTTCTCGGCCGAGGCGTCGACCACCGCGACCGTGTTGGCCTCGAGCCACCTGGGCTTCGCCTTGTCGACGACGCAGGTCGCGAGCGGATCGATCATCGGCGCCGGCCTCGGACGCCGCGGCTCGAAGATCCAGTGGGGCACGGCCGGCAAGATCGTCGTGGCCTGGTTCATCACGCTGCCCGCCTCGGCGGCCGTCGGTGCCGTCGCGGCGCTCATCGCCACGCTGGGCGTCACGGGACTCGTGATCGACGCCGTCGTCGGCGCGGTCGTCATCGCCGGCATCTTCGTC
The DNA here is from genome assembly GCF_000878135.1 of Frigoribacterium sp. MEB024. Classification (GTDB taxonomy): domain Bacteria; phylum Actinomycetota; class Actinomycetes; order Actinomycetales; family Microbacteriaceae; genus Frigoribacterium. Next base: position 22,447 of record NZ_JXQZ01000067.1, read on the forward strand.
CTCTCCCGCCGTCGACCGCACGACCAGGGCTCGGCCATCGAGGTCGACGTCGCGGCCACCTCGGTGCTCTCGCGTCGTCGTGCCCGGCGAGCCGTCCGCAAGGGCCGCGTCGACACCCCGGCGTCCGGCGTCGAGGCCCCCTTCGTCCGGATGGACGACCCACCTGAGCCCGTCCCCGCCCCCCGCGGCACGGCGCCGGCCGATGACGAGGTGCGCTGATGATCGACTGGTCCGCCTTCGTCGTGGTGGCGCTCGTCGCGCTCTTCTCCGCCGCCGCCCTCGTCTCGCTCTACTCGTTCGGCCTGCGCCTCCTGACCGTCGAGGGCCGGACGCCCGTCCGCACCGCTGCCGGGTACGCCTGCTTCGTGGTCTGCGCCCTCGGCGTGCTGTACGGCATCTACCTGATCGTCCCGGGCTTCCACCGCTGACCGGCCCTCTCGGGTCGTCTCGTCCCCCGGGGCGGGCTCGTCCCGGGCGACCGAGCCGCGCCTCCCCGGGAGGGACCCTTCCGCCGTCCCGCCGGTAGGGTCGACGGAAGCGTCCGGTCGACGACGACCGGGCCCCGACTGACGACGGAGGCGCACCACAAGTGACGACCGAGACAGCAGCACCGACCCGCACCGAGACCGATTCGCTGGGCAGCCGAGAGGTCCCCGCCGACGTCTACTGGGGCATCCACACCGCCCGGGCGCTCGAGAACTTCCCGATCTCGCAGCGGCCGATCTCGGTCTACCCCGACCTCGTCACCGCTCTCGCGCTCGTGAAGCAGGCGGCGGCCCGCGCCAACGTCGAGATCGGTGTCCTCGACCCGGTCAAGGCCGAGGCCATCGAACGCGCCTGCGAAGAGATCCGCGGCGGCGCGCTGCACGACCAGTTCGCCGTGGGGGTCATCCAGGGCGGTGCCGGCACGTCGACGAACATGAACAGCAACGAGGTCATCGCCAACCGCGCCCTCGAGCTGCTCGGCCACGCCAAGGGCGAGTACCGCCACCTGCACCCGATCGACGACGTCAACCGCAGCCAGAGCACCAACGACACCTACCCCACCTCGATCAAGATCGCGATGGTGCTCACCCTGCGCCGCCTCCTCGTCGAGCTCGACCTGCTCGCCGACTCGTTCGCCGCCAAGGGCGCCGAGTTCCACGACGTGCTGAAGGTCGGTCGCACCCAGCTGCAGGACGCCGTGCCCATGACCCTCGGGCAAGAGTTCACGGGCTTCGCGCACACCCTGGCCGAAGACGTCCAGCGACTGCGCGACGTGGTGCCGTTGCTCGGCGAGATCAACCTCGGGGCCACGGCCATCGGCACGGGCATCACGGCCGACCCGCTCTACGCAGACGCCGTCCGCCGCCACCTCAGCACGCTCTCGGGCATGGACCTCGTCACCGCCCCCGACCTCATCGAGGCGACGAGCGACACGGGCGTCTTCATGACGTTGAGCGGCGCCCTGAAGCGCAGCGCGATCAAGTTGTCGAAGATCTGCAACGACCTGCGACTGCTGTCGTCGGGCCCGCAGGCCGGCATCAGCGAGATCACGCTGCCGCCGCGCCAGGCCGGGTCGTCGATCATGCCGGGCAAGGTGAACCCGGTGATCCCCGAGGTGGTCAACCAGGTCGCGTTCTCGGTGGCCGGGGCCGACGTCACGGTCACGATGGCCGCCGAGGCCGGGCAGCTGCAGCTCAACGCGTTCGAGCCCGTGATCACCCACTCGGTCATGCAGAGCCTGCAGTGGATGACCTACGCCTGCCAGACGCTGCGGATCAACTGCGTCGACGGCATCGAGGCGAACCGCGCCCGCCTGACCCAA
>NZ_JXQZ01000068.1 GCF_000878135.1 Frigoribacterium sp. MEB024
CGTGACGGCGCGCGCGGCCGAGGGGCGGGGGCCCTGCGCGACGGGTGGGGCGCCGTCGGCCGGCACCGCGCCTCCTGCGGTGACGCCGACTCGAGCCGACTCCGGCGTGACGTCGACCGTCAGCGCTCCGACCGGGCGGATCGCCCGCTTCGCGGCGAAGGCGCCGTAGACCAGCAGGAACCCGGCCCCGACGAGCTGGACGACGACCACCGCCTGCGGTGCCGCCTCGACGAGCGCCCCGACCCCGGCCACCCCGGCGCTGATCAGCACGGCGTCGCTCACGGCGCAGACCACGACGACCGGCACCACGACACGGGTCACGGCCTGGAGCCCGACGCGGAGCACGTAGGCGTTCTGGGCACCGATCGCGACGATCAGGGCGAGGCTCGTGCCGAAGCCGAACAGGACGGCGGGAAGCACGGTCGCGAAGGTCATGCCGCCACGCTAGGGCCGCCCCGAGCATCGCGCCAACTCATGTTCGCGATGGTGCATAAGCTCTGCTCATGGCCCGTTTCGCACTCGACCAGCTGGACACCCTGCGCACGATCGTCGACGAAGGCACCTTCGAGGCGGCCGCGCGACGCCTGCACGTGACGCAGTCCGCCGTGTCGCAGCGCATCAAGCAGCTCGAGCGTGCGGCCGGGCAGGTGCTGTTGCGACGCACCACGCCGGTCACCACGACCGACGCCGGTGACGTGTTGCTGCGTCACGCCCGCCAGGTCGACCTGCTCACCTCGGACGCGTCGGCCCGGCTCGGCGGTGGCGGGTTCGACGGGGGCGACGGAGCCGACCACCCATCCCATGATCCCGTTCCCACGACCCTGCCGATCGCCGTCAACGCCGACTCGACGGCGACCTGGTTCCTCGACGCGCTGGCCGCCGTCCCGCCGACCGTGCCGGTGGTGTTCGACCTGCGCCGAGCCGACCAGCAGCACACGGCCGAGCTGCTGCGCTCGGGGGACGTGCTCGCCGCCGTCACCGCGACCCGGGAGCCCGTGCAGGGCTGCAGCTCGGAGCCGCTCGGCGTCATGCGGTACCGAGCCGTCGCGAGCCCCGGGTTCGTCGAGCGGTGGCTGGGCGGCGGGCCGGACGGTCTCGGGCGCACGGGCGCGACGAGCGCGGGCGTCACGTCGGGTGCGGGCAGCACACCGGACGCCTCCGACCACGGGAAGCTCGACCGCGCCCCGATGGTGGTCTTCGACCGCACGGACGACCTGCAGCACGACTTCGTGCGACGCCTCACGGGCCGTGAGCCGCTCGCTCCCCGGCACCACGTGCCCGCGTCGGCGGACTTCGCCCGGGCCGTCGTGCTCGGCCTCGGCTGGGGCATGCTGCCCGAGGCCCAGGCCGGCCCCGAACTCGACGCCGGGCGCCTGGTCGAGCTGGCCGCCGCCGACCCGGTCGACGTGCCGCTCTTCTGGCAGCGCTGGACCCTCGCCTCACCCCTCCTCGACGCCGTCACCGACGCCGTCCGCGCCACCGCCCGACACGCCCTGCACCCCTGACGCCTGCTCGCTCCTCCCACCCCGCACGGAGTACCGAGTGGGCAGAAGATGCTGCTCGGCGGCCCACGAAGAGCATCTTCTGCCCACTCGGTCCCGACGGCGACACCCGGGCCCAACGCCGGCCCGAACCCGACGGACGACAGGAGGCGCGGTGCCGACCGGCACCGCGCCTCCTGCTCTCGAGAGCTTCGCGCCCTACAGCGTCGCGAGCGCCTCGTTCAGCGTGTGCGACGGACGCATCACGGCCTCGGTCTTGGCGGCGTCGGGGTGGTAGTAGCCCCCGATGTCGACGGCCGTGCCCTGGGGTGCGATCAGCTCGGCGACGATCGCCTCTTCGGACCCGCCGAGGGCGGCGGCCAGCCCGGCGAAGGCAGCGGCCAGTTCGGCGTCGTCGGTCTGGGCGGCGAGCTCGTCGGCCCAGTACTTGGCCAGGTAGAAGTGGCTGCCGCGGTTGTCGATCGAGCCGAGCTTGCGGCCGGGCGACTTGTTCTCGTCGAGGAAGGTGCCCGTGGCGCGGTCGAGCGTGTCGGCGAGGATCTGTGCCCGCGCGTTGTCGGTCGACGTCGCGAGGTGCTCGAAGCTGACGGCGAGGGCGAGGAACTCGCCCAGGCTGTCCCAGCGCAGGTAGTCCTGCTCGACGAGTTGCGAGACGTGCTTCGGAGCCGAGCCGCCGGCACCCGTCTCGAACAGGCCGCCGCCGTTGATCAGCGGCACGACCGAGAGCATCTTGGCCGAGGTGCCGAGCTCCATGATGGGGAACAGGTCGGTCAGGTAGTCGCGCAGCACGTTGCCGGTGACCGAGATGGTGTCGTCGCCGCGGCGGATGCGCTCGAGCGAGAACGCCATCGCGTCGACGGGCGAGAGGATCTCGATCTGCAGGCCCTCGGTGTCGTGCTCGGCGAGGTAGGTGCGGACGAGGCCGATCAGGGTGGCGTCGTGGGCACGGGTCTCGTCGAGCCAGAACACGGCGGGCGTCTGGCTGGCGCGCGCACGGGTGACCGCGAGCTTGACCCAGTCGCGGATCGGGACGTCCTTCGTCTGGCAGGCGCGCCAGATGTCGCCCGTGGCGACCTCGTGCTCGATCAGCGTCTCGCCCGCCTGGTTTACGACGCGGACGGTGCCGTCGCCGGGCACCTCGAAGGTCTTGTCGTGCGAGCCGTACTCTTCGGCGGCCTGGGCCATGAGGCCGACGTTCGGCACCGAGCCCATGGTGGCGGGGTCGAAGGCGCCGTTCGCGCGGCAGTCGTCGAGCACGGCCTGGTAGATGCCGGCGTAGCTCGAGTCGGGGATGACCGCGAGGGTGTCGTGCTCGCCGCCGTCGGGGCCCCACATGTGACCCGAGGTACGGATCATGGCGGGCATCGACGCGTCGACGATGACGTCGCTCGGCACGTGCAGGTTCGTGACGCCCTTGTCGGAGTCGACCATGGCCAGGTCGGGCCCGTCGGCGATGCCACGGTCGAACGCAGCCTTGATCTCGTCGCCGTTCGGCAGCGCCGCGAGGCCCTGCAGGATGCCGTTGAGGCCGTTCGCGGGGTCGAGCCCGGCAGCCTCCAGGTCGGCACCGTACTGCTCGAACACTCGCGGGAAGAACGCGCGGATCACGTGACCGAAGAGGATCGGGTCGCTGATCTTCATCATCGTGGCCTTGAGGTGCACCGAGAACAGGACGCCCTCGGCCTCGGCCCGGGCGATCTGGGCGGCGAGGAACTCGTGCAGCGCGGCGACGTGCAGCACGGTGCCGTCGACGACCTCGCCGGCCAGCACGGGGATCGACTCGCGCAGCACGCGGGTCTCGCCGTCGGTGCCGACGAACTCGATGCGCAGGGTGTCGTCGGCCGGGATGACGACGGTCTTCTCGTTCGAACGGAAGTCGTCGACGCCCATGGTCGCGACGTTCGTCTTCGAGTCGGCCGTCCAGGCGCCCATGCGGTGCGGGTGCTTGCGGGCGTAGTTCTTGACCGACAGGGGGGCGCGGCGGTCGCTGTTGCCCTCGCGCAGCACGGGGTTGACCGCGCTGCCCTTGACCTTGTCGTAGCGGGCCTTGACGTCGCGCTCGGCATCGGTCGACGGCGAGTCGGGGTAGTCGGGGAGGTCGTAGCCCTGCGACCGGAGTTCTGCCACCGCGGCCTTGAGCTGCGGCATCGAGGCCGAGATGTTCGGCAGCTTGATGATGTTGGCCTCGGGCGTCTTCGCCAGGGCTCCCAGCTCGGCCAGGGCGTCGCCCTGGCGCTGCTCGTCGGTGAGGCGCTCGGGGAACTGGCTGATGATGCGGGCCGCCAGCGAGATGTCGCGGGTCTCGACGTCGACTCCCGCGGTCTTGGCATAGGCCTGGATGATGGGCAGGAACGAGTAGGTCGCCAGCATCGGCGCCTCGTCGGTCAGCGTGTAGATGATCTTCGCCATGCGGCAGGTGCTCCCTCGTTGTCGGGCATGCGTGTGCTCGGTGGTGCTGCCTCTACGCTACCGCGCAGAAGTCTCTCGACGTGAAGATACATGCCCCGTCTGGACGGCTCCCGCAGGCCGCACCCTGGGGACGAGTCGTCGAGATGTCACGACTTGCCGCTCACCTCTGAACATGAACGGCAAGTCGTGACATCTCGACGGGCCCGCAGGGCAGGAGGCGCGGGTCGGCCCGGCAGCCGGGCGTCGCGCCCGTCGAGCGCAGGGCACGCACCTCGATGCCACTCGGACTGTGACGCGGCACCCCCCGGGCATCGATCAGCGCAGCTCGCGTTCGATGATGGCCGTGGCGATGCTGTCGGCAGCGTGGGGTTTGTGTGCCAGTGCGTGGACGACCGCGGTCTTCCCCCCTGCCCGGACGATGGCAGCTCCGGACGCCTTGACCTCGCCGTTGATCCACACGGTCGCCTCGGCGCTCCGCCAGCCCACGAGCCGATCCGATCGCAGACCGTCAGCGAGACACCAGTCGGCATATCGGCACAGGTCGTCGAAAGTGGACCACACTCCGCCGGCGGCAGCGTACGGCGATGACGACAGGCTCCAGGGTCTGATGGCGCGACCGAACAGCCGGGTCGGAAGTACCCGGTCTGCAGGATCGGGCGCGAGAGTGACCGACTCGATGTTGGCCGGTTCCAACACGTGCACCCGCGCGGCGTCGAGCCAGTCACCGTGGACTCGGTCCAACACGACACCGAGCAGGGCGTACCCGAGGTTCGAGTAGAGGTAGCGACCACGAGGGGCCACGGGGACCACCTCGGTGACGTCGAGCGGGCGACCGGGGCTCGCCCGGTAAGGGTCGCGGAAAAGGACTCCCGTCATTTTTCCGGGCAGCCGCGGAAGCCCCGAGGTGTGATGCACGAGATCACCGACAGTCATGTCTTTGTCCGGTAGGGCCGGCAGCACGTCCGCCACGGGAGTGGTCGTGTCGAGGGTGCGACAGGCAGTCGTGCCGACGATCCCCTTGGTGATGCTGCCCCACTCGACAAACGAGGCCCCGGCGTACGGCCCCTCAGCGGTGCGGATCGCACGCCAGGTCCCGCGGTCGCGGATGCTTGCCCGCCAATGCCCGGGCGTCTTGAGTGCGTCTTTCATCTCAGACCTCGACCAGATGTCGCATACGTACTTTTGTCGCCAGACGGGCACTTAGAACTCGGACTCTCCGTCGCATGTCCTCCACGTGACTGCTGACAAAAAGCAGGTCGTACGCCGCCATAACTAGTGCGAAGGACGTCAAGCCCATGAGAAGCGCGATGGCCAGGTGAAACGTGAGCATTGTCATCACCGCCACGGGTCGCCCAGCGCGGAACAGTACGAGCACCGGGAAAAATATAGACGCCAGAACTGTCGCGTAGGCGCCCAGCACCATGAGCCAGTCGTGATGCACAAGATGAGGTGTGACCCCAGGAAGGAAGAACTCGGGCACATTAAGGATGTAGTACAGGGCTGTGCCGTCCTGCCATAGTTCGCCCTGAACTTTGTATAGACCGGCCATTAAGTAGACAACGGCCACCTGTGTGGCTAGGAGAAGCAGCCCAGTATTGTTTAACGCACTAACAAGGAGCGAATTCTTGAATTTCGGTCGAGGCTTTACAATCGTGAACGCCGAGTAGCACCTTGTCAGTAGAAGGAATATGGCACCGGTACAAACGAGTGCATCGCCACCGTCCATGAAGGCCGGATTTGCCATGTAGAGCGACCACAGCATTGCGTAGTGGACGGCCAAAACTAGACGGCCCCCCACGCCTAACGTGACTAGTCCTGCTACGACGAGCCCAACATGGAACACGATCTCGAAAAACGCCGGAGACCCTGAAACCGCGTAGAGACTCCACGTTCCGCTCTCTGCCGCGTAGCCCCGGATGCCGTCGAGCCCGTAGACACCGTCAGGGCCATAGAAGAGCCAGCGCTTCGAATAATGCCGCAGGTAGAGCACGACGGAGACGAACCCGATCACAGCTCGCAGCATGCTAAGCGCCGCTACGGCTCGCGGCGCGTCAACCATCCACTCGACGATCGTGGCAACGAGCCGCCGGACTGCTGCCCTCACAACGGTATCCAGTCAGATTCGAAAACCTCGGGTTCTCCTCGCGCGGATTCGTGTCCCCGTTCAGACCACGGCGGGAGCGCGCGAGTCACGTAGCGCAACTGCACGGCCGAGGGTGAGACAGATTCACCGTTTTCGTCGGAAGGACAGGAGCCCAACCGAACCGCGTACCGGCCGAGCACTCGTTCGGCTCGGGAGGCGGACGCATCCACCTTGGGCAGCAGGTCGTCTCTTCCCCTGTCTTCTAAGCGTTTCGTGACGTCGTCCTGCGCGAAGCGCTCCACTAGTGCATTGCTGACTATGCGGCTCTCGCGCGGAGGGAAAAACCTCGAGGATTGCGTCTCGGCGATCGCCGTCGAGGTGATGTCGATCCAAGGTGAGCTGCTGGGCCCGCATCGAAAGCGCGCAACGACGCCTCGCTCATCGCTGATCGGATCGGGAGCGAACAACTGCCAGTTCTGCGACAAGTGCGGGTTGAGAATTGACGCGGCTGAACCGACGTCGAAAGTGATGGGCGTAACCGGACCGGCCAGAACAACGGCGCAGGCGCCGAACACGGCAACCACACCAAGACCGGCCGAGGCCAGGAAGGTCCTCTTCATGATCCTCCTCAGATCGTGGTGGACCCACCACGTCGGGTGGGTCCACCACGACTCGTCAACGGTCGAAGTAAGCGGCCTCGACTGCGTGCGACCCGAGCGGTGCCTCCGCGGCAGAACCCAGAATGCTAGCGAGGCAAGCAGCGTCGGCCACGGCTTTCGGGGCATTGGCGGCTTTAAATCCGGAGGCGAGTGCCTTTGCGACCCCGACAATTCGGCGCGGCTCCGCGTCGCGGGACGAGGCAGAAACACCCCCATCATCGGCAACCACTCGAGCCATCGCACTGGACTCTACGTACTCCTGCGTTGATGCCTGAGCCGGTCCTGCTACGAGAATCGCACCAATGACGACCGCGGTCGGCAGCGCGACTCCAAGAGCGCAACGAACATTCATCTTTGACTTCCCCTCATCCGTTGTTTATCAGACACTCATAATCCTACGTATGAGTACTGGCTGAAATTCTAATCTGACACAAGGCCGACTTGTCAAATCCGGCGATACAGGCTTCGCCGACGGTTCTTCATCGAGCCTCCACGCCGCGGCCAGTAGACGACTTCCGACTCTCGAAGCGCGGGGCCGGCCAACTTCTTACAGGGCGACAACTCGTCCGGAAAGTAGCTGGCACCCGATTCGTCGCCGCGTGTAGTCGTGTCGGCGATCCGCTCCCACGGGCGCGATCGCTGGGGTGACCCACCCGCGCCTCCGGGTTTGGGCTCCGAACGAGTGCGGCGAGGCGCGTCGCACCGTCCCGGCGCGCTCAGAACAGAGAAGCGCGGATCGACACCCGGCGTGACCCGTCGGCACGGGGCTTCACAGGGCTCCACGCGCGGGCAGGCCGCTCGCACTGCCACTGCAACCCGGCCGACGACGGACGGCTGCCACCCCGAGCACACCTCTGCACCGAGCAGGATGAGGAGTGACCACGATGCCGACCCGCTGCTGCTGAACACACCCCTGGCCATCGTCGTCACCATGCTGCTGCCGCTCACCTTCGACATCGCGGCTGCGCTCCTCGTCCCGACCGCGGCCCCGTGGATCTCGACGCTCGCCTTCGCGGCCTGGCTCGCCCAACCACACCCGGGCTGGGCGGACGGCCCCGGCGACATCCCCGGCGCCGGGCAGGCCCTCACTTCGCTGCTGCTCTGGGTGGTGCTGCCACTCGGGCTCGGCTGGTGGCGCCAGCTGCGGCGCGACGTCTCGTGAGGCCCGCCGAGATGTCACGACATGCCGCTCCCGTCTGAAGCCGAGCGGCATGTCGTGACATCTCGACCAACGACTCAGGCACAGGTGACGACAAAGGCGACGACGCAGCGCACGGCCTCGACCAGCATCCCGGGGTCGCACGCGAGGTCCGAACGGGCGTGACCCGCGCCTCCCGGGCGGGAGGCGAGAGCCGGAGGCGAGGGCCGCGTCGAGTGCGACGCGAGCCACGGCGATCAGGACGACGTCGGAGCCGTCACCGAGCCCGACCGGTCGGAGGTCGAGCCACGCGAGCTCGTCGCCGGGCGCCACATCGCGGCGGGCGTCACACCCGGCAGCCCGCGGATCGGCCCCAGCTCGACGAAGCCCATGCGCCGGTAGAGCGCCCGGTTCCGCTCGGTGGACGACTCGAGGTAGGCGGCCTCACCGCGCTCGTCGACGGTCGCGAGGCGGTGTTCGATCAGCGAGGTGCCGACGCCGAGCCCTCGGGCCGCGTCGCCGACCGCGATCTCGCCGAGGTACCAGTGGGGCAGCCGCGGGCGGGGCGCCGCCAGGGTCGCTTGGTGCCGGACAGCCGGCACGAGCCCGCCGAGCCCGAGCGCCCGCAGGTACCGCGGCAGCTGCCCGAGCTCCGCGGACGACACCGGCAGGCGCAGCGGCGACGACGGTCGGGGGCGCGGCGCCTCCCAGACGGCCGCGCCCGCGATGCCCCCGTCGCCGTCGACGACGGCCACGTCGACCGTGCGACGGCCCGCCGGGATGGAGCGCATCATCGCCGCGAAGAGGTCGACCAGCCGTGCGTGGCGCCGCCGCCCGCGCGGGACGAACCCGAACATCACGGGATCGTCGCGGAACCCCTCGGCGAGCACGGCGGCGGCCGCGTCCAGCTGGTCCGGGCGGGCGGCGGTGATGGTCACGTCGGGCACGATGCTCCTCGAATGATTCGTCAAATCTGATGAATTCGTCAGTCGTGACAGAATGTAGCCAGACATCCCGCCAGACACGTGAGAGGCCCCTGTGAAACCGGACGACGAGGAGGCGCGGGTCGACCCCTCGAGGACGTCCCGCCGAACGCGCGAGACGCGTCGCAAGCTGGTCGAGGCCGGCGTCGCCCTGCTCCGACGGGCCGACTACGCCGCCGTCCCCGTCGCCGAGATCACGCAGCTGGCGGACGTCGGCCTCGGCACCTTCTACAACCACTTCGCGGGCAAGGACGAGCTCTTCGACGAGGCCGTGCAGAGCGTGCTGAACGCGCAGACCGAGCGGATGGCAGCACTCGCACAGGCGGACGACTCCCCCGTGACGACGGCGGCGATCGCGATGCACGTGGTGCTCGGGCTCGCCGTGAGCGACCCGGCCGTGGCCGTGGTCGTCGCACGCAACGGGCTGCGCCTGCTCGACGCCGAGGCCGCGCTGGTGCCGCAGGCACGGGCTCTCGTGCAGGCCGGGCAGGCGGCGGGCTCCTTCGCCGAGCTGGACGTCGACCTGGCGCTGTCCCTGGTCGGCGGCAGCCTCCTCGGCGGGCTGCACACCTGGTGGTCGACACCCGAACTCGTCACCCCCGCGTGGACGGTCGAGCTGGTCGCCCGCGTGCTCGTGGCCCTGGGGTGCGACCTCGGGGACGCGCGCCGCGCCTCGTCGTCCGGTCTCGACCGGGTGACCGGGCGCGACGCGGGCTGACGCACCGAGCCGCGCCGGGCCGCGCCCGACGTCCGGCCATCGGCGAAGATGGTCCGGTGACCACTCCGGCGCCCGCGACGAGCATCGAACCCCGCCCCTACGACCACCCCGACGTGCAGCAGCTCGTCGAGGGACTGCAAGAGCTGTACGTCGAGATCTACGGCGGGCGCGACGACAGCCCGATCGACCGCTCCGAGTTCGAGCTGCCGAGGGGTACGTTCGCCGTGGCCTACGAGGCCGGCGAGCCCGTGGCCCTCGGAGCCTGGCGCCTGCTGCCCGACGGACGGGCCGAGCTGAAGCGGATGTACGTGCGGCCCGACCGACGCGGGCACGGCCTGTCCCGGCTCGTGCTGCACTGGCTCGAACGGTCGGCCGCACACGCCGGCGTCACCGAGATGGTGATCGAGACCAACGTGGCCCACGACACCGCGATCCGCCTCTACGAGTCGGCGGGCTACCGGCCGATCGCGCCCTACGGCCACTACGCGGACGACGAGGGCACGGTGTCGCTCGGGCGCACCCTGGTGGACGAGACCGCGGGGGGCACCGCGTGACGAGCGCCCCCGTCCGGACGCAGAGGAGGCGCGGTGCCGGGATCACCGACGCCGCGCCTCCTCGGATCATCGCTACTCGACGGTGATCGACTGGGCCTTCATCGCGGCCACGGTCTTCTCCTGGCCCGATTTCAAGGCGTCGAGGAGGGTGCCGTCACCCGAGGCGGCCGCCCCGAAGCCGTCCGAGATGTCGCTGTAGGTCTGCGTCATCGTCGGGCCCCACGTGAAGGGCTGAATGTTCTCGGCGGCCTTCGCGAAGTCCTCGTAGATGGCCTGGTCGCCGTAGAACTCGACGCCCGAGGTCAGGGCCGGCAGGTCGGCACCGGTCGTGGAGGCCGGGTAGAGGTTGGCCTCCTTGTTCAGCGCCTCGAGCGACTCGGTCGAGGTGTTCAGCCACACGAGGAACTTCGACGCCTCGGCGGGGTGCTCGCTGCCCTTGAAGACGACGTTCGACGATCCGCCCCAGGCGGCCGACGCGGACTCGCCGTCCTTCCACTGCGGCATGGGCGCGACGGCCCACTTGCCCGACGTGTCGGGGGCGCCGCTCGAGATGGTGTTGGCACCCCAGACGGCCGAGACCCAGGTCCAGTCCTGATCGGTGTTGTACGCGTTGTTCCACTCGTCGGTGAAGCTCGGCAGGGTCGTGACGAGGTCCTTCGAGATGAGGTCCTGCCAGTAGTCGGCGACCTTGGTCGAGGCCTCGTCGCCCATGTCGACCTTCCAGGTGCCGTCCGCGGTGTCGAACCACTGGCCACCGGCCTGCGAGACCAGACCGGCGAACTGGTTCACGTCGCCCTTGGCGAAGTTGGTGATGCTGCCGCCCAGTTCTTTGATCTTCACGGCGTCCTCGGCGTACTGCTCCCACGTGGTGGGGACGTCGAGGCCGGCCTGCTCGAAGAGGTCCTTGCGGTAGTACAGAGCCATGGGGCCGGAGTCCTGCGGGATCGCGTAGACGGAGTCGTCCTCGCCGAAGGTGACCTGGTTCCAGAGGCCGTCGGAGTAGTCGGCCTTCGCGGCGGAGACGCCGTCGCACGAGGCGATGTTCGCCAGGCCGTCCTGCACGCGGAAGGCGGGCAGGGTGTCGTACTCGACCTGACCGATGTCGGGGGCGTTGCCGGCCTGCAGCTGGTTGAAGAAGTTCTGGTAGGTGCCGCTGTTGCCGTTCGGCACGATCGAGACCTTGACCTGGATGTCGGGGTTCTCCTCGTTCCAGAGGGCGACGACCTTGTCCATGTTCGGCACCCAGGTCGTGAAGTTCAGCGTGACCTTGCCGGAGGACGCCTCGCACGAGGCGGAGTCGCCGGAGGCGCCGTCCGCGCCGCTGCCGGAGCTGCAACCGGCGAGGGCCATGGTCGAGACCACGGCGGCCGCCGCGATCGTGAGTACTCGGGATGTCTTCATCTGGTGTCCAATCGGGGTGCGGAGCCGGAGGGGCCGGCCACGGGAGGGAACGACGTCGTTGCCTTGCGGAGAGGAGGTCGAGGAGGTGCGGGTCGGTGGATCAGGACGGGAGCGGCGGAACGGAACGGCTGGGGCCGCGGGTTCGGCTACTTGAGGCCGCCGGACCCCAGGCCGCTGCGCCAGAAGCGCTGCAGGCTGAGGAAGGCGACGAGCAGGGGGACGATCGAGACCAGCGCGCCGACGAGCACCAGGGTGCGCAGTTCGGGGTACTGGCTCACGTTGGAGTTCCAGGTGTAGAGGCCGAGGGTCACCGGGAAGAGCTCCTGGGACCGCAGCATCACGAGCGGCAGGAAGAAGTTGTTCCAGATCGCCACGAACTGGAACAGGAACACCGTCACGAGGGCGGGCGACATCAGCCGGATCGCCACGGTGAAGAACGTGCGCAGTTCGCTCGAGCCGTCGATGCGGGCGGCCTCGACGATCTCGTCGGGGACGCTCGACGCCGCGTAGATGCGGCTGAGGTACACGCCGAACGGGCTCACGATGCTGGGCAGGAAGACCGCCCAGAAGGTGTCCGTCAGTTCGACCTTGCTGAAGATCAGGAACAGCGGCAGAGCCAGGGCCGTCGCCGGCACGAGCACGCCACCCAGGAAGATGTTGAACAGCGCCTCACGACCCCAGAAGCGGTACTTGGCCAGGGCGTAGCCGCACATCGCCGACAGGATCGTGCCGAGCGCGCCGGCGACCGTCGCGTAGACGATGCTGTTGAGCATCCACCGCGGGAAGATGCCGTCGTTGTACGTGAACAGCCGGCCGACGTTGCCGACGAAGTCCTGCGCCGACGTCGGCGAGAACCACAGGGCGGCGCTCGAGTTGAAGTTGTCGAGCGTCTTGGTCGACGACACCAGCAGCCAGAAGATCGGCACGAGGAAGTACAGCGTGAAGGCGCCCATGATGACCATGGCGGCCGTTCGCGACATCACGCTCTCGCGGGGGCCCCCGCCGCGTCGACGAGCAGGGGTCGTCGCGTCGTCGAACGACTGGGCGGGACGGATGGGGGCGTCGACGGTCACTGGTCGGCCTTCCGCTGGGTCAACCGGAGGAACCCGATCGAGAGGATGAACGTGGCGACCGCGAGGACGACGCTGAAGGCCGCCGCGAGGTTGAAGTTGGGCACCGAGGACGTCGAGTAGACGAGCATGTTCGGCGTGAAGGTCGACGAGATGGTCGACGTGAACTGGCGGAAGACCAGCGGTTCGGTCAACAGCTGCAGGGTGCCGATGACCGAG
>NZ_JXQZ01000069.1 GCF_000878135.1 Frigoribacterium sp. MEB024
GAAAGTGCTGTGGCGGGCTGGCGGGCGGCGGCGGCGGCGGCGGAGGCGGGGCCCGCGGGTGCGGCGGCGTCCAGGCGGGCGGGGCACACTGTCGGCATGTACCGAGGCCTGCCGACCATCTCGTTGCCCGAACCCGAGCGTCCGCCGTTCGTCGACCGGCTGCGGCGTGCCCTCGACCTGGCCGCCGCGGAGGAGAGCGGACGCCTGCGGGTCGTCCACTCGTGGGTCGGCGACGAGGTGCCGGGTGGTGCGATCCGTCGTGCCGGCTGGCAGTCGCGCGTGCTGACGATCACGGGCCCACGGCGGGCGCCGATCGACGTCTGGTTCGACGCCGACGACGGCGACGTCAGCGTGATCGGCGACGTCTCCGTGCCCGACTGGTCCCTGCACGACGCCGCGGCCGAGTCGGCCTGCCTCGCGGCGTCCGGCCAGTTGCTCCACGACCTCGCCGCCGGGCGCCTGCCCCGCGGTCGCCGCTCGGACTTCGTCCGGTCGAGCACCGTGCTCGCCCTGCTCGGTGCCGGGGCCGTCGTCGGCGCGGTCGTCGTCGACGTGCTGCGCGCCCGGGGACGGGGCCGCTCGGTCTGACGACCCGCGCCTCCTGACCTGACGACCCGCCCCTCCTGACCTGACGACCCGCGCCTCCTCGAGAGGTCGCGGGGGCCGGTACGCCTAGCGGGCGTGCCGCTCGAAGAACGCCGTCGACGGCGGCACGAGCATCAGCAGGCAGGCGATCAGGGCACTGACGACGGACGCCCACTCGAGCACCCCGCCGCCGCTCGCCCCGCTCACGCCGCCCAACACCTGCAGGATGGTCAGCACGAGCAGCACGGTGCGCGCCCAGCGGCGGCCGTCGCGCATCGACCGCACGACGGCGAGCTGCACCAGGGCGACGACGATCGCGAACACCCCACCGGCGATGTCGGCCCCTCGCGGGTTCGCCAGGGCCCCGCCGGACGTCGACACCCGTGTGGGCCCGCCGAACAGCATCAGCAGGACGGCGCCGACGACGGCCAGGGCGACCACGACGATCCACAGGACGTACGCCGCAGAGATCGTGCGGGGGGCGGGTGGGGCGGCGTCGCGCATCGGGCCTCCTCGGACGGCGGGCGAGGCCTCCAGGGTAGGCCCGGCCACCGTCGGTGGTGCGGCGTACCCTCGACGCCACGAACCCCGAAGAGCACGAACGAACAGGAGCGACGGTCGGGCACCGTCCGCCGCCCCACGACGAGCGCAGGAGGCGCGGCGCCATGGACCGAGAACCCGAACGACGACCGCAGGGTCGCGACCACCGCGTCGACGCGGCCCGCTACCGGGTCGACGGCGACGTGCCGAGCGACGACGCGCCTCGCGACACCCGCACGGCGGCCGAGATGCGAGCCTGGGCCCGAACCGCCATCGACCTGGCGATCGCCCGCGGCGAGTTCGACGACCTGCCGCTCGCCGGCAAGCCGCTGCCCGGGCTGGCGGCGGGCACGGTCGACCCCGACTGGTGGCTGCGCGGCCTGATCGAACGCGAGGGGCTCACCGGGCTCGCGCCTCCGGCCCTGTCGTTGCGGGCCGAGAGCACCGGGTTGCACGCCGAGCTCGACCGGCTGCGCTCCGAGGCCGCCGTGCGGTCGCACCTCGACGACTTCAACGCGCGCATCGTCGAGGCGAGGCGCCAGCTGTCCGGGGGCCCGCCGGTCGTGACGCCCACGCGGGACGTCGACGGCGAGGTGCTGCTGTGGCACGAGCGGCGCCAGGCGCGTCGGGCCGCCGAGGCCGCGGCCGTGCCGCCCCCGCCCCCGAGCTGGCGTGAGCGGCGTGCGCTGCGGCGCGAGCTCAAGCGGCGTCGCGGGGTGCCGGGCCCGTCCACCGAGCAGGGTGACCCGCACTCACCCGACGAGAGCTCACCCGCATGATCCCGTGACCGATTCGTGATCTTTTTCCGACGACAACTACACCTCGAGGATGATGCGCGCTAGGGTCGAGTGTTCGCACCACCCCCAGACGAGAGGACCGCACGCGTGACGAAGCCCGCCTCCCCGACCTCTCCGGATCAGGGTGGCGCGACGGCTGGTCACGTCGAAAGTGCTGGTCAGAACCTCGCGGGTCAGAACCTCGCTGGTCATGACGGTGCTCGGCCGCTCGGTGAGCGTTCCGCCCGACTGGCCCTCGAGCGTCGCGAACGCCGTGCCCGTCGCGACGTGCTGCCGACCTCGCACCGCGAGTCCTTCGTCGAGTGCGCCGCCCTCGTCGGTGCCGCCGAGGCCGCGGTCGCCCCGCGCGTCCGGCCCCGTCGCGCCGACGCTCCGGTCCGGACCAGCCCGCTGCTCGGTCTCGAGGAGTCCGCGGCGACCGAGGCCGCTCGTCCTGCCGTCGCCGCCCGCGCCTCCTCGGCCACCGCTCACCCCGCGCCTGCCCGTCCCTCGCGTCGCGCTCGCCGTGCCGCGGTCGTGGCCGCCCGTCCGGTGTCGCCGACCCGTGGTGCCGCCGGTCGTGCCGGTGCCCCCGGTCGTGCCGGTGCGGCGCGCAGCGTCGGCACCGCCGTGAAGAAGCTCTCCATCGTCACCGCGATCGTCGGTTTCGCCGCCAGTGGCGTGCTGCCCCTGCTCGCGACCACCGGCGACGAGGCCCAGGCCGTCGCCGCGGGTGCGTCGGCGCGATCGTCGCTCGGCTCGCAGACGCTGTCGGTCGACACCGCCTCACTGGCCGACGAGTCCGACGAGACCGCCCGCGACGCCTACTCGGCCACGTCGATGATCGACGTCGTGACGCAGAACCTGCAGAACCGCAAGGCCGCGGCGAACACGACCTACGAGGGCCCGACCACGGCCGACTACCTCGCGAACCCGCTCTACCCCGAGCTCGACCGCGACCAGGTGCTCGCCGTGGCGCTGCAGTACATCGGCACGCCGTACGTGCACGGCGGCGAAGACCCCTCGAAGTTCGACTGCTCGGGCCTGATCACCTTCGTCTACGCGCAGTTCGGCATCAAGCTGACCCACTACGTTCCGACGCAGAACACCGAGGGGCGCACGATCCCCGAGTCCGAGGCCGTGCCCGGCGACCTCGTCGTGTTCGACAACCTGGCCCACGACGGCATCTATGCCGGCAACGGCATGATCCTCGACGCCCCGAAGCCCGGCGGGTTCGTCGACGTCCGCCCGATCTGGAACCAGGCGCACCACTTCGTCCGCATCGACGGCTGAGCCGGGCCCTCGGGCCTCGGCCGCCTCAGGTCGTCGCGTGCCCTGAGGTGGCGACCCGCGCCTCCGGGGTGTGGTCCTCGGGTGGTGACCCGCGCCTCCGGGGCGTGGTGTCCTCGGGTGGTGACCCGCGCCTCCCGGGGTCCGCCTTCCGGGAGGTCCGCCTGCGGTACGTCACCGGCGGCGTGCCGCGTGTGCAATTCCCGACCTGCGACGTGCCATCTCGCGTGCCGAACCCGACAACCGGACGGCGCCGCGCCGCTCATGTTCGTCCATGGCCGGTCGTCCGGTCGCGGTTGTCGCGATTTGCACGCCAGAGCGGAGTGGCAGGCACGCCAGAGCGGGGCGGCGGGCGACACCAGAGCGGGGCGGCGGGCGGCGGGGGCGCAGGGTCAGGAGGCGCGGGTCGGGAGGCCGACGCGGGGGCGCTACCCGAGGCGGCCGGTGAGGCGGCCGTGGAAGGCCTCGCTGCGGTCGTCCAGCCCGACGAACGTCGCCGTCACGCCGTGCGCCCGGAACTTCTCGTCGACCGAGTCGAGGGCCGCGACGCTCGACGCGTCCCACACCTGGGCGCGGGACAGGTCGACGGTGACCGACTCGGGGTCGTCTCCGTAGGAGAAGTGCTCGACGAGGTCGTTGCTGCTGCCGAAGAAGAGGGGGCCGACGACGTCGTACCGCACCGTCTCGGGGGACGGGGGTCCGTCGAGGCCGGCACCCGCGCCTCCTGCGTTCGAGGCGTCCGAGGCCTCCGCGACGCGAGAACCGGCCTCGGTGCCGGCCACGGCGCCCGGCGTCACGTGCCGCTCGACCGTGATCACGTGGGCCACCCGACGGGCGAACAGCACCATCGCGAGCAGCACGCCGACCGCGACGCCGAGGGCGAGGTTGTTCGTGGCGACGACCACGGCCACCGTGACCACCATGACGAGCGTCTCGGGCACCGGCATGCGCCGCAGGGTCGTCGGCTTCAGCGAGTGCCAGTCGACCGTGGTGATCGCGACGATCATCATGACCGCCGCCAGCGCGACCATCGGGATCGCCGACATCACGGCGCTCAGCCCGGTGACCAGCAGCAGCAGGAAGAGCCCGGCCGCGATCGTCGACACCCGCGTGCGGGCCCGTCCGATCTTCACGTTGACGACCGTCTGACCGATCATGGCGCAGCCGGCGATGCCGCCGTAGAAGCCGGCCGCGATGTTCGCGACGCCGAGCGCCCAGGACTCCTTGCCCTTGTGCGACGGGGTCTCGGTGAGGTCGTCGACGAGCTTGGCGGTCAGCAGGGTCTCCATCAGGCCGACGAAGGCGACGCTGAGGGCGGTCGGCCAGATGATCTGCAACGTCTCGAGGGTGAACGGGGCGAGCCACGGGGTCAGGCCGGGCAGGCCGCCGCCCATCGGGCCCTCGTCGCCGACGGTGTGCACGTCGAGGCGGGCGGCCACGGCGATGACCGTCACGACGACGATGGCGACCAGCGGCGCCGGCACGGCCTTCGTCACCTTCGGCAGCAGCACGACGATCGCGATGGTCAGGACGAACAGCGGGTACACGACCCACGGCTGGTCGATGATGTGCGGCACCTGCGCCACGAAGATCAGCACACCGAGCGCGTTGACGAAGCCGATCATGACCGAGCGGGGGATGAACCGCATCAGCCGGGCGAGACCGGCGAGCCCGAACGCGAGCTGCACGAGCCCGGCCAGGACGACCGTCGGCAGCACGTAGTCGGTGCCGTGCTCGCGCACCAGCGGCGCGATGACGAGGGCGACCGACCCCGCGGCGGCGGTGACCATCGCGGGGCGGCCGCCGAGCACCGACATGACGAGCGCCAGCACGATCGACGCGACGAGGCTGACCATCGGGTCGACGCCGGCGATCACCGAGAACGAGATGACCTCGGGCACGAGGGCGAGCGTCGTGACCACGCCGGCCAGGGCCTCGCGGGTCAGGAGGCGCGGGTCGCGCAACACGGACAGCACCGTGTCGGCGGGGCGGGCGGGGCGGACCGACCGCGCGGCGGGTTCAGGGCGCGCGCGGTCGGAGTCGGGGGCAGTGGTCACGGGGGACTCCTGGGGGTGTGCGGAAGAATGCGGGAGCCGGCGACACTGCCGTACGATGCAACCCTACCCTTACGTGAGGGTAGAGATGAAACGAGACCTCATGCCCGACGAGACCGCCACGATGCAGATCGGCGAGCTCGCCGACCGCACCGAGATGTCGCTGCGCACGATCCGCCACTACGACGAGGTCGGTCTGCTGACGCCGTCGGGCCGCAGCGAGGGCGGGTTCCGGCTCTACACGCACGACGACTACCTGCGGCTCATGGTGATCCGACGCATGAAGCCGCTGGGGTTCAGCCTCGACGAGATGGCCGAGCTGCTGCGGGTCGTCGATGCGCTCGACGGCGGGGCGGGCGACGCGGCCGGGGCGGGCGACGCCGGGGCGGGCGACGAGGGTGACGGGCGCGACCAGGCGACCCGCGCCTCCTTGGCGGCGTTCGTCGACGAGACCGTCGAGCGTCGCGCGAAGCTCGAGCGACAGCTCGCGATGGCCGACGAGTTCCTCGAGCTGTTGCGGGCCCGCCTGCGCTGAGCGCCGCGGGTCAGCTGCGGGCCCACTCGGGGCGGCGGTCGACGAGCATCTCGGCGTACGACGGGTACCACTCGCCGGCCGGGGGTCCGTCGTTGCAGGTGCCGTCGCTGATGCCCGGCGTCTTGACCCAGAGCAGGGCGTCGAGGCGGCCGTCGTCGGACACCACGCGGGGGTCCTGGCCGAGGCCGACGTCCTCCGGGTTGCACCAGGTGCCCTTCCAACCGCGGCCGTTGCGGGACACGTCGATCACGTAGCGGCTGCCGCCCGTCATCGCGGCGACCTCCTCGGCGTAGGGCTGCTCGTCGCCCACGGGGTAGAAGCCCGCGACGTTGGTGAAGAATCCCCGGGCCTGGTCGACGCCCGCCGCCTGGAGTCGCTCGGCCATCACCTCGGGCTGCACCCAGTGCGAGTTGCCGCCGTCGAGGTAGGCGGGCACGCCGGCCGCCGCGAAGTCGGCGACGGCCTGCTTCAGCAGGGGGAGGCGCGTGTCGGCCAGCTGCGGACACCGGCTCAGGATGCCGAGCGAGTCGGGTTCGACGATGACGACGGCCCGGTGCCCGGCGAGGGTGGCCGCGATGGTCGCGTTCCAGGCGGGGTAGCGCTCGACGGACAGGCCGCCGGCCGAGTAGTTGCCGCAGTCCCGGTCGGGGATCGCGTACGTGACGAACACCGGCGTCGCGCCCTGCTCCTCGGCGGCGGAGAGGTAGTCGGTGATCACCTTCACGAGCTGGGCGTCGTCGTAGCCGTCGCCGATCCACATCGCGACGGGACGCTCGGCGATCAGGGCCGCGGCCCGGGCGGCGTCCGTCTCTCCGTCGGCGCTCAGCGTCGCCTCGGCCCGCACCGCCAGCGAGTTCGGCTCGAGCGCGATGCCGCCATGGAAGACGGTGCCGGACGGAGCCGTGCGGATCGTCTCGGGCGTCACCCGGGTCGCCTGCGACGTCGGGGTCGGGCTCGGAGTCGCCGACCCGTCGGACGGCGTCGGCCGGGTGGTGTCGCCCGACGAGCAGGCGGTCAAGAGGACGACGGCGGCCGCGGCGAGCAGGCCGAGGGTGGTCCGGGCCGGTCGGGACGATGCCATCTGCGCCTCTCTCGGCGCAGTCGGGGGTGCTGCCCCGACGGTGGTGGAAGGGACAGTCGACCACGGATGCGGCCGCGGGCACAGGGGCCGAAAGGGGGACACAGCCGTACCTCGCGGGCACCGGGACCGCCGCCTCTCGCCACCACGGGCGGCACCGGGGGCCGCACCGCGTCGCCACGGCGTCGACGTCTCGTCCCCAGGTCGTCGACGACCCCGAGGAGGCGCGGTGCCGGGTGCCCGCGCTGGCTCGGTCCCTGCCCGCCTCGGTAGGGTGGGTGGTCCGCGAGGCCCGAGCGCGGACGCCCCTGCACCGCGGCGCACCCCCGTCCTCACCGGACGGGTCGTGCGCATCAGACAGACAGAGAGCCATGCACCACTCGGTCCGCCCCGTTCCCTTTTCGTTCCGCCCCGTTCCCTCCCGGGGCATGCTCCGTCGCACGCCGGTCGTCGCCGTCATCGTCGCGCTGGCCCTGCTGGCCGCGCTCCTCCTCCCCGAGCGGGCGACCGCCGCCGCCCCGACCTGGCAGGCCGTCCTCGCCGCCCGCGACGACGAGTCGGCCAAGAAGAAGGCCCTCGCCGACCTGCAGACCGCGCTCGACGCCGCGTCGGCCCGTGCCGAGGCCGCCCACACCTCGGCCGACGAGGCCGGACGCGTGCTGGGCGAGGCCCAGGCCGCCGTCGACGAGGCCACCGCCCGGCACGAGCAGCTCGAGACGCGTCGGGCCGAGGCCCGTGAGACGGCCGACTCCGCACGACAGGTCGTCGGCCAGGCCGCCGCGCTGATGGCCCGCCCCGGTAGCGGGGGTCTGGTGGGCGACCTGCTCGCGGCCGGCGACGACGCGCAAGAGGTGCTCAAGGGGCTGAGCCTGTCGAGCAAGCTCGGCGAGAACATCGGGCGGCTGCGCGAACGGGCCCAGGCCGCCGACAACCTCGCGACCTCGCTGGCCGACCAGGCCGCCGTGGCGCTCGCCGAGCGCGACCGGCTCGCGGCCGACGCCCAGACCGCGCTCGACGACGCGGCCGCGGCCAGCGTGACGGCCGAGGCCGACCTGGCCGCCGTCGACGACGAGAAGGCCACCCTCGCCGCGCAGGTCGCCCTGCTCGAAGACGACCGCATGACGCTCGAGCAGGCCTACGCCCAGGAGCAGGCGGCCGCGGCGGCCGCCGCTGCCGCTGCTGCCCGCG
>NZ_JXQZ01000007.1 GCF_000878135.1 Frigoribacterium sp. MEB024
CCGCGGCCGTCGAGCGGGCCGACGCTGCGGGTGTCGTCGAGGCCGCGCGCCTCGCCGCGGCGGCCGCCGTGGCCTCGTTCCCGACGTCGGCCCCGGGGGCACGGGGGGTCGTCGGACCCGGTCGTGAGCCGGGCGTCGTGGGGGCGACCGAGGTGACGGCCGCGTCGTTCCGGGCACCGCGCCTCCTGAGCGACGACGTCCACGACGCGCTGCTCAAGGTCGTCCTCGACGGCACCCTGGGCCCGGGCGAGCGTCTCGTCGACGACGAGCTGATCGCCTGGTTGGGGGTGTCGCGCACGCCCATCCGAGCGGCACTCGAGCGGCTCAGCGACGTGGGCGTCGTCGAGCTGGCCGCCAATCGCTACACCCGTGTGGCCCGACCCGACCGGGCCTCGTTCGAGGAGGCGCGGCGCCTGTGTTCGGGACTGCTCGCCTGGTCGGCGCTCCGGGGGGACCCGTCGGCGTCGGCGGTCGGCCCGCTCGATCGCTCCGTGTCCGTGTCCGTGGCCGTGCCCGTGTCCGTGGCCGTGGCCCCGCGGGACGTGGCGCTGCCGGACGGGAGCGAGCCGATCACCCTCGCGGCGTTCTCGTGGTTGATGCGGCAGGCCCGACGGGTCGCCCTCGTGCCGCAGGTCGGCGCCCTCGCCCACGAGGTCGACCGACTCGAGCCGCGACTCGCGCACGCCGTGGTCGCCCGGCGGGGCCGTCTCCGCCCCGGGGCGTGGCAGGCCTTCGAGCGAGCGGCCGGTGTCGCAGGTGGCCCGGACGGCCGTCGCCGCGCCGAGGCCGTGCGCGGGTTGCTCGCCTCGATCGACATCGAGGCGGTGGAGCCTCAGTAGGCGCCGGTCGGCCGCAGGACGGCCCCGATCGTCCGGACGAGGACGCGGGCGTCGGTCGACGGCGTCCACGCGTGGACGTAGGCGAGGTCGAGTCGCAGGCCGGCGTCCCAGTCGAGATCGGAACGGCCGCCGACCTGCCACGGGCCGGTGAGCCCGGGCAGGACGAGCAGGCGGGCCCTCGCGCGGCCGCAGTACTGGTCGACCTCGCGGGGCAGGGCGGGGCGGGGCCCTACCAGGCTCATCTCGCCCCGCAGCACGTTGACGAGCTGGGGCAGCTCGTCGAGCGAGTGCCGCCGCAGGAGGCGCCCGACGCGGGTCACCCTCGGGTCGGCCCGCAGCTTGAAGAGCGGCCCGTCGGCGTCGTTCGTCCCCGGCATCGGGTGCTCGGTCGTTGCTTCGGCGTGCATCGACCGGAACTTCAGCAGCGTGAAGGGGCGGCCACCGAGACCGCACCGCTCTTGACGGAAGAGCGCGGGGCCGGGGCTGTCGAGCACGATCGCGAGGGCCAGCAGCGCGAAGAGGGGGGCGAGGGACAGCAGGGCCAGGGCCGATCCCACGGCGTCGACGAGTCGCTTCAGGCGACGAGCCGTCGCGCGACGGGCACGAGGGACGGTCGCCACGGTCAGGGGGTCGTGGGCGTCACCCCGGTGGTGCCGCGGGCGGGTGGCGGAGCCGGGCCGCGGTGGTGCCACCACGATCCGGTGGGTGGTGAGTCTCGTGGTGCTCGTCATCGCGCGCGGGTGTCCTCCTCGACCTGGCATGGGGCATGAATGCCTTAAATATTGCACAGACGTTGAACATTCGGAAGACCCGTCGGTGTCGGCGGCCGGGGTTACGATCGCGGCATGGACAACTCCGTGCCGGCCCCCGCTGCGTCCCGGGTCGACACCGTCTACCACCCCGACGGTCCCCTCGACGTCCGGGCCGTGTTGAGGCCCCTCGGCCGGGGTTCGGGCGATCCCACGTTCCGGGTCGTGGGGGGCAGCGTGTGGCGGGGCGTGCGCACGCCCCTCGGCGAGGCGACCCTGTGCGTCACCCCGACCCGCGCCTCCTCGGCGGTCGGCGCGAGCGCCTGGGGGCCGGGCGCCGAGTGGGCCATCGAGAACGTGCCCGAGATGCTCGGCCGCGGCGACGACTGGTCGGGCCTCGACGTCTCGGCCAACCCGTTCCTCGCCGACGCCCGCCGACGGCTGCCGGGGTTGCGGCTGACCCGCACCAACCAGGTGCTGCAGATGCTCGTCCCCGCCGTCCTCGAGCAGAAGGTCACGAGCGTCGAGGCCTGGCGTGCCTGGCGCGAACTCGTTCGTCGTCACGGCACGCCGGCGCCCGGTCCGGCGCCCGAGGGGCTCGTCGTCCCGCCGGACGCCCAGGGCTGGCGTCGCATCCCGAGCTGGGAGTGGCACCGGGCCGGTGTCGGTCCCCAGCGGTCGGCGACCGTCATGAGGGTCTGCGCGGTGGCACCCGCACTCGAGCGCACGCTCGCCGTCGGTCGGGGTGGCGACGAGGTCGCGACGCGCCTCCGGTCGATCCCGGGCGTGGGCGTCTGGACCGCCGCCGAGACGACCCAGCGTGCCCACGGCGACCCCGACAGTCCCAGCGTGGGCGACTACCACCTGCCCGCCGTGGTCGGGTGGGCGCTCATCGGTCGTCCCGTCGACGACGACGGCATGCTCGAGCTGCTCGAGCCCTGGCGCGGCCACCGCGAACGCGTCATGCGGCTGATCACGGGCAGCGGGTTCTCGAAGCCGAGGTTCGGCCCGCGCATGACCATCCAGGACCACCGCTCCCACTGACGCGGTCGTCGGCCGAGACGGTCACGCGTCCGCGTCGGGACGCCGAGGAGGCGCGGGTCAGCCCTGCGGGTCGGGCGACGCGTCCGTGCCGATCGCCTCGAGCACGCGGCCCGAGAACGCCTGGACGACCTCGGCGTCCGCCCCGAGCACGTCCGCGAAGTACCTCTTGATGGCGGCCGTGTGGCCTCGGGTCGCGGCGAGCATGGCCCGACGGCCGTCCGGGGTCAGCTCGACCCAGGTGCCGCGCGCGTCGGACGCGCACTCGGTGCGACGCACCAGCCCGCGGCGCTCCATGCGGGTGACCTGGTGGCTGACCCGGCTCTTCTCCCAGCCGATCTGCTCGGCGATGTCGCGCACGCGCGAGCGCCGGTCGCTGCTGCGACCGAGGCCGACGAGGATCTCGTACTCGGGGGCGGAGACGCCCGAGTCGCTCTGGAGGCGGACTTCGAGGGCACGGTCGAGCCGTCGTCTCATGGCGTAGAACGAGTCCCAGACGACCCACTCCTCGTCGGTGAGTTCGTCGGCCATTCGCCCAGTGTAGGGACGGTGGTGCGGCATATCCTCGACCCATGTCCGATGTGCACGCCGACGATGTCACGCAGCAGACCGTCGAGACGGCCCGTCGCTGGTGGGACGCCGCGCGTGCCGTCCCGGTGCAGGGTCCGGCCGCCCGTCTGACCGAGGTGCTGCGCGACCCCCGCGGGCTCGACTTCGCCCGCGACTTCGCCGACCGCGTCGTCCGCCCCGAAGACGACCGGGCGGCCGCGTCCGCGCTCGACTCGCTCAGCCGCCGCACTCCGGCGCTGCTGCCCTGGCACCTGCGGGCGGCGATCTCGTTCGGCGGCGGCTTCGGCCCGCTCGCCCCCAAGCCGATCATGCCGGTCGCACGGCGGGCGCTGCGCCACATGGTCGGACACCTGCTCGTCGACGCGCCACCCGAGAAGCTCACGCAGGCCCTCGCCGGCCTGCGGAACGACGGCGTCCGGCTCGACCTGACCGCCTGGGGGCCCGTGGTGTCGGGGCCGACCCAGGCCGAGCGGCGCGTCGCCGCGGTCCGGGCCCTGATCGAGCGGCCCGACGTCGAACGCGTCACGACGACCGTCCGCGAGCTCGTCGGACCGACCTCGCCGTGGGCCTTCGACGAGACGAGCGACCTGGCCGAGTCGACGCTCGGGCCCCTGCTCGAGCTCGCGGCCTCGACGGGCACCCTCCTCACCCTCGGCGTCGACCGGCACGCCGACGTCGACCTCACGATCGACGTCTTCACCCGACTGCTCGACCGCCCCGGGCTCGAGTCCGTCACGGCGGGCATCGTCGTCCAGTCGTACGTCCCCGAGGCGCTCGACTCGTTGCGGCTGCTCACCGACTGGGCCCGGGACCGTGTCGACCGGGGCGGCGCCCCGATCTCGGTCCGGCTGGTCAAGGGCGGCTCGCGCCGTGACGAGATCGTCGACGCCCGCCTGCACGACTGGCCCGTCGTCACCTTCGAGGCCAAGCACGAGACCGACGCCAGCCACCTCCGGCTGGTCGAGTTCGCCCTGAGGCCCGAGAACGCCGCGGTCGCCCGGGTCGGACTCGCCGGGCACGACGTCTTCGACCTGGCCCACGCCGTCACGGTCGCCCGTCGCCACGGCACCGAGCACCTGCTCGACGTCGAGATGTGGCTGGGGTCCGCGGCCGGTCTCGCCGAGGTCGTCCGCTCCGAGCTCGGTTCGCTCGTCCTCCAGGCGCCGGTGATCGTCTCCGGCGAGTTCGACTCCGCCGTGCGACACCTGGTGGGCCGGCTGGACGCGCTCGCCGACCCCGAGGGATTCCTCTCGAGCACCCTCGACGTCGACCACGAGGCCGCGTTCGCCCGCGAGGCTCGTCGGCACGACCGGGCCGTCGCGGCCGTCTCCGAGCTGCCCTCCGCGCCGCGGCGGCGACGGGACCGGTCCGGGCCGCTCGACGAGGGCCCCGACCACGTCGTCGACTTCGCGGCCGAGGCCGACACCGATCCCTCGCTCGACGGCAACCGCCGGTGGGCCCGGGGCGTGCTCGGGCGCGCTCGTCGGTCGGTCGCCGGCGTCGAGACCGCCGACGCGGCCCCCTCCCTCGGGCTCGCGTCCCCGGACGACGCAGCACTCGACGACGCAGCCCTCGAGGCCGTCGTGACCCGCGCCTCCGCGGCCGGGGCGGCCTGGGGCGGCCAAGACCCCGAGACCCGTGCCGAACTCCTCGACCTCGCGGGCCGCGAGCTCGCGCTGCGGCGCTCGCGCCTCGTCGAGGTGTGCGTCAGCGAGTCCGGCTCGACCCTGTCCGAGGCCGACCACGAGGTCGGTGCGGCCGTCGACTCGGCCCACCGGCTGGCGATCCTGACCCGCGACCTCGCGACCGTCGACACGGCCGAGCACCGGCCCCCGCGGCTCACGGTCGTCGTGCCCGACCTCGTCACGCCCGTCGCCAGCACGGTCGAGGGAGTGCTCGCGGCGTTCGGTGCCGGCAGCGCGGTCGTCGTCCACCTGCCCCCCAGCCGACGGCGGGCGGTCGCCGTCGTCGCCGAGGCGCTCTGGGCGGTCGGCGTCCCCGACTCGCTCCTCGCCCTGGTCGTCGCCGACGGTCCCGACCACGAACGGGCCCTGCTGACCCACCCCGTGGTCGACCGGGTCGTCGCCCACGTGCCGGTCGAGACGGCCGTCGGCCTCCGCGACGTACGCCCCGACCTCGACCTCGCCGTGCGGACCCGGGGGGTCACCTCGATCGTCGTCACCCCCTCGGCCGACCTCGAACTCGCCGCCGCGGACGTCGTCGCGAGCGTCGTCGACCACGCCGGCCGCGGCCACGGTGCGCTCGACCTCGTGCTCGCCGTCGGTTCCGTCGGTCACGGCGAGACGTTCCGCCGCCTGCTGCGCGAGGCCTTCGAGGCGGTCGTCGTCGGTCCGGCCGACGACGTCGCCACCGTGATGGGGCCGCTCGCCTCCGCCCCGACCGGGTCCGAGCTCGGCGTGCTGACCGTGCTCGGGCCCGGCGAGTCGTGGTTGCTCGAGCCGCGTCCGCTCGACGGGACCGGGGCCCTCTGCTCGCCGGGCGTGCGCGACGGCGTCGACCCTCAAGGGGCCTTCGCCTCGAGCGCTCACGGGGTGCCCGTCGTCGGTCTCGTCGCCGTCGAGACGCTCGCCGAGGCGGTCGCGGTGCAGAACGCCGAGAGCGGTGGCGACGTGGCGGGCCTGCACTCCCTCGACGTCGACGAGATCGACGACTGGCTGCACACCGTGCGGGCGGGCGACCTCGTCGTCGGTGGTCCGACGACGGGTGCGCGGGTGCGCCGCAGGCCCACCGGCGGGTGGGGCCGACGGGCGATCGGTCGGGGCCTCAAGCCCGGCGGCCCGAACGCCCTGATCGGCCAGGGGGCCTGGCGGCACCGTCCCCACGACCCGCGCCCCTCGCTGCGCCTGCACGACGTCTCCGAGGGAGTCACCCGCCTGGTCGACGCGGCCCGACCGACCCTGTCGTTCGAGCAGTTCGACTCGCTGCGCACGGCCGTCGAGAGCGACCAGCGTGCCTGGCAGTCCGAGTTCGGGCTGGCCCGTGACGTCACCGGCCTCGTGGTCGAGCGCAACGTGCTGCGCTACCGACCGCACCCGGTCACGGTGCGACTCTCCTCCGGCGCCGACCCGGCGGCGCTCGTCCGGCTCGTCGCCGCCGGTGCGAGGGCGGGGTCGACCCTGGCCGTCAGCTCGGCCGTGCCGTTGCCGGCGGGGCTCGTGCACCTGTGGCGCGCCTCCTCGTCCCCGGTGCGCGTGCGCGACGTCGTCGTCGAGAGCGACGAGGCGTTCGTCGCACGGGCCGCCGCGGGGGCCCTGCAGGGCGCCACGGCCGAGGCGGCCGGTCCGGACGTGCTCGACCTGCTGGCCGAGGCCGCCGGGGGTGAGCGGGCCTCCGTCGACGGGGGTCGGGTCGACGACTCGAGGCCGGCCCCGTCACCCGAGGCGGTTGCCGCCTACCGCGGCCTGCGCATCCGGATGATCGGCGGAGACCCCGCCGCGCTCGCCCGGGTGCTCCGGGGCAGTCCCGACGTGACGATCTACTCGGGCGAGGTGACCGAAGAGGGGCGGATCGAACTGCTGGCGTTCGTGCGAGAGCAGTCGGTCTCGCTGACGGCGCATCGGTACGGCCGTCTCGACCCCGCGCTGGCCGACCTGCGGCTCTGATCGCGGCGGGTCGGCGTGGGGCCGCAGTCGGGCCGCCGTCAGGTCGCCGTCGGGTTGCCGTCAGGCCGAGCGGCGGCTGATGAGCTTCGACAGCACGATCGCGCTGCGCGTGTGGTCGACGTTCGGGGCGTTGCGCACGCGTTCGAGGGCCTCTTCGAGCGACGGGATGTCGCGGCTGCGCATGTGGACGATGGCGTCGGCGCTGCCCGTCACCGTGCCGGCGTCGACGACCTCGGGCACCGTGCCGAGGATGCGTTGCAGTTCTTGGGGCGAGACGGTGCCGCGGCAGAACAGCTCGACGTAGGCCTCGGTGCCGAGCCCGTCCACGGCGGGGTCGACCTGCACGGTGAACCCCTTGATCACCCCGTCGGCGACCAGGCGGTCGACGCGGCGCTTGACCGCCGAGGCGCTGAGGCCCACCGAGGCGCCGATGTCGCCGTACCCGGCACGGGCGTTCTGGCGCAGGAGGTCGATGATGCCGTAGTCGAGATTGTCCACGACAGCATGGTACGCGGATAAGATGCATCGAAGCTGACAAATACGCAAGAATATTGCGCGAGAGCCCGTCCTCGTGCGCGCTCGCGATGTGACACTGATCCGGTGAGCCTGACGATCGAACCCTCCGACCTGCCCGACGCGACCGCCCGACGGGACGCCGCCCGCGTGGCGAGCCACCGCACCATCTTGATGTGCCGACCGGAGCACTTCACCGTCAGCTACAAGATCAACCCGTGGATGGACCCCACGCAGCCGACCGACACCTCGTTGGCGCTGGCCCAGTGGCAGACCCTCTACGACACCTACGTCGGCCTCGGGTTCGACGTCGAGCTTATCGACCCCGAAGAGGGCCTGCCGGACATGGTCTACGCGGCCAACGGCGGCTTCGTCCTCGACGGCGTCGCGTACGGTGCACGCTTCACCTACCCCGAGCGCCAGGCCGAGGGCCCGGCCTACATGCGCTGGTTCGCCTCGGCCGGCTTCGAGGTGGCCGAGCCCGCCGAGACCAACGAGGGCGAGGGGGACTTCCTGCTGGTCGGCGACGTCATCCTGGCCGGGACCGGCTTCCGCAGCGACTCGAGCTCGCACGACGAGATCGGTTGCGTCTTTGGGCGCGAGGTCGTCAGCCTCACCCTCGTGAACCCGAGCTTCTACCACCTGGACACCGCCATCGCCGTGCTCGACCCCGAGCCGGTGGACGGCCGTCACACCATCGCGTACCTCGAGAGCGCGTTCGACGACGCCTCGCTGGCGATCTTGCGGCAGCGCTTCCCGGACGCGATCCTCGTCAGCGAGGAGGACGCGGCCATCCTCGGGCTCAACTCGTACTCGGACGGCTACAACGTCGTGATCGCCGCCCGGGCGACGGGTTTCGAGCGGCAGCTGCGTGAGCGGGGCTACAACCCGATCGGCGTCGACCTCTCGGAACTGCTGCTTGGCGGCGGCGGCGTCAAGTGCTGCACCCTCGAGCTCCGTCGCTGACCGTCAGGCCGGTGGTCGCGCGAAGAGGTAGACGACGCTGCGTCCGGTGCGGTGCTCCTGCCGGATCTCGTAGCCCTCGTCGCGCAGCTGGCGCAGGTCGGCCTCGCTGAGGACGTCGACCGAGAGGCGTGCGATCCACAGGCGGTCGACCGACGACAGTCGGTCGGCGAGCTCGACGGCGTCGTCCTCGTCGTCGAGACGCAGGGTGACGTCCGAGTACGAGCCCGACGGCAGCCCCGACCGCACGAAGGCGACGTCGTCGAGCTCGGCGAAGCGCTCCGGGTAGGCGTAGATCGCCTGACGGGGTCGTGTCGACACAGTGCCGGTCGCGTCGAGCAGGAACGCGTCGCCCGGACGGGCCTGGCTCTCGATGTAGCTCGAGAGCTGGGAGAGGTCGCTGCCGCCCCCCTTGCCGGTCGGCAGCCGCTGCAGCACGTAGGTCGGGACCGAGGCCGTCACCAGCAGGGCGACGAGGGCGATGCTGATCCAGCGCCGCCGGAAGCCGGTGACGGCGACCGCCAGCAGCAGGCACATGCCCGGCGCCGAGAAGGTCACCAGTCTCGACGTGTACACGGGCGCCAGGACGAGCCCCAGCGCGAGCAGCAGTCCGGCGGGCAGCGCGACCCAGAGCGCGCCGAGCAACACCACGCTGCCCGGCGTCCTCGACCGGTCGCGGAGGCGGGTGCCGAGAAGGATGAGCAGGACCGCCGAGACGACGGCGAACGCCAGGCCCGTCACGAACCACGGTTCGACCAGGACCGTCCACCAGGTGACGTCGGCACCCGTCGACGGGTCGGCCACCCCCAGGAGGCGCGAGCGCTCGGCGAGGACCGTCCCGATGACCGGCGAGGTCACGAACAGGGCCGCCCCGGTCGAGACGGACCAGCCGAGGAGGCGGTGGCGGGCTCCCCGACGTCGGCGCTGTGCCGGCGCCAGCAGCAGGAAGACGCCGTGCACCACGATGATCAGGCCGAGAGGCACGAAGGTCGCGATCGACCCGGCGAGGACGGCGCCGTACCCGATCCACCAGCGTCGACGGTGACGCCGGGAGGCCACCAGCAGCAGCACGGTCACCCAGACGGCCAGCGCGGCCGAGAGCGCGTAGGGACGCGCCTCGGCGGCCTCGAGCGTGAAGCGGGGCAACACCGCGAAGATCGCCGCGGCCAGGAGCGCGGTGCGACGGGTCGTCAGCATGCGCGTCAGGACGAGCACACCGGCGGCCCCGGCCCCGACGAAGACGGCCGACGGGAACCTCGCGGCCACCTCGGCCTCGCCGAAGGCGCCGATCCAGAAGTGCATGACGAGGTAGTAGACCGTGTGCACCGCGTCGCGCTGGTGCACGAACGCCAGCAACTCGCCGAGGGGGAGGCGCGCCACCTGCAACGTCGTCGCCTCGTCGCTCCAGTACGAGGGCACCCAGCTGAAGGCGGCCCCGAGCAGCAGCGCCGCGAGGCCGGCGACGAGCGGGTCGAGCCAGCGGCTGCGGAGGGAGACGACCGCGGGGTCGTGTCCGATGCTCACGCGGCCGTCCTGCCGTTAAACGAGTCAGGCCCCGCCTGAGCGGGGCCTTCTGTGGCTGGACACGGCATCGATCCGTGGACCTTTCGATTTTCAGTCGAACGCTCTACCAACTGAGCTACCCAGCCGTGAGGGCCTGAAGCCCCCAGGCGATGAACTCGCCTTGGCGACCCTGACCGGACTTGAACCGGCGACCTCCGCCGTGACAGGGCGGCGCGCTAACCAACTGCGCTACAGGGCCAAACTTGCTGCTGTGAGACAGCGTACTCGATGTTCTGTTGTGATTGGTGCAGATGGTGCCTCGGTGCTGTGTCGCTGGTGACCCCAACGGGATTCGAACCCGTGCTGCCGCCGTGAAAGGGCGGTGTCCTAGGCCACTAAACGATGGGGCCGTGTCCGAGGACGTCATAGCAACCGATCACAGAGCATACGGATGATCGCGGGCAAAAGCAAAACGGGGGCGACGCGGATCGACGCGTGCGCCTCCTCGTCCCCCGTTCTGGTCACGCGACTCGCCCGCCACTCCGTCGCGATTGCCCGGCGATCGTCGGAGCGGAGGCTAGTTTCAAGTCGTTCTTGAGAGTTCGGGCCCGCCCCCGGGTCGGCCCGCCCGTCGCCACCGCCTGCGGTGCTGTACGGGATCGCGCGCCCGGGTTACCGTGTCCCACACGGCGACCACCGGTTCACGGACTCGACGCCGTCACGACGAATCGGACCCACTCGATGACCACCACCCGCCGACCCGGTCGAGCCCGCCTGGCGAGCCTCACGTCGGGTCCCCTCGCGCCGTCGTCGCGACTCGCCCGCGTCGTCGTCTCGATCGCCGCCGCGTCCCTGTTGCTCACCGCGGGCGTCGTCGGACTGCCCGCGTCGTCGGCCCACGCCGCCTCCTACCCCTCGTGGGAGGACGTCCAGAAGGCGCGGGGCGACGAGACCGCGAAGCAGGCCGAGATCACCAACCTCGAGGGCATCCTCACCCAGATGCAGTCGGACCTCGACGCCAAGAACGCCGAGGCCGAGAAGCGGGGCGACGAGCTGCAGAAGGCCCAGTCCGCGTACGACGACGCCCAGTACAAGACCGCGCAGCTGCAGTCGCAGGCCGACGCCGCCGACGAGGTGGCCGCCGCCAGCGAGGAGCGCGCGGGTCAGCTCGCCGCCCAGCTCGGTCGCTCCGGTGGCACGAACGGCGTCAGCGGCAGCCTGATCGCCGACCCGGGTGAGGCCGGGCAGCTGCTCTACAAGCTCGGCGCGATGAGCAAGCTCACCGAGCAGGCCGACGGCATCTACTCGCAGGCCACCCAGGACCGCAACACCGCCCAGGGGCTGAGCGGCCAGGCCGCCGTCGCCGAGGCCGCCCTCGCCGTGCTGGCCGACACCGCGCAGAAGGCCCTGGCCGACGCGAACGACGCCGCCCAGGCCGCGAGCGACGCCCTCGCCGCGCAGCAGGAGAACCAGGCGCGGCTCCAGGCCCAGCTCGAGACCCTCAAGACCAACGTCGACCACACCGAGGCCGAGTACCAGAAGGGCGTCGAGGAGTCCCGGGCGGCCGCGGCCGCCGCAGCGGCGGCGACCGCCGGCACGGCCCTCGGGGTCGTCTCGCCCCAGGGCTGGACCCGCCCGGCCGGCGGCAACATCTCGAGTGGCTTCGGCATGCGAGTCAACCCGGTGACGCACGCGTACATCCTGCACGCGGGCACCGACCTCGCCGCGGGCTGCAACTCGCCGATCTACGCCGCGACCGCGGGCGTCGTCACCTACGCCGGCTGGTACGGCGGCTACGGCAACTTCGTGTTGATCGACCACGGCAACGGCTTCACGACCGGGTACGGCCACCAGCCGAACGGCGGCATCATGGTCAGCGTCGGGCAGGCCGTCGGCACCGGCCAGCAGATCGGTCACGTCGGCTCGACCGGCAACTCGACCGGTTGCCATCTGCACTTCGAGACCCGCGTCGGCGGCGTCGCGCAGAACCCGCAGCCGTTCATGGCCGACCGCGGCATCCGCCTGTAGGCACCGTCCGCGGACGGCGGCACGACGTAGGGCCCGACACCACCTGGTGTCGGGCCCTACGTCATGCCGTGGTGCGGGAGGTCAGTGTCCCTCGTCGGCCAGCTTCGTGATGCCGGCCTCGACGATGGCCTCGGCCTCGGCGGCGTCGCCCCAGCCCTCGGTCTTGACCCACTTGCCGGGCTCGAGGTCCTTGTAGTGCTCGAAGAAGTGCTCGATCTCTTTACGCAGGTACTCGGGCACGTCGGTGACGTCCTGGATGTGCTCCCAGCGCGGGTCCTTCGCGGGGACGGCGATGACCTTGGCGTCGCTGCCGCCGTCGTCGGTCATGTTGAAGACGCCGACCGGACGCACCTTGACGCCCACGCCCGGGAAGAGCGGGTAGTCGAGCAGCACGAGCACGTCGACGGGGTCGCCGTCGAGGCCGAGCGTGTTCTCGAAGAAGCCGTAGTCGGTCGGGTAGACGAACCCGGTGAACAGGACGCGGTCGAGGTAGACGCGACCGGTCTCGTGGTCGACCTCGTACTTGTTGCGGCTGCCTTTGGGGATCTCGATCACGGCGTCGTACGCGGCCATGGGTGTGCTCCTTGCGATGCGTCGTTGGGGGGTCCGACCCGACGGGTCGGCGGTGTCGCTAACGTTACAAGATGCCCGACAGACCCCGCCTGACCCCCGCGACGGCCGACGTCCGACGTGCCGTGCGCGCCTCCTTGTCCGGTCACGACGAGGGCGACCTCGTGCTCGTCGCGCTGAGCGGCGGGCCGGACTCCCTCGCGCTCGCCGCGGGGCTCGCGTTCGAGGCGCCGCGTGCGGGGCTGCGCGCCGGCGCGGTCGTCGTCGACCACGACCTGCAGGGCGACTCGCGCACCGTCGCCGCACGTGCGGCCGAGCAGGCCCGCGGCCTCGGGCTCGACCCCGTCGTCGTCGTCCGGGTCACGGTCGGCACCGAGGGCGGCCCCGAGGCGGCGGCCCGCACGGCCCGCTACGACGCGCTCGCGTCCGTCGCCGCCGAGCAGGGCGCCCGCACCGTGCTGCTCGGCCACACCCGCGACGACCAGGCCGAGACGGTGCTGCTCGGCCTCACCCGGGGCAGCGGTGCGACGAGCCTGAGTGGCATGGAGGCGCGCTCGGGCCTGTACGCCCGCCCCCTCCTGGCCGTCGGCCGCTCGACCACGGCGGCGGCGTGCACCGACGCCGGCCTCGAGGCCTGGGCCGATCCGCACAACGACGATCCGACCTTCACGCGGGTGCGGCTGCGGCGGACCGTCCTGCCGATGCTCGAGCGCGAGCTGGGCCCGGGCATCACCGAGGCCCTGGCGCGCACGGCGGACGCGCTGCGCGAGGACTCGTCCGCCCTCGACCACTTCGCCGACGAACTGGCCGAAGAACTGGCCGACCACGCCGAGGCGGGCATCTCGCTCGACGTCCGGGGGCTCGCCACGAACCCGGCGGCCCTGCGCCAGCGACTGATCCGGCTCGCGGTGCAGAGCGAGTTCGGGGTCTCGCTCAGCCGCGTCCAGACCCTCGAGGTCGCCCGGCTGGTGACGGACTGGCACGGGCAGGGGGCGGTGTCGCTGCCGGGCATTACAGTGGAACGCACCGGAGGCGCGCTGCACTTCTCGGCGACCGGCGCCTCCTGAGACCCCCCTCGGCACCCCACGACCCCAGGAGCACGACACCACCATGGAACTCAGCGACATCGAGGCCGACCTGACCAGCGTGCTCTACACCGAAGAGCAGATCCACGCCAAGATCGCCGAGGTCGCCCGGCAGGTCGAGGCCGACTACGTCGGTCGCGAGCCGCTGCTGGTGGGCGTCCTCAAGGGCGCCGTCATGGTCATGGCCGACTTCTCGCGCGAGCTCAAGCTGGCCTCGGCCATGGACTGGATGGCCGTCTCGTCGTACGGCTCGGGCACCAAGTCGTCGGGTGTCGTCCGCATCCTCAAAGACCTCGACAGCGACCTGCACGGCCGCGACGTCATCATCGTCGAGGACATCATCGACTCGGGCCTGACGCTGTCGTGGCTGCTCGAGAACCTGCAGAAGCGCGGGGCGGCGTCGGTCGAGATCTTCGCGCTCTTCCGCAAGCCGGCCGCCGCCAAGGTCGCCGTCGACGTCAAGTACGTCGGCTTCGAGATCCCGAACGACTTCGTCATCGGCTACGGCCTCGACTACGACGAGAAGTACCGCAACCTGCGCGGTGTCGGGGTGCTGGCCCCGCACGTCTACAGCTAGCGGTCCGCTCCCGGGCGGGGCCGATCAAGCCCTCGGCGAACACCCATCCAGGGCATAGCAGCCCCGATGTACCCTTTTGCTCACGTTCTTCCTGCAGAAAGGTGTCGGGCGTCGCCCGTACTGACATGGACTTCAAGAAACTCTTCCGCGGTCCGATCATCTACATCGTGATCGCGGTCATCGGCATCGGCATCGGGTGGAGCCTCATCAGCGGGGCGGGCACGACCCAGATCTCGACCCAGAAGGGCCTCGAGGCGATCCAGACCGACAAGGTCAAGTCGGCGACGATCTTCAGCAACGAGCAGCGCGTCGACCTCGTCCTGAAGGACGGCGACAAGGCCGAGCAGTTCTACTACGCGACGCCGCGTGGCTCCGAGGTCGTCGACGCCGTCACCGATGCGAACCTCGAGAACTTCGACGACACCGTCACGCAGACCAGCTGGTTCATGTCGCTGCTCAGCATCCTGCTGCCGTTCCTCATCATCGGCGTCATCTTCTGGTTCCTGCTCTCGTCCATGCAGGGCGGTGGCAGCAAGGTCATGCAGTTCGGCAAGTCCAAGGCCAAGCTGGCCTCGAAAGAGACGCCGCAGGTCATGTTCACCGACGTCGCCGGGGCCGACGAGGCGATCGAAGAGCTCGAAGAGATCAAAGAGTTCCTGAAAGAGCCGGCCAAGTTCCAGGCCGTCGGCGCCCGCATCCCCAAGGGCGTGCTGCTCTACGGCCCTCCCGGCACCGGCAAGACCCTGCTCGCCCGCGCCGTCGCCGGCGAGGCCGGCGTGCCCTTCTTCTCGATCTCGGGGTCGGACTTCGTCGAGATGTTCGTCGGCGTCGGCGCCAGCCGCGTCCGCGACCTGTTCGAACAGGCCAAGCAGAACAGCCCGGCGATCATCTTCGTCGACGAGATCGACGCCGTCGGTCGTCACCGCGGTGCCGGCATCGGCGGCGGCAACGACGAGCGCGAGCAGACCCTCAACCAGCTGCTGGTCGAGATGGACGGCTTCGACGTCAAGACCAACGTCATCCTGATCGCCGCGACCAACCGTCCCGACGTGCTCGACCCGGCCCTGCTGCGCCCCGGTCGCTTCGACCGCCAGATCGGCGTCGACGCTCCGGGCCTCGACGGCCGCAAGCAGATCCTCGAGGTGCACGGCAAGGGCAAGCCCCTCGCCGCCTCGGTCAACCTCGAGGTCCTGGCCCGCAAGACGCCCGGCTTCACGGGTGCCGACCTGGCCAACGTCCTCAACGAGGCCGCCCTGCTGACGGCACGCTCGAACGCGCAGCTGATCGACAACCGCGCCCTCGACGAGGCCGTCGACCGCGTCATGGCCGGTCCGCAGCGCCGCAGCCGCATCATGAACGACCACGAGAAGCTCATCACCGCGTACCACGAGGGTGGTCACGCCCTCGCCGCCGCGGCGATGCGCCACACCGACCCCGTGACCAAGATCACGATCCTGCCCCGCGGTCGTGCCCTGGGCTACACGATGGTCCTCCCCCTCGAAGACAAGTACTCGGTCACCCGCAACGAGCTGCTCGACCAGCTCACGTACGCCATGGGCGGTCGTGTCGCCGAAGAGCTCGTCTTCCACGACCCGACCACCGGCGCCTCGAACGACATCGAGAAGGCCACGGCGACCGCCCGCAAGATGGTCACCGAGTACGGCATGAGCAACAAGGTCGGTTCGGTCAAGCTCGGCCAGGCGTCGGGCGAGATGATGATGGGCCGCGACGGCAGCTCGCGCGACTACTCCGAGAACATCGCCGAGACGGTCGACGCCGAGGTGCGCGTGCTGCTCGAGCAGGCGCACGACGAGGCGTGGCAGGTCATCAACGACAACCGCGACGTGCTCGACTTCCTCGCCCGCGAGCTGCTCGAGAAAGAGACGCTCGACCACGACGAGCTGGCCGAGATCTTCAAGGACGTCCGCAAGCTCCCCGAGCGTCCCCAGTGGCTCTCGAGCGACAAGCGTCCGGTGTCGGACCGCCCGGCGATCCCCATGCCGACGAAGTCGCCCGTCGACGCCGAAGCCGTCGACGGGGGCGTCGACTCCGAGCCGACGACCAAGCCGGCCCGCACGCGCCCGCCCCGCACGACGCCCGGCATCGCCACGGCCTGACGCACGACCGGCCCGACCGGCTGCGCCGAGGCGCAGCCGGTCGCTAGCCTGAGGGCTCGTCCCGAGCACCGAACGGAGGTACCGCTTCGTGACCGACCCGTCCCGCGGCACCCCCGCCGCGTCCGGTGACGACATCCGTCCGACCACTGCGGCCCGAGAGGGTGGCGACGCCCCGTCGAAGCGTCCTCGTGGTCGTGAGCGGTACCCGGCGGACGTCGTGGTCGACGCGCCACCCGCCTCTGCCCGGGCGGCCGCCGACGGGCTCGCCGCGGGTCCGATCACGCAGGGAAGACTCGTCCTGGCGCAGAACGAGACCGCGGCCGTCCGTCCTCCGGCCCAGTTGCCGCCCGTCACGCACACGCCCGCGACGACCCCCGCGACCAGCCTCCCCGCCGAGGTGCCCGTCGCCGCGCAGCCGCCCGCCGTGGCTGC
>NZ_JXQZ01000070.1 GCF_000878135.1 Frigoribacterium sp. MEB024
GCGGGGCCCGACCAGGGCGGGCCCGCCCGGTCGGGCGGGCCGTGGTCGTGGCGCGCGCCGGCCTGGCGCACGTGGCCGACCCGTGTGGTCGGGTTCTGGCGGTCGTCGTTGTCGTTCCGCACCGTCGCGCTCACGGTGGTGCTGTCGACCGTCGCCGTCACCGTCATCGGCACGCTCATCTCGGTGACCATCGGCACGAGCCTCTACGACCAACGCCGAGAGCAGGTCGAGGCCGAGAGCGTGCGGGCCACGCTGCTGGCGCAGAACATCTTCGACTCGGCCACGGCCACCGAGGACGCCAACCAGGTCGAGCTCGACGCCCTGCAGAACGAGGCCCAGACCGCCATCCTGGGCTCGACCTCGAGTCCGGGCGGAACGAGCATCGCCATCCTCCGGACCCCGGGGCAGAACAGTCCGCAGACCATCCAGAACATCGCCAGCCCCGACTTCCCGGACTCCGTGATCTCGCCGGCCCTCCGCGAGGCGGTGGCGGCGGACGACGGTCGACTCTCGATGCAGTCGGTGTCGCTGCCCCCGACGTCGCTGGGCGGCGGCTCGCCCGGCATCGCCGTCGGCTCGACCCTGCAGGTACCCACGGCGGGCCAGTACGAGCTCTACCTCGTCTACGACCTCAGCGACGCGCAGGCCACGCTCGACCTGATGCAGCGGACGCTCGGCATCGGCTCGCTCGCTCTCGTGCTGTTGATCGGTGCGATCACCTATCTCGTCGTCCGTCTGGTCGTGGGTCCCATCCGCACGGCGGCCGAGACCAGTCAGAAGATCGCGGCCGGGCACCTGGAAGAACGCATTCCCGAGAAGGGGCAGGACGTCGTGGCCACGCTCGGGCGCTCGTTCAACGGGATGGCCGACGCCATGCAGCGCCAGATCTCGCAACTGGCCGAACTGTCGCGCGTCCAACAACGCTTCGTCAGCGACGTCTCGCACGAACTGCGCACGCCGCTCACCACGATCCGTCTGGCCGGTGACGTGCTCTACGACCAGCGCACCTCGTTCACGCCCTCGGCCGCCCGCACGGCCGAGCTGCTGCACACCCAGGTCGACCGGTTCGAGCTCCTGCTCGCCGACCTGCTCGAGATCTCGCGGTTCGACGCGGGTGCCGTCGAACTCGAGACCGAGCCCGTCACGGTCGTGCGTCTCGTCGAAGACGGCGTCGACGAGTTCGGTCCCCTCGCCGCCGAATCCGGCAGCGTCGTGTCGGTCGTCGCCCGGGGTGGGTACTTCGAGGCCGAGATCGACCCGCGACGGCTGCGCCGCATCCTGCGCAATCTGCTGGGCAACGCGATCGAGCACGGCGAGGGTCGGCCGATCGAGGTCGAGGTCGACAGCGACGCCACGGCCGTCGCGGTGGCCGTGCGCGACAACGGCGTGGGCATGAGCCCCGCCGACGCCGCGCGGGTGTTCGACCGGTTCTGGCGGGCCGACCCCTCCCGCAAGCGCACGATCGGGGGCACGGGGCTGGGCCTGGCGATCAGCCTCGAGGACGCGGCCCTGCACGGCGGCCGGCTCGAGGTCTGGTCCGAGCCGGGGTCGGGCAGCCGGTTCGTCGTCACCCTGCCCCGCGTGGCCGGCGGTCGCATCGAGGGATCGCCCCTGCCGGTCGTGCCTCCGGACCGCCGGGGCGAGACGACGGTCCCGGTGACGGGCGAACCGTGGTCCGGTTCGGTCCCCGCCGTCGAGGTGCCGGGCGCGTCGGTCCCGCCGTCGGCGACGTCGAAGGGGAGAGCCGACGATGACTGAACGTCCACGGAACGGCCCGTGGGGGCGTCGGTCGGCGGTGCTGACGGCCCTCGTGATCGCCGCGATCGCCCTGACCGGGTGCGTGGGCATCCCCGACGGCGGTCAGGTGCAGCGAGGCGACACCGTGAGCGACGACGTCGTGAGCGACTTCGTCTTCCGGCCCAACGGTCCCGTCGCCGGCAGCTCGCAAGAAAGGCTCCTGCGGGACTTCCTCTCGGCGGGCACCGGGTCCCAGGACAACTACGGGGTGGCGCGTCAGTTCCTCAGTGCCGGCTTCGCCGACGAGTGGGAACCGCGGGCCAGCGTCACCATCCGCCCG
>NZ_JXQZ01000071.1 GCF_000878135.1 Frigoribacterium sp. MEB024
CGTCCGTGGTCGTGGGCTCGTAGGCCGTCGCATCGGACGAGGTGAACCCCGTGACGGTCGTGCCCGAGGCCCCGGCCAGCTGGTCCAGTTCGGTCAGGAACGACGACAGGGCGGCTTGGGACGGCACGGACGTGTCGAGCGTCGCCAACTCGGACTTCAGGTCGGGGAGGGCGGCGTTGTCGGCCTCGAGGGTCGCGAGGCTCTCGCGCAGGGTCTCGTTCTGCGTCTCGACGCTCTGTTGTTGCGACTCGGCGAACGAGGCGGCGGCGAGTTGCGGCTGCACCCCCACGAGGAATCCGAGGGCGATCACCACGACGCCGGTCAGGGCGGCGGCGATCAGCATCATCCGGTTGCGGTCCATGGTCACTCGCCGGCCTTCTGGTCGAAGCGGCCCGAGAAGGCGTCCGCCGTGATGTGCATCGTGATGTCCGCTCTGTAGACGCCTTCCTCGAGGGTCACCGAGCCCGGCTGGGCGTCGGCGAAGCCGGGGAGGGTCGCGAGCCCGTTCAACCAGTCGGGCACGGACGGCAGGGTCGGACTCGACGCCTGGAACGTGAGGGTCGCGACACGCGAACCCTGCAGGGGCGCCGTGGGCTGCGTGTACTGGACGAGTGGCGAGGCCTGGTCGAGCGAGACGCTGACGATGGTCACGCCGACGGGCAGTGTGCCCTGCACCTTCTCGAGGTAGGTCGGCCAGTCGATGTCGGTCGAACCTCCGACCTTCTGGGCGGCCTCGACCAGGTCGAGCTTTCCCTGCGTGGTCTTCAGGTCCGCGTACTTCGTCTGCGACATGAGCAGCGACTGGGTCTCGCCCTGGGCGGTCATCAGTCCGTCCTCGGCCTGCATGCGTTGGAGGAACGCCGCACCCGATCCGATTCCGACGACGACGGCGACCACGACGACGCCGGCCCAGACCCGACGGGTCAGGGCCGCGGCGCGACGCTCGGCGCGGACCTCCGGGGGCAGCAGGTCGACGCGGGGCGCGCCTCCTACGGTGATGCCGGTGTCTTTTCCGCGGGTTCTCATGCTGCGCTCCCCAGGGCCAGGCCGAGGGCCACGGTCAGGTCGGTCGACCGAGACCGCAGGGCGGCCTCGTCGAGGTTCTTCGCGAAGCCCACCGTCGCGAACGGGTCGGCGAGGGCGACCGGCAGGCGGGTGACCTCGCTGAGCGCCTCGGGCAGGCCGGGCAGGGCAGCTCCCCCGCCGGCGATCATGATGCCCGCGACGGTCTCGGTCGGGCGGGTGTTGACGTAGTACTGGATCGTGTTGCGCAGGCTGCCGAGCAACTCGTTCACGGATTCGAAGATCGCGGCCGACGCGGCCTGTTCGTCGGGAGTCGTCACGGTCGTGGCGAGACCGCGGCCGAACTTGATGCCCTCGGCGACCTGGGCCGAGACCTCGAGCTTCGTCGCGACGGCTTGGGTGACGTCGTCTCCGCCCGAGGGGATGATGCGGACGAACTGGGGGACGCCGTCGGCGATCATGATGACCGAGGTCGTGCTGTGCCCGATCTCGACGAGCGCCACCGTGCCCGCGATGCGCGGACGGGTGACGAGGAGGCGCGTGTTCGAGAACGGGATCAGGTCGACCCCCAGCGTGGTCAGGCCGGCGAGCTTGCTCGCCTGGACGTTGCCGAGCACGGCGTCCTTGACCGCCGCGATCAGCAGCCCGTGGACGACGGGACCGTTCTCGCCGAGCCCCTCGGCGTAGGGGTAGAAGTCGAGGAGGGCGTCGGCGACCGGGACGGGCAGCATGTCCTGCACCTGGAACGGCAGCATCTCGCGGATGCGCTTGTGCGACGCCTTGGGCACGGTCATGTCGCGAGCGAGCACCCGCTGGTTGCCCATGCCCAGCACGACGCGCTTGCTCTTGAACCCCCCGGCCGACCACAGCTGC
This sequence comes from Frigoribacterium sp. MEB024, assembly GCF_000878135.1. Classification (GTDB taxonomy): domain Bacteria; phylum Actinomycetota; class Actinomycetes; order Actinomycetales; family Microbacteriaceae; genus Frigoribacterium. Next base: position 1,897 of record NZ_JXQZ01000071.1, read on the forward strand.
TTGAGCGTGCCGGCCATGGTCTGCGACTCGATCACCTCTCCGCGGCTCGCCGCACCGTCGGGCAGGGACACCTCGCTGAACCGGACGATGGTCGGCTTGGCCTTGTCGACGTCGGCGACCTCGACCGCCCGCACGAAGCGGCTGCCGATGTCGATGCCCACGATGTTCTTGCCCATCAGTTCTGCTCTCTGTCAGCTCGCCGGGTCATGCCAGGCCGAGGAGGGTGAGGTACGCCGTGGCGACGGTGCCGCCGGCGAAGACGCCGACCCAGGCGCCCGCGAGCATCCAGGGGCCGAAAGGGATGCCACCGGTGCGTTCGACGCGTCGGGTGACCAGGAGGACGACGGCGTACAGGCCGCCGAGCAGGAACGCCGCGAAGGCTCCCACGGCGAAGTCGCCCCAGCCGAGCCAGGCGAGGTACAGGCCGAGCACGCCGGCGAGCTTGACGTCGCCGAAGCCCATGCCGCCCGGGTACGACAGCGCGGCGATGAGGTAGAAGGCGAAGAGGGAGGCCAGGCCGATGGCGGCGCGGACGAGCGCCGCCCAGTCCCCGACGAGGATGCTCGAGGCGGCCAGGAGGACGCCCCCGACCGCGTAGGACGGCAGGACGATCGCGTCCGGCAGCCGGTGGTGTTCGAGGTCGATCACGGCGAGCGCGACGCTCACGCCGGCCAGCCAGAGGAAGGCGACGAGGGACAGGAGGCGCGCCACGAGCGGCAGCGCCTCGGTCGGCACGCCGACGAGCGGCCACAGACGGGCGGCGACGAGCACGAAGAACAGGCCGGTGGCCAGTTCGACGATCGGGTACCGGGCCGAGATGGAGGTGCGACAGTCGCGGCACTTCCCGCCGAGGGCGAGCCAGCTGACCACGGGGACGTTGTCACGGCGGCGGATCGGCGTCGAGCAGCTCGGGCAGGCGCTCGCGGGTCGCGCGATCGAGATGCCCGCGGGAACGCGGTACACCACGACGTTGAGGAACGATCCGATGAGCAGTCCGAAGCCACCCGCCACGAGGACGGCGGTGATCCACGGAGCCGCGATCACGAGGCGGCCCCGGTCGACGTGAAGGCGGCCTTGACCTCGGTCTGCGTGGTGACGCCGTACGAGGTCGTCACCGGGCTGAGGAACTTCGGCGGCGCGAGGTAGCGCAGGCGCGTGTCGTAGGCGTAGGCCTTGATGTACCCATTGGAGCCGCTGCGGACGACGCCGCGGTACGCCTGCGAGATCGACCCCTTGATGGTCAGCGTGCCCCGGTCGCCACCGCGCCCGTAGTTCTGCACGAGGAACGAGTGCTGGACCGAGATGATCGCCGCGTCGATCTCGCGGTCACGGTCGCCGAGCATCGACCCGCCGAACGCGTTGACCGGGTTGTGCACCCAGGTCACGCCGTCGGAGGCCAGGCCGAGGATGTTCGTGCTCGCGTTCGTGGACGCGTAGGTGAGGTCGCCCGTGACGTAGAGGTAGTTCTTGGCCGCGATGGTCAGCTGCCCCTGGAAGGTGCCCTTGACGAAGGCGTCTCCGCTGCGGGCGCCGTAGGCGCAGGCCCCGGAGCCCGGACCACCGGCCGTGGTCGCCGTCGGCACGGACTCGCCGGCCAGGGGGTAGCCGACGTGGTTGTTGGAGCACGAGGTCTCGGTGAGGTCGCCCGTGGAGGCCCACGCGTTGACGTTGGACTTGCCCTTGCCCGACGCGGGCACGGGGATGTCCTGGACGTAGACCAGGTTGTTCACGGGCACGGTGATGGTCGCGCCGGCGGCCGAGCCGAGCTGGCCCTTCCCGGTGCCCGGCAGGCCGCACTCGGCCGGTGCGCTGCCCTCGGTGGCCTCGGCGTTCGCGAGCTGCGTCATCTTCGAGTACGGCGACTTGACGGTCATCTTGCCGTCGGCGGTGAAGACGATGTCGGTCGGCCCGGTGTAGAGGCAGCCGGGGCGCGGGACCTCGGAGGGGATGTCGGTTCGGGTCTCGCGCACCTTGTCGTTGTTGGTGTCGGGCATCTGCACGGTCGCCACCTGGCCGGGGACGCCCTTGTCGAAGGTCTGACCCGAGCACGCGCTGTTGTTCGAGTCGACCTTGGCGTACGTGCGGCCGGCGGTCGGGTCGGCCGTGGTCACGACCTCCTTGAAGGTCGCCGAGCAGACGCGCATCGTGTCGTTGGAGTGTGCCGGACCGTAGATGGTGTCGCCACCGCTGAACGCGATCTCACCGCAGTCGTCCCCCTGGGTGCGTCCCTCCCAGGCGTGCTTGGTGCAGTCCGCGTTCGTGCTGCGGGTGAGCGTGGGGTCCTGGGACTCGATGTCGGTGAAGTACAGGTAGTCGATGAAGCCCTTCTGGCGCAGGTCGGCGATGACCGATCGCGTGGCCGAACCGACCTTGCCCGTCGAGCGGATGCGCAGGGCGCCCGACCCGACGTACTTCGAGTTGTCGACCTCGTAGCGGAACTGCGCGAGGTCGGCGCTGCCCGGCACCGAGGCCCACGAGCCGGAGGGACCCGACCCGAACGCCTTGTTGGTCTGAGTGCCGGACGGCAGGGTCAGCTTGCTGGCGGTCGCCTTGCTGAACGGGGCGTCGGAGTCGCCGTACTGCTGGTAGCTGTTGTCGTTGGCGAGGCGAGACTGGTACTCCTCGACGCCGGCGTAGGCCGCGGCGAGGGCACCGTTGAAGTCCTGGTCGCCGTCGGCCTTCTTGAGCCCGCTCGTGGCCACGGTCAGGGCGGTGGCCGCCATGATGACGAGCACCATGCCGAAGATGAGGGTGATGGCCATGGCCATGCCGCTCTCGGGGGACGGGCCGGCCAGCCCGAGACGGGTGCGCAAGGAGGTCATGTGGTCGCCCCTCCGGCGAGGTTGGACAGCGAGACGGTGTTCTGCAGGGTGACCGCCTGGCTCGACATCGAGCTGGTCCGGTCGATGGTCAGCGAGATGGTCACCGCGGCGATGGAGGGCAGCTGCGACGCCGTGAGCGCACCCGAGGCGTCGGGGGTCAGCGTCTTGCCCGTGAAGTCGAGGTAGGTGAACAGTGGCGAACCGCTGCTCGCGGCCGTGACGACGGTGCCGCCGAGGGCGCGCTTGGTCGCCGGCGAGGTGAACTGCCAGAAGTCGGTCTGGAGGGGCGTGGCCACGACGGTGGACGAGCTGAGGGTGCGGTCGGCCTCGAGGCGGTAGGTCACGCGACGCGGCACGGTCGTCAGGGAGTCGGCGGTGTTGACGGCCGTCGTGAGGGTCAGGCTCTCGGTCGTCGCGAGCGTGAACGCCGACGCCTCGGTGCCCCCGGGCTGGGCGATCGTCCGAGCGGCCCGGATGGTCCGGCTGAGGTCGTTCAGCCCGTTCGAGGCGACGCGGGTGTTGACGTCGATGAACCGGGCCTGGGCCGTGGCCTTCGTCAGCGAGACGAAGGTGGTCGAGACGACGGCCAGGACGATGCCGAAGACCATGATGGCCACCAGCAGCTCGGCCAGGCTGACGCCCTCGTCTCGGCGGGCCCGGGCGAGCAGTCGCCGCAGCGCGGTCACTTGGCGGGCCTCGGGTCGAGCGTGACGACGTTCGCCGTGCCACCGCTGCCACCGAAGATGGCGCCGATGACGCTGCCGAATAACCCGCTGATGGTGAGTCCACGCAACGAGGACGAGTCCCTCCCGGACGAGAGCGACCACGTGCCGTAGGGCAGGGCGATCGTGACCTCGTTCGCCGGAGTCTTGTTCTTGACCGTGAAGGTGTAGGTCTGGGTGGCGGCGCAGCCCGGGTCGCCGTTCAAGGCGGTCGTGGACTTGGCCTGGATGACGGTGTCGCTGCCTGCGGCGAGCTTCACGGTCGTCACGCCCATCGGCAGCGGGTAGGTCGCGGTCTTCTCCGACGCGGCGACGAAGGGCTGGCGTGCGGCCGTCTTGCCGGCGGCGTTGGCCGGCCACGAGGCCGGATCGGGCGAGAGGCAGCTGCCGCCGTCCGTGCCGGCGGGCAGGTAGGTGCCGGCGATCAGCTGGTAGCCGGTCGTCAGAGGGTAGAGGTAGGCGTCGCTCACCGGGCCGTTGAGCACGTACGCTTCGGGCCCGCCGAGGACGGTGGTCTTGAGGTCGTTCGGCAGCAGCACGGTGCCGCCGGCGTAGTTCGAGGCATAGCCGAGCTCGAAGTCGTCGCCGAGGTCGTAGGTGAACGACACACCCGCGGTGTCGCCCTTGACGACGGAGGTACCCGTCTTGACCGGCGCGGGCTGCTGCCGGGAGTCGCGATAGGGCGCGGCGTCGGCGCGCGAGACGGTCACCTTGTAGGAGCCCGGCAGCACCTTGATGGCGACCGCGCATCCGTCGGCGTTGGTCACACCCGGCTTCGAGGCCGAGGTCAGCGCCTTGCCGGGCGTGTTCGAGCCGGCGTCGGGCTCGACCGTGACGACGACACCCGAGACCGGGCCGCCTTTGGTGTCCTTGACGCCGATGACGATCGTGCCGGTGTCCTGGTCGTTCAGGCGGCTGTTGGGGGCGAGGATCGTGTCGCTGCGCACGGGAGAGGTCGTCTTGCGCATGCCCGACCAGGTGACCGCGACCTGGAGGCGCTTGTAGAACAGCGAACCGTTGCCCGACGACGCGGCCGGGGTGCAGGTCGCGTCCACGCCGGTGGTGGTGATCCAGGCGGCGGTCTGGGCCACGGTGAACGTGGTGCCGTTGACGACGGTCGTCGTCGTGCCCGAGGCCACCGCCACGACGTCGGTCACGGAGCGGGCGACGTCGACGGCCTGGGCGGCGAGGTTGGTGGCGACCTCACGGCTGCGGTTGTCGCTCGACATCGTCAGCGTGGTGCCGACGGCGACGATGGAGCCGACGGTGATGATCGCGAAGACCAGGAGGGCGACGACCACCTCGACGATCGACAGGCCGGCCTCCCGGGCCTCGGGGTCGAGGGGACGGAGACGGGCGCTGAGTCGCTGGAACATGGTGGTTCACCTCCCGGTCGGGTCGAGGGCGTGGCGGCTCGTGGTCGCCGGAACGACACGAGAAGGTTGGGGACGTCCGCTGGCGCCGGGTGAGGGCACCAGCGGACGTCAGGGTCACCAGGTGGTGGCTGCTCCGCAGGCGCCGTCCTGCACACCGGTGTTCGTCGAGATGCGGAAAGTGTTGCCCGTCGTGCCCTTGGCGTTCACGCAGAAGTTGCTCGAGGTCGAGTTGGTGGCATATGCGGGGGCACTTGCCGAGCCGGAGTAGTCGGCGCTCGCGGTGTAGCCGTACTTTCCGAGATTGGCGGACGTCAGAGCCGGTGCTGTCGTCGCCGTGTTGTCGTTCGTGTAGCTCGCGACGATGGCCGTCTTGATGTTCGAGAGGTCGCTCTTCACGGCCGAGTCCTTGGCGTTGTTCTGCACGCCGAGGTACACCGGGATGGCGATCGCGGCGAGGATGCCGATGATGATGACGACGACGAGGAGCTCGATCAGGGTGAAGCCCTTGTCCTTGTCGTCGGAGAGGTTCTGGCGGCGGGCGCTGAGCTTGCCCATGAGGGTGAAGTACATGTCGCTGGTCCTGTTCGGTCGGGTGCGGGAGTGATGCCCGGTGAGGGGGGTGAGGCGGTCACTGAGCTCCCGCCGGGATCGATGGTGCCACCTGGGAAAGTGCCCCAGAATCCCTTGGAAGGGGGGTTTTGGCCCGCGACACGGCCCCAGTTCGGGTATCCCCCGAAAGGCCGAAAGCGCAGGTCAGCACCCGTTTGCGGGGTAGACCGCCCGGTCGCGAGACGCCCGGCACGAGAAGGAGGCGCGAGCCGGCCTCGTGAGCCGGCCCGCGCCTCCTGCGGGGGTGCCTGACGCGTTACTTGATCAGCGAGGTGATCTGGAAGATGGGCAGGTACAGCGCCACGATCATGCCGCCGACGACGACGCCGAGGAAGGCGATCAGCAGGGGCTCGATCAGGGCCGTCAGCGACTCGGTCGTCGACTTCACCTCTTGGTCGTAGAAGTCCGCGACCTTCTCGAGCATCGTCTGCAGCGAACCCGAGTCCTCGCCGACCGAGATCATCTGCGTGACCATCGACGGGAACACGCCCGAGTCGGTCAGCGGGCCGGCGATGGACTCGCCCTGCCGCACCGATTCGGCCACCTTGACCAGCGCCTCCTCGAGGACGTAGTTGCCCGACACCTCGCCCACGATGCGCAGTGCCGTGAGGATGGGCACGCCGGCGCCGATCATGTTCGAGAAGTTGCGGCTGAACCGCGCGATCGCGATCTTCCGGAACAGCGCGCCGAAGACCGGCAGCTTGAGCTTCAGCGGGTCGAGGAACGCCCGCACCTTGACCGAGTTCTTGTTCGTCCGCCACCAGATCGAGAACGCGATGCCCACGACGATGCCGGCCGGCACGACGTACGGCATCGCCCGCGACGCGTAGACGAGCATCATCGTCGGCAACGGCAGCTGGCCGCCGAGGTTGGTGAACATGTCCTGGAAGATCGGGACGATGAACAGCAGCATGATGACGACCGCGACGAGCGACATCACGAGCACGACGACGGGGTAGGTCATGGCCGACTTGATCGTCGACCGCAGCGCCACCTCCTTCTCGAAGTTCTCGGCCGTCGACTCGAGCGCCTTGTCGAGGAACCCGCCGGTCTCGCCCGCCTTGATCATGTTGATCATCAGCGGCGGGAAGTCCTTGTCGTGCTTGCCGACCGCGTCCGAGAACGAGACGCCGGTCTCGACGTCGTCGCGCACCTCGGCCATGATCTTGGCCAGCCGCTTGTTGTCGACCTGGTCGGCGAGGATCGTCAGGGTGCGCAGCAGCGACAGCCCCGAACCGATCATGGTCGCCATCTGGCGCGACATGACCGCGATGTCCTTCATCTTGACCGCACGGTCGCCGAGCCCGGGGATCGACACCTCGCGCTGCAGGCCGGTGCCGGCACCCGCCTCGCTGATCGAGATCGGCTGCACGCCCATCGTTCGGAGGCGCGTGATGACCGCGCCCTCGCTCGACGCGTCGACCTTGCCCTTGACGACCTTGCCGGCCCCGTCACGCCCCTTGTAGGCGTAGGCGACTGCCCCGGCCATCAGGCGGCCCCGCCAGAGAACGAGTCGCCGAAGTCGATGCCGCTGTCGAGGCCCTGGCTCTCGGACTTGTTGATCACACGCGTCACGAGGCGGTCGAACCCTTCACGGTCGTGCACCTTCTCCATCGCCGCCTTGTGCGTCACGACGCCGGTGTTCACCAGGTCGGCGAGCTTCTGGTCCATCGTGTGCATGCCGAGGTCACGGCCCGCCTGCATCGACGAGGCGATCTGGTACGTCTTGCCCTCGCGCACGAGGTTGCCGATCGCGGGGGTCATCATCATGATCTCGGTCGCCACGACCCGGCCGCGGCCGCTGGCCTTGGGCAGCAGCGTCTGGCAGACGACGCCCTGCAGCGTCGAGGCGAGCTGCGTGCGCACCTGGTCCTGCTGGTACGGCGGGAACACGTCGATGACGCGGTCGATGGTCTGCGCCGCGCTCTGCGTGTGCAGCGTCGCGAAGACGAGGTGACCGGTCTCGGCGGCGGTCAGCGCGACCGAGATGGTCTCGAGGTCGCGGAGCTCACCGATCAGGATGACGTCGGGGTCCTGCCGCAGCACGTGCTTGAGCGCCGCCGCGAAGCTGTGGGTGTCGTGCCCGACCTCTCGCTGGTTCACGAGCGACTTCTTGTGCTGGTGCATGAACTCGATCGGGTCCTCGACCGTCACGATGTGGTCGGCCCGCGTGCGGTTGACGAGGTCGATCAGCGCCGCGAGGGTCGTCGACTTGCCCGAACCCGTGGGGCCCGTGACGAGCACGAGACCGCGCGGGAGCTTGGCGAAGGTCGACACCGACTCGGGAACGCCCAGGTCGCCGAGCTGCTTGATCTCGGTGGGGATCAACCGGAAGGCCGCCCCCAACGAGCCGCGCTGCTGGTAGAAGTTCACGCGGAAACGCGACTCGTCCGAGAGCGAGTAGGCGAAGTCGAGCTCGAGCTCGTCGTCGAACCGCTGCTGCTGCTCGGGCGTGAGCAGGCTCTCCAGCGCCGTGCGGACGATGGCCGCGTCCCAGACGGTGCCGCCGGCGAGGGCGGGTCGGAGGTCGCCGTCGACGCGGATCGTCGGCATGGCGTCGGTGGTGACGTGCAGGTCGGACGCGTTCTGCAGCACGACCTGGATCAGCGCCGAGACGAGTCCGGCGTGCGCGTGGTCGCGCGGGTGGCGGTGCAGCTCGATGCCGTGGAAGTCGGCCGCGTCCTCGGCCGTCGTGAGGACGGCGGTCGGCGCGTCGGCCGCAACGTGCTGCGGAGCGGGCGCGTCCCAGGGGGCGACCGTGGACGGGGCCGCCGGGGCGCCGGCGGCGGTCGGGAAGACGACGCCCTCGGCGGCGAACGGCGAGGCCGACGTGCTCGTCGCCATCGTCTCGGCCGTCGCCGGGATCGCGACGGTGGGGGCGGTGGCGGCGAGGTCCGTCGAGGAGTCGGCCCGCGCCTCCTGCATGGGGGTCGCCTGAGCCCGGGAGGCGCGGATCGGCTCCTCGAAGCGGGGGTCGACCCAGCCGGGTCGCGGCGTCGACGGCAGCACGTGGCCGGCGGGCGGCGGGCTGAGCGGTGCCGGGGAGGCTGCCGTGGGCCCTGCGGTCGCGGGCGACGTGAGCACGGAGGAGGGCGCGGAGACCGACGACGGGGCCGCGGCCGACCGGGGCAGGACGGGCGAGGGGCCCGTGTCGGGGACGAGCAGGGCCTCCTGGTCGGCGAGCGCGGCCTTGTCGACCAGGGCCTCGGCCAACCGGGCGGCGCGACGGCTCGAGGGGGCACGCGTGGGCGTCCAGCCCATGACCGGGTCCTGGCCACCGTCGAGGCTGTAGACGGGGCCCGTCGCGGCGCCACCGGGCGACGCGGGAGCGGACGGGAACGACGACGCGTCGGCCGGAGCCGTCGACGACGCGGTCGCGGAGCCGGTCGCGGTCGCGGTGGCTGACCGGACCTCGTTGCCCGGACGACCCGGCGTCCACCCTGCGAGGGCGGCCTCGGCGGCTGCGTCGTCGGGGAGGTCGTAGATCGAAGCGCTCATGAGAGGGGCTCCTCGTGGTCGGTCCGGGCTTCGCCGGAGGCAGGCGTCATGCGACGACCCGCAAGATCTCTTCGACGCTGGTGAGGCCGAGCTTGGCCTTCTCCCAACCGTCCTGACGCAGGCTCAACATGCCCTGCTCGCGGGCGACCCGGCCGATCTCGGCGCTGGACGCGCGGCTGACGGCGAGGCGTTCGATCTCTTCCGAGACGCTCATCACCTCGTGCAGCGCGATGCGACCGCGGTAGCCCGTGTTCGAGCACTGCTGGCAGCCCACCGGCTGGTACACCGTGGGGTTCTCGTCGGGCCCGACGCGGAACTTGAGGTGTGCCAGCTGGAGCGGCGAGTAGGCCGTGGGCGTCTTGCACCGGTCGCAGAGTCGACGAGCGAGGCGCTGGGCGACGACGCAGTCGATGGCCGAGCCGACGAGGAAGGGCTCGATGCCCATCTCGGTGAGTCGGGTGATGGCACTCGGGGCGTCGTTCGTGTGCAGCGTGCTCAGCACGAGGTGGCCGGTCAACGACGCCTCGATCGCGATCTGCGCCGTCTCGTGGTCGCGGATCTCACCGAGCAGGACGACGTCGGGGTCGGACCGCAGGATGCTGCGGAGCGCACTCGCGAAGGTCAGGCCCGCCTTGGGGTTGACCTGCACCTGGTTGATGCCCTTCATGCGGTACTCGACCGGGTCCTCGACCGTGATGACGTTGATCTCGGGACGGGCGACGGCGTTCAGGGTCGTGTACAGCGTCGTCGACTTGCCCGAGCCCGTGGGGCCGGTGACGAGGATCATGCCGTAGGGCTTCGAGTACGACTCGGCGTAGACGTCGAAGTTGCGCTCGAGCAGGTTGAGGTCGCGCAGGCTCATCGACGTGTTCGAGTTGTCGAGGATCCGCATCACGACCTTCTCGCCCCAGACGGTCGGCAGCGTCGCCACCCGCAGGTCGATCTGTCGTCCGCCGTGGCGCACCGACATGCGACCGTCCTGCGGCTTGCGGCGCTCGGCGATGTCGATCTCGCTCATGATCTTCAGGCGCGAGATGACGCCGTTCTGGATGGCCTTCGGTGCCGGCTGCATCTCGTGCAGCACCCCGTCGATGCGGTAGCGGATGCGCACGTCGGTCTCGGACGGCTCGATGTGGATGTCGGAGGCGTGGTCGGTGATCGCCTGGCTGACGAGCAGGTTGACGAACCGGACGATCGGCACGTCGTCGTCGGGACCGTCGGTGATGTCGGCCGCCGTCTCGTGCGCCCGCTCCTCCTCGAGGGTCGACGTGAGGTCGTTCAGCTCGTCGTCGGCGCGGAGGTAGCGGTCGATGGCGGCGCGGAGGTCGTTCTTCTCGGCGACGACGGGGTCGACGCCCATGCGGAGGCCGGCACGGACGTCGTCGATGGCGAAGACGTCGCCCGGGTCCTCCATGGCGAGGATCAAGGAACCGTCGCGCACCCCGATCGGCAGGACCTTGTGGCGTCGGCACACGGCCGCGGGCACCATCGTCACGGCCGAACGGTCGACGGGGTAGTCGATCAGCTCGACGAAGTCGAGGTCGGCGGCCGTGGCCCGGGCCCTCGCCACCTGCATCTCGGTGACGACGCCTCGCGAGAGGAGGTCGCGGATCGACGCCTCTTCCTCGGCCGGGCCGCGCGGGATCACGTCGAGCTGCTCGATCGGCAACAGCCCGTGCAAGATCAGGATCTCGGTCATGGAAGCCACGCGTACCTCCTCGGAAGTACAGGGCCTCGGGGGTAGGACGACGAGGCCGGTCGACGCTCGGGGTCGGGACCGAGCTTGCCTCACGCTACGGCCGGGACGTCGTCGCCGGCACGTCCCAGAGCGGGTGCCCCTCGAAGGGGTGCGCCGGTCGCCCCCCGGTCGGACTCAGTAGGCGCGGACCACCGTGGCGGAGCGCCTCGCGGCGACGAACCCGGCCCGGTCGTAGAGCCCCAATGCGCCCGTCGGGCTCACGGAGTCGACGTCGAGCACGGTCACCTCCAGCCCCTCGGCGACGTGTGCCTCGAGCGTCGACGCGAGCAAGGACTGCGCGAGGTGCCGTCCGCGCCAGGAGCGCCGGACGCCGACGTACTCGACGTAGGCGCACCGCCGCCCCAGGGCCGCCCAGTCCTCGGGGTCGACGTCGCTCAGCACGAACGCGACGACCTGCTCGGCGGCCTCGGGGTCGTCGAGGGGACGGGCGACCGCCAGCAGCGAGAGGTCCTGGCGGAACGTGCCGGCACCGACCATCCGACCCCAGCGGTCCTCGCTCGTCGGCTGGCTGCCCCAGTGGTCGCGGAAGGCGTCGTTACGGGCCTGACGCGTCGCCTCGACCCATTCGTCGGTCATCGTGACCAGGCGGACGGCCGGGTCGAGCGCGACGCGCTCGATCGGTTCCGTCAGGTCGCGCCGTAGCTCGGTCCACCACCGCGACTCGTCGAACCCCGCCCGACGGAACGCCGCCCGTGTGGCGAGGGCGTCCTCCTCGACGTCGGTCACGAGACCGGCCGGCAGGACCTCGTCACAGGCGGCCAGGTGCTGCTCGCCCCGAGCCCGTTGCCAGTCGAGGAGACGGCGACCGAGACCCTCGCCGCGTCGGCCGGGGTCGACACCGCCGGGGACCCCCACCCGCACGAGGCTGACCCGGGTCGGGCCCAGGTGGCTGAGTCCCCAGGCGACGAAGCGGCCGTCGGCGTCGACCCCGACGATGCTGTCCCGCACGAGGTCGATGCCGGGCGACGTGAGGTCGTCACGCACGACCTCGAGGGCATGGCCCCGGTCGGGGTGGTCGACGGCCCCGATGCGGGCACAGAGCGTGTGCAGGGGCACGAGGTCGTCGAGCGCGAGCGGCCGCCAGGTGACACCCGCGACGGATTCTGGTGGCAGCACGACGTCGGGCGCCGCCACCCGCTCGTGGACGGGACGGTCGGCCGTGCCGACGCTGACGCCCTCGGCGGCCTCGCCCCGGGCGACGACGGCCGGGGGCGCCGTCGCCGGTGCTCCGACGGCGCCGCCGACGGCGGAGGTCACGGTGGCGGTCTCTTCGGGCTGGTCGTCAGGCATCCGTCCATCCTGCCGGGTCTCCTCCCGCCGTCGCCTCAGCCCGGCGGGGGAACGACCCGCCGGCATCACCGCTCGGTCCGGTGACGGCGAAGGGCCCCGGTCCGCACGATGTGCGAGCCGGGGCCCTTCGAGGCGAGGCCTTCAGGAGGCGCGGTGCGGGTCAGACCCTCACCGCGCCTCCCGACGGGGTTCTCAGTTGTAGGTGCCGGGGGTGAAGTCGTCCGACGAGAACGAGTCGAAGTCCACGAAGCTCAGGTCGGCTTCGTTGAACGACGCATCGTCGGTGAAGACGCGGTTGGGGTACCGCTCCGCCTTCGCCTCTTCCGTCGCCTCGACCGACACGTCGCGGTAACGCGACAGGCCGGTGCCCGCGGGGATGAGCTTTCCGATGATGACGTTCTCTTTCAGACCGACCAGCGGGTCGCTCTTGCCTTCCATGGCCGCCTGCGTCAGGACGCGGGTCGTCTCTTGGAAGGACGCGGCCGACAGCCACGACTCGGTCGCCAGCGAGGCCTTCGTGATGCCCATGACCTCTTGGCGAGCGGACGCGGTCCGCTTGCCTTCGGTCAGTGCCGCACGGTTGATCTCGTTGTACTTCGACCGGTCGACGAGCTCACCGGGCAGCAGATCGGTGTCGGCGTGGTCGACGACGGTGACCTTGCGGAGCATCTGACGGACGATGACCTCGATGTGCTTGTCGTGGATCGGCACACCCTGCGAGCGGTAGACGTCCTGGACGCCACCCACGAGGTGCTGCTGCACCGCGCGGACGCCCTTGACGCGCAGGACCTCTTTCGGGTCCACCGCACCGGCGATGATCTGCTCACCGAGCTCGACGTGCTGACCGTCCTCGACGAGGAGGGTCGAACGCTTGAGCACCGGGTAGATCACTTCTTCGTCGCCGTTGTCGGGCTGCAGGATGACGCGGCGAGCCTTGTCGGTGTCCTCGATGGTGATGCGACCGGCCGAGTCGGCGATCGGGGACGCACCCTTGGGGGTGCGCGCCTCGAACAGCTCGGTCACGCGGGGCAGACCCTGCGTGATGTCGTCGGCCGAGGCCGAACCACCGGTGTGGAAGGTACGCATGGTCAGCTGCGTGCCGGGCTCACCGATCGACTGGGCCGCGATGATGCCGACGGCCTCACCGATGTCGACCAGGTTGCCGGTGGCCAGCGAGCGGCCGTAGCACTGGGCGCAGACACCGACCGCGGCCTCACAGGTGAGGACGGAGCGGACCTTGATGGTCTCGACGCCGGCCGCCACGAGCTCGTCGATCAGGACGTCTCCGACGTCGGCGCCGGCCTCGGCCAGCACCGTGCCCCCGGCGTCCACCGCGGCTGCCGCGAGCGACCGTGCGAACACGGTGTTCTCGACGGTCGCGTCGCGCACCATGACGCCGTTGGCGTCGGGTGCGGCGATCGGCATCTCGAGGCCACGCGAGGTACCGCAGTCGTCTTCACGGATGATGACGTCCTGCGACACGTCGACCAGACGACGGGTCAGGTACCCCGAGTCGGCCGTACGGAGGGCCGTGTCGGCCAGACCCTTGCGGGCACCGTGCGTCGCGATGAAGTACTCGGCCACCGACAGACCCTCGCGGTACGAGGAGATGATCGGGCGGGGGATGATGTCACCCTTCGGGTTGTTCACCAGGCCTCGCATGCCGGCGATGTTGCGCACCTGCAGCCAGTTACCACGGGCCCCCGACGTCACCATGCGGTTGATGGTGTTGTCGATCGGGAAGTTCGCCCGCATCTCGGCGGCGACCTCGTTCGTGGCCTCCGTCCAGATCTTGATCAGGTCGGCACGACGCTCGGCGTCGGAGATGAGGCCCTTGTCGAACTCGGACTGCACCGCCGCGGCCTGCTTCTCGTAGCCCGCGACGATCTCGGGCTTGCGCGGAGGCGTGAGCACGTCGGACAGCGCGACCGTGACACCCGAACGCGAGGCCCAGTAGAAGCCCGCGTCCTTGATGTTGTCGAGGGCTGCGGCGACGGCGACCTTGGGGTAGCGCTCGGCGAGGTCGTTGACGATCGTCGAGAGCATGCCCTTGTCGGTCACCTGCTGGACGAACGGGTAGTCCGCCGGCAGGTTCTCGTTGAAGAGCGCACGACCGAGGGTCGTCTCGAGCAGGATGTCCTGTCCGACCTCGTAGCCCTCGGGAGCCTCGCCCTCGGCGAAGTGCACGCCGTTCATGCGGATCTTGACCATCGCGTTGAGGTCGAGCGAGCCCTGGTCCTTCGCGAGGATCGCCTCGGCGACCGACGAGAAGGCACGGCCTTCACCCTCGGCACCTTCGGTGACCGTCGTGAGGTAGTGCAGACCGATGATCATGTCCTGTGCGGGCAGGGTCACCGGACGGCCGTCGGACGGCTTCAGGATGTTGTTCGAGGCGAGCATCAGGATGCGCGCCTCGGCCTGGGCCTCGACGGACAGCGGCAGGTGCACGGCCATCTGGTCACCGTCGAAGTCGGCGTTGAACGCCGCGCAGACGAGGGGGTGCAGCTGGATGGCCTTGCCCTCGACCAGCTGGGGCTCGAACGCCTGGATGCCGAGACGGTGCAGCGTGGGCGCACGGTTCAGCAGCACGGGGCGCTCGCGGATGATCTCTTCGAGGACGTCCCAGACCTGCGGGCGCGAACGCTCGACCATGCGCTTGGCCGACTTGATGTTCTGAGCGTGGCTCAGGTCGATCAGGCGCTTGATGACGAACGGCTTGAACAGCTCGAGGGCCATCTGCTTGGGCAGTCCGCACTGGTGCAGCTTGAGCGTCGGGCCGACGATGATGACCGAACGACCGGAGTAGTCGACGCGCTTGCCGAGCAGGTTCTGGCGGAAGCGACCCTGCTTTCCCTTGAGCATGTCGCTCAGGGACTTCAGGGCGCGGTTGCCGGTACCGGTGACGGGACGACCGCGACGACCGTTGTCGAACAGGGCGTCGACGGCCTCTTGCAGCATGCGCTTCTCGTTGTTCACGATGATCTCGGGAGCACCGAGGTCGAGCAGGCGACGGAGGCGGTTGTTGCGGTTGATCACGCGACGGTAGAGGTCGTTCAGGTCGCTGGTCGCGAAGCGACCACCGTCGAGCTGCACCATCGGGCGCAGCTCGGGCGGGATGACCGGGACGACGTCGAGGACCATGGCGGCCGGCGAGTTGCCGGTCGCCAGGAACGAGCTGACGACGCGCAGGCGCTTGATGGCGCGGATCTTCTTCTGACCCTTGCCCTCGGAGATCTGCAGGTGGAGGTTCTCGGCCTCGGTGGTGAGGTCGAAGGCCTCGAGGCGCTTCTTGATCGCCTCGGCGCCCATGTGGGCCTCGAAGTAGATGCCGAAGCGGTCCTGCAGCTCGTGGAAGACGGCGTCTTCCGGCTTGAGGTCGCCGACCTTGAGGTTGCGGAAGTCCTCCCACACGCGCTCGAGGCGGTTGATGTCCTCGTCGAACGACTTGCGCGTCTGCGACATCTCTTTCTCGGCGCCGTCCTTCGCACGACGCTTCTGGTCGCTCTTCGCGCCTTCTTCCTCGAGGACGGCCAGGTCGTCCTCGAGCTTCTTCAGGCGGTCGGCGATGCGCGTGTCGCGCTGCGACTCGAGCTGCTTGATCTCGAGGCGGAGCTCGTTCTCGAGCCCGGGCATGTCGGCGTGACGGCCCTCTTCGTCGATCGAGATGACCATGTAGGCCGCGAAGTAGATGACCTTCTCGAGGTCTTTCGGGGCCATGTCGAGCAGGTAGCCCAAGCGCGAGGGGACGCCCTTGAAGTACCAGATGTGCGTGACGGGGGCGGCGAGCTCGATGTGGCCCATGCGCTCACGACGCACGGACGACTTCGTGACCTCGACGCCGCAGCGCTCGCAGACGATGCCCTTGAAGCGGACGCGCTTGTACTTGCCGCACGCGCACTCCCAGTCACGCGAGGGCCCGAAGATCTGTTCTCCGAAGAGACCGTCCTTCTCGGGCTTCAGCGTGCGGTAGTTGATGGTCTCCGGCTTCTTGACCTCACCGTGCGACCAGGCGCGGATGTTCTCGGCAGTGGCGAGGCCGATCCGCAGCTCATCGAAAGTTGTTGCTTCGATCAAAATTTAATCCCTTGTCAGATGTATCGACGTGTCGTTGTGGGAAGGGGGCTTAGATCTCGTCGACGTTCGACGATTCGAAGCGGGAGGAGATGTTGATGCCGAGCTCTTCGGCGGCACGGAAGACCTCGTCGTCCGTGTCGCGCAGGCTGACCGTCTGGCCGTCGGCCGAGAGGACCTCGACGTTCAGGCACAGCGACTGCATCTCTTTGATGAGGACCTTGAAGCTCTCGGGGATGCCGGGCTCCTGGATGTTCTCGCCCTTGACGATGGCTTCGTACACCTTCACGCGGCCGAGGATGTCGTCCGACTTGATGGTCAGGAGCTCTTGCAGCGCGTACGCGGCGCCGTAGGCCTCGAGGGCCCAGACCTCCATCTCACCGAAGCGCTGGCCACCGAACTGTGCCTTACCACCCAGCGGCTGCTGCGTGATCATCGAGTACGGGCCCGTCGAACGCGCGTGGATCTTGTCGTCGACGAGGTGGTGCAGCTTCAGGATGTACATGTAGCCGACCGAGATCGGGTTCGGGAACGGCTCACCCGAGCGACCGTCGAACAGGCGCGCCTTGCCGGACGAACCGATCAGACGCTCACCGTCGCGGGTCGGCAGGGTGGAGTCGAGCAGACCCTCGATCTCGCGCTCGGCGGCACCGTCGAACACCGGGGTGGCGACCTTCGTGCCGGGAGCGGCGCTGAGCGCCTCTTCGGGCAGGTTCTTCGCCCACTCCTGGACGCCCTCGACGTTCCAGCCCTGCGCCGCGATCCACCCGAGGTGGATCTCGAGCACCTGGCCGAAGTTCATTCGACCGGGAACGCCCAGCGGGTTGAGGATGATGTCGACCGGGGTGCCGTCCGCGAGGAAGGGCATGTCCTCGACGGGGAGGATCGTCGAGATGACGCCCTTGTTGCCGTGACGACCGGCGAGCTTGTCACCCGCGGTGATCTTGCGCTTCTGGGCGATGAACACGACCACGCGCTGGTTGACACCCGAGCCGAGCTCGTCGTCTCCGTCCTGCGAGTCGAACACCTTGACGCCGATGACCGTGCCCTGCTCGCCGTGGGGCACCTTCAGGGACGTGTCGCGGACCTCACGGCTCTTCTCGTTGAAGATCGCACGCAGCAGGCGCTCTTCGGCGCTGAGCTCGGTCTCGCCCTTGGGCGTGACCTTGCCGACGAGGATGTCGCCGGGGCGCACCTCGGCACCGATGCGGATGATGCCGCGCTCGTCGAGGTCGGCCAGCAGGTCGGGGCTGACGTTGGGGAGATCACGGGTGATCTCTTCCTTGCCGAGCTTCGTGTCGCGGGCGTCGACTTCGTACTCTTCGATGTGGATCGACGAGAGCGTGTCGTCCTTGATGAGGTTCTGCGACAGGATCATCGCGTCCTCGTAGTTGTAGCCCTCCCACGGCATGAACGCGACGAGGAGGTTCTTGCCGAGCGCGAGCTCGCCGTTCTCGGTCGCGGGACCGTCGGCGATGACCTCGCCGACCTCGACGCGCTGGCCGGCGTCGACGATCACACGGTGGTTGTAGCTGGCGCCCTGGTTCGAGCGGTCGAACTTGCGCAGGAAGTAGTCCTGCGTGCCACCGTCGTCGAGCTGCACGGTGACGACGTCGGCCGACACCTCGGAGACCACGCCGGCGGCGTCGGCGGTGACGACGTCACCGGCGTCGATCGCGGTGTAGCCCTCCATGCCGGTGCCGACGAGGGGGCTCTCGCTGCGGACGAGCGGGACGGCCTGACGCTGCATGTTGGCACCCATGAGGGCGCGGTTCGCGTCGTCGTGCTCGAGGAACGGGATCAGCGACGTGGCCACCGACACCATCTGGCGCGGCGAGACGTCCATGTAGTCGACCTCGGCCTTGTCGACGAGCTCGACCTCGCCGCCCTTCTTGCGGACGAGCACCTTGTCGTCGACGAAGTCGAACTTGTCGTCGAGGGGGGCGTTCGCCTGGGCGACGACGTAGTCGTCTTCTTCCGACGCGGTGAGGTAGTCGATCGTCGTGGTGACGTTGCCCTTCTCCACGCGACGGTACGGCGTCTCGATGAAGCCGAACGAGTTGATGCGCGCGAAGGACGCGAGCGAACCGATCAGACCGATGTTCGGGCCTTCAGGGGTCTCGATCGGGCACATGCGGCCGTAGTGCGAGGGGTGGACGTCGCGGACCTCGACGCCGGCGCGCTCACGCGACAGACCGCCGGGGCCGAGCGCGCTCAGGCGACGCTTGTGCGTCAGGCCCGAGAGCGGGTTGTTCTGGTCCATGAACTGCGACAGCTGCGAGGTGCCGAAGAACTCCTTGATCGCGGCGACGACGGGACGCACGTTGATCAGGGTCTGCGGCGTGATCGCCTCGATGTCTTGCGTGGTCATGCGCTCGCGGACGACGCGCTCCATGCGCGACAGACCGGTGCGGACCTGGTTCTGGATCAGCTCGCCGACCGCGCGGATGCGACGGTTGCCGAAGTGGTCGATGTCGTCGACGTCGAGGCGCAGCTGGACGGGCTCGCCGTCGCGCGTGCCGTTCATCGACTTCTCTTCGGCGTGCAGCGACACGAGGTACTTGATCGTCGCGACGATGTCGTCGACGGTCAGGACCGAGTCACCCAGGGGCGCGTCGATGCCGAGCTTGCGGTTGATCTTGTAGCGACCCACCTTGGCCAGGTCGTAGCGCTTGTGGTTGAAGTAGAAGTTGTCGAGGAGCGCACGTGCGGCCTCGGCAGCGACCTGCTCGCCCGGACGGAGCTTGCGGTAGATGTCCTTGAGCGCCTCTTCCTTGGTGAGGATGGCGTCCTTCTCGAGGGTGGCCTCGATCGAGGCGAAGCCCTTGAACTCCTCCATGATCTCTTCGCTCGTCAGGCCGAGGGCCTTGAGGAAGACGGTCACGCTCTGCTTGCGCTTGCGGTCGATGCGGACGCCGACCTGGTCGCGCTTGTCGATCTCGAACTCGAGCCAGGCACCGCGGCTCGGGATGACGCGAGCCGAGTAGATGTCCTTGTCGCTGGTCTTGTCGGAGGCGCGCTCGAAGTAGACGCCCGGGCTGCGGACGAGCTGCGAGACGACGACACGCTCGGTGCCGTTGATGATGAACGTGCCGCGCTCGGTCATGAGCGGGAAGTCACCCATGAAGACCGTCTGGGTCTTGATCTCACCGGTGAGGTGGTTCATGAACTCGGCGTTCACGTAGAGCGGCGCGGCGTAGGTCTTGCCACGCTCTTTGCACTCGTCGATCGTGTACTTGGGCTCTTCGAGCTCGGGAGCCGTGAACGAGAGCTGCATGGTCTCGCCGAGGTCTTCGATCGGCGAGATCTCTTCGAAGATCTCTTCCAGGCCCGAGTGGAGGGCCAGGTCGGTGCGGCCCTGCTCGGTCGCCTCGGCGAGGCGGTCCTTCCAGATGTCGTTGCCGACGAGCCAGTCGAAGCTCTCGGTCTGGAGCGCCAGCAGGTCGGGGACCGTCAGCGTGTCGGTGATCTTGGCGAACGAGAGCCGCGATGCGTTGCGACCGTTCTTGGGTGAGTTGGTGGATGCGTTGTTCGCAGCAGCCAAGGAAGTAACCTCCGTGGACCCCGTCGGGTCATCACTGTCGGACAGTATGTGGTGAGTGAGTGAACGGCCCTACCCGGCGGACACCATCCACCCCGCCGTCATATTCGGGGGTGGGTGTCTCGAGACGTTGTCGACCGCAATATGACGACAGGACGCACGGGGAGCGCAAAGGTCCATACTAGGTCGCCCCGGACACGCCTGGCAAGCCCTGTCGTTGACCTTTCGCCCGAGCTTCGGTATAACCCGGGCGCATGCACAGGCATTCCACGGGATCGGGGGCCGCGCGCGCCTCCTCGTCCCCGGGATGGGAGGCTTGGGGCATGGCCGCACAGCACGACGAACCGCCCGTCGAGATCTCGATCGGGGCGGGTCTCGCCCGCGTGGACGAGGACCGGCACCGCCCCGGTTCGTACACCCTCGTCGTCGACGGCACGCCCCAGTCGCACGTCGACCTCGACGACCCGACGCACCTGGCCTTCGAGTACGTCCGGCGGATCGGGCACGCCGTCGACCTGCTGCCCGAGGGGCCGGTCACCGCGCTGCACCTCGGCGCCGGCGCCCTGACCCTGCCGCGCTACGTCGAGGCGACCCGACCGGGCTCGCGCCAGCAGGTGATCGAGCTCGAGGCCGACCTCGTGGCCCTCGTGCGCGAGACGCTGCCGCTGCCCCGCGGGGCCTCGATCCGGGTGCGCTACGGCGACGCCCGCGAGGTCATGGTGAAGCTGCCCGCCGGGCTGCGCGGCACGGTCGACCTGCTGATCGTCGACGTGTTCGGCGGCTCGCAGATCCCCGCACACGTGACGTCGCTCGAGTTCTACACGGCGGCGGCGGAATTCCTGTCGCCGAACGGCATGCTGATCGTCAACTCGGCCGACGGCGCGGGGCTGGCCTTCGCCCGCGGCCAGGCGTCGACGCTCGCGACCGTGTTCGAGCACGTGGTCGCGGTCGCCGACCCCGCGACGCTCAAGGGGCGTCGCTTCGGCAACGTCGTGCTGATCGGTTCGCCGTCGCCGCTGCCGACCGATCGCATGCCGCGGCTCTACTCGTCGGACCCGCTGCCGGCCAAGGTCGTCCACGGCCGTGAGCTGCGCGACTTCGTCGCCGGGGCGCCGGTCGTCACCGACGCGACGGCCGTGCCGTCGCCCGAGCCGTCGCGGAGCGTGTTCGGGGCGCGGTGACGACGCCCCGGTCGAACCACCGGGCCGCCCCCGTGGCGCCCACGACGGCGGCCGAGGCGAGGGCCGTCGCGACGACGACGGGGACGACGTCGGGCAGGGTGGGGATCACCTGCACCCCGGTGGACACGGCGAGCGCGATCGAGAGGCCCGTCGACGTCGCCACGACGAGTCCGACGGGCAGTGTGGCCGTGAAGATCACGACCAACCCCTCTGCCAGGGCGATCCGTCGGGCGACGGCGGGTCGGGCCCCGTGTGCGGACAAGTGGAGTCGGTCGGGGTCGCGGCGAGGGCCGCGGAGCAAGGTGGAGGCGGCCGCACCCGCGAGCGCCACGGCCGATGCAGGCCCGAGGGCCAGAGCCGTCTGACGCCACTGTGGCGCCGAGGCTCCGGCGGGTGACACTCCAAGCATGACAGCCAGGTCGAGTGCGGACCCGGTCGCCATGACGAGACCGACGAAGAGGCCGACGGTCACCGTAGTCGACACGGCGGACACGGTCCCGTGGACGGCACGGGCCTTCGTGATCCGCCAGACGATTCCTCTGCCAGGGGGCACCAGCCGTGTCCATCGGCGGACGAACCAGGGCACGAAGGACGGGTACAGGAGCACCACACTGGCGACCGACACGACACCCGCCGTCGACTGCAGCGCGAGCAACCGAAGGGCAGGCGTGAAGAACGCGAGCTCGGAGAACGCGGCGACGTCGGCCTGGTCGAAGAACTCCGCGCCGGACGTGACGGCCGCCGTCAGTCCGTCCCAGACGAGGACGAGGGCCGCGACGGGCAAGACGAACGCGAGCCACATCGCGGCGACGACGCCGATGCGACCTGCGGGCGGGGCGGCAGCCACCGTGTGATCCGCCCCCTCGCCGCGGAGGACCCGAGCCGGGAGGCGCGTCGAAGCCCTGGAGGCTGCCGAGCCCGTCGACAGCAGGGACAGCCCCACGACGGACGCAGCGCTGCACGTCCACGACAGGCTGCCGCCGACCAGCAGCACGAACGAGGGGACGACGGTGTCGAGGGCAGGACGGACCAGCACCAGGACGAGGACGTGGGCGAGTGGCGCGGCGAACACCGACCCGAGGACGGCGCAGCCCCCTGCCCGGGCGAGCGCGAGACGAACGACGTGCCTCGGACCCAGCCCTGCGGTCGACAGGAAGGCGCTCTGTACCTCGTCGCCGCGCACGGCGAGTGCGTGCACGCGGATCAGGACGACGACCGTCGCCATCGCCGTGGCGACGACGACCGGGCTCACGTCGGCGTCCACCGGATCGGGCTCGACCCACCGCATGATCTCGGATGACACCGCGATTCCCAGCGCGAAGGTCAGGGCCGAGGTCGAGACGAAGGCGACGATCGTGGCGGCGAGGACCGCCCGGGGGTCTGCACGGATCGACCTCCAGGCCAGCCAGACCGTCATGCCGTGCCAGCCGAACGGAAGATGGCCTCGAGCCCTTCCGGAGTCGGACCGGTCACGTCATGGCGCACTCGGCCCCGGTCGACGAAGACGACGCGATCGGCAGCGGACGCCACCCTCGGATCGTGTGTCACGACGAGGACCGCCGCGCCGGCACGGGCACGGATGCGGATCATCTGGACCACGGCGTCGACCGATCTCGGGTCGAGCCCGTCGGTCGGTTCGTCGAGCAGTGTGACGTGCGGCGGCTGGACGGCGACCCGGGCCAGTGCGACCCGGCGCCTCTCGCCACCCGACAGACCCTCGGGCAGTTCGTCGGACCTGTCGGCGAGTCCGACGCGACGAAGGGCGTCGTCGATCACGTCAGCCGGGGGCCGCTCGCCGCGGATGCGATGGAGGAGTTCGACGTTCTCCCGGACCGTCAGAGCCGGCAGGAGGTCGTCCCCCTGGAGGAGGAGGGCGACGTGGTGAGCCCGGACCCACGCACGGCCTGCGGCGTCGAGCGCCTGGATGTCGCCACCGAGGACGTCGACGCGACCCGTCGAACAGTCCTGTAGCCCGGCCACGCACCCGAGGATCGACGACTTGCCGGACCCGGAGGGCCCCATGAGCGCCACGGTCTCGCCCCTCGCCACGGTGAACGAGATCTGCTCGAGGACGGGGCGCCGCGCACCCTCGGTGTCCACCACGTCGTGGCCGACCCCCCACAGCGACACCGCCGTCATCTGGTGCCTCCGCGGAGGAACAGGCGGTCGAGCGAGGCGTCGCGGATGACGAACCTGACCGACTCGCCGACGACGCAGTCGGAGGCAGCTGGCGAGAGGCATCGGATGCGGCTGTCATGCATGCGTCGCAGGTAGCAACATTCTTATCTGCAATGTCAGACTGTTGAGGGGGCTGCAGTTATCTTGGGCAACCCGCCACGATGTGGACACGACGCCACGCGAAAGGGTGGCGGTGTGTCCATTTCGTGGCGGCGCGAGGGTGCGGCGGCGCGGCGGCGTAAGGGTGGGACCGCGCGGCGGCACGAGCGGAGAGCGACCCGGGCCAGGAACCTCGGGGCCGGGCGGCGGGACTACTGGTCGGCGCGGGGGGCGGGGGCGCCGAGGGCGGCACGCAGGCGGGCCTCGGCGTCGTCGGGGGCCTTGGCCGCCTCGACGTTGGCCTCGGTCACGGCCTTGATGACCTCTTCGCGCTGGATCTTGACCCCGCGCGGTGCGTCGATGCCGATGCGCACGCCGTCGCCACGGGAGTCGAGCACCGTGATGACGATGTCGTCGCCGATCACGATGCGTTCTCCGACCTTGCGTGTCAGCACCAGCATCGGGCCAGCTTACCGAGCGCGGGGCGCTCCGGTCGCGGCGACAGGCAGGAGGCGCGGGTCGGCGATCGCGGGACGGCATCGGCCACGAGGCACCACCGCGGGAGGACGACCATCGCAGGAGGCGCGGCTCAGCGGCCCGCGCCTCCTTCGCGCCAGCCCACCGGCACGCCGAGCAGGTGCACCGTGCCCGGGGTCGCCGTGTCGTCCTCGCCGACCACCGCGGCCGCGACCACGGGCGCGACCGCCCGGACGGCCTCGACCCAGCGGGCCGTGTCGTCGTGCTTGCGCCCGACGTCGACCGCGACCCAGACCTGGTCGGCGGCGATCGCCTCGAGGGCGGCGGGTGCGGCGGCGTCCCAGGCGAGGGCCGTCACGACGGCCGAGTTCTCGTGCACACCGGTGGCGCGGGCCAGGATGCCGCTGCGGCGGTCCGACACGTCGACCGAACGCAGCCCGAACGTCGAGGCCATCTGGGCGGCCACGCGGAAGGCGTCGCCGGGGCGGCCGACGACCACGACGAGGTCGCCTGCCCCGCGCGACACGTCGGGGGCGGGCGGCACACCCGGAGAGGCCACGGCACGGGCCTGCGCGGCGAGGGCGTCGGCGGCGGCCGCGAGCGACGCCGCCGTCCGACGGGGAGCGGCC
>NZ_JXQZ01000072.1 GCF_000878135.1 Frigoribacterium sp. MEB024
CGTCGGCGGCGAACCCGGGGTGCGGGGCGGGCGGGCGGGTCGGGCGGGGGCGGGTCAGCGGAGGCGGCGGCCGGCGGCCCAGAGGCCGACCAACCCCGAGGGGCCCAGTCGGGGCGTCGCGTAGGTGGCCCGGTCGGCATAGGCCCCGGGGTCGACCAGCTGGAGGTCGGCGACGGCCCCGGGGGCGATGCCGAGCGCGCCTCCTGCCCGGCGCACGGCCCCGCCGCCTCCCGCGACGCCGCCCGCACCAGCACCCCCACCCGAACCCGCACCGACACCCGCACCGACACCGACACCGGCACCGGCACCCCTGCCCTCCAGCCCGAACCGCGAGGAGGCGCGGGTCGACAGGCGCGCGATCGCCTCGCCCCTCGACAGCACGGCCTGCGGCCCCGACCCGGCGTACTCGTCGAGCACGCGCGAGAACGTCCCGTACAGGCGGGGGTGCACGGTGCCGGTCTCGCGCGGCAGACCGTCCGACCCGACCAGGGTGTGCGGCCAGGCCAGGGCCGTCCGCATGCCCTCGAGGTCGGTGTGGAACACGATGACGGTCAGGGCGCCCCGCTCGGCGAGGACGAGGTCGGCGAGCACCTCGCGCGGGTCGGCCCCGACCGACGCGGCGATGTCGGACAACGACCACCCCTCGAAGCCCGCGTGCTCGGGTCGCGTGAACCCCGCCAGCGAGATCCGTGCGGGGCCGATCGCCGCGTACTGGTTCTCGAGCGTCGAGTCCGCCCAGGGCTCGAGCAGCCCGCCGAGCACATCCCTCCGCGAGCGCGTGCCGGGTCGGAGCGCCTCGAGCAGGCTCTCGACCCCGCGGTCGGCCGTGGCCGGCGGGAACAGCGACGCGACCGTCGTGCTGCCCGCGTCGTAGGGGTAGACGTCCGCGCTGACGTCGACGCCGTCGTCGCGCAGGGCGTCGAGGTGGTCGACGATCGCGGGCATGCCGCCGACGTTCCGCGGCCCGGTCACCTTGAGGTGGCTGACGTGGACGGCGGCCCCGGTCTCGCGCCCCAGCGAGGCCAGCTCGTCGATCGAGTCGCGGAGCCCGTCGGCCTCGTTGCGGACGTGGGCGACCAGCAGCGTGCCCCGCACCGCGCACTCCCTGGCCAGGGCGACGAGCTCGGGCCGGTCGGCGGCGTCGCCGGGTGCGTACATGAGGCCGAGCGAGACGCCGAGGGCCCCGGCGTCGAGTGCCTCGCCCACCGACGCCGCGATGAGCGACCGCTCGGCGGCGTCGGCCGGACGTCGCTCGAAGCCGAGCACGCCCGCCCGCAGCGGGGCGTGCGGGACGAGGGTCGCGGCGTGCAGGCCGAACGTCCCGGCGACGTCGCCCTCGGCCAGCGTCCGCACGTAGTCGGCGAACGTCGCCCATCGTCGCGCGGGGAACCCGCCGAGCACCGGCCGCGAGTAGTCCTCGAGCGAACGGTCTCGCAGGTCGGTCGGCGACGGCGCGACACCCTGGCCGCAGTTGCCGACGATCGTGGTGGTGACGCCTTGCCCGGTCTTGGGCGCGACCCCTCCCGGACGGAACAGCGCGGCATCGTCGTGGGCGTGCACGTCGACGAACCCCGGCAGCACGTCGAGCCCGCTCGCGTCGACCAGCTCGACACCGTCCGGCACCCCGGACGAGGAGGCGCGGCGCCCGTCACCCACGGACGCCGCGGCCCCGGGCCCCACGGCCGCGACCACGCCGTCGCGCACGACGACGTCCGCGACGCGACCCGCGCCTCCGGACCCGTCCCAGACCGTCCCGCCCGCGAGCACCAGCGTCGTCACGAGGACACCGCCGTCGTCACGAGGGCGCCGCCGCCGTCACGGGAGCACCACGGTCGTCGAGAGGAGGGCCGAGCTACTCGAAGCGCTGCCACACGGGCTTGTTCGCGTAGGTGTAGCGGTAGTAGTCCGCCAGCTGCAGCAACGACGCCGCGGCTTCGTCGACGACGATCGTGGCGTGCCGGTGCAGTTGCAACGCGCTGCCCGGGCACATCGCGCCGAGCGGCCCCTCGACCATGCCCGCGACGGCCGACGCCTTGGCCGACCCCTGCGCCACGAGCACGACCTCGTGCGCGTCGAGGATCGTGCCGAGCCCCTGGGTCAGGCAGTGCGTGGGCACCTGCGACGGGTCGTCGAAGAACCGCGCGTTGTCGGCTCGGGTCTGCGGCGCGAGCGTCTTGATGCGGGTGCGCGAGGCGAAGGACGAGGTGGGCTCGTTGAAGCCGATGTGCCCGTTCGCGCCGATGCCGAGGATCTGGATGTCGATGCCGCCCGCGTCGGCGATGGCCTGCTCGTAGTCGACGACCGCGGCCTCGATGTCGCTCGCTCGCCCGTCGGGCACGCGCACCTTCGACGCGTCCATGCCCAGGGGCACGACGACGTCGCGCTCGATCACCGACGCGTAGCTCTCGGGGTGCTCGAGCGGGATGCCGACGTACTCGTCGAGCGCGAACCCGGAGGCGCGGGAGAAGTCGAGCTCGCCCGCCGCGACCCGGGCCGCGAGCGAGGCGTAGATGCCGGTGGGCGACGACCCGGTCGCGAGCCCCAACACGGCCTCGGGGTCGCGCTGGACGACGGACGCGATCTTGAGGGCGGCGACGCGGCCGACCTCGTCGGCGTCGCGGACGATGACGATCTCCATGGGGGCTCCTTGCTGACGCGGCGTCAGGTGATGTTCGCCACGACCGACGCGATGTACGCCTCGCGTTCTTCCCGCGAGGCCGGCCGTCCGGGCACGCCCGGACGCTGCTGCCACGGTAGCGGCCCCGACTCGTGCCGGTACTCGACGCCGATCGCGTCGAGGCGTCCGAGGTGCACGGCGAGGCGTGTGGAGAAGTCGTCGAAGTCGCGGGGCTCGGTCGTCCACAGGGCCTCGGCGACGGCACACAACCGCGGGAAGGCGAAGAAGTCGACGGTGCGGGGCGAGTCCATGTGCTCGGTCCAGATGTTGGCCTGGCCGCCGAGCACGTGACGGGCCTCGGCCTCGTCGAGGACGGCCGGCACCGGCTCGAACGCGTACACGTCGGCGAGGGTCAACGGGATCGACACCGGGATCGGCTCGTCCGGGCCGTCGGACTGCCGGTAGTCGAGGTAGACCTGGTCGTCCGGGCAGGCGACGACGTCGTACCCGCGTTGCGCGGCCGTGACGGCCCCGGTCATGCCCCGCCACGACGCGACCGTGGCGCCGGGCGACATCGTCGAGTTCCCCTCGAGGATCTCGTCCCAGCCGAAGGTGCGTCGCCCGGCGGCCGTGAGATGCGCGTCGAGCCGACCGATGAACCACGCCTGCAGCTCTTCCTCGTCGGCGAGGCCGCGTTCGCGCATGAGCTCCTGCGTGCGCGGGTCGGCCTGCCACTGGGCCTTCGGGCACTCGTCGCCGCCGATGCCGATCCAGGTGCCCGGGAAGAGCTCCATCACCTCGTCGAGCACGTCGGTGTAGAAGTCGACCGTCGACTGCTCGGTGTTGAGGACGTCCTCGAAGATGCCCCACTCGGTGCCGACGGCGATCCGTCGCGGCTCCGCGACGGGCCTGCCGCCGACCTCGACGGCGCCGACGCCCAGGTGCGGGTACGCCGTGATCGCCGCCATCGAATGGCCCGGCACGTCGACCTCGGGCACGACCGTGATGTGGCGGGCCGCGGCGTAGGCCACGACCTCGCGGATGTCGTCCTGCGTGTAGAAGCCGCCGTGCGGCCGACCGTCCTGGGTCGCGTCCGGCCCGGCCCCCACCTGCGACGACTCCCGCCAGGCACCGACCGAGGTGAGGCGCGGGTACTTCGTGATCTCGATGCGCCAGCCCTGGTCCTCGGTGAGGTGCCAGTGCAGCGTGTTCAGCCGGTGCAGCGCCATCAGGTCGACGAAGCGCAGCACGTCGTGCTTGGGCAGGAAGTGCCGGGCCACGTCGAGGTGCGTCCCCCGCCAGCCGAAGCGCGGCCGGTCCTCGACGTCGACGGCGGGAACGACCCAGTCGACGCCGGGCACGAGAGCCGAGCGGTACGCGGCCGCGGGCAGCAGCTGACGCAGCACCTGCGCCCCGTGGAACGCGCCGGCCGCGTCGCCACCGGTGATGCGCACCCCGGCGGGTCGCGCCTCCAGCCGGTAGGCCTCCGCTCCGAGCGAGGCGTCCAGGTCGAACGAGATGCCGGTCCCGTCGGCGCTGCCCTCGCGCAGTGGCAACCCGGTCGCCGGGCGCAGCGCCTGCTGCAGCCAGGCGACGACGCCCGCCAGCTCGTCGGGCGCCGAGACGCGCGTCGCCGAGTCGAGCCGGAACGCCCCGGAGGCGCGGGTCAGCCTCGCCGGGCGGGGCACGATCGCGACCGGTGCGGTCTCGGGCGTCCCGGTGTCGGCCCGCGCGGGGGTCGAGGGGGTCGAGGGTGCGTTCGTCACGGGGTCAGCCCTTCACGGCGCCGGCGGACATGCCGGTCACCAGGTTGCGTTGGATGATCATGAAGAAGACGACGACCGGCAGCGAGAACAGCACCGAGGCCGCCATCTGCCCGCCGAAGTCGGTGCCGCTGGTCGGCGTGCTGAACGAGGCCAGCCAGACCGGAAGCGTGTACATCGACTGGTCCTTCATGAACGTGTAGGCCACGAGGTAGTCGTTCCACGCCGCGATGAAGGCGAAGATGCTGGTCGCGATCATGCCGGGCAGCACGAGCGGGAACATGATGCGCGTCAGCACCTGCCAGGTGCTCGCGCCGTCGAGCTGCGCGGCCTCTTCGACCTCGACCGGGATCGCCAGGAAGAACCCGCGCATCACCCAGATCGAGAACGGCAACGTCGACGCGACGTACGCCAGGATGAGCCCGCCGTAGGTGCCGAGCAGCCCGAGGCTGTTGAAGATCAGGAACTGCGGGATCAGCAGGGCCGTCGCCGGCAGCATCTGCACGATCAGGATGAACACCATGATCGTGCGCCGCCCGCGGAACCGGAACCGCGACAGGGCGGCCGAGGCGAACAGGCCGAGAACGATCGAGAAGACGACGGCGCCGACCACGACGATCACGCTGTTGCGCAGGTTCGTGAAGAAGTCGGACTGCGTGACCGCGACGACGAAGTTGTCGAGGGTCGGGTTCTGCGGCCAGAACAGCGGGGTCGCCGTCATCACCTCGGGGCGCGGCTTGAACGCCGTGTTGACCATCCAGTAGACGGGGAACAGCCAGACGAGGCTGAAGACGATCGCGATCGCGTTGCTGACCCAGCGGGGCTTCCGGCGGCGACGGGTCGGGCGGGCGGGCGACGGGCGGCCGGTGCCGTGGCCCGCGCGCGCCTCCTTGGTTCTCTCGTCGCGCGCGACGGTCTCGGTCGTCGTGGTGCCGACGCCGGCGGG
>NZ_JXQZ01000073.1 GCF_000878135.1 Frigoribacterium sp. MEB024
CCTGGTCGGCATGCGGAGGCGCGGGCCGGTTCCGTGACGCAGGTGGAAGTCACCGGGACGAAGTACGGTCGTAGTCGGCGGTGGCACCGCCCGCGACATCCGACCGCCGCACCCCGCGACGCCGGTCACCTGGCACGAGAGGCATCATGAGCTCCGACACACGCGCGCGCACGACGACGTCCGAGGGCGAGGAGGCGCGGGTCGACCCACCGGCCGCGCCCCGGTCGCGGTGGGGTCGCCGCCCGCAGCCCGAGGGTCCCCGTGCCACGTTCCGTCAGCTGCTGCCCTACCTGTTCGAGCACAAGAAGGTCATGGCCTTCATCATCGTGCTCAGCGTCCTGGGTGCCGCCGCGTCGCTCGGTCAGCCGCTGCTCGTGCAGCAGGTCATCTCGGCCGTGCAGCAGGGCGTCACGCTCGGGCCCCTCGTCTGGGCGCTGGTCGCGCTGGTCGTCGTGGCCGGGCTGATCAGCGGGTTCCAGCACTACCTCCTGCAGCGCACCGGCGAAGGCGTCGTCCTCTCGAGCCGTCGTCGCCTCGTCGGACGCATGCTCCGGCTGCCCGTCAGCCAGTTCGACACGCGCCGGACGGGCGACCTCGTGTCGCGGGTCGGCTCGGACACCACCCTGCTGCGGGCCGTGCTCACGCAGGGGCTCGTCGAGGCGATCGGTGGCAGCCTCACCTTCGTCGGCGCCCTGGTCGGCATGTTCCTGATCGACCCCGTGCTGCTCGGACTGACCGTGCTCGTCGTCGCCGTCTCGGTCGTCGTCGTCGTGCTGTTGTCCGGTCGCATCCGCGTGGCGAGCCGCCAGGCACAGGAGAAGGTGGGCGACCTGACGGCCGCCGTCGAACGCGCCATCAGCTCGGTCCGCACGATCCGCGCCTCGGGCGCCACCGAACGCGAGATCGTCGCCGTCGAACGCGACGCCGAGGGCGCCTACCAACGGGGGCTGCAGGTGGCGCGCATCTCGGCACTCGTCGTGCCGATCTCGTCCGTCGCCCTCCAGGCCTCGTTCCTCGTCGTGCTCGGCGTCGGGGGGTACCGGGTGGCCAGCGGAGCCATCGAGATCGCCTCGCTCGTCTCGTTCGTGCTCTTCCTCTTCCTCATGATCATGCCGCTCGGTCAGGCCCTCGGTGCCGTGCTCAGCGTCAACCAGGCCCTGGGGGCGCTCGGACGCATCCAGGAGATCCTCGACCTGCCGAGCGAGACCGACGGCGACGAACGCCTCGCGGCCCAGGTGGCGACCCGTGAGGCGGGCGCCGGTCTCACGGCCGAGGACGGCATCGCCGTCCGGTTCGACGACGTGCACTTCCGGTACCCCGACTCGCCGGTCGCCACCGGGCCGGCGACGCGTGGGCCGCAGCTGTCCGGTGCCCCGGCCCACGACTCGGGCGAGGGCCCCGCCGACGACGACCTCACGGTGCTGCGAGGGGTGAGCTTCTCGGTGCCCGTCGGCAAGCGCACGGCCCTCGTCGGCCCCTCGGGAGCGGGCAAGAGCACGATCCTGTCGCTCATCGAGCGCTTCTACGACCCGACCTCGGGTGCCGTGCGCGTGGGCGGGGCCGACGTCCGCACCCTCGACCGGCGCGACCTGCGGTCGCGCATCGGCTACGTCGAACAGGACGCACCCGTGCTCGCCGGGACGATCCGCGACAACCTCACCCTGGGTGCGCCCGAGGCGACGGACGACGACTGCCGTCGGGTCCTCGAGGCCGTGAACCTGACCGCGGTGGTCGAACGCGGCGACGAAGGTCTCGACGCCCAGGTGGGCGAGGACGGGGTGATGCTCTCCGGCGGCGAACGTCAGCGCCTGGCCATCGCCCGCACGCTGCTCAACGCGCCGCCGATCCTGCTGCTCGACGAGTCGACCTCGAGTCTCGACGGTCTCAACGAGCAGCGCCTCCGCGAGGCGATCGACGCCGTCGCCGAGAACCGCACGCTCATCGTGATCGCCCACCGGCTCTCGACCGTGGTCGACTCCGACCAGATCGTCGTCGTCGAAGCCGGCCGGGTGGTGGGCGTGGGCACCCATTCCGAACTCGTGCGGACGACGCCGCTCTACAAGGACTTGGCGAAGCACCAACTCCTCGTCTGAGAGCGGGGTGCGCGGGCGTCGGCGCACGGCCGCGACGCCGTGCGACGATGGCCCGATGAGCGACGTCGCCCCCACCGTCCTGACCCACGTCGACCGCGGGGTCGGCGTGATCACCCTCAACCGCCCGCAGAAGATCAACGCGGTGACGATCGAGATGCTCGGGCTCGTCGAGCAGGCGCTCGACGCCTGGCAGGACGACCCCGGGGTCTCGTCCGTGCTGCTGCGGGGCGCCGGGCCACGGGGGTTCTGTGCCGGGGGCGACATCGCGTGGATCCACGCGGCCGCCACGACGGACCCGCGACGCAGCGTCGACATGTGGCGGCGCGAATACCGGGGAACGCTGCGCCTGGCACGCTGGTCGAAGCCGATCGTGTCGCTTCTGGACGGCATCGCGATGGGTGCGGGCATCGGGCTCGGCGGTCACGTCACGCTCCGCATCGTCACCGAACGAAGCTCGGTGGGCATGCCGGAGACCCGCATCGGGCTCTCCCCCGACGCGGGCGGCAGCTTCTTGCTGTCGCGGGCCCCGGGTGAGCTCGGCACCCATCTCGCCCTGACCGGTCGTGCGATGACGGCTGCCGATGCCCTCCACACAGGCTTCGCCGACCTGTTCGTCCAGTCGTCCGAGCTGACGCGGGTCCTGCCGGCACTGGCCGACGGGGGCCCCGAGGCCGTGCGGGCACTCGGCACGGACGCGGGACCGTCCGATCTCGCCGGGGCCGCCGAGTGGATCGACGACGCCTACCGAGGCGACGACGCCCGGACGATCGTGCGACGCCTCCGCGAACTCTCGGCGTCGGGTCTCGCCGACGCCGGAGCCGTGGCCGACGACCTCGAGGCAGCCTCGCCCACGTCGGTGGTGCTGACCCTGGAGGCGCGGCGGCGGGCGGCCCGTCTGCCCGACCTCGAGGCGGTGCTGGGGCAGGAGCTGGGCATCGTCACCTCGCTCGCCGCGTCGCCGGACCTCGTCGAGGGCGTCCGCGCACGGGTGATCGACAAGGACCGCCGACCCCGCTGGTCACCTCCGACGCTCGCCGAGGTCGACGTCGCCGCGACCCTCGCGACGGTCGACTGGACGACGCGGCTCTGACCGAGGGGCGAGCGTCGTCCACGGGCCACTCGCCGATGGCCGCCGGGTCAGAGGCGGATCACGCGTCCCTCGGCCGCCGAACGACGCGCGGCCTCGATCACCTCGAGTGAGCGGACGGCGTCCCAGGGGTCGACCGGCAGCTCGCCTTCGCCGGCCAGGGCCCTGGCCAGCTGCGAGTAGAACGCGGGGTACCGGCCCGGATCGGTCGTCTCGTCACGGCGGGTGCCGCCCTCGGACACCACGCCCCGACGATCGCCCGCGTCGACACCGTAGGCGGGGTCGGTCGGCGCGAGTCCCGACGACAACTGGGCCTCTTGTGGGTCGAGACCGTGCACCTCGTACGCCCCCGCCGACCCCAGCACACGGAACCTCGGCCCGGGGAGGGCTGCCACGTGGCTCATCGCCAGCCGCGACCGCCGACCACCCTCGTGTTCAAGCGACAGGAACACGTCGTCGTCGGCCGTCCCGGACGGGCGGCGGGTCGCGATCTCGGCGTGCACCGCCCGGGCCGGCCCCAGGAGTCGTACCACCTGGTCGACGAGGTGCGGGCCCAGGTCGAACAGGATGCCCCCGCCGTCGGCCGGGGTCGCCCGGCGCTTCCAGCCGGCGCGGTTCTCGGGCTTCCAGGGTTCGAAGCGTGACTCGACGGTGTGCACGTCGCCCAGCTCGCCCGACGCCGCGAGGCGCGTCGCCGTCAGGAAGTCGCCGTCCCACCGCCGGTTCTGGTAGACGCTCAGCGGCCGGCCGAGAGACTCGGCGAGCTCGACGAGCCCGCGGGCGTCGGCGGCCGAGGTCGCGAGCGGCTTGTCGACGACGACGGCCGCCCCGGCCTGCAGGGCACGCGTCGCGGTCTCGACGTGGGTGTCGTTGGGGGTGGCCACGACGACCAGGTCGAGTCCACGGCCCCAGAGCTCGTCGACGTCGGCGACGACCTCGGCCCCGGGATGCGCCGCGGCGGCCTGCCCGGCACGGTCGGGGTCACGCGTGACGACGGCGTCGACCTGCCAGGCCGGGTCGGCGGCCAGCAGCGCGCCGTGGAACACCCGCCCCGCGAGCCCGTAGCCCACGATGCCGACGCGCAGCGGCTCGACGGCGCTCATGAGCCGGCGAACGGGTCGGGGGTCAGCACGTACACCGTGTCGAGGTACTCGTGGATGCCCTCGGCACCGCCTTCGCGACCGAGGCCCGACGACTTGACGCCGCCGAACGGCGCCGAGGCGTTCGACACCACGCCGACGTTGAGACCGAGCATGCCGGTCTGCAGCCGTTCGGCGAGCCGCTGCCCTCGGGCGAGGTCGCGGGTGAAGGCGTAGGCGACGAGCCCGAACTCGGTGTCGTTCGCGAGATGGACGCCCT
>NZ_JXQZ01000074.1 GCF_000878135.1 Frigoribacterium sp. MEB024
GGTGGCGGGGTGGCGGGTGGCCGGCTGGTCGGGTGGGCCGGCGGCGGGCACTCCGGCAGCGGCTGCGCGGGGCGCCGTGATGCACCGGTCGGGTCAGCGGCGGCGGGCCCGGGCCGACCAGCGTCCGTCGGCCCGGTCGATGACGAGCGGGTGGTCGAACGCCCCCGACACGAGGTCGGACGTCAGCACGTCGTCGGCCGGGCCGGTGGCGAAGATCCCGCCGTCGCGCAGCAGCAGGGCGTGCGACGTGCTGCTCGGCAGGTCCTCGAGGTGGTGGGTGACGGTGACCGAGGCCATCCCGGGGTGGATCGTGCGCAGCTCGTCGACGGTGTCGAGCAGGTGTTCCCGCGCCGCGACGTCGAGTCCCGTGGCGGGTTCGTCGAGCAACAGCAGGGCCGGCTGTGAGACCAGGGCGCGGGCGATCAGGGCCCGACCACGTTCGCCCTGGGACAGGACGCTCCACCGTGCCGACATGCGGGACGAGAGGCCGACGCTCGCGACGAGGTCGACGACCCGCGCCTCCTGCTCGTCGGTGGGGGACCAGCGGGGCACCGGGTCGCTGCTGCCGGTGAAGCCGCTCAGCACGACCTCGCGCACGGTGTTGTCGCCCACCATGCGGTGGCGGGGGTCGACGTGGCCGATGTGACGGCGGAGCTCGCTCAGCTCGACGCGTCCGAGGCGTCGGCCGAGGACGTCGACCGTGCCGGCGCTCGGATGGCCGAGCGCACCGCACAGCGTCAGCAGCGTGGTCTTGCCGGCTCCGTTGGGGCCGATCAGAGCCCAGTGCTGGCCGGCCTCGACTCGCAACGACACGTCGTGCAGCAGATCACGACCGCCCCGGGTCACCCGTGCGTCGACGACGTCGAGCACGGGCGGCGCCGGGGCGGCCGCGGGAGGAGCTGAGGTCACGCGCGGTAGATGCCCGCCTCGCGCACCTGGTCGAACAGGCCCTGGAGGCGCGCGGGCTGCTCGCGCACGGCGGCGGCGGCCGCCTCGGCGTCGTCCGCCTTGACGGCGTCACGGAACGCGACGGTGAACGCGTGGGCCTGCGGGTAGTCGAAGATGCCGTTGGCCGACGGGCGACGCAGCAGCAGCAGGAGGCGCGGGCCGGTGTTCGACCACAGGCGCGTCAAGGACTCGCTGTCGGCCGCGGCCAGCAGGATCTCGTTGGCCCGTACGAGGCCCGCGATGTCTTCTTCCTTCTTCGCCTTGAAGGCCTTGGCCCGGGTGTCGAGCAGGCCGACGACCTCGGCACGCTGGGCCTTGTCGAGCTTGGGCACGGCCCGCTCGACGAAGAGCGACCAGACGGCGTAACCGACGTCGACGGTGTCGACGAACTCGCCGTACGAGGGGTCGACGATGCGCGTGTAACGGTTGGCCTCGATGTCGACCAGGGCCTGGTCGGCGAGCTTGGCGATGGCCTCGCGGACGGGCGTGCGGGAGACGCCGAGCCAGGCGACGAGCTGGTCGTCGTTCAGGCGTTCGCCGAACTCGAGGGTGCCGTCGATGATCGCGGCGAACATCTTGTCGTAGACGACGTCGCGCAGCAGGCGGCGGGGAGCGGGAGTCTGGTCGTCGTTCTGGGGGATCGGCATCGGGGGCCTCCGTCGTGTGTGCGGATGGGTGGCGACGGTCGTCGGTGCGGGGCACCGCGGTCGGTCGGGTTCGTCGACCCGGCCCTGAACCGGTCGCCGACATGTCGAGCATAAACCCGTGGGCTGAGTACGTATGGGTGATCCGGAGTTCTAGATTCGCGATGCGCCGACCCGCACGACCGTCCGGCCTCGGGTCCGACCCGCCAGGATCGCCTCGCCGGCGTCCACGACGTCGGCCAGGGCGACCTCGTCGGTCATCGAGTCGAGCAGGTCGAGGTCGAGGTCTCGCGCCAGCCGGTCCCAGGCACGCTGCCGCAGCTCGAGCGGGGCGTCCACCGAGTTCACGCCGGCCAGGGTCACGCCCCGCAGGATGAAGGGCAGCACCGTCGTCGGCAGGTCGGCCCCCTGGGCGAGCCCGCACGCCGTCACGGTGCCGCCCCAGCGGGTCTGTGCCAGGACGGTGGCGAGGGTGTGGCTGCCGACCGAGTCGACGCCGCCGGCCCAGCGGGCCCGCTGCATCGGCTTGCCCGCGCCGGACAGCTCGTCTCGGTCGATCAGGGTGGAGGCCCCGAGCGAGCGGAGGTAGTCGCCCTGCTCGGCGACGCGACCCGAGGAGGCGCTGACCGAGTACCCGAGGCGGCTCAGCACCGCGATCGCCACCGACCCGACGCCTCCGGCCGCCCCGGTCACCACGACGTCGCCGTCGTTGGGGCGGACGTCGCGTTCGAGCCGGAGGACGCTGAGCATCGCCGTGAACCCCGCCGTGCCGATGGCGGCGGCACGCCGAGCATCGATGCCGCGGGGGACCAGCACGGCGCTGCCCGGGTCGACCACGACGCGCTCGGCGAAGCCGCCGGGCCTGGTCTCGCCGTGGCCGGCACCGTTGACGAGCACCTCGTCGCCCGGTGCGAAGCGTGGGGAGCCCGAAGAGGCCACGACGCCGACCAGGTCGATGCCGGGCACGAGTGGATCGACCCGGGCGACCCCGGGGTCGCCGCTCAAGGCGAGCCCGTCCTTGTAGTTGACGCCGGACCAGGTGACGTCGACGACGACGTCACCCGGCCCGGCGACCGGTTCGTCGAGCTCTCTCAGCTCGGCGGCCCTGCCCTTCTCGACCACGATCGCACGCATGGGACCGAGGCTACGCGGGCGCGATCAGGCGAGGCCAGGGGAGGTCAGGGGCGGTCGACGGGGCCGGACGCCCCGGCCTTGCCCCCGAGGAAGCCACCCAGCGCGCTGACGAGGTCGAGCCCCGTCGTGGCCTTCACGACGTCCTGCAGCTGCGTCATGTTGTTGGCGACGGACTTGGTCAGCTCGTTGGCGCCGTCGGTGGAGACCACCGTCAGAGCGTCGATGTTGCCCATCGGGGCCGCCATCTCGCGAGCGATCTCGGGCAGACGCGAGATGACCTGCGACGCGAGCGCCGCCTGGCCGAACTTGCCCTGCGCCTCGGCCAGGGCGTCGACCGCCTCGGCCTCGGCGAGACCCTTGGCCTTGATCGCCGCGGCTTCGGCCCGACCGGCGGCCTCGACCGCCGCGGCCTCGTTCTCGGCCGCGTTGCGGGCGGCGTCGGCGAGCTGGGTGCGGCGGAACGCCTCGGCCTCGACGGCGGCGTTGGCCGCGTCGCGCTCGGCCTCGGCGTTCTGCACCGACGCGTAGGCCGCGGCCTCGGCGGGCTGACGGACCTCGATGTTGAGTCGCTCCTGGTTGACCTTGGCCTGCTCGGCGACGGCGATGCTCTCTTGCTCGGCGACCAGCTTGTCTTGCATGGCCCGGGCGAGCTCACCCGCGGCGGAGGCCTCGGCCTGTGCCCGGTCGGTCTCGGCCTTGATCTGGGCCTGGCGCACGTCGAGCTGCAGCTGGCGCTCGGCCGTCTGCTGGGTGTTGCCGATGCGGGCCAGGGCGGCGATGCGCTCGGCCTCTGCCTCGGCGACGTCGGCGTTCTGCTTCGCGACGGCCGCCTCGGCGCGACCACGGTCGGCCAGGTAGGTGCTGCCCGGCGTCTCGATCTCGCGGATGTTCATCGTCTCGATCTGGAGGCCCAGCTCGGCGAGCTCGCCCTTCGTCTCGTTCACGGCGTCGGCCGCCAGGCGCGAGAAGTTCTTGACCAGGTCGTCGACCGGCTGGCCGCCGATGAGACCGCGGATCGACCCCTCGAGCGACTGCTGCACGATGACGGGGAGCTGCTGCTGCTGCAGCAGGTAGCGCTGGGCGGCGCGGCGCACCCCGTCTTCGGTGCCGGTCACCTTGAAGTTGACCGTCGCCTTGACCGCGGTGCGGATGTAGTTGGCGTCGATCGCCTGCACCTCGACCGGGGTCTGGTACTGCTCGAGCGACAGCTTGAAGCCCTCTTGGAAGATGGGCCAGACGAAGGTGCGGCCACCGATGATGACCTTCTGCGGGCTCAAGATGCCCCCGCCCTCGGATCGTTCGGCGCCACGGCCGACCACGATGAGCGCCTCGTTCGGCGGGACGCGGCGGACGCGGCTGGCGACGAACGACAGCAGGGCGAGCACGATGACGACGGCGACGACGATGGCGACGACGCTGACGTTGGAGGAGATGAAGTCCACGGGGCTTCCTTTCAGTTGGTCTGGGGATCACGCGACGCGGAGGCGTCGTCGGCGTCGAGCGCCTCGACCTGCACGCGCGGGCCGTTCTCGGCCACGACGCGGACGCGGACGCCGCGCTCGATGCGCGCGTCGCTGGTCGCGAGCCGCCGCTCGAGCTCGCGGACGTCGTCGAGCCGCACCTCGCCGCCGGCCGGACCGGTGGCCTCGGTCGTGACGCCGACGAACCCGACGGGCGACCAGTGGCCCCCGCTCTCGCGGCGCGTCACGCGGCGGACGACGAGCTGGATCAACACGAGGGCGACGAGCGCCATGCCGACGGCGACGGCGTACGTCCACCCCGACGCGAGGTCGGTCTGTGACGTGACGACCCCGGCGAGCCCGAAGATGGCCAAGGCCGCGCCCAGGGCGACGCCCGAGACGAGCCCGTCGCCGACGTCGAAGACGTCGAGCAGGTCGCCCACGACGATGCTGACGAGCAGGAGCAGGAGTCCGATCGCCCCCACCACGATGAACGTGATCATGTGTCGAGCCTGTCAGAGTCCGTCCGTGCGCACATCGCCTGAGCGACGGACCCCGGGATGACGCCGGAGTGGCCGGCCCCGGGGACGAGCCGACGACGGTTCCGCAGGACCCCGCCCACGACCTGTCCGACCCCCGACCCCCGCTCCCGTCAACCGAAGAGGATCGCGGCCTCGTCGTAGCGGTTCTGTGGGACGACCTTGAGGCTGTCGAGCGCCTCCTCGAACGAGACGTGGACGATCTCGGTGCCTCGCAGGGCGACCATGCGGCCCCAGCGCCCCTCGACCACCGCGTCGCTCGCCGCCATGCCGAGCCGTGTGGCGAGCACGCGGTCGTACGACGTGGGCGTGCCGCCGCGTTGGATGTGCCCCAGCGTCGTGGCGCGGGTCTCGATGCCCGTGCGCTCCTCGATGACGGGGGCGAGGCGCTCGCCGATGCCGCCGAGGCGCGGTCGGCCGAAGGCGTCCAGGCCGCGCTCGGAGTGCACGTCGCTCTCGTGGTCGGGCACGAACCCCTCGGCGACGACCACCAACGGTGCGCGCCCCCGGTCGTAGGCCGACTGCACCCACTCGACGATCTGGTCCATGCTCGTCGCCTGCTCGGGGATGAGGATCGCGTGGGCACCGGCGGCCATGCCCGAGTGCAGGGCGATCCAGCCCACGTGTCGGCCCATGACCTCGGCGACCATGCAGCGGCTGTGCGAGTCGCCGGTGGTGCGCAGGCGGTCCATGGCGTCCGTGGCGATCTGGACCGCGGTGTCGAAGCCGAAGGTGTAGTCGGTCGCCCCGAGGTCGTTGTCCACGGTCTTGGGCACGCCGACGATCTTGAGGCCGGCGTCCGTCAGCCGCTTGGCCGCGGCCAGCGTGCCCTCGCCGCCGATGGCGATCATGGCGTCGATGCCGAAGCGCTCCATGTTCTCGGCGATGCGGTCGACGCCGCCGTCGCCCTCGAACGGGTTCGTGCGACTCGTCCCGAGGATCGTGCCGCCCTGCTTGGCGATGCCCTGGATCTCTTTGCGGGTGAGGGGCATCACGTCGCCGTCGACGACGCCGCGCCAGCCGTCGCGGAAGCCCACGAACTCTTGTCCGTGGATCTGCGTGCCCTTGAGCACGGCACCGCGGATGACCGCGTTGAGACCGGGGCAGTCGCCACCGCTGGTGAGGATTCCGATTCGCATCGAGGGGCTCCATCGCATCGAAGGGCCCGATCGACGGGCCGAGGTCGAGACCCATCATGGACCACGAGGAGGCGCGGCACCTGTCCACGGGGCCGGTCGCCGCCCTGCCCGGTCGCGCAGGCGGCCGTACTACCCTCGCCTGCATGAGCAACGAGCAGCCGGGGCGTCCGCCGTCGCCGTGGGCACGCTTCGCCCGGCCGACGCCGACCGAGCCCGACCGGGGCGAGTTCCCGTTCGGTCCGCCTCGCCCGGTGCACCCCGAGGCGGGCGTGACCGATCGCGGCTGGCCGCTCGACCCCTCCGGCGCACCGTCGATGCCCGCGACGCGACAGCAGCAGCCGTTCTTCCCGCAGCCCACCTCGACACGGCCCGTCGGCGGGCAGCCCGTCGGCGGGCAGTCCGCCGCGCCGACGTGGGACTCCGACGGTCGCCAGGTCTGGGCGCCGCCGCCCGGGTCCACGCCCGACACCGTCTCCGCGCCCGACGCCCGGCCCGAGAACGCGGGCCTCGGCTCGTACTTCTTCCCCGCCGACGACGACTGGTCGTCAGCGCCGCCCCGTACCGACGACGAGGGCCGTGGTCTCGCGATCGCGTCGATCGTCTTCGGCGTCTTCTTCGCGCCCCTCGGCCTGGTCTTCGGCATCGTGGCCGCTCGACGCGCCCGGGCCGCCGGCCGACCGGCCACCCTCGCCCTGACCGGCATGGTGATCGCCTCGATCGTCATCGTCCTGAGCCTCGCGTACGCCATCGCGGCACTCGACTACTACTCGCAACTCGCGACGGCCTGCGCCCAGCTCGGTCCGGGCGACTACGTGAACGGCGACGGCCAGACCGTCAGCTGCGGCTGATCCGGCCGGCCACCGCACGGCATGCGCCCCGCGCGTTACCGTCCGCTGGCCGACACCGTGCGGGGACCGACACCGGACGCGGGTCGGCGGGGGCGCGAGCCGTCCCGCACGACCCGCGCCGCGCCTCCTCGGCTAGAGCGAGACGGTGCCGGTGTCGGCGACGTTCTTCGGGTGTCCGCCGGTCACGGCCGCCTTGGCGTACTTGAAGAGGGTGACGGCCTTCGGCTCGTTGCTGACCCAGTACTCGGCCGTGTCGACGTCGACCTCGAGCAGGGCGACGGTCGGGTCCTCGCGGCCCTTGTCGAACCAGGCCTCGGCGCCGGTCGTCCAGAGCTCGTCGATGAGCGCGGAGTCCTTCACGATCGACGCCTTGCCCGCGAGCGACAGGTAGCCCTTGCCGGTCTCGACGGCGACGTTCACCTGCGGGTGCGCCTTGACGTCGTCGACCTTGGGGGAGGGGTCGCGCGTGAAGAAGTACACCTTGCCGTCGAAGTCGCGGTCGACGAGTGCGAGGGGGCGGCTCACGAGGTGGCCGTGGCTGCTCTGCGTGGTGAGGATGCCGATGCGGCCCGCGTCGAGGACCTCGCCGATCTTCTTGGTGTCGTTGGTCTCAGTCATGCCGGGGACCCTACGCCGGAGCCCCGACCGAGGTCACAGCACCGGGGGTCCGTCGGTCGTCACCGCGCCGGGGCCCCGTCGGCGGTGAGGACCGAGGAGGCGCGGTGCCGGTCGCAGGTCACGTCGCCTCGTGCCCCGCACCCGTCGCAGGCGACGAGTTGCACTCGGCACTGCACGTCGACGCAGTTCTGCATGCGACTGGTCGCGGTGCCGCAGACCTCGCAGCGACCGATCACGGCCGCGTGGTCGCTGAACTCGACCGAGCCGCGACCGTCGAAGACGTAGAGCGAGCCGTCCCAGAGGCCGTCGTCGCCGAAGCGCTCGCCGTACCGCGCGACGCCACCGTCGAGTTGGTAGACCCGTGAGAAGCCGCGGGCCGTCATCAGCGACGAGAGCACCTCGCAGCGCACCCCGCCCGTGCAGTAGGTGACGACGGGCTCGTCCTTCAGATGGTCGTAGCGTCCGCTGTCGAGCTCGGCGACGAAGTCGCCGGTGGTGTCGACGTCGGGCACGACGGCCCCGCGGAACCGCCCGATGCGGGACTCGAACTCGTTGCGTCCGTCGAAGAACGTGACCTGTTCCCGGGCGACCAGCTCGTGCAGTTCGTCGGGCGACAGGCGCTCGCCGGTGCCCACCACGCCGTGCTCGTCGACCTCGAGCTCGTCGGGGGCGCCGAACGTGACGAGCTCGTCGCGCACCTTGACGGACAGCCGGGGGAAGTCGTCCCCCGTGCCCTCGCTCCACTTCACCTCGAGCGGGCGGAAGGGGGCGTACTCGTGGGTGCGGCGCAGCCAGCGTTTCACCTCGGGCAGGTCGCCGCCGAGGGTGCCGTTGATGCCGTGGCGTGACACGATCACCCGCCCGGTGAGCCCGTGGGCCTCCGCCAGTTCGCGCTGCCAGAGCCGCACCGCGTCGGGATCGGCCAACGGGGTGAACAGGTAGAACAGGACGATCTTGGGTGTGGCCACCGGTTCACTGTAGTTGCACCTCATCCCCCTGGGTGCTGGCGACACGAGGCATGCATGCCTCATCATGGGATGAGACATGCCACGCGCCACCGAGAGGTCACCATGCCCGTCCCCGCCACCGCACGACCCGTCATCCCGCGCCGGCTGCACAAGGACGCGGTCTTCGACCATCTGCTCGCCGCCGTGTTCGACGGCACGTTGTCACCGGGGGAGCGCCTGCGCGACGTCGACCTCGAACGGTGGCTCGGCGTCTCGCGCACGCCCATCCGGGTCGCCTTGGCGAAGCTCGGCGACCTGCGACTCGTCGAGACCACCTCCAAGCGGGCGACCCGCGTCGTCGTGCCCTGCGCCGCCGAGGCCGCCGACCTGTTCGCCACGGCCTGCGCGATGGTCGCCGCCGAGGCCGACGGGCTCGTCGCGACGTCGGACGACCCCGATCGGGCCCGACTCGCGGCCGAGCTGCGGGTGGTGGCAGCGAGCGGCGCGGGTGCCGAAGGGGCCGGGGCTGCCGGCCGTCTCGCCGAGCTGGTCGGGCCGATGGCCGACGCCCTCGACCGGGGGCTTCCCGGCGGGCTGGCGGCCGAACGGCTGCGCCTCGTCGGCCTGCCGTTGCGTCACCACCTGCGGGCGCTGCCGACCGGGCTGCCGACCGGGCTCGCCCGCGCCCTCGACCTCGCCGCCGCGGCCGTCGAGCGGGCCGACGCTGCGGGTGTCGTCGAGGCCGCGCGC
>NZ_JXQZ01000075.1 GCF_000878135.1 Frigoribacterium sp. MEB024
AACCAGCCGTGGAGGCCACACGAGTGAGAATGCAGGCATGAGTAGCGAAAGACGGGTGAGAAACCCGTCCTCCGAAAGACCAAGGGTTCCAGGGCCAGGTTAATCCGCCCTGGGTAAGTCGGGACCTAAGGCGAGGCCGACAGGCGTAGTCGATGGACAACGGGTTGATATTCCCGTACCGGCGAAGAACCGCCCAAGCTAATCCAGTGGTGCTAAGAGTCCTAACCCGGCTGAGTGGATCCCTTCGGGGTGATGCCGGCCGGTCTAACGCTCGACCCCATGCTGGTGCGGTTAACGTATTAACAGGTGTGACGCAGGAAGGTAGCTGAGCCAGGCGATGGTATCCGTAAGGTGAACCTGGTGTAAGGATGTAGGGCTGACGATAGGCAAATCCGTCGTCAATGCGCCTGAGATCCGATGCGTACCCCGATTGGGGGAAATCAGTGATCCTATGCTGCCGAGAAAAGCATCGACGTGAGGTTCAAGCCGCCCGTACCCCAAACCGACTCAGGTGGTCAGGTAGAGAATACCAAGGAGATCGAGAGAATCGTGGTTAAGGAACTCGGCAAAATGCCCCCGTAACTTCGGGAGAAGGGGGGCCGGAACCGTGATGGGATTTACTCCCGGAGCGGGAAAGGCCGCAGAGACCAGTGGGAAGCGACTGTTTACTAAAAACACAGGTCCGTGCCAAGTCGCAAGACGATGTATACGGACTGACGCCTGCCCGGTGCTGGAAGGTTAAGAGGAACGGTTAGCGCAAGCGAAGCTGAGAATTTAAGCCCCAGTAAACGGCGGTGGTAACTATAACCATCCTAAGGTAGCGAAATTCCTTGTCGGGTAAGTTCCGACCTGCACGAATGGCGTAACGACTTCCCAGCTGTCTCAACCGCGAACTCGGCGAAATTGCACTACGAGTAAAGATGCTCGTTACGCGCAGCAGGACGGAAAGACCCCGTGACCTTTACTACAGCTTGGTATTGGTGTTCGGAGTGGCTTGTGTAGGATAGGTGGGAGACTGTGAAGCTTGGACGCTAGTTCAGGTGGAGTCATTGTTGAAATACCACTCTGGTCACTTTGGATATCTAACTACGAACCGTGATCCGGTTCTGGGACAGTGCCTGGTGGGTAGTTTAACTGGGGCGGTTGCCTCCCAAAAAGTAACGGAGGCGCCCAAAGGTTCCCTCAACCTGGTTGGCAATCAGGTGTCGAGTGTAAGTGCACAAGGGAGCTTGACTGTGAGACTGACAAGTCGAGCAGGGACGAAAGTCGGGACTAGTGATCCGGCAGTGGCTTGTGGAAGCGCTGTCGCTCAACGGATAAAAGGTACCTCGGGGATAACAGGCTGATCTTGCCCAAGAGTCCATATCGACGGCATGGTTTGGCACCTCGATGTCGGCTCGTCGCATCCTGGGGCTGGAGTAGGTCCCAAGGGTTGGGCTGTTCGCCCATTAAAGCGGTACGCGAGCTGGGTTTAGAACGTCGTGAGACAGTTCGGTCCCTATCCGCTGCGCGCGTAGGAAATTTGAGAAGATCTATCCCTAGTACGAGAGGACCGGGATGGACGAACCTCTGGTGTGTCAGTTGTCCTGCCAAGGGCACCGCTGATTAGCTACGTTCGGAACGGATAACCGCTGAAAGCATCTAAGCGGGAAGCCGGCTTCGAGATGAGATTTCCATACCCTTAGGGGTGAGAGGCTCCCAGCTAGACTACTGGGTTGATAGGCCGGATGTGGAAGTGGGGACTAACGACCCATGGAGCTGACCGGTACTAATAAGCCGAT
Organism: Frigoribacterium sp. MEB024; assembly: GCF_000878135.1. Taxonomy (GTDB): domain Bacteria; phylum Actinomycetota; class Actinomycetes; order Actinomycetales; family Microbacteriaceae; genus Frigoribacterium. The sequence continues at coordinate 1,782 of NZ_JXQZ01000075.1, forward strand.
AACTTGACAACACTCCCTCCCTGTAGAGGTGGGGGAAAGCTGCTTGCGTCCACTATGTGGTTCCCGAAATACGGTCGGGAACAACTCAACAGAACACTCATCCGTCCCCTGGGGCGGGTGCATGGTCTAAAAACAGACTTCACCACCAGTAATGGTGTGTGGTAAATGTTTCGGCGGCCATAGCGAGAGGGAAACGCCCGGTCACATTCCGAACCCGGAAGCTAAGACTCTCAGCGCCGATGGTACTGCAAGGGGGACCTTGTGGGAGAGTAGGACACCGCCGGACTCCTTTTAG
>NZ_JXQZ01000076.1 GCF_000878135.1 Frigoribacterium sp. MEB024
TCATGACCCCCCGCCCGCGTCCCGCGCGCCGAACCCGACCGCCCCACGCCCGCCCCCGCGCCGAACCCGACCGCCCCGCGCCCGCGTACCGCGCCGAACCCGACATCCAGCGTGGACGAAAACGTTCGCGGCCGAAGATGAGCAGCGTGTCGCCCCTCGACGGTCGCGAATTGCACACCGGAGCAGAGCGAGGACGGGCGGACGCAGAACAGGCGCCGCCCGGGGTGGGCGACGCCTGCTGCGTGGTGCGGGGGTGGGTTAGAAGTCCCAGTCCTCGTCTTCTGTGTTGACGGCCTTGCCGATGACGTACGACGAACCCGACCCCGAGAAGAAGTCGTGGTTCTCGTCGGCGTTCGGCGAGAGCGCGGACAGGATCGCCGGGTTCACGTCGGTCGTCTCTTTGGGGAACATCGGCTCGTAGCCCAGGTTCATCAGCGCCTTGTTGGCGTTGTAGTGCAGGAACTTCTTGACGTCTTCGCTGAGGCCGACGCCGTCGTAGAGGTCTTGCGTGTACTGGATCTCGTTCTCGTAGAGCTCGAAGAGAAGGTTGAACGTGTAGTCCTTGATCTCTTGCTTGCGCTCGTCCGAGGCGCCTTCGAGACCCTTCTGGAACTTGTAGCCGATGTAGTACCCGTGCACGGCCTCGTCGCGGATGATCAGGCGGATCAGGTCGGCCGTGTTGGTCAGCTTGGCGCGCGAGGACCAGTACATCGGCAGGTAGAAGCCGCTGTAGAACAGGAACGACTCGAGCAGCGTCGAGGCGACCTTGCGCTTCAGCGGGTCGTCGCCCGTGTAGTAGTCGAGGACGATCTGGGCCTTCTTCTGCAGGTTGACGTTCTCGGTCGACCAGCGGAAGGCGTCGTCGATCTCGGGGGTCGACGCGAGGGTCGAGAAGATCGACGAGTAGCTCTTGGCGTGCACCGACTCCATGAACGCGATGTTCGTGTAGACGGCCTCTTCGTGCGGGGTGATCGCGTCGGGGATCAGGCTGATCGCGCCGACGGTGCCCTGGATGGTGTCGAGCAGCGTCAGGCCGGTGAAGACCCGCATCGTCATCTGCTGCTCTTCGGGGGTCAACGTGTTCCACGACTGGACGTCGTTCGACAGCGGGATCTTCTCGGGCAGCCAGAAGTTGTTGACCAGCCGGTTCCAGACCTCGACGTCCTTGTCGTCGTGGATGCGGTTCCAGTTGATCGCACTGACCGACGAGATCAGCGGGACCGACTTGCCGGTGGCGTGCACCGGATCGGTGATGGTCATGACGTGCCTTTCAGAGGGAAGAGCGTGAGTTCAGGAGGCGCGGGCCGGTCGTCGAGACCGGCCCGCGCCGGGTGGCGCAAGGACTCGGGGCGCAGGGCCTAGAGCATGCAGCTGACGCAGCCGTCGACCTCGGTGCCCTCGAGTGCGAGCTGGCGGAGACGGATGTAGTAGATCGTCTTGATGCCCTTGCGCCATGCGTAGATCTGCGCCTTGTTGATGTCGCGCGTGCTGGCGGTGTCTTTGAAGAAGAGCGTGAGCGACAGGCCCTGGTCGACGTGCTGCGTCGCCGCGGCGTAGGTGTCGATGATCTTCTCGGGCCCGATCTCGTACGCGTCGGTGTAGTACTCGAGGTTGTCGTTCGTCATGAACGGCGCCGGGTAGTACACGCGGCCGAGCTTGCCCTCTTTGCGGATCTCGATCTTCGACGCGATCGGGTGGATCGACGAGGTCGAGTGGTTGATGTACGAGATCGACCCGGTCGGCGGCACGGCCTGGAGGTTCTGGTTGTAGATGCCGTGCTGCATGATGCTGGCCTTGAGCGCGAGCCAGTCGTCCTGCGTGGGGATCGCGACGCCGGCGTCGGCGAACAGTGCCGCCGCCCGCTCGGTCTCGGGCTTCCACTCGGTCTCGGTGTACTTGTCGAAGAAGGTGCCCGACGCGTAGGTCGAGTCCTCGAAGCCGCCGAAGGTGACGCCACGCTCGATCGCGATGGTGTTCGAGGCGCGCAGGGCGTGGAACAGCACCGTGTAGAAGTAGATGTTCGTGAAGTCGATCGCCTCGGGCGTGCCGTAGTGCACACGCTCGCGGGCCAGGTAGCCGTGCAGGTTCATCTGGCCGAGGCCGATGGCGTGCGACTGGTCGTTGCCGACCTCGATCGAGCGGACCGACGTGATGTGGCTCATGTCGCTGACGGCGCTGAGGCCGCGGATCGCGGTCTCGACGGTCTTGCCGAGGTCGGGCGCGTCCATCGAGAGGGCGATGTTCATCGAGCCGAGGTTGCAGCTGATGTCCTTGCCGATCTCGTTGTACGAGAGGTCTTCGTTGAACGTGGTGGGCGTGTTGACCTGCAGGATCTCGGAGCACAGGTTCGACATGTTGATGCGGCCCTTGATCGGGTTCGCCTTGTTCACCGTGTCTTCGAACACGATGTAGGGGTAGCCCGACTCGAACTGGATCTCGGCGATCGTCTGGAAGAAGTCGCGCGCCTTGATCTTGGTCTTCTTGATGCGCGAGTCGGCCACCATCTCGCGGTACTTCTCGCTGATCGCCACGTCGCCGAAGGGGACGCCGTAGACCTTCTCGACGTCGTACGGCGAGAAGAGGTACATGTCCTCGTTGTTCTTGGCGAGCTCGAACGTGATGTCGGGCACGACGACGCCGAGGGACAGCGTCTTGATGCGGATCTTCTCGTCGGCGTTCTCCCGCTTGGTGTCGAGGAACCGCATGATGTCGGGGTGGTGTGCGCTGAGGTACACCGCGCCGGCACCCTGACGGGCACCGAGCTGGTTCGCGTAGCTGAAGCTGTCTTCGAGCAGCTTCATGACGGGGATGATGCCGGAGGACTGGTTCTCGATCTGCTTGATCGGCGCGCCGGCCTCGCGGATGTTCGAGAGCGACAGGGCGACGCCGCCACCGCGCTTCGACAGCTGCAACGACGAGTTGATGCCGCGCGAGATCGACTCCATGTTGTCTTCGATGCGCAGCAGGAAGCAGCTGACGAGCTCGCCGCGCTGGGCCTTCGCGGTGTTGAGGAAGGTCGGCGTGGCCGGCTGGAAGCGGCCCGCGATGATCTCTTCGACCAGGTCGACGGCGAGTGCCTCGTCGCCCTGGGCGAGACCGAGGGCGGTCATGACGACTCGGTCTTCGAAGCGCTCGAGGTAGCGCTTGCCGTCGAACGTCTTGAGCGTGTACGAGGTGTAGTACTTGAACGCACCGAGGAAGGTCTGGAACCGGAACTTCTTCGAGTAGGCGAGGTCGTTCAGCTTCTCGATGAACGCGAAGTCGTATCGCTCGATGGTCGCGGCCTCGTAGTACTCGTTCTCGACGAGGTAGTCGAGGCGCTCGCGCAGGTTGTGGAAGAAGACCGTGTTCTGGTTGACGTGCTGCAGGAAGTACTGCTTCGCCGCCTCGCGGTCCTTCTCGAACTGGATCTCGCCGGACGGGCCGTAGAGGTTCAGCATCGCGTTCAGGGAGTGGTAGTCCATCCCCGAGCTGAGCCCTTGCCCCGGTGCGGCGATCACTTCGAGGTCATCGACTGCTGCGTCCAAAATTCTTCCAATCCTGTGTGTACGGCTTGTACGTCGTCTGGTGTTCCGAAGACTTCGAAACGGTAGAGAAGGGGAACGTCACACTTGGCCGAGACGATGTCGCCGGCCAGGCAGTAGCCCTCTCCGAAGTTGGTGTTGCCCGCCGCGATCACGCCTCGGATGAGGCGCCGGTTGCCCTCGTCGTTGAGGAACCGGATGACCTGCTTCGGGACGGCGCCTCGCCCTTCGCCGCCACCGTAGGTCGGCAGGACGAGGACGTAGGGGTCTCGGACGTGGAGCGGCGGCTCGGACGGGAACAGCGGGATGCGCTGGGCCGGCAGACCGAGCTTCTTGACGAAGCGGTCGGTGTTGCCCGAGACGCTCGAGAAGTAGACGAGTTCGTTCGTCACGTCGAGTCATCGCCTCCGAGGTGAGGTGGGGCCGGGCCCCGGGTCACGGTCCTGCTGGTCGGGCGCGGGGCGCCCGGTCGACTAGTCGACCTTGGCGGCCAGGGCGGCGATCTTGTCGGGGCGGAAACCGCTCCAGTGGTCGTCGTCGGCGATGACCACGGGGGCCTGCATGTAGCCGAGGGCGCGGACCTTCTCGAGAGCGGCGTCGTCGGCGGTGACGTCGAGCACGTCGTACTCGATGCCCTTGTTGTCGAGGGCTCGGTAGGTGGCCGTGCACTGGACGCAGGACGGCTTGGTGTAGACGGTGATGGCCATGGGATCCCCTGTGTTCTGGCCGGCCCCTGAGGCCGGATCGGTGGTTCGTAAGCCTCGGGGCGTAGTGCCCGTGGCGACTCTTCGATACTACATCTAGTGGCCCGGAGTTGCCCCCACAACTAGATGCGGTGTTACACGCCTGTAGTTCGTCTCACGGAGTTCTCCACAGGGAACCGCACACGTTTTGCACAGAACGAGGGCGGTTCTCCCCGGTTCTGGGCTGTTCTCCACATGTTCGTCCCCACCACCGACACTCGTCGATCCGTGTCCCCAGTTCGGGACCACGGCGTGTCGCGCACCCTGGCCCCACTCGTAGACTTGTCCCCTCGTGAGCACCTATTCGACCCTGCTGAAGACGCCCGGCGTCTCGCGCATCATCGCGGCCCAGCTGACCGCGCGCTTCCCGTTCGGCATGCTGTCGCTCGCGTTCCTGCTGCACGTCGAGCACGTGCACCACTCGTATGCCGCGGCCGGCCTGGTGCTCGCCGCGACGAGCATCGGCCAGGCGATCTCGGGCCCGCTCACCAGCCGCTGGATGGGTCGGTGGGCGATGCGCCCCGTCCTGACCCTGACGCTGATCGTCTGCCTGATCACGATGGTCACCTTCACCCTGTACGACTTCTCGGTGCCGGTGTTCATGGCGCTCGGTTTCGTGACCGGCCTCAGCGTGCCGCCCGTCCAGCCGGCCGTCCGCACCATCTACCCCAAGATGGTCACCTCGAACCAGCTCACTCCCCTCTTCTCGCTCGACGCGTCCGCGCAAGAGATCATCTGGGTGGCCGGCCCGGTCATCACGACCTTCGTCGGGACGCAGATCGGCACCCGAGAGGCCATCTGGCTCGCCGCGGCCTTCCTGGTGGGCGGCGGCATCTGGTTCATCGCGTCGCCCGAGGTCGGACGCGTCCGCATCCCCCGCAGCAAGCGGGCCTTCGGCAAGGTGCTCGCGCGGCCGACCGTGCTGCTCGCGACCGTCGCCGGATTCCTGCTCATCGGTGCCTGCGCCGCGGTCGAGGCGGGAGTCGTCGCGCTCTTCGGCGAGGGCAGCGCCGACTCGGGCATCGCCCTCGCGATCTTCGCCGCGGGGTCGTTGGTCGGTGGCCTCGCCCTCGGGCACGTCCCGGTCGGCCCGTGGGCGCTCGCCCGCCGCATCGCCATCGTCTTCGTGGGCATGACCCTCGCGATCTTCGCGACGGGCCTGTGGCCGATCAGCATCACGCTGCTGATCGCGGGCGTCGGCATCGCCCCCGCCCTCGCCGTGATGTTCGCGATCGTGTCGTCGAGCGTGAAGTTCAGCGACACGGCCGAGGCCTACGGGTGGGCCGGCACGGGCCAGCTGATCGGCTCGGCCCTGGGTTCGGCCATCGCCGGCTTCGCGATCGACCACGTCGGCGGCCAGGGCGGACTCATCGTGGCCGCCTGCTTCGCCTTCGTCGGCATGGTCGTCGGCGCCGCGTTCCACAAGGCCCTGCCCGACCTCCGCGGCCGCGACGCGAGTCCCCTGCCCGACACCGAACCGGTGCCGGTCCAGACGAGCTGACCCGCGCCTCCTCGTCCACGGGGCGACGGGCCCGGCACGCAGCGTTCACCGGACGGTCGCCGAGGCCCGGCGACACGGGTGGGTCGGACGCTGGCAGAGTTGAGGGCATGCCCTCCATCGACGTGCCCCAGATCACCCTCAACGACGGCCGCACGATCCCCCAGCTTGGCCTCGGCGTCTACAAGGTCGCCGACGACGAGGCCGAACGGGTCGTCGAGACCGCCCTCGGCGAGGGCTACCGCCACCTCGACACCGCCGAGTTCTACGCCAACGAGACAGGCGTCGGACGTGCCCTCGCGGCGTCCGGCGTTCCCCGTGACGAGGTCTTCCTCACGACCAAGGTCTGGAACACCGCGCAGGGTTACGACGAGACGCTCCGCTCGTTCGACGAGAGCCTGACGAAGCTCGGCACCGACCACGTCGACCTCTACCTGATCCACTGGCCCGCCCCGAAGCAGGACAAGTACGTCGAGACGTACCGGGCCCTCGAGACGATCCGGGCCGAGGGCCGGGCGCTCTCGATCGGCGTGAGCAACTTCCAGGTCGCCCACCTCGAACGCCTGATGGCCGAGACCGACGTCGTGCCGGCCATCAACCAGGTCGAGGCGCACCCGTGGTTGCAGCAGCACGAGCTGCGCGCCTTCGACGCCGCCCACGGCATCGTCACCGAGGCGTGGTCGCCCCTGGCGCGAGGGCGCATCCTGGACAACGCCGCGCTCGTGCGCATCGGCGCGAAGCACGGGGTCACCCCGGCCCAGGTGACGATCCGCTGGCACCTGCAGCAGGGCCTCGTCGTCATCCCCAAGTCGGTCACGCCGTCGCGCATCCGCGCCAACCTCGACGTCTTCGGCTTCGAGCTCGACGCGGGCGACCTCGCCGCCATCGCGGGCATCGAGACCGGCGAGCGCACGGGCTCGCACCCCGACCACAACGGCTGACCCGGTCGACCGCGACACCGCCGCCCGATCCCGACACCCCTGCAGGAGGCGCGGGTCCGGTCGGTCGCGCCCGGCACGTTACCGTGGACCGGCAACCCGTCGACGCAAGGAGCACCCCGCATGACCATCACCGCCGCAGCAGACGGATCGGCCCTCGGCAACCCCGGCCCCGCCGGATGGGCCTGGTACGTCGACGACGAGCGATGGGCCGCCGGCGGCTGGCCACGGGCGACGAACAACCAGGGCGAGCTGACCGCCGTGCTCGAGCTGCTGCGCGCCACCGCCGGCACCGACGACGACCTGCACATCCTCTGCGACAGCCAGTACACGATCAAGGCCTGCACCGAGTGGATGCCCGGCTGGAAGCGCAAGGGCTGGCGGAAGGCAGACGGCAAGCCCGTGCTGAACGTCGAGATCCTGAAAGAGCTCGACGCCGCCCTGGCCGGCCGGAAGGTCCGCTTCGAGTGGGTCCGCGGCCACGTCGGCCACGAGATGAACGAGGCGGCCGACGTGCGGGCCCGGGGCGCCGCCACGGCGTTCCAGAACCGCACCGAGGTGCCGTCCGGGCCCGGGTGGCCGGGGGCACCGGTCGCGACGACCGACCCGATCGCGGCACCGGCGACCCCGCCCGCGCCTCCTGCGACGCTCTTCTGATCCCGCGACGCACCGCACCGCGAATCGTGCACCGCACCTGATCCAGACGCGGTGCCGTGCACGAAACGCCGTGCCGTGGTGTGTCGTGCCGTACCGCGGCACGGCACGGCGCGGCGCGGCTACATCGAGGGGTGCGTGCTCGAGAGTCCGCCGTCGACGACGAACTGCGCGCCCGTCGAGAAGGCCGAATCGTCGCTCGCGAGGTGCAGGGCGAGCCCGGCGACCTCGTCGGGCTTGGCGAGTCGACCCCGCGGGCTCATCGCGCGGAACGCGTCGAGCACCTGCGGCTGGGCCTCGACCTGGCGGCGGAACAGTGCGGTGTCGGTCGGGCCGGGGTGCAGCGAGTTGATGCGGATGTTCCAGCCCTCTTGGGCGGCGTGGGCGGCACTCGACCGGGTGAGCCCGACCAGGGCGTGCTTGCTCGCCGTGTAGGCCGCGTCGTCGCCGAAGCCGAGGAAGGACGTCGCCGGGGCCAGGTTGATGATCGACCCGCCCTCGCCGTCGGGGTTCGCTCGCATCTGCTCGATGGCGAAGCGGGTGCCGAGCATGACGCCGGTGACGTTGACCGCGAAGACGCGGTTCCAGCTCTCGAGCTGGGTGACGTCGATCGACTGGCCCGAGACGATGCCGGCGTTGTTCACCAGGACGTCGAGTCGGCCGTAGTGCTCGGCGATGCGGTCCATGACGCGCTTCCAGTCGCCGCCGTTGGCGACGTCGTGCTGCACGAACTCGGCCCCCGTCTCGGCCGCCACGGCCGCCCCGTCGACGATGTCGGTCGCGACGACCCGGGCCCCTTCGTCGGCGAACCGACGGACGATCGCCTCGCCGATGCCCGAGGCTGCCCCGGTGACGATGGCGACTTTGCCGGACAGACGAGACATGGCGACCTCTTCGTGGTGGAACGCGGGTGGAGCTGGTCGGCTGCCGGGGTGGGGCAGGACCCTACGAGATTACCCCTCGACGGGTGACGGTCGGCTCCGTTCGGAGGCCGGCCCGACGGCCGTGACCGTCACGACGGCCTCGCCCCGCTCGTCGCTCGAGGCGAGGTCGACGACGGCCGAGATGCCGAAGTCGTGGTCGCCCTCGGGATCGGCCAGGATCTGCCGCACCCGCCACACCGTGGGCAGCTGCTCGACCTGCAGCATCTGCGGCCCCCGGGCCTCGGCGTCCGTGCCGATGGAGTCGTACTCGTCGTAGTACCGGTCGAGGGCCTCGCCCCAGCGGTCGGCGTCCCAGCCCGAGCCCGCGTCGAGGGCGCCCAGGGCGTCCGCGTCGTCCCGGGCGGCGAGTTCGACGCGACGGAACAGCTCGTTGCGCACCATGATGCGGAACGCCCGGGCGTTGGCGGTGAGGTTGCGCAGCGTCGGAGGCACGATCTCGTCGTGGGCCTCGACCTCGCGCGGGTTCACCATCTCTTCCCACTCGTCGAGCAGGCTCGAGTCGACCTGCCGCACGAGTTCACCGAGCCACTCGATGACGTCGACCAGCTCGTCGGTCTTCGCCTCGTCGGGCACGGTCTGGCGCAGGGCGCGGAAGGCATCCGACAGGTAGCGCAGCACGAGGCCCTCGGAGCGGGCCAGCCCGTAGAAGTTCACGAAGTCGCCGAAGGTCATCGCGCGCTCGTACAGGTCGCGCACGACCGACTTGGGGCTGAGCGCGAAGTCGCCGATCCAGGGCTGGGAGGCCGCGTACGTCTCGAACAGGGCCGTCAGCAACTCGTCGAGCGGCTTGGGCCAGGTGACCTCCTCGAGCAGTTCCATGCGCTGGTCGTACTCGATGCCCTCGGACTTCATCGCGGCCACGGCCTCGCCCCGGGCCTTGAACTGCTGTTGCGACAGGATCGGCCGCGGGTCGTCGAGCGTCGCCTCGACCACCGAGACCATGTCGAGCGCGTAGGTGGGCGACTCGACGTCGAGCACCTCGAAGGTCGCCAGGGCGAAGGGCGACAACGGCTGGTTCAGGGCGAAGTTCGCCTGCAGGTCGACCGTCAGGCGGATGGTCGGGGCTCCCCCGTCGGGCGAGGCCTCTTGCACGACGACCTCGGCGGTGCGCAGCGTGCGGTAGATCGAGATGGCCTGCCGCGCCATCGCGTACTGCTTGGCGAGCGGCTCGTGGTTGTCGAAGACCAAGGAGCGCACGTTCGCGAAGACGTCGCCGCCGCGACCGATGACGTTGAGCAGCATGGCGTGGGTGACCTGCATGTGCGAGGTCAGGGCCTCGGGCTCGGCGGCGATCAGCTTGGTGAAGCTGGGCTCGCCCCAGGACACGAACCCGTCGGGCGCCTTCTTGCGGACGATCTTGCGCTTCTTCTTCGGGTCGTCGCCCGCCCGCTCGATCTGCTTGAGGTTGTCGATCTCGTGCTCGGGTGCCTGCAGCGTGACCGTGCCCGAGGTGTCGTAGCCCGCACGACCGGCCCGTCCGGCGATCTGGTGGAACTCGCGTGCGCTCAGCTGACGCATGCGGGTGCCGTCGAACTTGGTCAGCGCCGTCAACAGCACCGTGCGGATCGGGACGTTGATGCCGACGCCGAGGGTGTCGGTGCCGCAGATGACCCGCAGCAGGCCGCGTTGCGCGAGTTGCTCGACCAGGCGACGGTACTTGGGCAGCATGCCCGCGTGGTGCACGCCGATGCCCGAACGCACGAGACGGTTCAGGGTCTTGCCGAAGCCCGTGCTGAACCGGAACCCGCCGATCAGCTCGGCGATCTCGTCCCGTTGCTCACGGCTGGCGACCTTGATGCTCGAGAGCGCCTGCGCCCGCTCGAGCGCCGCGGCCTGCGAGAAGTGGACGACGTAGACGGGGGCCTCGCCCGTCGAGAGCAGCTCTTCGACCGTCTCCTGCACGGGTGTCTGCGCGTAGAAGTAGTGCAGCGGCACGGGACGCTCGACGCCGGTGACCCGCGCGACGGGCCGCCCCGTGCGCCGCGCGAGGTCGTCCGTGATGCGGGTGACGTCGCCGAGGGTCGCCGACATGAGCAGGAACTGCGCGCGCGGCAGCAACAAGAGCGGCACCTGCCAGGCCCACCCACGCGACTGGTCGCCGTAGAAGTGGAATTCGTCCATGACGACCTGGTCGACGTCCGCGTCGGCCCCGTGCCGCAGAGCCAGGTTCGCGAGGATCTCGGCGGTGCAGCAGATGATCGGCGCGTCGGCGTTCACCGACGAGTCGCCGGTCACCATGCCGACGTTCTCGGGCCCGAAGAGCTCGACCAACGCGAAGAACTTCTCGCTGACCAGGGCCTTGATCGGGGCCGTGTAGTACGACCGTCCACCCTGGCTCAGGGCGACGAAGTGGGCGCCGGCCGCGACGAGCGACTTGCCGGTGCCCGTCGGCGTGCTGAGGATCACCGACGCGCCTCCGACGAGCTCCATCATCGCTTCGTCCTGCGCCGGGTAGAGGGGCAGCCCGCGCGACTCGGCCCACTCGGCGAAGGCCGTGTACGCCGTGTCGGCGTCGTACGAATCGGCGCCCGGCGTCGACGGGAGCAGGGCGGCGAGGGGGGCGACGGGAGCGGGCGACATGATGAGTCAACCCTGCACCATCGACCGGGCCGCCGGCGACGATCACAGGCGGGTCGTCCGGCCGCGGGGGCGGGACGGCGCCCCCGCGACCGGCCCCCGGCCTCGTGCCCTGAACCTCCACGAGGTGAGGGGAACTCAAGTAAATCACGAGGAGGCGCGCTGCGCGACTGCGAGGACGCTCTGTCCACGACGACGGCAGGGACCAGGGACGAGAAGAGGGCACGCCCCGGTCGACGAGCAGAACTCGGACCAGGGCGTGCCCACCGGACCCACGGCCGAGGACCTCACGAAGTCGGATCAGGAGACCACGCTGCGTTCGACGGCCGCTTGTCGGGAACGGGCGCCCCGGTAACCAGCCGGTGAGCGCACTACACCGTACCTCGGACAGCCCCCGCGGGGGTGGGTGACTTCCAGGTGATTGGAAGACCTCGTAATCCGGATGAAACACCCGACGGCTACGGTCGCGGATGAACCACTTGGTTCACATCTCACGACGGGAGCCCCGATGACCCGCACCACGTCGCTCGCCCCGGTCGAACGCTCGGCGTTCGCCGCCTTCCCGAGCGGGGTCGCCGCGCTCGCCGCCACCGGGATCGACGGCCCGGACGGCATGGTCGTCTCGAGCTTCACGGTCGGGGCGTCCTTCGACCCGCCGATGGTGACCTTCGCCGCACGTCAGGACTCGGCGACGTGGGCCCGCCTGCGCACGGCACCGAGCCTCGGCGTCTCGGTGCTCGCCGCCGACCAGGGTCTGCTCTGTCGCCAGCTCTCGTCTCGCACCCGGGCCGCCCGCTTCGCCGGCGTCGACCACGTCGTCACCGACGACGGGGCCGTCCTGGTGTCGGGCACCCCGTTGCGGCTCGAGTGCGTCGTACACCGCGAGGTGCCGGCCGGAGACCACGTGGTCGTCATCTTGCAGGTGCTCGGCGCCGAGGTCGACGACACGGCCGCACCGCTCGTCTACCACGGCACCGCCTTCCACTCGTTGCAGCCGATCGGCTGACGGGCCGAGGGGCCGACGGCTCAGGCGATGCGCCCCGGGCCTCCGAGCAGACCGTCGACCTGGTCGACGGCGCCTTCGACGGCGGCCTCGTCGGCCGGGGACTCGCCGTTCAACTCGACCTCGTCGGGGCAGTCGCCGTGAACGGCGGCCGGGTCGGTGCGCGCGTCGGCGTCGTGGTCAGCGGGGTTCGTGGGCGTGCTCATGGGGGCCTCTCTCGGGGGCCGACGCTCGACCCCGGTGCGCCCGAACCTACCCCGGCACCTCCGAGACGGCTCCCAGCGCGTCGGGACCGGCACCGCACCTCCCGGGAGTCGAGAGGGAGTCCGGAGCCAGTCGAGCCGACCACCCGCGTCCGACCACGGACGGCCGCCGACTAGTAGAAACGAGGGAGGCGCGCAGCCCCATCCCCGCACCTCCAGACCCGCCGGGCGCCCGGCAGAAAGGGCCGACGATGTCGTCTCCCCGCACCCCCACCACCCGTGTCGCCGTCACCGGCGGCAGCGGCAAGCTCGGCCGTGCCGTCGTGCGCGACCTCGCCGAGCACGGCTACGAGGTCGTCCTGCTCGACCGCGTGCCCAGCCCCGACCCCGTCGAGGGCGTCGTGTTCGTCAAGGTCGACCTGACCGACTACGGCCAGGTCGCCCAGGCCCTCACGAGCGTCGACGACCGGTACGACCACATCGACGCCGTCGTGCACCTCGGCGCGATCCCGGCCCCGGGCCTCGTGCCGAACGCCGCCCTCTTCACGAACAACGTGACCTCCAGCTACAACGTGTTCGCCGCCGCCCGCGCCGCGAAGATCCGCAACGTGGTCTGGGCCTCGAGCGAGACCCTGCTGGGCATCCCGTTCGACATCGACCCGCCCTACCTGCCGCTCGACGAGGAGTACCCCGTGCGACCCGAGTCGTCGTACTCGCTCGGCAAGGCCGTCGAGGAAGAGATGGCGCGGCACTTCACGCGCTGGGACCGTCAGCTGAAGCTGATCGGCCTGCGGTTCTCGAACGTGATGGACGACGGCGACTACTCGGAGTACCCCTTCGACGAGACGCCCGAGAAGCGCACCTTCAACCTGTTCTCGTACATCGACGCCCGCGACGGCGCCCAGGCCGTGCGGAAGGCGCTCGAGAGCGACCTCGTCGGCTTCGAGGCGTTCATCATCGCGGCGTCCGACACCGTGATGAACACGCCGACGGCCGTGCTCGCCGAGCAGTACTGGCCGCAGGTCGAGAAGCGCCGGGCCGTCGAGGGCGTCGAGCCGCTGCTCAGCAGCGACAAGGCCCGCGACCTGCTCGGCTTCGTGCCCGAGTTCTCGTGGCGCGAGTGGGGCGAGCGCACGGGCAACCACCGCGGCTGACGCTCGCCGCCCGCACCGCCGACCCGCGCCTCCTGATCCGCCGGACCAGGAGGCGTGCGTCGCGTCACGGAGCGCGCCTCACCCCTCGAGCACCACCGTCGCCTCGAGCGGCAGCTCGGCCACCGACGAGCCGACGTGCAGCGTGAACGCACCCGGCTCGTGGGCCCAGGACCCGTCCCGCCAGTCGGCGAAGGCCCGGGCCGGGACGGTCACCTCGACACGGCTCGTCTCCCCGGCCGGCACGACGACCGGCGCGAACCCGACCAGCCAGAGCACCGGACGGTCCACCACGGAGTCGGGACGCGAGGCGTAGACCTGGACCACGTGCTTGCCCTCGCGAGCGCCCGTGTTCGTGACGTCGACGGCCACCTGCACCGCGCCTCCCGCGGTGACCGACGGGGTCGTGTCGAGGCCCGACAGCGACCAGGTCGTGTAGCCGAGACCGTGCCCGAACGGGTAGGCCGGCGTCGTCCCGGCCTTGAGCCAGGCGCGGTAGCCGATGTGGATGCCCTCGTCGTAGACGACCTCGCCGTCGACGGGGGCGACGTCGATGACGGGCACGTCCGCCTGGGTGGCGGGCCAGGTCGTGGGGAGGCGGCCGCCGGGCTCGACGGCACCAGTGAGGACGTCGCCGAGCGCGTGGCCGTACTCCTGACCGCCGAACCAGGTGAGGAAGAGCGCGTCGACCTCGTCACGCCAGGGCATGGTGACCGGCGAGCCCGCGTTGACGACGACGACCGTCGTCGCGGCGGCCGCGGCCACGCGCGAGACGAGCTCGTCCTGACGGCCGGGCAGGCCGAGCGAGGTGCGGTCGAAACCCTCGGACTCGACCTTGCTGTTCGTGCCCACCACGACGATCGTCAGGTCGGCGGCCGCCGCGGCCGCGACGGCCTCGTCGATCAGCCCGGCCGGGTCGCCGTCGTCGGGCTCGATGCCGAAGGTGTAGCTCAGGGCTCCGCCGAGTGCGCTCGCCCCGATGGTGTGGTCGACGACGACGTCGATCGGCCGCCCCTCGACGACCGCCACGGCGGCCGACTGCGACGGCGGCGCGAGGAACGCCGCACCGAGGTCGTCGCCGACGGCCTCGCTCGTGCCGTCGAGTACGACCTCGCCGTCGACCCGGATGACCGAGTGGCCGACCGAGGCCACGCCGAGCAGGATCTCGCCCGTGACCTCGGGCGTGTACCGGGTCGAGAACCGCACGGTGTCGCTGCGCTCGACGGGTGCGTCGCCACCGAACCAGACGAGCGCGGTGGCCCTGCGGTCCTCGGCGAACAGTTCGTCGTCGCCCGAGCGGAACGACACGCGCACGCCGGGTTCGCCCGTCTCGGGGTTGGTGATGCGGTCGAGGGGCAGCTCGGCCACCCCTTCTTGCACGACGGCACCGACCGAGTACGTCACGGTCGCGTCGGGGAAGGCCTCCTCGATGCCCTCGACGGGCGTGACGACCTTCTCGGGCAGCACGGTGGCGCTGCCGCCGCCCTGGGTGCGGGCGAAGCGGGCGTTGTGGCCGACGACCGCGATCGACCGGACGGTCGAGGGGTCGACCGGCACCGCGCCTCCTCGGTCGTGGGCCAGGACGGTGCCGTCGGCCGCGGCCTCGCGGACGAACGCGATGCCGTCCTCGACCGTGGTCGGCGTCGCCGCCACGGGCTCGAAGCCCTCGAGGGCACCGACGCGGGCGGCGAGCTGCAGCAGGCGCAGCACCTTGCGGTCGATCGCGTCCTCGGACACCTCGCCCGCGCGCACGGCGGCGACGAGGGCGTCGCCCCAGGGGCCGTCCGGGCCGGGCATCACCAGGTCTTGCGAGTGCTTCGCGCTCTCGACGCTGCGGACGCCCGTCCAGTCGCTGACCACGACGCCGTCGAAGCCCCACTCGCTGTTCAGCGGGGTCTCGAGCAGCTCGTTCTCGGTCGCCGTGACGCCGTTGATCGAGTTGTACGACGACATGACCAGCCAGGCGTGCGCCTCGGTGACGGCCTTCTCGAACGCCAGCAGGTAGAGCTCGCGCAGGGCCCGGTCGCCCACCACGGTGCTCGCGGTGAAGCGGTCGGTCTCGTAGTCGTTGGCGACGTAGTGCTTGGGCGTCGCGCCGACGCCGTTGTCCTGCACGCCGTGGACGTACGCCGCGGCGAGCTCGGCGGTGAGCACGGGGTCCTCGCTGAACGCCTCGAAGTGCCGACCGCCGAGGGGCGACCTGTGCAGGTTGATGGTCGGGCCGAGCACGACGTCGACGCCCTTCCGGCGGGCCTCGACGGCGGCCGCGGCACCGTAGCGGCGGGCCAGGTCGGGGTCCCAGGACGACGACAAGGAGGAGGCGCTGGGCAGGTTCAGGGACGGCGAGCGCTCGTCCCACACCTCGCCACGGACCCCGCTGGGGCCGTCGCTGACCAGGATGCGCCGCAGGCCGATCGTCTCGTTCGGGTGGGTCGTCCAGAAGTCGCGGCCGGTGAGCAGCTGCACCTTCTCGTCGAGGGTGAGCCGCCCGAGGAGCTCGGTGAGTCGGGCCTGGTCGTGTCGTGCCCGGTCGTGTCGTGCGTGGTCTTCTCGTGCCTGGTCGTCGGCCGCGTCGCCGTCGTGGTGGAGGGTCATGACGTGACGCTACCAGCGAAAACCGAGTGACGGTGGGTTTCGGGCCCGACCCCCGACGCTCGCGCTAGCCTGACCGCATGGCACAACGGGGTTCGTACGCGAAGGGTGTGGCCAAGCGGACGGAGATCCTCGACACGGCGCTCGACGTGGTCGCCCGCAACGGCTTCCGCGGCACGTCGGTGAAGGAACTCGCCGACTCGGTCGGCCTCAGCCAGGCCGGGCTGCTGCACTACTTCGACAGCAAGGACGAGCTGTTCACGGCCATCCTCCGTCGACGCGACGAGGTCGACCTCGCCCTCGCCGACCCCCACGCGGACATCGTCGAGCAGTTGATCACCGTCATCCGGCACAACGCCGACGTGCCCGGGCTGGTCCAGCTGTTCGCCAGCATGTCGACGGCCGCGACGAGCGACCCGAGCCACGCCGCCCACGCGTACTTCGTCGAGCGGTACGCCTCGCTCCGCACCCAGGCCGCCGACGCGATCACCATCCGCCAGCGGCGGGGAGAGGTGCCGGCGGGCGTCGACCCCACCCGCCTCGCGACGGTGCTGCTCGCGGTCAGCGACGGCATGCAGATCCAGTGGATGCTCGACCCCGCCACCGACATGGCCGAACACGTCGAGCTCGTCTGGCGCCTGGCGTTGGCCGCGGTGGCGACCCCGGCCTGACCCGTCGGAGCCGGTGTCGGCGGACCCGCCCGGCCCGGCGAACGGCACCCGGCTCGCCCGTCCGGCTCAGCACGTCCGTCCGGCTCAGGACGCCCGACCGACTCAGGCCCGCAGCATGCCCGTCGTCACCAGTTCGCGGACCTGCGGCAGCAGCTCCGACCGCAACGCGGCCTCGTCCGCCCCGAGCAGCTGGGCGAGGGCGCCGACGATCGCGCCGACGCTGAGCTCGCCGTCGCAGGCGCCGACCAGCGCCGACAGGGCTGTGCCCGAGTCGACCGTCCGGGCGAAGCCGCCGCCCTGTCGCAACGAGATGACCGTGGGGTCGTCGTTGCCGGGCCAGTAGTGTCGCTCCTCGGTGACGTCCCCCGCGACGACCAGTCGGCGCGCGGCCAGCTGCTCGTCGTCGAGGTCGCGCAGCAGCTCGATCGCGTCGAGCGTGCCGAGCAGGTGGGCGCCGAGACCGACGTCGTTCTGACCGAGACCGCCCAGGAGGCGCTCCGTGCGCACCACGGGCCGGCTCGCGTCGTCCACGGGTCGCCGCACCGTCAGGTAGCCGAAGCCGACCTCGACGACGCTCCGGGCCTCGAAGTCGCCGAGCCACGCCTCGTACAGGCGCTCGAAGTCCGCGGAGCCGGGACGGGTGCCGCCGTCTCGGATCCAGGTCTCGGAGTACGCGGTCGGGTCCTGCACCTCGCGCTCGACGACCCAGACGTCGACGGGCACGCCACCACGGGCCGCCCAGTCGGCGACCGAGTACGCCCCCTTCTTGCCGGCGACCGCACCCGCGCCTCCGGACTCCCAGTTGCCCAGCAGCTGGGCGACGCCGCCCGGTGCGAGGTGGCGCCCGAGGCCCTCGACGACCGAGGCGACGAGGTCGTCGCCGACCATGCCGCCGTCGCGGTACTCGTACTCGGGCACGCCCTCGGCCCGCGGCGTGATGACGAACGGCGGGTTCGAGACGATGTGGTCGAAGGCCTCGCCGGCGACGGGCTCGAACAGGCTGCCGAGGCGCAGCTCGATGCCGTCGACCAGGTTGAGCGCGGCGTTGAACGCGGCGTAGTCGAGGGCGCGCTGCGAGATGTCGGTGGCCACGACGTGCCGCGCGTGCCGGGCCGCGTGCAGGGCCTGGATGCCACAGCCCGTGCCGAGGTCGAGCGCCCGGTCGACCTGGCGCGAGATCATCAGGCCGGCGAGCGTGGCCGAGGCTCCCCCGACGCCGAGCACGTGGTCCTCGCGCAGAGCCCCCTCGACGACGAGCTCGCCGAGGTCGGAGGCGATCCACCAGCTCGCCTCGCCCGAGGCGTCGACGAAGGAGTACGGGCGGAGGTCGACGAGCGCACGGACCGAGTCGCCCTCGCTCGCCACGAGCCCGAGGGCGACCGCACCTTCGACGCCGATGGTCGGCAAGGCGTCGACGACCGCGTCGACGTCCTGTGGGTAGCCGAGCACGAACAGCGACGCGAGCGTGGCGGCCGGACGCAGCGACTCGTCGCGCGCGGCACTGCGGGCGAGGGCACGACGGGCGGCGACCCGCTCGCCGCGGAAGAGTGCGGCACCGGCCTGCGAACCCCAGGCGTCGGCTCCCTGCAGCCGCTCGACCGTGAACCCGGACGACGCCAGGTCGGCCCTCAGCCGTGCGAGCGCCTCGGGATCGATCGAGAGGTGGGGCGTCGAGTCGTCGGTGGGGGTCGTCGGAGGCACCCGACCATCATGGTGCAGGAGGCGCGGCGCCGGTCACCGGGACGCCACGGAGCCCCCGTCGTGGGACGACGGGGGCTCCGGCCGGTGGACGCGGGACGGGTCAGCTGGTGAAGACCACGTCGTCGTAGTCGAACGACGGCGACATCTGGAAGACGATCTGGTCGGCGTCGGCCACCGAGAACACGATGCGGTAGGTGATGGTCTGGCCGGCCGGGACGACCGTCGTGGGCGAGCTCTCGATGTCGGAGTCGTAGACCTTGCTGGCCTCGACGCCGCCCGAGGTGGCCGTCTCGTAGGGCATCGGCTCGAAGTTCGCGTCGGTGCCGTTCTCGATCGTCACCGTGAAGACCACGGAGGCCGCCTGGTCGGCGCCGCTCGAGTACTCGCCGGGCGTGTACGCCTCGGGGGCCGAGACCGTCACGGCGACGCCGTCGTCGTAGGTGAAGGTGTCGCCGAAGGCGTTGTTCTCGGCCGAGGCGTCGCTGTCGGCCGAACCGGAGTCACCCGAGTCGATCGAGCCGCTCGTGGGCAGGGAGTCGTTGACGGCCTGGACGGAGGCGAGCCCGATGACGAGTCCGACGATCACGACGGCGAGGCCGATGAGCACGCCGAGGCCCGACACGATGGTGCCGATCAGGGCGAGCATGCGCGCGCCCTTCTTCTTCACGAGCGCGATGATGCCGAGCACGAGGCCGACGATCGCGAGGATCACGCCGAACCCGATGAACGACAGCAACAGCCCGACGCCACCGACGACGATCGACGCGATGCCGAGCCCGTTGCCGCCCTGCGGCGACTGCGGGGGCGCGCCGTAGGCCGGAGCTCCGGTCGGGGCGGCACCGTAGGGCGCCTGCTGGCCGCCGTACGGCTGCTGCGACTGCCCACCGTAGGGCTGCTGCGGGGCACCGTAGGCAGGCTGGGGTGCACTCGGCGGGGGCGTCGTGCCGTACGTCGGCTGCGGAGGCACGGGTGCCGACGGAGGAGGCGTCTGGTCGCCGCGTCCGTTCTCGTCGCGGGGGTCACGGGGTTCGTCGGACGAACCGTAGGGCGGCTGCGGAGTGCTCATGAGGCAAGCATGTCGTGACTTCGGGGATCCGACGGGCCGAACAGGCTGTGCGACCGGTTTTCGTTACCGATCTGTCGTATTTGATTCACCCTGCGCAACCTCTCGGCGGTCACGCGCCCCTCAGGGTCGATCAGGCCGGCAGCACCGAGATCTCGAACTCGCCGTACATGTGGGCTGCGTCGCGCAGGTGGTGCAGCGCCTCCTCGGCCTCGGATCGGGAGTGGTACGGCCCCCGGGCCGGCGCGCCGGGCAGGGCGCGGGCGTACGAGTACTGCAGGTACCAGACGGGGTGATCGTGTTCGTCGTGCTGCACGATGCTGACTGCGAGGGACATGCCCGGATGCTACGACCGCCCCGCCCCTGCCGCGCCCGCTCACAGCGGATACATCAGGTCGCGGGCCGCGGCGCCGAGGCGAGACCCCAGGAAGTCGCCGAGACCACCGGACGCGTCACGGGGTCTCGGCGAGGTCGTGGGGTCTCGGCGAGGTCGCGGGGTCTCGGCGGCAGCCGACACGAGAAAGGCCCGGGTCGTGATCGACCCGGGCCTGATGTGGTGGAGCTAAGGGGATTCGAACCCCTGACCTTCTCATTGCGAACGAGACGCGCTACCAACTGCGCCATAGCCCCAGAAACTGCTCTGCCACGATAGCACCTCGCCGACCACCGGAAGAACCCGGGCCGGGCGCTCCGGGGGTCAGACGGCGCGACGGCGCTGCAGCGCCTCGTCGAGCGAGAAGTCCGACTGCGGCAGGTCGTCGATGATGCCCATGCGGGCGAAGCGACTCGGGGGGCGAGGGGGTGCGACCGGCTCGACCCGCGCCTCCTCGGCGGGGACGGCGGGAGCCGCGACGGGGGCAGGAGGCGCGGTGCGGGCCACGGACGCGCGTCGCGTCGACTGCAGCGCGGCCTCGGCCCGGGCGGCCTCGCGCAGGGCGTCGTGCTGCGCGGAACGCAGCGACTCGACCGAGCGCCGGGAGTCCTGCTGCATCACGGCTGCCGCGTCCTCCGCCGACGCGGCGTCCGCCGACGCGGCAGGGGCGGGACGCTGTCGACCGCGTCGCAGGTAGAGGGGCTTCGGGACGGGCACGGGCGTCCACAGCCGGGACTCGGCCGAGGCCTCGTCGTCGCGGACGATGACACCGTCGCCCATGACGCCCGAGAAGTCCTTGAGCGGCTGCGCCACGGGTGCGACGACCGCCCGGCGGGCGCGCGCACGCGACACGGCGGCCAGCTGCGTCAGCATCGCGACCGCGCCGGCACCGAAGACGAGGCCGGCGACGACCACCACCCACGACGACGTCAGACCCGCGGCGACGCCGCCGACGACGGCGACGACGCTGACGGCGAGCACCACGGTCGAGACCAGGCGCGAGCGCCGGAGCCGACGGGCGGCGAGGGCGGGATCGCGGTCGGCGGCCCGCAGCACGGGGGCGGCCGCGGCGAGCTCGCGGGTGACGGCACGCTGCCGCGCCGCCTCGTGCGCACGCCTCAGGGCCTCCCGCCGCGCCTCCTCGTGTCGCAGGATCTTCTGCGCGTCGGCGACCGAGCGGGCGTTCGCCTCGATGCGCACCTCGTCGGGGACCTCGGCCGTCTGGGCGAGGATGCGCAGGGTCTGCTGCAGCCGCACGGCGTTGCGTTCGGTCGCGAGGTACTCGCGTCGACGCTGCCAGGTGGGCACGAGGTAGACGAGCCAGAGCGCGGCGACGAGAGCGAGGACGACGCCTCCACCCCACGACTCGATGTTCATGGTGACCAAGGTATGAGCGGGCGGGCCCCGGAGGCCGCTGATCGACAGGTGTGTCCGCGTGTCGCGGGACGGATCCGCTTCGCGGCCCGACGGAGGACCCGAGCGGGCGGAGTCGCTACAGCGGCAGCGTGCGTCCGGCCTCGGCCAGGGCGTCGGCCGGCACGCTGCCCTGCCCGACCGGCACGGCTCCCGTGGTCCAGCGACGCAGGACCCCCTCGGGCACCTCTTCGGCGACCAACGCGAAGCAGAAGTGGTCGCGCCACGACCCGTTGATGTGGATGTACCGCCGCCGCAGACCCTCGTAGCGGAAGCCCAGCTTCTCGACGACGCGCAGGCTGGGGGCGTTCTCGGGCCGGATGCAGATCTCCATGCGGTGGAGCCCCAGCGCCCGGAAGCAGTGGTCGGTCGCGAGGGCCACCGCGATCGGCGTCGCGTTGTGGCCCGCCGCCGCCTGGGTCACCCAGTAGCCGATGGTGGCCGAGCCGAGCGAGCCGTAGGCGATGCCCGAGACGTTGAGCTGGCCGACGAACCGGCCGTCGAGCTCGATGGCGAAGGGCAGACCGAGCCCCGCCCGGGCGTTGGTCTGCAGCGACCGGATGCTGCCGCGCACGTCGTGGCTGGTGAAGCCGTTCGGGTTGGTGGCCTCCCACTGCCGCAGCCACGACCTGTTCTCCATCAGGGCCTGGTCGAGGTCGCGGGTGTCACGGAGACGGAGGGGGCGGATGGTCACCGCCCCCTCCGTCAGCGTGGGGATGTTCGTCACGGAACGTGTCGCCTGCTTACTTCTCGAGCCCGGCGGTGAACTCTTGCAACCACGGGCGCAGTTCGCCACCGATGTCGTCCCGGTCGGAGGCGAGCTGCACGATGGCCTTGATGTAGTCGAGCTTGTCACCGGTGTCGTAGCGACGGCCACGGAACACGACGCCGTACACGCCGCCGGTCCACTCTTCGGCGCCGGCCATCTTCATCAGGGCGTCGGTCAGCTGGATCTCGCCGCCCTTGCCCGGCTCCTGCTTCTCGAGGACGTCGAAGACCTCGGGGCGGATGACGTAGCGGCCGATGATCGCCAGGTTCGAGGGCGACTCGCCCTGTGCCGGCTTCTCGACGAGGCCGGTGACCTTGACGACGTCGTCCTCGTCGGTCTTCTCGACCGTGGCGATGCCGTAAAGGTGGGTCTGCGAGGGGTCGACCTCGAGCAGGGCGATGACGGTGGCGTTCTTCTGCCCCTGCACCTCGACCATGCGCGTGAGCAGCGGGTCGCGGGCGTCGATGATGTCGTCACCGAGCAGGACGGCGAACGGCTCGCGTCCGACGTGCATCTTGGCGCGGAGCACCGCGTGGCCGAGGCCGAGCGGGTCGCCCTGACGCACGTAGTGCATGTCGGCGAGGTCGGTCGACTGGTTGACCTTGGCGAGCTTGTCGTGGTCGCCCTTCTTCTTCAGCGTCTCTTCGAGCTCGCTGACGTGGTCGAAGTGGTTCTCGAGCGCGTTCTTGTTGCGGCCCGTGATCATCAGGACGTCGGTGAGGCCGGCGTTGACGGCCTCTTCGACGACGTACTGGATCGCCGGCTTGTCGACGACCGGCAGCATCTCCTTCGGCATTGCTTTCGTGGCGGGCAGGAATCGTGTCCCCAGGCCCGCGGCGGGAATGACTGCTTTAGAAATCGTGAAGCCCATGCGGGTCAGCGTATCCATCCCCGACGTTTCGCGGAGGTTAATAGTCGGACGGTTAAGCTCGTCGTCATGACTGACGACGTCGGCAACGCCAAACGCGCCCTGCGAGCCGAGATCCGCCAGAAGCGTCGCACCCTGGGTGCACACGAGAGGGACCAGGCCACCGAGGGCATCACCCGGCACCTCACCGACCTCGCCACGGGCCTGTCGGTGCGCTCGATCGCGGCCTACCTGTCGACCGACGTCGAACCGAACACGCGACCGTTCCTCAACTGGGCTTTCGCGAACGGCGTCCGGGTGCTGTTCCCGATCACCCGGGCCGACGGCCTGCTCGACTGGGCGGTGGGCGACGGCGAGAGCGAGACCCGCGGCCTGTTCGACCTGCCCGAGCCCGTCGGCGAGGTGCTCAGCCCGATGGCGGTCAACGACGTCGACCTGATCGTCGTGCCCGCGGCGTCGATCGACCACGGCGGCATGCGCATGGGCTGGGGCCGTGGCTACTTCGACAAGACCCTCGGCTCGATGGAGCGCCGCCCGCCCGTCTATGCTGTGGTGTTCGACCCCGAGTACGTCGAGTCGGTGCCCCGAGAGCGGCACGACCAGCCCGTCGACGGCGTCGTCACCCCCTCCGGCATCCACGAGTTCTAGACTCGCCTTCCCTCAGGAGCGCCTCCGTGCCCACCTACTCGTACCGCTGCACCGAGTGCGACAACGCGTTCGACATCGTGCAGTCGTTCACCGACGACACCCTCACGGTCTGCCCGGTCTGCGAGGGCAAGCTGCGCAAGGTCTTCAGCCCCGTCGGCGTGACCTTCAACGGGTCGGGCTTCTACCGCACCGACTCGCGCTCGAAGAGCACGTCGGGCTCGGGGTCGTCAGGCTCGGGCGACAAGGGATCGTCGTCCGGCTCGTCCGAGAAGACCTCAGGAGGCGCGAGCGGCTCGTCCTCGTCGGGCACCTCGGGCAGCGGGTCGGGTTCGTCCTCGTCCGGCAGCGGCTCGTCGGGCTCCGGCTCGTCGGGCTCCGGCTCATCGGGCTCCGGCTCGTCGGGCTCCGGCTCGTCCGGTTCGAGCTCGTCCGGTTCGAGCTCGTCGGGCGGGTCGTCCCGCTCGTCCTGACCGCGCCGAAGGCGACCGACGGGATCACCCGAGCGCGCCTCCGTGGTTTGCTGGACGTCGAGAACCTCATCTCGTCGGATCAGAAGGAGTCGCCCGTGAAGGGTTTCAAAGAGTTCATCCTGCGCGGCAACGTCATCGACCTCGCCGTCGCGGTCGTCATCGGTGCGGCCTTCACGGCCATCGTGACGTCGCTCGTGACCAACGTGTTCAACCCGCTGATCGGTGCCGCGTTCAACGCGACCATGCTCGACGAGGCGCTCATCGTCACCATCCCGACGCTCGACGGCGGCGAGGCCCAGCTGAAGTTCGGCGCCGTCATCGGGTCCGCGATCCAGTTCCTGATCATCGCGGCCGTCGTCTACTTCGTGCTCGTGTTGCCGGTGAACAACCTGCTCAAGCGCACCTTCGCCAAGCAGAAGGCGGAAGAGACCCCGGCCGACGTCCCGCCGACCGACGTCGAACTGCTCAGCGAGATCCGCGACCTGCTGCGTGCCCAGGCCGCACCGGCCGTCAGCGGCGGCTCACACGCCGCACCCGTGCTCGAGTCGCGCGACCCGCACAGCGAGAACGGCCCGCTCGGCAGCCGCTGAGCCCGACACGACGAACCCGCCACGAGATCTCGTGGCGGGG
>NZ_JXQZ01000077.1 GCF_000878135.1 Frigoribacterium sp. MEB024
GCCGAAGATCACGCTGCTCGACCACGCGTCGCGGAAGGCCTGCAGCTCGGCCACGGTGTTCGGGCCGGCCGGGACCTCGACGGTGCGGGCGGCCTGGTCGCCGAAGAGCGCGTACGAGGGGTTCGCGTCGAAGTAGTCGGAGTAGGTCGAGGCCAGGTCGGTGCGGATCGGCATCTGTCCCGTGGTCTCGAGCAGGGCGCGGTCCTCGTCGCTGCTGGTCGAGAACTTCAGGAAGTCCCACGCCGTGCCCTGGTTCTCGCAGGCCGTGTACATGCCGACGTTCTTCGCGTCGCTGAACGTGTAGGTCTCGTCGGCGCTCGTGCCGTCCTTGGTCGGGACGGGCACGGCACCCCAGTTGACGTCCTCGTACACGGACACGGCCCACGGCCCGACGATCGACATCGCGGCCTCGCCGTCGGCGAACGAGTCGCCCGTGTACTGCTCCTGGCCGGCCAGCCCCTGCTCGTAGAGCGAGCGCCAGAAGGTCGCGACGTCCTCGCCGGCGGTGTCGGCGAAGGTCGCCTTGCCGTCCTCGACCAGGCCGGTGCCGCCCGTCTCGGCCGCGTAGAGCGGCATGAAGTCGAACTGCGACTGGAAGAACTCGCTCGTCGGCGCCGGGTGGATGGCGTACTTCGAGACGCCGGCGTCGACCAGGGTCTTCGACGTCGCGAGGAAGTCGTCGTAGGTCGACAGGTCGGGGTTCTCGGCGTCGAGGCCGGCCTTCGTGAAGAGGTCCTTGTTGTAGAAGATCATGACCGGGTTCGACTTCCAGGGCAGCTGGTAGTACTTGCCGTCGGCGTCCTGGTACTGCTTCGCCAGGTCGCCGCTGCGCTCCTCGATGTAGCTCGCGCCGTCGTCGAAGCTCGACAGGTCGACCAGGCCGCCCTGCTTCTGGAACTGCCCGACCGCGCTGGGGGCCGTGTTGTAGACGAGGCAGGGGGCGTTGCCGGCCGTGATGGCGGCTCCGATGACCTCTTCGCTGGACTTGCCGGCGGGGATCTCCTGCCCCTTGACCTGCTCGTCGGGGTGGTCGGCGTTCCAGGCCTCGACCATGGCCTTGCCCCAGGTGACCTCCTGCTCGTTGTTCGAGTACCAGATCGTGATGGGGCCCTTGGCGGTGAGGGCGTCGCTCGAGGCTCCGCCGCCGCCGGAGCAGGCGGTCAGGCCGAGGGCGGCGACCAGGACGGTCGCGCCGAGGGTGGCGCGGCGGGTGAAGCGTGTGCGTCGTTGCACGGTGTTCTCCTTGGGTGGGGTGGTGCTGCGGGTGTGACTAGGGGGTCGTGTGAGGAGCGGGGGTGTGCGGGTCGGCGGGGTCGGCGCGGGCTGCGTCGGCTCGGGCTGCGTCGGCGCGGTAGAAGTACAGGTCGCGGTGGCCGGCGGGGGCGTCCCAGCCCTGGGCGAAGGTCCAGCGGCCGCCGATCTTCTGCAGACCGCCCCAGCTGAGGGAGCCGCCGGGCGTCAGGGCGAGTTGGTCGACCGGACGATCGACGTCGTAGAGCGCCTGGCTCGCCGCGAAGACGCCGTCGACGTCGTGGAAGACGTCCAGCACGAGTCGGCCGTCGCCGGTGACGATCGCGGCGGCGACCTCGTGCAGGTGGCCGCCGACGCCCGTCAGGTCGAGGTACGGCACGGGCTCGAAGGTCCAGTGGCGCAGGTCGTCCGAGCGGCCGACGTGCAGCACGCCGTCGAAGCCCTCGCTGACGAACATGAGGTAGTCCCCGTCGTCGCGGCGGCCGTTGCCGTTGCCGTTGCCGCCGAGGCGGACGGCGTTCCCGTGCTCGTCGAGCGGGATCACGGCGCCCTTGGCCCACAGGCGCGTCTGCTCGTGGTCCGCGATCGGCCCGAGCTTCTGCCAGGTCACGAGGTCGTCGCTGACGGCGACCAGGATGTCGATGCCGACCGCCTGGACGGGGTACCCGGGGCTCGGGTGCGCGACCCGCGCCTCCTCGGTGATCGGGAAGACGCCGTTGTAGAAGAGCCAGAAACGCCCCTCGGCGCGGTAGACCTTGGGGTCCTCGGTGCCGAGCAGTTCGTCGTCGAGGGTGGGACGGACGACCGGGTTGGCCGGGTCGTCGACCCACGTGGCGCCGGGTGCGGGTTCGCCGTCCGGGGTGAGGGCGAGGGTGGCGTGGCCGATGCGGCTGCCGAGGCTCTCCTTGCGGGGCGAGGCCCGGTAGAAGAGGTGCAGGGTGCCGTCGTGCTCGATCAGGCTGGGGTTGTAGAGCGACTCGCTCGTCCAGCCGAGCCCGTCGGGGTCGGGCCACTGGCCGTCGAGCGTGAAGGTGAACGCCGGGTCGACGGCGAAGGGGCCGACCGCCCAGTCGGGCCGGGCCGGCTCGTAGGCGGCGGGGCTCGAGAAGGTCAGCTGCGAGAGGGCACCGGTCAGCTCGTTGCGGTGGACGAGGGCCTCGTCGAGGACCGTCCGGAGGCGCTCCCGGGTCAGCGGGACGAGGTACGGCTTCGAGGCGGTGCCGGCCGCGCCGGCTGCGCCGGCTGCGCCGGCGTCGGGCGCGGTGTCGGCGGTCGTCGCGTCGGCGGCGCTGCTCGTCGCCTGGGCGCTGGCCGCGTCGGCTGTCGTCGTCATCGGGGCTCCCACGTCGTCGTGTAAGGTCTCGCTCGTCTACCGAAACGTTTCGGTAGATCGAGAAGCTAGCACGGTGACGGCCCGACCGGAACCCCCTGCGGCCTCACCCCCCCTGTCGCACCGCCGACTGGACGTCGCACCGCGCACTTCCACGGTGCGACGGTCGGTCGGCGGTGCGATCCCCGCGCCTGGCCCCGGGGTCAGCGGGCGGCGGGGCCCGTCGACGCGCGGACCAGCAGCCGGGCGGGCTCGATCTCGGCGTCGGTGACGGTCTCGCCCTCGACCGACGAGAGCAGGAGGCGCGCCGCCTCGGCCCCGATCAGCCGCGGAGCCGTCGTCAGCGTGGTCAGCCCGGGGCGCACGTACGACCCGAGCTCGATGCCGTCGAACCCGGCCACGCTGACGTCGCCGGGGACGCGGACCCCGAGCCGGTCGAGCTCGGTCATGAACCCGATCGCGGCCAGGTCGTTGGCGCAGAAGACGGCGGTGGGGCGGTCGTCGACCGGTGCGTCCGGGCCGAACAGGCGAGCGGCGGCCCGGGCTCCCCCGTCGTAGGTGAAGTCGGCCTCGACGACGGCCCCCGGGTCGTGCCCGGCCGCGACGACGGCGTCCCGCCACGCGGCTCCGCGACGCCGCGAGTGCACGAAGCGGCCGGGGCCGGCGACGTGGGCGAACCGCCGGTGACCGAGCGACACGAGGTGGTCGACGAGCTCGCCGATGCCGGCCGAGTCGTCCTGGCGCACGGCGGGCAGGGGGAAGTCTCCGGCCGGGTTGACCCCGACGGCGGGCAGGTCGAGCTCGCGGACCAGGTCGACGCGCGGGTCGTCCACCGTCAGCTCGTTCAGGACGACGCCGTCGACCCGGCGCCCGGCCGCGAGACGGCGATAGCGGTCGAGCGGCTCGTCGGCGGCCGACCCCATCTGCAGGATGAGCGCGTACCCGCGGGGGTCGAGCACCGATTCGAGCCCGCCGATGAAGCTGCCGAAGAACGGGTCGGACTCGAGCACGAACGGGTCGCGGTGCACGACGAGCCCGATGGTGAACGCTCGTTTGGCGCTGAGGCTGCGCCCGCGGACGCTCGGCACGAATCCGAGGTCGTCGGCGGCCTGGCGGATGCGCGCGCGGGTCTGCTCCGAGACGCCGGGGCGACCGTTGAGGGCGCTGCTGACCGAACTGATCGCGACGCCGGCCCGGGCCGCGACCTCGACGATGGTGACCCGCTCTGCCACGCCGCGCCTCCTCGTCCTCGCCGGGGCCGATGCCCGTGTGCGCCCGCCGCGCCCCCACGATGCTACTGACCCGCCGCAGCCGCCACCCTCGCGTGGCCCACCCGGCCCTAGGGTCGGGGCATGCTCATCGTCTCGCTCGTCGCGGCCTCGCTCGCCGCCCTGCTGCACCTCTACATCTTCGTGATGGAGTCCTTCCTCTGGACCACCCCCCGCGTCCGCGCGACCTTCGGCATCACCGACGACGTCCAGGCCGAGCACACGAAGCCGCTCGCCTACAACCAGGGCTTCTACAACCTGTTCCTCGCGATCGTCACGATCGTGGGCGTCGTGCTGATCGCCGCCGGAGGGGCAGGAGGCGCGGGCAGCGCCTTCGAGGCATCCGCCGCGGGCACCGCCCTGCTGGTCGCGGGCACGGGGTCGATGCTGGCCGCCGCGCTCGTCCTGCTGCTCTCGGACCGCACGAAGACGCGCGCTGCCGTCACGCAGGGGTTCTTCCCGCTCGTCGCCCTCGTCACGCTGCTGATCTCGTCGTCCTGATCTGCCCGTCCGGCCCCGTCGGCCGCACTACCCTGGGCGGGTGACCGACGTGACCGACGCCACCCGCGCCTCCTCCGCTCCCGACGCCGTGGCTGCCGACGCCGCTCGGGCCGCTGCCCCCGCCGCCCCGACGACCCACTGGACGCTGACGCTCGTCTGCCAGGACCGGCCCGGCATCGTCCACGCCATCAGCGGCGCCGTCGTGCAGGCCGGCGGCAACATCACCGAGTCGGCGCAGTTCTCGAGCCACGACACCGGCACGTTCTTCATGCGCCTGCAGGTCGAGGCCCCCGGCGAGCGCGACGCGTTCGAGGCGGCCCTGGCGCCCGTGCTCGCGCACTACGACGTGCAGGCGAAGCTCGACGTCGTCGGGCGCCCGACCCGCACGCTCGTGCTCGCGAGCAAGGCGGCGCACTGCGTCAACGACCTGCTCTTCCGGCAGCGCGCCGGGCAGCTGCCGATCGAGGTGCCGCTGATCCTGGCGAACCACGACGACCTGTCGGGGCTGGCCGAGTTCTACGGCAAGCGGTTCGAGCACCACCCGGTCACCGACCCCGAGTCGAAGGCGGCCTTCGAGGCCCGCGTGCTGCAGGTCATCGACCGGTACGACATCGAGCTCGTCGTGCTGGCGCGGTACATGCAGATCCTCAGCCCCGAGCTCTGTGCGGCGCTCGAGGGGCGGGCGATCAACATCCACCACTCGTTCCTGCCCGGGTTCAAGGGGGCGAACCCCTACCGCCAGGCGCACGCCCGCGGCGTGAAGCTGATCGGCGCGACGGCGCACTTCGTCACGAGCGACCTCGACGAGGGGCCGATCATCGAGCAGAACGTCGTCCGCGTCGACCACACCCGCAGCGCCCCCGAACTGATGGCGATCGGCCAGGACGAGGAGAGCCGCACCCTGACCCAGGCGGTCCGCTGGTTCGCCGAAGACCGCGTGCTGCTCGACGGCGCCCGCACCATCGTCTTCCGCTAGCCCCGCGCGGGCACACCGGCCGTACGCTGGACGCGTGACTCCGACCGACCCCGTACCCTCCCCCGTCCCGGCCCGCGGCGGCCCGGTCGGCGCCCTCGACGTGGTGCGCTTCGTCACGCTGATCCTCGCCTTCCTCAGCCTCGGGTTCTGGGGCTACCTCGCCTGGCCGTTCCCGTTCCCGTCGCTGGCGTTCATGATCGGTGCACCCCTGTTCGCGATCGTCGTGTGGGGCCTGTTCCGCTCACCGCGCGCCCCGATCCCGACCGACGCCGTCGGCAAGGCCCTGGTCGAGATCGCGATCATGGGTGCCGTGGTCGCCGCCTGGGCCATGCTCGGCTACCCGGTCGTCGCCGTGGCGTTCGCGGTCCTGGCCGGCGTCACGGGCGTCCTGGCCTTCCGTCGCGAGAACCGCCGGGGGGCCCGCCGGTGACCACCACCCTGTTCTCCGACGCCCACAAGGTCGACGCGGACGGCGAGGTCGACGGCTTCTGGATGCTCGTCGACGGCGACGTGATCGTCGCCACCGGCACCACGGTGGCGGGGTCGCGCGCGGCGGCCGAGGTGACGGGCGGGGTCGACGCGGCCCGCGCCTCCTCGGCGACGTCGGGTGCACCCGACGGCCCGACCGCAGGAGGCGCGGTGCCGCCCCCGGCGGACGTCACGGTCGACCTCGCGGGCGCCACGCTCACCCCGGGGCTGATCGACCTGCACACGCACGGCGGCGGCGGGCACGCCTTCGACGGCGGGCCGGACGACCTCGACGCCGGTCTCGCCCTGCACCGCCGACACGGGACGACCCGCTCGCTGATCAGCCTGGTGGCGAACCCGGTGCCGGTGCTGTCCCGGTCGCTCGGACTGATCGGTGACCTGATGCGGCGTGATCCGCTCGTGCTCGGGGCACACCTCGAGGGGCCGTTCCTGGCTCCCGACCGCCGGGGAGCCCACGCCCCGCACTTCCTGCTCGAACCCGACGCCGCCACGGTCGAGAGCCTGCTCGAGGCCGGCGACGGCATCGTCCGTCAGGTCACCCTCGCCCCCGAGCTGCCTGGCGGGCTCGACGCGATCGACCGGCTCGTCAGCTCGGGCGTCGTCGCCGCCGTCGGGCACACCGAGGCCGACTTCGACCTCGCCCGCGCGGCGTTCGACCGGGGCGCGATCCTCGTGACCCACGCGTTCAACGCCATGGCCGGCATCCACCACCGCGACCCGGGGCCGCTCGTCGCGGCGGTCGGCGACGAACGCGTGACGATCGAGTTGATCCTCGACGGCGTGCACGTGCACCCGGCCGTGGCGGACCTCGTGCTGCGCTCGGCGCCTCGTCGGGTCGCCCTGATCACCGACGCCATGGCCGCGGCCGGAGCCGCCGACGGCGACTACCGCATCGGCGAACTCGCGGTGACGGTCGAGCACGGCGTCGCCACGCTCACGGGCACGTCGACCATCGCGGGCTCGACCCTCACCCAGGACGCCGCCCTGCGCATCGCGATGCTGCAGACCGGGCTCTCGGCCGTCGACGCCGTCGCGGCACTGACCCTCGTGCCGGCCCACGTGCTCGGCGTCGACGCCGGGGGCAGGCGAGCGGGCACGCCCGCCGCGCAGGCCGGCGTCGCG
>NZ_JXQZ01000078.1 GCF_000878135.1 Frigoribacterium sp. MEB024
GGACGCCGCCGCACCCGCGGGCCCCGCCTCCGCCGCCGCCGCCGCCGCCCGCCAGCCCGCCACGAACTAAACAGCCCGCCACGTAAGAAGGTGGCGGCATGTTTACCTCGTGGCGGCGAGGGCAGGAGGCGCGCTGCAGTTCGCCATCTCGCACGACGCCAGGAAGTGGTCACCGCGCCACGACCAGTCCTGGCGCGGTGTCCATCTCGTGGCGGCGAGCGCAGGAGGCGCGGGTCGACCGGCACCCGCCCCTTGCGGACCGGCGTGGGCACGACCTACCGTGGCGGGGTACCCCGTCGCGAGAGCAGGCACCGGTGCGGCCGACACACCGGCCGGTCGACCGCCCTCGCGGGCACGGGGGCCCACCGCACAGAAGGCAGAGCGTTGCGTCTCATCACCGGTACTGCGCCCCTCGCGCAGCAGTCGCCCTCGCACTGACGCCACTCCCGCCCATCCCGTGAACCGGGCGCCGCCTCGCCCGAGGCGCCGCGCCTCCTGCCGGGTCGCTCCCCCGCCGCAGCCGACCTCGGTCGCCGGCGAGGGAGGGGTGGTCGTCGTGCTCCGACACCATCCACCGGGAGCCCTCGTGCCCACCACCACACCCTCCATCGTCCTCTCCGACCTCTCGTTCTCCTGGCCCGACGGCTCCGGGGTGATCGACCACCTGTCGACCGCGTTCGGGCGTGGCCGCACCGGCCTCGTCGGTGCGAACGGCGCGGGCAAGTCCACGCTCGTCCGACTCGTCACCGGCGACCTCGTCCCCACCGGCGGACGCCTCACGACCACCGGCGAGGTCGACCTGCTGCCGCAACGGCTGCGGTCCCGCGCCGACGACACCGTGGCCGACCTGCTGGGGGTCGGCCCGCGCCTCCTCGCCTTGCGGGCGATCCTCTCCGGCGACGTGACCGAAGGGCAGTTCGAGCTGCTCGCCGACGACTGGGACGTCGAGTCGCGCGCCGCCGCGGCCCTCGCCGACGTCGGGCTGGGCCACCTCGACGGCGGCACCGGCACCGGCACCGGCCCCTCCACCGTCCTCGACCGCCCGGTGTCGACGCTGTCCGGTGGGCAGGCCGTGCTCGTCGCCATCGCCGGCGTGCGGTTGCGGGGTCGGCCGATCGCCGTGTTCGACGAACCCTCGAACGACCTCGACCGACGATCTCGCGGCCTGCTGCTCGACGTGGTCGACCGCTGGCGGGGGACGCTCGTCGTCGTCAGCCACGACCGCGAGCTGCTCGAGCACGTGGACGAGATCGCCGAGCTGCGCGACGGCTCGATGACCGTGTTCGGCGGCACCTGGTCGGCCTACGAGCGGCAGCTCGCGGTGCTGCAGGCGGCGGCCGAGCGCGACGTCCGGGCCGCCGAGCAGGTGTTCAAGGCCGAGCGGAGGCAGCGCATCGAGGCCGAGACGACCATCGCGCGGCGGGCCAAGGCCGGAGCCAAGGCCGGCGAATCGATGCCGAAGATCATGGCGAACCAGCTGCGCGGCCAGGCCGAGGCGACGGCGGGCTCGCTGCGCAGGGCGCACGCGTCGTCCGAGCAGGAGGCGCGGGTCGCGGTCGACACCGCCGAACGACGCCTGCGTCGTGACGACACGATCGTGGTCGACCTGCCGGACCCGGCGGTCCCGGCGTCCAGGCGCCTGGCCGAGCTGACCGTGCGCGGCCGCACCGTGGTCGTCCAGGGGGTGGAGCGCATCGCCGTCGTCGGCGACAACGGGTCGGGCAAGACGACGCTGCTCGAGCAGCTCGTCGGCGCGCCGGACGCGCGGCCGCACCCGCTGCCCGACACGCACGCCGTCACCCTGACCGCCCGGGTCGCCCACCTCGGGCAGAAGAAGGACTCGCTCGACGACGGACTCACGGTGCTCGAGAACGTGCGGCGGGCTGCACCGGACGTTCCCCCGCGCGAGGTGCGCAACCGTCTCGCGCGGTTCCTCGTCCGGGGAGACGTCGTGGACCGGCTCGCCTCGACCCTCTCGGGCGGCGAGCGGTTCCGGGTCGCGCTGGCCGGACTGCTGCTCGCCGACCCTCCGCCCGAGCTGCTGGTGCTCGACGAGCCGACGAACGACCTCGACATGGCGAGCACCGACCACCTGCTCCAGGCGCTGCGCGGCTACCGCGGGGCGCTCGTGATCGTCAGCCACGACGAGGAGTTCCTCGAGCGGCTCGGGCTGGACGCCCGGGTCGAGGTCGGCTGAGCCCCGGGCAGCCGCCCGCCAGCCCGCCATCCCGCCCTCGCCGCCAGCCCGCCGCACGACGCCAGGAAATGGTCACGGCACCACGACTAGTCCTGGCGCTGTGACCATTTCCTGGCGGGGAGCGCGGGAGGCGCGGCGCGGGCCGGACGGGCGAACACAGGAGGCGCGGGTCGGCCCGCCGACGCAGCCCGCCCCCGTCACACGCTTGGCACGGCGGCCCGCAGGCAGTTGACTGTGTCCACCCGTCCGGCCCGCACCGCCGGCACCCCACAGCACACCCGTTCCCGGAGGTCCCGCCTCATGTCCGTCCACCCCGCCACGTCCGCACGCCCGGCAGAACGCCTCGGGGCCGCCCGCCTCGGGGACCGCTCGTCGTCCCGCCTCCGCCACCCGCGCCTCCTCGGGGTCGCCGGCGGCCTCGCCGGTCTCGCACTGCTGGCGGGCTGTGCCAGCGCCCCCGCCGAGGGAGGCGGCAGCACCTCCGCCGCGGGCGAGGACTGCGCCCGGATGGTGACGAACTCGGGTGGGCTCGACGACCGCTCGTTCAACCAGTCGAGCTGGGCCGGCCTGCAGAAGGCCGAGAAGGACGACGGCATCCAGGCCCGCGTGCTCGTCTCGACGACCGAGAACGACCTGGCCCCGAACGTCGCGCAGGCCGTCGACTCGGGCTGCGGCTTCGTGCTGACGGTCGGCTACGAGCTCGCTCCCGCCACCGAGGAGCAGGCGAAGGCCAACCCCGACATCGACTTCGCCATCGTCGACGAGACCGTCGAGGCCCCCAACGTCAAACCGATCCTGTTCGACACCGCGCAGGCCTCGTACCTCGCCGGCTACCTCGCGGCGGGCGTCAGCAAGACGGGCAAGGTCGCGACCTTCGGCGGCGGCAACCAGCCCCCGGTGACCCTGTTCATGGACGGCTTCGCGGACGGCGTCGACGCCTACAACGCCGCGCACGGCACGAGCGTGCAGCTGCTCGGCTGGTCGAAGGAGGCGCAGGACGGCTCGTTCACCGGCGACTTCGAGGACGTCAACAAGGGCAAGCAGCTCGCCCAGGCGCTGATCGACCAGGGCGCCGACGTGATCATGCCGGTCGCCGGGCAGGTCGGCGAGGGGGCGGCGTCGGCCGCACTCGCCACGGGCGGCGTCGACGTGATCTGGGTCGACAACGACGGCTACGACACGTTGCCCGCCGAGTACCGGCCGATCCTGCTGACCAGCGTCATCAAGGACACCGAGAAGGCCGTCCAGCAGATCGCCGTCTCGTCGACCGACGACTCGTTCACCAACGAGCCCTACGTGGGCACGCTCGACAACGGCGGCGTCGGCCTCGCGCCGTTCCACGACCTGGCGTCGTCGGTCAGCCCCGAGCTGTCGTCCGAGCTCGACGCCCTGCGCGACCAGATCGCCAGCGGAGCCGTCACCGTCACCTCGCCCAGCCAGCCGTAGGCCGGGCCCGTACCCCGGGAGGCGCGGTGCGCGAGATGTCGCACCGCGCCTCCCCGAGGCGGGCGGGTTCGCGGGACCCGGGCGTTCCTGAGCGCCCGTCGACGCCGAACTCGCCCGTTCCGCCATCGGACCAGGTCAGGCCATCGCCGCGCGGCCGACCCCGGCCAGGGCGGCAGCGGCACGCACCGCGGCGACGACGCGGTCGGTCGTCATGCCGCGCTCGCGCAGCGCGTCGGCCGCGGGGGCCGACAGGCCGAACTCGTCGATGCCGACGACGACGCCGTCGGGACCGGCGACGCCCTCCCAGCCGAAGCTCGCGGCGGCCTCGACGACGACCCGGGCCGACACCGCGCGGGGCAGCACCCGCTCGCGGTACTCGGCGGGTTCGGCGTCGAACCACTCGCGGCAGGGCATCGACACGACGCGCACGGCGAGGTCGTCGATCCGCGCGACGGCCTCGAGCACGAGGGCGACCTCGCTGCCCGTGGCGACGACGACCACGTCGGGCGTGCCGCCGTCGGTCGAGCCACCGGCCGAGCCACCGGTCGAAGCCGGCGCGTCCTGCACCACGTAGGCCCCGCGGCGCACGCCGGCGAGCACCACGTCGGCCGGAGTCGCCGCGACCGGCAGCGGCTGGCGGGCCAGCACGAGACCGGCCGGGCCGTCCTTCTCGAGGATCGCCAGCCACGCCGCGGCGGTCTCGGCACCGTCGGCCGGGCGCACCACCGAGAACCCGGGCATCGCGCGCAGGCTCGCCAGGTGCTCGATCGGCTGGTGGGTCGGGCCGTCGGCGCCGAGGGCGACCGAGTCGTGCGACCAGAGGTAGGTGACCGGCAGCTGCATGAGCGCCGCCAGCCGGATCGCCGGGCGCTGGTAGTCGCTGAACACGAGGAACGTCCCGGCGAAGAATCGCGACCCCTCGATCAGCGCGATGCCGTTCATGGCCGAGGCCATCGCCCCCTCGCGCACGCCCCAGTGGACGTTGCGACCGGCGCGTCCGGTGCCGGGGGCTTCCTCGGGGAGGTACGACGCGCCTCCTGCGATCGCCGTGCGGTTGGGCTCGGCGAGGTCGGCCGACCCGCCCCACAGCTCGGGCAGCGCCTCGGCGAGCGCCTGGATGACCTTGCCCGACGCGTCGCGGGTGGCGAGCGTGTCGCCGGGCGAGAAGACGGGGAGGCGCGACCCGAGGTCCGCGGGCAGGGTGCGTGACCGCGAGCGCCGCAGTTCGGCGGCGGCCGCGGGGTGGGCCAGCTCCCAGGCGTCGGCGGCGACCTGCCAGGCCTCGCGGGCGGCCCGGCCGCGCTCGAGCACGGACCGGGTGTGGGCGAGCACGGCGTCGTCGACGGTGAAGGGCTCGGAGTCGACGCCGAGCTCGACCCGGGTCGCGGCGACCTCGGCGGCACCGAGCGGGGCGCCGTGCGAGGCCGAGGTGTTGCGGGCGTTCGGGGCGGGCCAGGCGATCTGCGACTTGAGCACGACGAGGTGCGGGCGGTCGCCGCGGCGATCGGTGGTCGAGAGCACCTCGTCGAGGGCCTCGACGTCGACGTCGCCGTCCGGGGCGAGCCCGACGTGGTCGACGCGCCAGCCCTGCGCGGCGAACCGGGCGCCGACGTTCTCGCTCGAGGTGAGGCTCGTGTCGCCCTCGATCTGGATGTCGTTGTCGTCGTAGATCACCGTCAGGTTGCCGAGGCGGTGACGCCCGGCGAGCGCACCGGCCTCGTACGAGAGGCCCTCCTGCAGGTCGCCGTCGGACGCGAGCACGAAGACGCGGCGGTCGAAGACGGACTCTCCGGGGGCGGCGTCGGGGTCGTTGACGGCACGCTCGTGCAGCATCGCCATCGCCATGCCGACGGCCGTGGCGAGGCCCTGCCCGAGCGGCCCGGTCGTCGTCTCGACACCGGGGGTGTGGCCGAGCTCGGGGTGGCCGGGGGTGCGCGACCCGAACGACCGGAACGCCTTGAGGTCGTCGAGCGACACGTCGTAGCCGGTGAGGAACAGCTGCGTGTAGAGCAGGACGCTCGCGTGCCCGCAGCTCAGCACGAACCGGTCGCGGCCGGCCCAGTCGGGTGCCTGCGGGTCGTGCCGGAGGTGCTTCTGGAAGAGGAGGTGCGCGACGGGGGCCAGCGCGGCCGCCGTCCCCGGGTGGCCGGACCCGGCACGCTCGACGGCGTCGAGGGCGAGCAGGCGGGCGGTGGTGACGGCGGCGTCGTCGAGAGTGGCCTGATTGACAGCATGGGTCACGTGTGGGGCTCCGGTTCGGGGTGGGACGGGCTGGTCTCCGACGACCGTACCGTTGGTCATCAGGACGTCATGATGAATCAAGACGACTGCCGACTTGCACCCGTGGTCGGCGAGACGTACCCTCGTCGAAGTCATCATGACGACTTGACGACCTGACGACTCGACGCCCTGTCGACGTCGGTCGGGCACCACCCACTTCAGCAACGGCGCGGAGGCACCAGATGAGCACCACGAGCGGCACGAGCAAGTACGTGGCCGTGCGCGAGCACCTGCTCTCCCGCATCCAGAAGCTCGAGCCCGGGTCGCAGCTGCCCGCCGAGCCCGTGCTGTGCGACGAGTACGGCGTCAGCCGCATCACGCTGCGGCACGCGGTCGACGGCCTGATCGCCGACGGCCACCTGGTCCGCGAGCACGGCCGGGGCACCTTCGTCACCGAGCCGCAGTACCGCCTGCACTACCGCGAGCGCTTCGCCGACGAGGTCAAGGGCTTCCACGCGCAGCAGACGGGCGAGGGCTTCGCGGTCAGCACCCGCGTGCTCGACCAGAAGGTCGTCCGGGCCGGCGAGACGGTGGCGAGCCACCTCGACATCAACTCGGCCGACGAGGTCGTCGAGCTGACCCGCCTGCGCTTCGTCAACGGCTCGCTGCACCACCTCGTCGTGACCTGGTTGCCGTACGCGCTGTTCCCCGAGACGGCGACCGTCGACTTCACCGACGGCTCGCTCTACGGGCACCTCGACCGCGAGCACGGCGTGACGCTCGCCCGGCAGGACCTGTTGGTCTCGCTCGACGGCGCGAGCACCCTGCACGCCGACGAACTCGACGTCCCCCTGGGGACGACCCTGCTGAAGATCGCGTCGACCGTGTTCGACGGCGACGAGCGGGCCGTCGCGTACGGGACCAGCCACTTCACCCCGCAGAACAGCGAGATCTTCTTCGGCCTGCACGGCTGACCGACCGGGTGCGCCCCGTCCGCCGAGCCGCGCCTCCTGAACCCCTCCCGACCACCACGACCACCGACGCCCGTCCCGACGCCGACGTCACCGACCCCCACCAGGAACGACAGTGCTGACCGACCTCCTCACCCCCGAGACCATCCTCTTCGCCGACCGCGTCGACGGCTGGCGCGACGCCGTCGAACGCGTCGCGCAGCCCCTGCTCGACAGCGGCGCCGTCAGCAGCCACTACGTCGCGGCGATGACCGACTCGATCGCCGCGGGCGGCACCTACATCGACCTCGGCTTCGGCATCGCCCTCGCGCACAGCCGGCCCGAGAACGGCGTCGAGCGCACCGGGCTCTCGAGCCTGCGCGTCGGCGAGACCGTGCTGCTGAACGACGAACCCGCGCACCCGATCGACCTCTTCTTCTGCCTCGCCGCGACCGACCCCCAGAGCCACCTCGACACGATGATGGCCCTCGCCACCCTGCTCTCCGACGAGACGCTCCGCGCCGAGCTGCTCGCCTCCTCCACCCCCGCCGACACCCTGGCGGTCCTCACCAAGATCGGACAGAACGCATGAAATTCCTCGCCGTCTGCAGCTCGGGCCTCGGTTCGAGCTTCATGGTCCACATGAACATCGAGAAGGTCCTCAAAGAGCAGGGCATCACCGGGGTCGACGTCGACCACGCCGACCTCGGCTCGGTCGGCCCGGGTGCCGCCGACGTCATCTTCGTCGGCGCCGACCTGGCCGACTCGGTCGGCGGCCTCGGCGACGTCGTGGTGCTCGACAGCATCATCGACCTGGCAGAGCTCCGCACCAAGGTGCGCGAGACCGCGATCCGCAAGGGCGTCACCGTGCCCGACGCCGGGGCCAACTGATGGAGGGCGTGCTCTCCGTCCTGCTGGACGTCTTCCGCCAGCCCGCGATCATCGTCGCGCTGATCTCGCTCGTCGGCCTGCTGCTGCAGCGCAAGGCGTTCAGCGACGTGCTCAAGGGCACCGTGCGCACCCTCGTCGGGTTCCTCGTGCTGGCCGCCGGTGCCGGCGTGGTCGTCGCGTCGCTCGACCCGTTCGGCGCCATGTTCCAGGAGGCGTTCAACGTCCAGGGCGTCGTGCCGAACAACGAGGCCATCGTCGGCCAGGTGCTACTCGACTACGGTTCGGCCGCCGCGCTGATCTTCTTCTTCGGGTTCATCGTCAACGTGCTGCTGGCCGCGACGACGCACTTCAAGTACATCTACCTCTCG
Source organism: Frigoribacterium sp. MEB024 (assembly GCF_000878135.1). Lineage (GTDB taxonomy): Bacteria > Actinomycetota > Actinomycetes > Actinomycetales > Microbacteriaceae > Frigoribacterium. The sequence continues at coordinate 8,073 of NZ_JXQZ01000078.1, forward strand.
GGTCACGTCGCCTTCTACATGGCCGCGATGATCGCCGTGATCCTCGGCGTCGCCGGGTTCCCGGTGTGGGGCGTCGTGCTCTGGGGTGCGCTGCTGCAGGGTCTCGTCACGACGCTGTCGCCGGCGATCGTGCAGCCCTTCATGCGGAAGGTCACCGGCTCGAACGACGTCGCCCTCGGCCACACCGGCGGTGCCGGCGTCGCCCTGAGCGGCCTGGTCGCCACGCTGACCCGGGGCAAGGGCACGCCGTCGAAGTCGACCGAGGACATCACGTTCCCGAAGGGCCTCGGATTCCTCCGCGACACCACGGTGATCGTGGCGCTGTCGATGGCCGTGATCTACGTCATCGTCGCCCTGTTCGCCGGGTCGGCGTTCGTCGAGACCGAGCTGAGCGACGGCCAGAACTACATCGTCTACGTCGTCATGCAGGCCGCCACCTTCTCGGCGGGCGTCTTCGTGATCCTCGCCGGCGTGCGCGTCGTGCTGGCCGAGATCGTGCCCGCGTTCAAGGGCATCAGCGAGCGCCTGGTCAAGAACGCGATCCCCGCACTCGACGTGCCGATCACGTTCACCTTCGCCCCCAACGCCGTGCTGATCGGGTTCCTCGCGAGCTTCGTCGGCGGCATCGTCGGCATGTCGGTGATGATCTTCGCCGGCACCGCCATCGTGATCCCGGGCGTCGTCGCCCACTTCATGACCGGAGCCGCCTCGGGCGTCATCGGCAACGCCGCGGGTGGTCGACGTGGTGCCGTGCTCGGTGCCTTCGCCAACGGTCTCGCGATCACGTTCCTGCCGCTGTTCCTGCTGCCGGTGCTCGGCGACATCGGACTGTCGAACTCGACCTTCTCCGACTCGGACTACGGCGTGGTCGGCATCCTGTTCGGTCAGATCAGCCTGGCCGGCGGTCAGATCGCCGTCATCGTCGCGATCCTCGCGTCGCTCGTGCTGGTGTACGCGTCGAGCCTGTTCGTGCGGGCTCGTGCCCGCCGGGCCGGTGGCGGCGACGGCGGCGACGACGCGGGCGACGCTCCGACGGACGCCGACGGCACGCGCGTCGGCGAGACCGCCTCGGCTCGCTAGGCCGACCTCCCGCCAGGACGGGCGGGTCCGGTGTGAGCGGTCGTCTTCGGACGCCCGCCTCCCCCGGACCCGCCCGTTCTGCACGTGCGTGTCCGCCGCGCGTGTCCGCACCCTCCGTCAGACGCCTGCACCGCGCCTCCTCGTGCCGCCTGCTCGGTCGAGTGGTCCGAGATCGTCCTTCCCGACGGGGCGAAGGACGATTCGGGACCACTCGACGGGAGCGTCAGGGCGTCAGGCCTCGAGGTGTGCGTAGTCGGGCAGATCGAGCGCGTCGGCCGGCGGGGTGGAGAAGCGCGCCCCGAGCCGACCCGCGACCCGGGTCGACGCGAGCCGTACCCCGGCGTGGAACAGCGCGACGCCCGCGCGGAACGTCGGGTTGGCGACCAGCGGCACCCCCGGCGGCAGCTGCTGCGCCTGCTCGACGTAGGGCCGCATCAGCCGCTCGTACCCGGCGAAGGCGTCACGGTGGTGACGGTGGGAGGCGAGCTCGCCGGCCAAGACGTAGGCCCCGGCCAGCGACAGGCTCGTGCCCATGCCGCTCACCGGCGAGGCGCAGTACGCCACGTCGCCGAGCAACACGACCCGTCCCGACGACCAGCGCGGCGCCCGCACCTGCCCGATCGACTCGAAGTAGAGGTCGTCGGCGTGGTCGAAGCCGTCGAGCACGCGTCGGGCCTCCCACCCCGCATCGTCGAAGATCTCGTGCAGTCGGGCCCGCTGCTCTGCGACGGTGCGGCGCTCGGCCCCGCCCCGCTCACGGGTGCGGTCGGTGACGAACGACATCGCGGCGCGGATCGTCCCGTGGGCGTCGGGCCGCAGGGTGATCGAGCGACCCCCGGCGGCGTTGTACCAACGCCACCAGTCGTCGTCGGCGGCCGTCCGCGGGATCGTCGCGTACGAGGTCTCGAGCCCCAGCGACCGGATCGTCGGCTCGTCGCCGAACACCAGGCGCCGTGTCGACGAGCCGATGCCGTCGGCGGCGACCACGAGGTCGAAGCGTTCGTCGGGAGCGTGCTCGAACGAGACGACGACGCCCCGCGAGCCGGACCCGGGAGGCGCGGTGCCGACGGGCGTGGAGGCCTCGGTGGTCGTCGGGTCGCCTCCGGTGGCGGCATCGGCTGCGGGGCCGGCGGCCCCCACCCCGACCCCGGCCCCGTCGTCCTCGCGAATTCCGGTGATGCGGTCGCCGAAGCGGTACGTGGTGCCACGACCCTGGCCGTCGCCCGTGGTACGCCCGACGAGGAGCCGCGCGAGGTCCCCCCGCAGGATCTCGAGTTCGGCGGTCGCGCCTCCCGAATCGGAGGTTCCGGCGGGGAACTCGGCGACCATGCCACCCGTCGGCCCGACGAACCGGGTGCCGACCTCACCCGTGGTGGCGGCGCGGACGTCGTCCTCGAGGCCCATGCGGCGCACGACCTCGCGGCCCGCACCGCGGACGTCGACGTTCTGCCCGCCGGTCCGCAGCTCGGGGGCCCGTTCGACGATCGTCGTCTCGAACCCGTAGCGATCGAGCCAGTAGGCGAGGGCGGGACCGGCGATGCTGGCGCCCGAGACGAGGACGCGGGTGCGTGGGGTGGGCATGGTCACGGATTGCTCCTCCGGTTGATTATCAATTTCATTGGCAATCTACACGGCTATCGTTGGGTCGTGACCGAAAGCGATGCCCTCGACCGCCCCGACCGCGACGACCGCACCCGGGCGCGGCGTGACGGTCGCCAGCTGCCCGCGGACGACATCCGCGCTCGCGTGCAGCAGGTGGCCGTCCGACAGCAACGCTTCGAGCGACACCTGGCCGAGAGCCTCGGCGTCGACCGGGCCGGGCTCGACGCCATGGACCACCTGATCACGACCGGCCCGGCGACCCCGAGTGAGCTGGCGCGCCGCGTCGAGGTGTCGACGGCCGCGATGACCCTCGTGTTGAACCGCCTCGAGTCGGCCGGTCACGTGCGGCGCGAGCGACACCCCTCCGACGGTCGCAAGCTGATCGTCACGGCCGAGCAGGCGTCGGCCGACCGGGCCTACGAGCAGGTGCTGCCGATGATCGACGGCATCGAGCGCCTCGTCGACGGCATGGACGAGACCGAGCGGGCGGTCGTGCAGGGCTTCCTCGACCGACTGATCGCCGTGTACGACGACGCCACCCCCTGAGGCCGTCCCGAGTTCGTCGACGAGACGTCACGACGTGCCGAGACGCGCGGGTGCGTTCAGTGCCCTGCGCCTCCTGACGCACCGTGATCCGCCAGCCACTCGTGGGCCGCCGCGACGAGTGCGTCCACGCCGTTCGTCAGGGTCGGATCGACGACCGGCGCGTAGAGCGGCGAGTGGTTCGAGGGCAGTCGTCCGACGATGCGGGCGAGGTCCGCGGGCGAGGCGGCCTCGGCGAACGACGTGGGGTCGGCTCCCCCGAGCAGCCAGAAGCTGCACGGGGCACCGGCCGCGGTGGCGAGGATGCCGACGTCCTCGCTGCCCGTCACCGGCCCGGGAGCGATGACCTGCTGCTCGCCGAAACGACGCACCAAGGAGGCGCGGGTGCGGTCCGCCGCGGACGGATCGTTCACGACGGCCGGGAAGCTCTCGTAGTGCTCGACCGTGGGCGGCTGCGGTGCGCCGGCCGCCGCGGCCTCGCCCTCGGCGATGCGCGTGACGGCGGCGAGCGCGCGTTCGCGGACGTGCTCGTCGAACGATCGCATGCTGATCAGGATCTCGGCGGTGTCGGGGATCACGTTGTTCTTGGTGCCCGCGTGGATCGACCCGACGGTGACGACCAGCCGCTCGGCCGCCGACGTCTCTCGCGACACGACGGTCTGCAACCGGAGGACGGTCGCGGCCGCCAGCACGATGGGGTCGACGGTCGTCTCGGGGCGCGACCCGTGCCCACCGCGACCGTGGAAGGTGATGCGGATGCCGTCCTGCGCGGCGAAGGCGGGGCCGGACTGCAGGGCGACGAGACCGGCCGGGAACGGCGCGACGTGCTGGCCGAGGACGACGTCGGGGGTGGGGACGCGGTCGAACAGCCCGTCGGCCACGAGCGCGCGGGCGCCGGCACCGAGCTCTTCGGCGGGCTGGAAGAGCACCTCGAGGGTGCCCGACCAGGTGTCGCCGGTCGCCAGTCGGCGTGCGGCACCGACGAGGCAGGTCACGTGCACGTCGTGACCGCAGGCGTGCATCACCGGCACGTCGCGCCCGTCGGGGTCGGTGCCTCGGGCCGTGCTGGCGTAGTCCAGGCCGGTGGCCTCGGCGACGGGCAGCCCGTCCATGTCGGCGCGCAGCAGCACGGTCGGGCCGTCCCCGCGGCGCAACACGCCGACCACACCCGTGCCCCCGACGCGGGTGTGCACCTCGAAGCCGAGGGCGGTGAGCTCGGCCGCGACGATCGCGGCCGTCGCGTCCTCGTGGAACGACAACTCGGGGTGTCGGTGGAGGTGCCGGTACAACTCGTCGAGCGGGGCGCCCACGGCGGGCGGCCGGGCGTCGTCGGGGAGGGGGCGCGGCTGGTCGGTGCCGGTCGAGGTCATGAGGTGCTCCTCTGGTGGTGCGTGGGTGGTTCGTCGCGACGACGCTACCCACCACCCCCGTCACTCGCCACGTGCCACGTGCCCGCCGCCCTCTCGCCGCCCCTCGTGACCGCCGACCCGGCCTACGCTCGAGGGGTGACCGAGACGACCGACGACCTCGCCCCCCTCGTCGACCGGTGGGTGGAGGGCTGGTCGCTCTCGCGCGGCGGCGCCCGTCACCGAGACGGTGAGGCCTGGCAGGTCGACGTCGCCGCCGCGACCCGCGCGGTCGAACGCATCGTGGCGCAGCCGACGCCGGCCGAACTCACCCGCCTCGTCGACGAGACGACCACGTCCGACGTCTGGCTGTCGGTCGTCGGCCCCCTCGACGGCGTCGCCCACGAGACCCTGGCCCGACTCGAAGCGGTCACCCACGCCGAGCGCATGATGACGGCCCCCGTGTCGGCGACGCTGCTGCCCGCCGACGTGATCCTCGACGGTGACGGTGACGACCAGGTCGTGCACGTGAGGGTCGAGGTCGACGGCGTCGTCGCCGCCCGCGGCCAGGCGGCGGTCGTCGGCGAGCACGTCGTCTTCGACCGCATCGCGACCGAACCCGACTTCCGGAGGCGCGGGCTGGGTCGCCGCGTCATGGCCGGCCTGGAGCACGGGGCCGCCGCTCGAGGAGCGACGACGGGCCTGCTCTTCGCGAGCGTCGACGGTCGCCGCCTCTACGAGAGCCTCGGCTGGCGCGAGGTCGCCGAGCTGGGGACCTGGCGGGGTCGCGGCCTCCCGGGGTGACGACCCGCGCCTCCTCGTCGGTGGCCCCGTGGCCGCGATACCGCGCGGGGCGGTCACCTGCCACGATGACCTCGTGACCGAGCGCGCACCCGATCCGGCGGCCCGACCCGAGAAGCTGTCGAGCCGCGGCCCGGCCCGGGTGCGTGAGGTGCTGGCGGCGTTCTCGGTGCTCGGTGTCACGTCGTTCGGCGGTCCGGTCGCGCACCTCGGGTACTTCCGGGCCGAGGCCGTGAGCAGACGACGTTGGCTCGGGGACACCGGGTACGGCGACCTCGTCGCGATCGCTCAGTTCCTGCCCGGCCCGGCGTCGAGCCAGGTCGGGTTCGGGCTCGGCCTGCTCCGGGCGGGGCCCGTCGGAGCGCTCGTCGCCTTCGTGGCCTTCACCCTGCCGTCGGCACTCGTCATGTTCGTCATCGCCACCGGCGTCGGCCTGTTCGAGGGGCCGGTGGGCTCGGCGATCGGCGCGGGGCTGGGGATCGGCGCGGTCGCGATCGTCGCCCATGCCGTGATCGGCATGTCCCGCGCGCTGGCACCGGACCCGACGCGGGCGAGCATCGCCGTGGCCGCGGCGGTCCTCGCGCTGGCGCTGACCGGTCCGGCCGGGCAGCTCTCGGCGATCGCGCTGGGGGTGCTGGCCGGGCTCGCCTTCTGTCGGGGGTCCGACCCGACGGCCGGAGCGGCGGTGCCACCCGTCCACCCCGAGCCCCTCCTGTTCCCCGTCTCGCGGGCCGCGGGCGTCGTCTGCCTCGTGGCCTTCGCCTCCCTGCTGGTCGGCCTTCCCGCCGTCGCCGCCGCGACCGGCTCGGGGACGATCGCGCTCGTCGACGTCTTCTACCGCGCCGGCGCCCTGGTCTTCGGCGGCGGGCACGTCGTCCTGCCCCTCTTGCACGCCGGCCTGGTCGAGCCGGGCTTCGTCGACGACGACACCTTCTTGACGGGTTATGCCGCCGCCCAGGCCGTCCCCGGCCCGCTGTTCACCCTCGCGACCTACCTCGGCACCGTGGCCGACATCGGGCCGGGAGGCGCGCTCGGGGCCGCGCTCGCGACCGTCGCGATCTTCGCGCCCGGGTTCCTCCTGCTCGTCGGGGTGCTGCCGTTCTCGAACGCCTTGGGGAGCCGGGGGCCGGTCCGGGCCCTGATGCGCGGGGCCAACGCGGCGGTCGTGGGCCTCCTGGTCGCCGCCCTCTACGACCCCGTCGTCACGACCGCGATCACCGGGGTGGCGCCGTTCTGCCTGGCGCTCGTCTGCTTCGTGCTGCTGGTCGTGTGGCGGACCCCGCCGTGGGCCGTCGTCGCGGTGGCGGCGGCCGGCGGACTGGTGCTCGGGGCCCTGCCCGCCTGACCCCCCGGACCGGGCGGGGCCCGGCGAGGCACCCGCGCCCCGCCCGCACCCCGTGTTCTGCTGGAGGCATGCCGTTCGACCAGAGCCTCGTCCCGTGGATCATCGCCGCCGTCCTGCTCGTCGCCCTGATCGTCGTCGCCGTCGTGCTGCGCGCCCGGGCGAAGCGGGCCCTGGCCACCGCGAAGGCGGCCGCCGACGAACAGGCCCGGGCCGCTCGCGAGCAGCACGAGGCCCTCGCCGCGGCCCACGACGACGCCCTCGCCCAGGCCGCCGCCGACCACGCCCGCGAGCGCGACGCCCTCGGTGCCGAGCGCCAGGCCGCCCTCTCCGAGGCGAAGCAGGCCCGCGACCTCGTCGCCGCCGGCCTCAAGTGGGAGGCCACCTCGCGCGACGACATCGCCGACGCCTGCCGCCAGCTGGGCGTGGACGCCGTGCTGCTGACCAACGTGGTCTTCGTGCCCACGGCGACCAGCGCCTCCTCGCGGTTCGTCGCGCAGGTCGACCACGTCCTGCTCGCCGAGACCGGCGTGATGGTGATCGAGAACAAGGGCTGGAACGGCATCGTCTTCGACGGGCTCACGCCGAGCAGCGTGTTCCCGGCGTTCGCGGGCCTGTTCGACGAGAGCACGATGACGCCGCCGTTCGCGCTGCAGGTCGTCAAGGACTCGCCCACCGTGCTGACCGTGCGCACCCACCTCGGCCGCGAGGCCCCCGCGTCGCAGGTGCGGCGCCAGGCGCAACGGCTGTCCGACCGGGTGCAGGCCGAGACCGGCGTCCGGCTCTGGTTCGACACCTGCGTCTTCTACTCGCACCGCGACGCGACGGTCTTCGCGACCGAGCGCGACGCCACCGACGGAGGCGCGTCCACGGCGATCGTGTCGCACCGGTCCCAGCTCGCGGGCGTCGTCCGTGAACTGACCTCGCGCCCGACGAAGAAGCTGTCCCGGGCCCGGGTCGACGACCTGGCCCGGCTGTTCGCGTCGTACGGCGCCGACGTGCTGCGCTTCGGCGCCTACGCCCAGGAGGCGCGGGTCACGCCGACGCCGGAGGCCGCGGAGGCGCAGGAGGCGCGGGTCGCGTCGAACCCGGAGGTCGCGGAGGCGCAGGAGGCTCGGATCGCGTCCACGCCGGAGGCCGCGGCCCCCGCCACCCGGGATGCCCGGGGTTCCGACCCGACCGAGTGAGTCCGGGCGTCGCCCGGGGACGACGCCTCGCCCCCAGGAGGCGCGGTGCACGTCGTGCCCACACCGCGCCTCCTCGGGTCGTCCTTCCGTCGGTCGCACCCTGTAGCGTCGTCCCGAAGGCGAGACAAGACGACACCTGTGGTCGATGGACGACCCAGGGGCGAGGGGACCGGCATGGGACGCGTGACCGAGGGTGCCGACGCGGTCGGGCGGGCACTCAACACGGCCCTGCGGCGCGTACCTCTCGAGAAGGTGCCTCTGTTCCGACAGTCGTTCATCACCCTGCTGGTCGTGCTGGCCGCGGTGCTCAGTGCGACCCTGCCGTGGCTGATCGTCACCGACGCGGTCACGATGTGGCTCGGCGTCGGGGTGGCCGTCGCCGCTCTGGCGTTCGCCGCCCTGATGGCCCGGCACGCCGAGCTCCGCCGGTGGGAGATGCTCGTCCCCGCCGCCGACTTCGTCGCCGTGGGTCTGCTGCGCTACGGCACGGGCGACCAGCGGTCGGTCTTCCTGCCGATCGTGCTGCTGGCGGTGATCTGGGTCGCGTCCTGGCCCGGCCGGCGCAACGTCGTGCTGCCGCTGGTCGGAACCTGCGTCACCTTGCTGCTGCCGTACCTGTTCAGCTCGGAAGGCCGTGGCCCCAGTGAACTGATCCGCCTGGCGTTCGCCCTGATCGTCTACGCGACGGTGGCCGCGGCGGTCAACGAGCTGGCCCGACAAGCCAAGGCGCGCCTCGAACGGGCGCGGGCCCAACAGCACGCCGTCGAGCGAGAACTCAACCGGGCGGCCGTGGTGCAGCAGTCGCTGCTGCCTCCGGACGCCTCGACCCTGCCCGACTCGTTCGCGGTGTTCGGGGCGTGCGTGCCGGCCCGCGAGGTCGGCGGCGACTTCTTCGACTGGTACCCGACCTCGTCCGGCATCGCCGTGACCGTCGGCGACGTGATGGGCAAGGGCGTCGGCGCGGGCATGATCGCGGCCGCGGTGCGCTCGGTGATCCGCAGCAGCGTCGACGACGGCGACCCGGCCGAGGCCTTCCACCGCGCCTCCGTGGGGTTGACGACCAGCGCGTACGACACCGAGACGCAGTTCACGACGTCGTTCCACGCGCGCATCGACGCCGACGGCGGCGTGCTCTGGGCCGACGCGGGGCACGGGCTGGCGTTCATCCGGCGGGCGGCGGGCGGGGTGGACCGTCTCAACTCGGCCGACCTGCCGATCGGCGTGGGCACCGGCTGGCAGCGGCACCGCTCACAGCTCGACGAGGGCGACGTGTTCGTCTGCGTCAGCGACGGCGTGCTCGACCTGTTCCCGATCGAGCTCGAGGCGCTGCACGACCTCGAGCAGCTGCTCGCCGCGACGCCCGAGCCGGCCCGCATCGTCGAGGTCGTCGAGGGGCTGGCCCGCGAGCGCGAGCGCAGCGACGACGTGACGGTCGTCGCGACGACGCTCGTGCCGACGTCGGTCCCGGCGCGCACCTGAGCCGGGCGGCGACCGGATCGCGGGAGGCGCGGTGCCCGTCGGACGCACACCGCGCCTCCTCGTCCCCGCCCTGGGCGTGCTGCCTGGCATGCTGGCCCGATGACCCGCGCCCTGCTCATCGTCGACATCCAGCTGGACTACTTCCCCGGGGGCGCGTTCCCCCTCGTCGAGCCCGAGGCGGCGGCAGCAGCCGCCGGCGACGTGCTCGAGGAGTTCCGGGCGTCGGGCGAGCCCGTGGTGCACGTCTTCCACGTCTCGACCGGCGACGGCGCGACGTTCTTCCGACCGGGGACGGCCGGCGTCGCCTTCCACCCGGCCGTCGAACCCCGGGACGGTGAACTGGTCGTCGAGAAACACGTGCCGAACAGCTTCGTGGGCACGGGACTCGAGGCGAGCCTCCGCGAACGCGGCGTGACCGACCTCGTGATCGTCGGGATGATGAGCAGCATGTGCGTCGACTCGACCACACGGGCCGCGCACGAGCTCGGCTTCACCTGCACGGTCGTCGCCGACGCGTGTGCCGCCCCCGACCTCGTGCACGGCGGGACGACCGTCGCCGGCCGCGACGTCCACGCGGCGTTCATGGCCGCCCTCGACGGCAGCTTCGCGACCGTCGTCACGAGCGAGGCGCTGCTCGCCGCCTGACCGGTCGGCGCGCAGGGCCGCGCCGGGCCGCGCAGGGCCGCGCAG
>NZ_JXQZ01000079.1 GCF_000878135.1 Frigoribacterium sp. MEB024
CACCGTTGCTGAGGTCGGCGATCGACGCGGCGGGCGTCGACGCGGCGCTGGGCTCGGACGAGGAGGACGACGACGTCGAGGAGGTGTCCGTCGCGGTGCCCGAGTTGGACGAGCAGGCGGCGAGGGAGAAGATCAGGGCGCCGGAGGCGGCGATGCCGAAGGCGGCTTTCGTGATGCGCTTGCGGGTGAAGGCGTTCATGGTGAAGCTCCTTGTCAGTTGGTCCCGGTGGGGATGTACAGGGTTCGCCACCGGGGGCGAGAAGGTTTGGATCTCGGTCACTTCGTTACCCGCCCGTGACCTTCACCCCCGAACGAGGGGCGAGGGTGCGCGACGGGTCGAGCCGGACGTGCAGGAGGCGCGGCGCCGGTCTCGAGGACCGGCACCGCGCCTCCTGCGGTCGCGTCGGGTTCCGCTCTACTTCTTCAGGAACTCGAGCACGACGCGGTTGAACTCGTCGGCGTCACTGACGTTCGCACCGTGCGGTGCACCGGCGATCACGTGCAGCTCGGACCCGGCGATCGCCGCGTGCGTCCGGGCGCCCGAGCCCTCGTACGGCACGGTCGCGTCACCGTCGCCGTGGATGACCAGCGTCGGCACGGTGACCTTGGTCAGGTCGTCACGGAAGTCGGTGTTCGCGAACGAGGCCATGGCCTCGAGGGCGGCGGCCTTGTTCGCCTGCTTGGCGAGACGGAGGGCGTCCTGGCGGTCGGCCTCCGACACCTTGAGGACGCCGTCGACCGAGAAGAAGCCGGTCGTGAAGTCGTCGTAGAACGAGTCCTCGTCCTTGGTCAGGCCGGCCGTCATCTCGGCGGCGGCCTCCTTGGTGAGGGGTCCGTCGGGGTTGTCGTCGGTCTTGAGCAGGTACGGCGGCACGGCCGAGGCGAAGACGACGCTGTGCAGGCGCTCGGTGCCGTATTTGCTGAAGTAACGGGCGACCTCGCCGCCACCCATCGAGAAGCCGACGAGCGTGACGTCCTGCAGGTCGAGCTCGGTGAGGACGGTGTGCAGGTCCTCGGTGAGGTGGTCGTAGTCGTAGCCGGTCTTCGGCTTGTCGCTGCGTCCGAAGCCGCGGCGGTCGTAGGTGACGACGCGGTAGCCGGCCTCGACGAACGCGGGGACCTGCTTGCTCCACGACTCGCCCGAGAGGGGCCAGCCGTGGATCAGGACGACGGTGCGGCCCGTGCCGCCGGTGTCGTCGACGTGGAGGTTCGTGTCCTTGAAGAGGCCGTGGTGTGCGGTGATCTCGGTCATGGTCGGGTGCCTTCTCTCTCCCGCCGTCCTGGCGGGGTCTCCTCCGTTCGTAGTCGGCCTCGCTGAGGGTCGGGTCGTCTCGGAGGTTTCTCGGAGGTGGGGGACAAGAGCGGACGCCCCTGGCATCGATACCCCTAGGGGGTATAACCTGAGGGCCGATCGAGAGGACCGAGCATGACCGACACCACCATCACCACCCTGCAGGTCGACGGCATGACCTGCGAGCACTGCGTCGCGAGCGTCACCGAGGAGCTCTCCGAGGTCGACGGCGTCGACTCGGTCGAGGTCGACCTCAACCCCGGGGGCTCGTCCACCGTCTCGGTCCAGGCCGACGCGACCGTCGAGCACGACCAGCTGCGGGCGGCCGTCGAAGAGGCCGGCTACCAGCTCGCCGCACGATGACCGCCGCCGGAGGCGCGGGTCGGCCGGGCGGAGGCGTCACCGGGGGCACCCTGCCGCCCGACGCGGTGCAGCTGGACATCACCGGCATGACCTGCGCCTCCTGCGCGAACCGCATCGAGCGCAAGCTCAACAAGCTCCCCGGCGTCGAGGCGTCGGTCAACTACGCGACCGAGAAGGCGCACGTGCGGGTCGTGGCCGGTGCGGCCGGTGACGCGCCCGACGGCGACCCCGTCGTGCCCGACGTCGACGCGCTCATCGCCACGGTGGCCGCCGCGGGGTACGGGGCCACCGTGCCCGCGCCTCCTGCGTCCTCGACCGATGCGGCCGACGGCTCGGCCGGCGACGCCCCCGACGCCCGCGCCGGCGAGGTCGACGCCCTGCGCCACCGCACCCTCGTCAGCGCCGCCCTCGCCCTGCCCGTGGTCGTGCTCTCGATGGTGCCGGCGCTGCAGTTCACGAACTGGCAGTGGCTCGCACTGACCCTCGCGGCACCGGTGGCCGTCTGGGGTGCCTGGCCCTTCCACCGCGCCGCCGCCGTCAACGCCCGCCACGGTGCCGCGACCATGGACACCCTCGTCAGCGTCGGCGTGATCGCCGCCTTCGCCTGGTCGCTCTGGGCGCTCTTCTTCGGCGACGCCGGCCGACCGGGCATGCACATGTCGTTCAGCCTGGTCGCGACCCACGGCGGCCCGACCGAGCTCTACCTCGAGGTCGCGTCGGCCGTGACCGTGTTCATCCTGCTCGGCCGCTGGCTCGAGGCCCGCGCCAAGCGTCGCTCGGGCGAGGCCCTGCGTGCCCTGCTCGAGCTCGGCGCGAAGGAGGCCACCGTGCTGCGCGACGGTCGGGAGGCGCGGGTCGCCACCGCGGGCCTGGTGCCCGGCGACCTCGTGGTCGTCCGTCCGGGCGAGGCGATCGCCAGCGACGCCCTCGTGCGCGAGGGCACCTCGGCGGTCGACCTGAGCATGCTCACCGGCGAGTCGGTGCCGGTCGAGGTGGGGCCGGGCGACCGTGTCGTCGGCGCGACGCTCAACGTCGGCGGACGCCTGCTCGTCGAGATCACCCGCGTCGGGGCCGACACCGAGCTCGCCCGCCTCGGTCGCCTCGTCGAGGAGGCGCAGAGCGGCAAGGCCGAGGTGCAACGACTGGCCGACCGGGTGTCGGCCGTGTTCGTGCCGGTCGTGATCGGGCTGGCCGTGTCGACCTTCGTCGGCTGGCTCGCGTTCGGCGGGCTGGTCGAGTGGGCCGGGGGCGGCGGCTTCTTCACCGGGTCGCTGCAGACCGCGTTCACCGCCGCCGTCGCCACCCTGATCATCGCCTGCCCGTGCGCGCTCGGGCTCGCGACGCCCACCGCACTGCTCGTCGGCACGGGCCGCGGCTCACAGCTCGGCATCGTGATCCGGGGGCCGCAGGTGCTCGAGCGCACCCGCACGGTCGACACGATCGTCCTCGACAAGACCGGGACGGTCACGACGGGGCGGATGAGCGTGCGCGAGGTCGTCCTCGGTGATGCCCGCGCGGGCGACGCCGCGGCCGCCGAGGTCGACGACGTCCTGGCCCGGGCCGCCGCCGTCGAGTCCGGCTCGGAGCACCCGGTCGCCCGCGCGATCGAGGCCGAGGCCACCCGGCGCGGGGTCGTCGTCCCGGCCGCCGAGCAGTTCACCGCCCACGCCGGGGCCGGCGTGCAGGCCCTCGTCGACGGCACGCTCGTGCTGGTCGGCCGCCCCGGGTGGTTGGCCGACGAGTGGTCGGTCACCGCGCCTCCTGACCTCGAGACGGCGTTCGCCGCCGCCGAGGCGACCGGCGCCACCCCCGTCGCCGTCGCCTGGGACGGTCGGGTGCGCGGTGTCGTCACCGTCGCGGACACCGTGAAACCCGGTGCGCGGGAGGCCGTCGAGCGGTTCCGCGGTCTGGGCCTGACGCCCGTGCTGCTGACCGGCGACAACGCGGGCGCGGCCCGGCACGTCGCGGCGCAGGTCGGCATCGCCGCGGGGGACGTCGTGGCGCAGGCGACCCCGCAGCAGAAGGTGGAGGCGGTGGCCCGGTTGCAGGCCGAGGGTCGCGTCGTCGCCATGGTCGGCGACGGCGTCAACGACGCGGCGGCCCTCGCCACGGCCGACCTCGGCATCGCCCTCGGGACCGGCACGGACGCGGCGATCGCGGCCGGAGACCTGACCGTTGTCAGCGGCGAGCTCGCCGGGGTGGCCGACGCCATCCGGCTGTCGCGGGCGACGCTCGGCACCATCAAGGGCAACCTGTTCTGGGCCTTCGCCTACAACGTCGCGGCGATCCCGGTCGCGATGCTCGGGCTGCTCAACCCCGTGCTGGCCGGCGCGGCGATGGCGGCGTCGTCCGTGTTCGTCGTGACGAACAGCCTGCGCCTGCGGCGGTTCCGCGCCGGGTGAGGCGGGGCGGGCTCGAGTCGTGCCGCCGGCTGAGCTGCGCGGGCACGTGTCGCACCGCCTGATGAACGTCGCACCGCCTGTCTCGGCGGTGCGATGTTCATTCCATGGTGCGACCACTCACAGGCTGCCTACGCCACCGCCAGACAGACGCCCGATATGTAAAATGGTCGTCGGGTGTCGTCATCGCCGGAACGACCCCCGGGCATGGCGAAGCCCGAGGCCGCACAACCGATCTCGGGCTTCGATGTGCTCTCCGTGAAGAGAACCAGGGGCCCAACAGAGTTCCCGCTTCATCTGATCGGAAGTGTAATCCCATGACGATCGACGTGCAAACGTCGATCCCACGGGGTGGGTCCCTGGCTCTCTCGCGGTGTTCGCCGGTGCGAACACCGCGAGGAGGGAGCGGATGTCCGAGGACGACCGCCGCCCGCCCAGGAAGACCGTGCCGTGGTGCCAGATCGCGACTCTCGTCGTGACCGTCGCCCGGTTCGCGGTCGACCTGGTGCGCAAGGGCTAGGAACAGGGCCCCGGGGTCATCAGGCCCCGGGGCCCGCTCCCGCCGGCTGCCCCGGTCCCGCCTAGGGTGAGCGCATGATCATCTTCGGCACCAAGGGCACGAGCGCCCTGCTGGGCGTCCTCTTCTTCGTCTGCCGGGTCTGCGGCAACGAGGCCGCGCAGCGCCTGGTCAAGCACCGTCGGTGGTTCACGCTGTTCTTCATCCCGGTGATCCCGTACTCGACGAAGCACGTCTACACCTGCGCCTACTGCGGCGCGGGCACCGAGCTCGACGCCGAGGCGGCCGGCCGGTTCCAGGCCGACGCCGAGCACGCGGCGGCATCCCGCGGCGGTCGGTCGCAGGGCTGACCGACCGCTCGGCGGCACGGGAGGCTCAGGGACGCGCGGCCGTGGCGTCAGGGCAGCGCGCGGTACCAGCCGGCCACGCGGGCGCGCAGGCCGACGGGGCGGGACCGGCGCCGCGCCTCCTCGGGGGCGTCGGCGACGGCCGGGGCGAAGCCGACGGTCGCGCACGAGGTGCAGACGAGCACGTGGCGGTGCACCGAGAGGGCCGTGCCGTAGAACGGGTTGGGCTCGAGACGGGTCGGCGACGCGCACAGCGTGCAAAGGGGGAGTTCGCGCGTTTCGTCCATGAGGATCACCACGACTCATGTTCGGCCACGAGAGGCCCCTTAGTTGTCCCCCACTTCGGGTGGCGGGGTACGCAGCGACGGGCGTCGGGCGGACTCGCCGCGGCCCCGGCTCGGCCCGGGCGGAGCCCGACGTCGGGACGAGGAGGCGCGGGTCGGCCACCTAGGATCGTCGCGTGACGGACTCCCACGCTCCCGGGCACGCCGCTCCCGCTCACGGTTCCCTCGGCCACGCCGACGGCGGCTGGTCCCCGCTGGCCGGCAGCGCGCAGGCCGTGGTGCTCGACATCCTCGTGCACGGCGCCCGCCCGCGGACCGAGCTCGCCGCCCGGCTCGGCCTGTCGGGCCCGAGCCTCACGCGCATCACCAGGCCCCTGCTCGAGAGCGGACTGCTGGTCGAACGAGCGTCCCTCGCGCCGTCCGGTTCGGGTCGGCCCTCGGTCCCGCTCGACCTCGACCCGGACGCGCACCACTTCGTCGGCGTCAAGCTGACCCGTGACCGCCTCTTCGTCGTCGTGGCCGACCAGCGGGGCCGGGTGCTGGACGGGCACGACGAAGCCCTTCCCGACCCGTCGCCCGCCGCGGTGGTGGACCAGGTCTCGGGGGTCGTGAGCTCGGCCCGGGGCCGGGACGACCGCATCCGCGCGGTCGGCGTCACCGTCGGCGGACAGGTCGTCGATCGAGCCCACGTGCGGCACGCACCGTTCCTCGGCTGGGACGACGTGCCCCTGGCCGACCTGCTGACGGCCACGACCGGCCTGCCGACCTGGGTCGAGAACGACGTGCGCGCGCTGACCCAGGCCGAGCACTGGTTCGGCGAGGGACGCGGGCTGCGGTCGTTCGCCCTCGTCACGATCGGCGCCGGGGTGGGGCTCGGCCTCGTCGCCACGGGCGAGGTGCTCGGCGGGGCGCACTCGTCGGCGGGCAGCATCGGACACCAGCGGATCGTGGTGCCGGTGCCGGTGCCGGTGCCGGTGCCGGTGCAGACCCCCGCCGCGCCCCCTGCCGAGGCGCCGGCCCCGACCTGCGACCTCGGCCACCACGACTGCGCCGGGGCGTTCCTCACGGTCGCCGCGGTCGAGGCCGCCGCCGCCCGGGCCCTCGGCCGCCCGGTCGCCTACGACGACCTGCTCGCCCTCGCCGCCGACGGACACGAGGAGGCGCGGGTCGTCGTCGACACCGCCGCCGACGTCCTGGGCCAGCTGATCGCGGGCGTGCTGAACGTGCTCGACCCCGAGGTGGTCCTGCTGTCGGGCGAGGGCGTGCGGCTCGCGACCGTCGGCGACGCCGCGGTCGACGCCGCGATCGGGCGCGGCACCCACGGGGCGGTTCCGCCGCCGAGACTGCTCGTCCAGGAGTTCCGGTTCGACGAGTGGGCCCGCGGCGCCGCCGCTGTCGCGATCCAGATGCACGCGCTCGGGCGCTGACGCCCTGTGCGCTCGCCGGCGCCGCGCGCGCTCCTCGGGACGCGACCCGCGCCTCCTCGCCCTTGAGCCCGACCCTCGATGAACCCGGTTTCGAACGATGAACCCCGAAGCTTTCGGGTTCATCGTTCGAAACCGGGTTCATGGCCGCCCCGCGCCTTCTACCGGCCCCGCGCCTTCTGCCGGACCCGCGCCTCCTGCCGGACCCGCGCCTCCTGCCTGCCCCCGCGACCCGCGCCTCCTGCGCGCCCCCGCACCTCCGACGCGTCCTGAACCCCGTTCCGTGCGATGAACCACGCATCGTCGTGGTTCATCGCACGGA
>NZ_JXQZ01000008.1 GCF_000878135.1 Frigoribacterium sp. MEB024
CGGCACCCGGCCCGCCCGGCCCGGCCGGCCCGCCCGGGGCCTACAACACCCCGGGAGGCGCGGCCCGCGTCGGTCGCGCCAGGCTCGCCACGAGGTGCTCGACGAGCGGCACGGTCCACGCGACGTTCGCCGCGATGCCGCGGTTCGGCTCGTCGTCGGGTTGGTGCAGGCGGTGCAGGTCGTTGAAGGTGAGGAACGCGCTGGGCACGCCCGCGCGGTAGAACGACGCGTCGTCGGTGCCGGTCGTCGGCGGGAACCGGGTGACCAGCTCGAGGTCGGGCCGGGTGACCGCGGCGTGCTGCAGCAGCGCCCCGCGGAACGCCGTCGAGAACGCCTCGGGTGCCCCGAACGCCTCGACGAACGACCCGCGACCGAGCCCGTCGACGTTGAGCACGTAGTCGATCGCGTCGAGCTCGTCGGCCGAGGCGCTGTCGACGAAGTGCCGGGACCCGCCCAGGTGCCACTCCTCGGCGGTGAAGAAGACGAGGCGGACCGACGCGACCGGCGGGGCCGCCGCCCACCGCTCGGCGAGCTGCAGCAGGGCGATCGTGCCGCTGCCGTTGTCGTACGCGCCGACCGTGTTGAAGAACGTGTCGTAGTGCGCACAGAGCAACACGGACCCGTCGCCCGTGCCGGGCACGTCGACGATCAGGTTGTCGCTCGTCGCGGCGTCGACCGGGCCACCGTCGGCCTCGACCTCGAGCTCGACGGGCTTGCCGTCGGCGATCCACTCGGTCAGCTGCAGACCGTCGACGCGGCCGATCGCGAGATGGGCCACGTCGTGGTCCGACCCGGAGGGCAGCGGCTGCGGGGCCGCGGGTCCGTCGTCGCGGGCGTGCAGGTAGGCCACCACGTCGCCGTCGTCACTCCGGACGACGAACTTCTGCCAGACCATCGAGTCGCCCCAGAGTCCCTGCGGGCCGACGGCCTCGACCGTGCCCCGGCGCGGGCCGCCGGTCGACCCGCTCCAGAGCATCGGCCAGGCGGGCAGCTCGCGGACGATCGGCCGGTGCACCGCGACCCGGTGCACGCTGCCCGGCTGCCAGCCGGGCAGCGTCACGGGCTGCCGGGCGACCGGCCACCCGACCGCGGTCAGCCGCTGCTCGAGCCAGTCGGCGGCGGCCGCGATGCCTGCGGTGCCGTGGAACCGGGGGCCGTGCTGCACCAGGGCGACGAGGTCGTCGTAGGCGCGGTCCGCGCGCTGCGCCGCGGCCGGGTCGATGTCGTGGGTCATGTCGTTCCTCTCGGGGACGGCTCGGGGGTGGGTGACGGGGACGGGCCCGACGTGGCGGTCGGCGACGTGGCCGGGAAGGCGTCGGGCGACGCGGCCGACGGACCGAGGGGGCGCGGTGCGGCCCCCCGCACGGCCCGCGCCACCGTCGCGACGGGCACCCCGAGCAGGTGCTGGGCCACGCGGGCGACGTCGTCCGTGCTCCCCCGGAACCACCAGCTGGCGAACCGGTCGGTGACCGCCTCGGGACGCGGGCCGAGGACGGGCGTGCCCCGGGCCTCGATCTCGGCGAACCCGCCGAGCCCGCCGTCGTCGTCGTACAGGTGCAGCGAGTCGCCCCGGACCCCCGGGGACGGGTCGGGCTCCTCCGAGTACTCGGCCGACGGGTCGCTGTGGCTGCCGCGCACGAAGAGCACGGCACGGTCGTCGGCCGGGTCGCCGACCGTGCGCACGTACCCGACGCGTCCGGTGACGTGCGGTGCCGCGAAGCCGATCTTGAAGCGGTCGGCACCGGTCAGCGACACGGCGACGCCGCCGGGCACCTCGGCGAGCAGCTCGCCGACCGGCTCGTAGTAGTCGGTCACCTGGGTGTCGGGCACGGCCGCGACGAACGCCGTGCCGCCCGCCCGCACCTGGTCGAGCATCCACGACTCGGCCTCGTGCGCGCCGTCCGAGGTGATGCCGAGCCGCACCTCCGTCACGTAGCCGCCGTACTCGACGGCGTCGACGAGCGGTGCGCCGCCGGGGCCCCCGGCCGACGCCCCGCGCAGGTGTCGCAGCGGGTGGGCCGCCGGACGCACGACGAGCGTCAGGTCGGCCCGCACGAGCCCCGTCGGCTCCGTGAACGCCTCGAGCTCGGCGACCCGCGACAGCGTCACGCGGTCGCCCGTGCGGCGGAGGTCGTGGCGGCCGGGGTCGAGCGACGGCGGCATCTCGTAGCTGCCCCAGTAGTCGCTGCGGTCGCGGATCATGTAGGCGATCTCGGGGCCGATCCAGACCCGGTCGCCGCCGACGTTCCAGTCGCCCGAGTCGACCAGCGCACCGAAGGCGTCGTCGTCGGCGAACGCGTCGGGCAGCCAGTTCTCGGCCTCGCCCTCGGCGAAGAAGGGGCCGTAGACGCGGCCGCCGTACGACGAGACGACCACGACGGCGTCGGGTCCGACGGCCACCCGTTCGGAGGCGATGCCGGCCGCGGCGAGACGGGCCTCGACGGCGCGCAGGTCGACGACGGCCGGGCCGACCGGGCGGTCGGTCGGCCCGTCGACCGGGCCGGTCATGCGGCCCCCTCGACGAGGGCACTCGCGTGGAACGCGTCCTCGGCGCGCAGCATGCCGACGAACCAGGCGTCCAGTCGGGCGTCGGTCACGTCGGCGGGCAGCTCGTCGACCAGCTGGTGCAGGAAGTCCACCTGGGCGCGGAAGCCGTCGGTGACGTGCAGCTCGATCCACCGTTGAACGTCGTCCGGTCGGGGCACCGGCCGCTCGGCCGCCCGCGTGCACCACCGCAGGTAGAGCGTCTCGGCCGCCGCGAGGCTGGTGACGACCCCGGCGTAACCGCCCTCGGCGAGGGCCGCCGTCACCGCCCCCTCGAGGACGGAGGCGCGGCGCAGCAGGTCGCTCGACGTCGCGTCGTCGACCGGTCGCGTCGAGAGCAACCGCTCGAAGTACCGGCTCTGCGGACCGACGAGGTCGGCGACGGCCTCGGCGTGGCGCTCGGCGCGGGACCACTCCGGCTGCTGCCAGAGGCAGTAGCCTGCGAGACGGGCCGCCGTGCGGACGAACGCCTGCTCGATCGCGAGGTAGCGACCGAAGGTGGGGTCGTCGAGCGTGCCGTCGGCCATCCGGGCGAGCAGCGGCACCGACGCCGAGGCGTCGAGCTCGGCCGAGCAGCGGTCGACGAGCGCCCCCGCCCGGCCCGCGCCGGCACCCTCGGGCCGGGTCGTGCCCGCCACCGTCAGCGGCCGGTCAGCCACGACACGATGCCGTTGAACACCCGGGCGTAGCCGTCCCACTCCTCGCAGAACGCCGGCGGCGCCCAGTGCGGCGAGCAGTCGCTCGTGAACACCGCGGTGCGTCCCGCGCCGGCCTCGCCGACGACGACGAGCGGGTCGCCGTCGAGACGGGCGAGCTCGACCGCGCCCGGCTTCACGACGGTGCGGTTGTAGCCGAGCAGCAGCGGCCACTCGGTGCCCGCGCCGCCGAGGGCGGGGTGCTCGGCGTCGAGGACGGTGGCGACGACGCCGGCCGGGCGCTCGACGCGGTCGTCGCCGATCAGCATCTCGACCGGCAGCACGTCGGCGATCTCGGTGCGGGCGTAGCCCGCGCGGCCCTGCCAGCCCGAGAACGACAGGTAGCCGCCGATCATCAGCAGCGCGCCTCCGGCCTCGACCCAGCGGGCGAGTTCACGGACGCGGTCCCGACCCGGGATGCTCTTCTCGAAGACGGCGGGCGCGAGCTGCAGCGAGTTGACGCCGATGTCGGACAGCACCACGACGTCGTAGGCGTCCAGCGCCTCCTGCGTCTCGGGGAAGTCGGTGGCGACGAGGTGGGCGGGCAGGTGGACGACCTCGTGACCGCCGGCCTGCAGGGCCGTGCGCAGCTGCGCGACGCCCTCGGTGTACGAGTGGGCGGTGAACTCGTCGACGCCCTTGGTGTGGGTGGTCGCGGTGATCCAGCTCTCGCCGGCGATGAGGATGCGGGACATGGTGGTGCCTTCCGGTGGTGACGGGACGGTTCGGGACGAGGAGGCGCGCGCGGCTCGGTGCCGCGACGTCGCCCCTCAGCGGGTCAGGGCGGCGCCCTCGAAGAGGTCGCGGACGTTGCGGGTGCCGACGCCGTGCACGATCTCGGCGTCGACGCCGAGGTCGGTCAGCCGGTCGAGGAACACCGCGGGGACGTACGAGAGGCCGTTGCCCCCGTGCTTGCGCAACATGCTCTTCAGGAAGAGGTCGTGGCTGAACAGCAGACGGCGGCCGAACCCGGCCGAGGCCAGGCGGGCGATCGCCGTGGCCGTCTCGACCGGCGAGGGCGACTGCCCCTCGCCCGGCAGGGAGAAGCGGTACGGCATGCCGATCATGTCGAACTCGAGCCAGACCCCGCGCTCGGCGAGGCTGCGTTGGTAGTCGGGGTCGCTGCCGGACGGGTCCATGTGGCAGAGGACGACCGCGGTGGGGTCGACGCCCTCGTCGCGCAGCACGACGTCGAGCACGCGGCCGCCGTGCCGGACGAAGCCGGGCAGGTGCACGAACATCGGCAGGCCGGTCTCGCGTTGCAGGCGGCAGGCCGCGCGCAGCGAGCGCTCCTCGCGCTCGGTGAAGCCGGGTGAGACGCCGATCTCGCCGATCACGCCCGACCGGGGCAGCCCGGTCTCGGCCGGGTCGGCCCGGTACTGCGCGACCAGACGCGAGGCCAGGTCGTCGACGGTGTCGCGGCCCGTGGCCTCGGGGTGGAACCGCTCGAGGTACCAGCCGCCTCCGGTGATGACGGTGACCCCGCTGCGACGCGAGATCTCGGCGAGACGGCGGGGGTCGCGCCCCTGTCCGTCCGAGGTCAGCTCGACGACCGTGCTGCCGCC
Source organism: Frigoribacterium sp. MEB024 (assembly GCF_000878135.1). Lineage (GTDB taxonomy): Bacteria > Actinomycetota > Actinomycetes > Actinomycetales > Microbacteriaceae > Frigoribacterium. The sequence continues at coordinate 4,805 of NZ_JXQZ01000008.1, forward strand.
GAGCTCGCGGAAGGCCACGAGCTCGTCGACCGCGTCGTCGTCGCCGTCGAGCACGCAGTTGTCGCGGCAGGCGAGCGGACGGTCGCGCAGCAACCAGGCGATCTCGGGAGTGACCGGGGCGTCGAACAGCTCGGGGAAGTCGGGGTCGGGTTCGAGTCCGCCCTCCTCGATGCTGTTGATCAGGTGCTCGTGCGGCAGCGTGTAGCCGAGGCGGTCGCTCGGCACGGGACCGGTGACCGTCTGCACGTCGACGACGGTGGTCGTCTCGGCGCCGAAGCCTCCGACGCGGCTCATCGAGTCACCCGCTTGCGCACCAGGTCGGTGAACGAGCCGCCCCGCAGGTTGATCCAGATGACGATGATCAGGAGGCTGCCGGTCACGATGGGCACGATGTAGGGGCTCAGGCCGAGCAGCGTGAGCCCGTTGGTGATGACGCCGGTGAGGATGGCCCCGATCGCCGTGCCGATGACGCTGCCCTTGCCGCCGAGCAGGTTCGTGCCGCCGATCACGACGGCGGTGATCACCGTCATGGCGAAGTCGACGCCCGAGTTGGCGTCGCCCGACCCCAGTCGGGCCGCGGTGATGATGCCGGCCGCGCCGGCCGCCGTGCCGCTGAGCACGAGGGCCATCATCTTGACGAAGCGCGTGTCGACGCCCGCCCGGCGGACCGACTCCTCGTTCGAGCCGATGCCGGTGATGTACTGGCCGAACCGCATGCGCTGCAGCCCCACGATGCCGACGCCGACGATGATCAGCGCGAGCCAGGCCGGGTACCCGAGCCCGAACAGCCGGCCCTGACCGACCTGGGCGAAGATCAGCCCCGAGCCGATGGCGATCGAGTAGCCCTTCGTGATCAGCAGGGCGACGCCCCGCACGATCGACATGGTGGCCAAGGTGACGATGAAGGACGGGATGCCCTGGTAACTCGAGAACCAGCCGTTGACCAACCCGCAGAAGGCTCCGACGGCCAGGCAGATGACGATCACCAGGACCGACTCGAGACCGGCCCGCAGCAGGACCGCCCCGATCACCGACACCAGCGCGAGCGTCGACCCGACCGAGAGGTCGATCATGCCCGCCGTGATGACGAAGGTCATCGCGACGGCCACGATCGCCGCAGGGGCGACCTGCACGGCGACGTTCCGCAGGTTCGTGCCGGTGAGGAAGGTCGGGGTCGCCACCGAGAAGACGACGATGACGACGAGCGTCACGACGAGCATCAGCAGGGTGGACTTGTTGACGCGTTGCAGGGCTTCCCAGCGGCGCTCGCGCACGTCGGTGGAGCCGTGTCCGCGACCCGGCTCGGGGCCGTCGGTGCGGGTGGGGTCAGAGGTCGTCGCGGTCATGCGGCAGCGCTCCCTTCACGGGTGATCATGTCGACGAGCGACTCGATGGTGAGGTCGTCGATGCGGGCGTCGTCGACGCTGCGCCCCTCGTACATCACGGTGATGCGGTCGCAGACCCGGAAGAGGTCCTGCAGCCGGTGGGTGATCAGGATGACGCCGACCCCTCGGGCCGCGACCTCCTTGATGAGGCGCAGCACCGACTCGACCTCGGTGACGGCGAGGGCGGCGGTCGGCTCGTCAAGGATCAGGACGTCGGGGTCGACCGACGCGGCGCGCGCGATGGCGACCGACTGGCGCTGACCACCCGACAGCTGCGAGATCAGCTGGTGCGTGGACGTCACGCGGACGCCGAACTCCTTGAGCACGGCCGTCGCCTCGGCGTGCATCGCCCCGACCTTGAGGAAGGGACCGACCCGCGGCTCGCGGCCGAGGAACAGGTTGGCGGCGACGTTGAGGCTGTCGCAGAGGGCGAGGTCCTGGTAGACGATGCCGATGTCCTCGGCCTGGGCGTCACTCGGGGACTGGAACCGCACCTCCTTGCCCTTGATGCTGATGCAGCCGCCGTCGTGCTGGACCGAACCGGCGAGCACCTTCATCAGGGTGGACTTGCCGGCGCCGTTGTCGCCGACCAGGCCGAGCACCTCGCCGCGCGCGAGGCGCAGGTCGACGCCGCGCAGGACGTCGACGGCGCCGTACGACTTGCGGATGCCCTCGAGTTCGACGAGCAGGTCGCCGGTGGTGACGTCGGTCATCAGCCCTCCAGGTAGTACGAGAAGTCGGCCAGGTTGTCGGGCGTGACGATCGTGATCGGCACGTCGACGGTCGCCGGCACCTCGGCGGTGCCGCAGGCCAGGTTGATCGCGGCCTTAGCGGCCTCGTAGCCGAAGCCGAAGGTGTCCTGCTGGATGACGGCCTCGACGTAGCCGTCCTGCAGACCCTCGACGGCCGAGGGCGAGAGGTCCCAGCCGACGATCGTGACGCGGTCCTGGGCGCCCTGGCTCTTGACCGCCGCGATGGCACCGTTCAGCGCGGGCTCGCCCGTGGCGTAGATGTACTCGAGGTCGGGGTTGCCGGTCAGCAGGTTCTCGGCCGCGGCCTGGGCGTCCTCGTTCACGTTCTGACCGTCGACGATCGTGCCGATGGTCATGCCCCCGGCCTCGACGGCGTCGGTGAAGCCGTTCTGGCGTTGGATCTGGATGGCGCTGTTCAGCGCGCCGACGACGCCGACCTCGCCCTCGCCGCCCGTGATGTCGAGGAAGGCCTTCCCGAGCTGGGCGCCGCCGTCCTCGTTCGCCGTGCCGACGTACGAGTCGATCGCCGAGGCGTCCTCGACCGAGCCGTCGGCGGCGACGACCGGGATGCCCGCGGCCTTCGCCGCGGTGAGCGCCGGGATCAACGCGGTCGCGTCGACCGGGTCGACGATGAGCGCGTCGACGCCCGAGGCGACGAGGTTCTCGACGCCCGACACCTGGGTGGCGCTGTCGTTGTCGCCGCTGACGATCTGCAGGTCGGACCCGGCCTCGTCGGCGACGTCCTGCACGCCCTCGTTCATCTGGGTGAAGAAGGCGGTCTGCTCGTTGATGTCGACCATGCCGAGCTGCAGGGTGCCGCCGCCGTCGGGTGCACACGCCTGGGGGACGTCGGTGGGTGCCGGGCGGGTCGAGGTCGAGCCGCCGGACGCGGAACCGGAGGCGGTGGTCGAGGACGAGTCGCAGCCGGCGAGGGTGCCGATGGCGATGGCGCCCACGGCGAATGCGGCGAGGACGGTACGGGTCGTGGGCATGAGGAGCCTTCCTGGGGAGGACGAGGTGGAGCATGCGGGACTGGCGAGGGGGCGATCTCGGAGGGGTCGAGATCGATGGGCAATCGATTTCCGTCGGGAACTGCGTCAAGAGTGACGCCTTCGTGTTTCGAGTGTCAACACCTTTGTGTTTCCGACGTGTAAAAGAGATCTCGGACGGGCAATCGTTTTCCCACGGGGGGACGATACGATGTCGGCATCACCCGTCGCCGCCGGCGGCCGCGCCCTGAGGAGCCCATGAACGCCGTCACCATCTCGGACGTCGCCCGCCGGGCGGGCGTCTCCCCGGCGACGGTCTCCCGCGTCATGTCGGCGTCCCGCCCGGTCGGCCGCGAGGTCGAGGCCCGGGTGCGGCTCGCGGCCGACGAGCTGGGCTACTCGGGCAACGGCATCGCCCGTGCCCTGCGCACCCGCCGCACCGACACGGTCGGCATGGTCGTGCCGAGCATCCTCAACCCGTTCTTCACGACCCTGGTCGACAGCCTCGAGAGCGCGCTGCACGGAGAAGGCAAGCAGTTGTTCCTCTGCGACTCGCGACAGGACCCCGCCGTCGAGGCCGACCACCTGCGGTCGCTGATCGAACGACACGTCGACGGCATCGTGGTCAGCCCGGTGCACGACACCGAGAGCGCGGCGGCCGTCGCCGCGTCCGCCCGGGCCGTCCCGTTGGTGCAGCTCGACCGCCGGGTCGACGTCGCCGGCACCGACTGGATCGGCCTCGACGACGCCGAGGCGATGAAGCTCGTCCTGACGCACCTCGCCGAGACCGGTGCCCGCTCGGCCGCGTTCGTGACCTCCGAGCTGACGAACTCGTCGACGACCCTGCGCCTCCGGGGCTTCCGGCACTGGGCGGCCGAACTCGGCATCCGCGAGGTGCGCGACGGGGTCGTGCTCGGCGACTACTCGGTCGACAGCGGCGACGCGGCGGCCCGCCGGCTGCTCGCCTCCGACGACCGCCCGGACGCCATCGTCTGCGCGGACGACCTGATCGCCATGGGTGTGTTGCGGGCGGCCCGCGAGCTCGGGGTGTCGGTGCCCGACGAGCTGCAGGTCACGGGCTTCGACGACATCGTCTTCGCCTCGTACGTGACCCCGGCCCTGACGACGCTCGCCCAGCCCACCGACCGCATGGCCGGCGAGGCGCTCAGGCTGCTCTCGCTGCGCGGGTCCGACGACGGCGGACGAGGAGGCGCGCGCGTCTCGTTCGCGCCCCGCCTGGTCCGACGACAGAGCACGCGCTCGACGGCTCCCGCGACCGCCTGAGCCGCGCCCGCCGGAGCCACGTCCGCCGGACCCGCGTCCGCGCCCGCCCGAGCCGACGGGACGGACGACCGTCGGTCAGTGCTCGGCCGCCCACCGTTCGCCGACGCGACCGAACTGCTCGACCGCCCTCAGCACCGCGTCGACCGACACGGACTCGTCCACCGTGTGCACGACGGTCGGGTCGCCCGGGCCCCAGACCACGACGGGCACGCCGTCGTCGAGCGACCGCACGAGCACCGAGGCGTCCGTGAAGTACGAGGCGGGCGCCTCCGAGACCGGGCCCTCGAGCCCGGCGAGCCAGGGATGGTCGCGTGGGGTCCACACGGCGGCCAGGTCGAGGTCGACGCGGACGTCGGTCACCTCGGGCTGACCACGCCACCAGGCGACGAGCTCGCCGACGTCGTCGCGGACGACCCGCAGGTCGATGCGCGCCTCGCAGACGTCCGGCACGATGTTCGGCACGCTGCCACCCGAGACGACGCCCACGTTGACCGTCTCGCGCCCGAGGTCGGCGTGGGCCGAGAGCGGCAGGTCGTCCATACGCCCGAGCACCGCCACCAGGTCGAGGATCGCGTTGTGGCCCCGTTCGGGCGTGCTGCCGTGCGCAGCGACGCCCGAGGTGCGCACCGTCAACCAGAGGGCACCGCGGTGGCCGAGGACGACCCGCCCGTCGGTCGACTCGGGGATCACGACGGCTCCGACCCGGCGGCCGGCGAGCAGGTCGACGACCGCGGGGGCACCGAGGCAGCCGACCTCCTCGCCCGTCGAGACGGCGAGCGCGACGGGTGCGCCCTGGCGAAGGAGGTCGCGCACGGCGACGATCGAGGCCGCGAGACCGGACTTCATGTCCGAGGCTCCCCGTCCGTGCAGGCGGTCGCCGACGACGGTCGAGGCGAAGGGGTCGTGGGTCCAGGCCGAGGCGTCGGTCACCGGCACGACGTCGGCGTGCGACGCGAAGACGAGCAGCGGCCTGTCGGAGGCGACGGACGTCGGCGAGACCAGGAGGGCCGCGGGCTCACCGTCGACCCCGGGGGCGAAGGCGACCCGCGCCTCCTGCACACCCTCGAACTCGAACGCCACACGGCGGAGGACGGCCGCCTCGCCGGGCGTGCCGCTCGTCGAGTCGATGGCGACGAGGTCGCGCAGCAGGGCGATCACGGGCACCTCGGACGGCGTCGGGGCGGTCATGCCGTCACGCTATCGCCACGACAGGGGCGGCAGGGCACGCTCGTCGAGCCAGGGGCGCAGCAGGGGCCCGACCGGGTGGCCCGAGACGCGCGTCGCGAGGGCGACGAAGTCGGCCGAGGTCGCCACGTGATGCCGGTACTCGGCGGTCCAGGCGCGCATCACGTCGAAGAACGCGTCGTCGCCGACCGCCGAGCGAAGCGCCTGCACCGCGAGCGCCCCGCGCTTGTAGACGCGATCGTCGAACATCAGGTCGGGGCCGGGGTCGCCGACGACGATGTCCTGCGGAGCCTCGAGCAGTCGGGCGTGTGCCCGGGCGGCGAGCGACGCGGCCGACGGACCGCCCGAGGCCTCGGACCAGATCCACTCGGCGTAGCAGGCGAAGCCCTCGTTCAGCCAGATGTCGCGCCAGGTCGTCAGGCCCACGCTGTTGCCGAACCACTGGTGCGCCAGTTCGTGCGCGATCAGCCGACGCGACCCGCCCGCCCCGTCGGCGTGGTTCGTCCCGAAGATGGCGAGGCCCTGGGCCTCGAGCGGGATCTCGAGGTCGTCGTCGGTGACCACCACCGAGTACGACGCGAACGGATACGGGCCGAACCGCTCGACGAAGCAGGCCATCATGTCGGCCACCTCGCCGAAGTCACGACCGATCCGCGACCGCATCGCGGGCACCCCGGCGAAGACGCCGGGCACTCCTGCGAGCACGACCGGCACCAACTCGTAGCGGCCGATCTGCACCGTCGCGAGATACGACGCCGTGGGCTCGGGCTGTTCGTAGACCCACGTCGTGCGGCCGGACCGCGTGTGCCGGTCGGTCAGCTCGCCGTGGGCGACGACGGCGTAGGGCTGCTCGGTCGTGACCTGCACCCGGTAGGTCGCCTTGTCGGCCGGGTCGTCGTTGCAGGGGAACCAGGTCGGTGCCCCGTTCGGTTGCGAGGCGACGAGGGCGCCGTCGGTCAACTCCTCCCAGCCGAGGGTGCCCCAGCGGGTGCGACGGGGAGCGGGAGGACCCGAGTACTCGACGACGACCTCGACGGGCTCACCCGGCACGGTCACGTCCGGCAGCGTCACCGTCAGCTTCGTCGCCGACTGGGCGTGCCGCGCCTTGTGCCCGTCGACCCGCACCTTCGCGGCACGCAGGCGCAGCAGGTCGAACGCGAGCGTGCTCCGGGCCTCGGTCGGCACGACCGTGATGGTCGCGACGCCGTCCAACCGGTTCGTCGCGACGCGGTACCCGATCTCGAGGTCGTACGAGCGCACGCCGTAGCCGTCGTTGCCGCTCTCGGGTGTGTAGCCGTCCGTGGTCGCCGCCGAACCGGTCACCGGGTGACGGCGTGGTAGTCCGCGAACGTGACGTCCCGCCAGGGCCCGATGGGGTTGCCGCTCCACCGGCTGCCGACGGGCACGACCTCGCCGCGCATCACGAGCGAGGCGGGGCCGACGGTGGCGTGCTCGCCGAGACGGGCCAAGGGCAGCACGACGCTGTGGGGGCCGAGGGTCGAGCCGGCGGCCAGGGTGACGGTGTCCATGCTCATGATTCGATCATGGAACAGGTGCGTCTGCACGACGCATCCTCGATTCACCGTCGACGCGTCGTCGAGTCGCACCAGGTCGGCCTCGGGCAACCAGTAGCTGTCGGTCCACACGCCGCGACCGATCGAGGCCCCGAGCGAGCGAAGCCACCAGACGAGGGCCGGGGTGCCGGCCGCCGCGTGGGCGAACCAGGGGGCGGCGCACATCTCGGTGAAGGTGTCGGACACCTCGCTGCGCCAGACGAACGACGACCAGAGCGGGTGCTCGCCGGCCCGGATGCGCCCGACGAGCGCCCACTTGGCGAGTGTCGTGACACCGGCGGCCGCCGCCCCGACGGCGAGCATCACGACGCCGCTGACCGCGGCCGTCGCGCCGACCCCGATCGCGTCGACCAGCGCCCACAGCCCGACGACCAGCCCCAGGCCGATGCCGCAGGTGACGACGACGGGCACGATGCGGCTGAGCTCCCACGCGATGCGGGCCACCCGGAGGTGCGTGGCCGGGCGGAAGGTGCGGGTCTCGTCGGCGACGGCGACCGTGCGGCGCAGGCGCACCGCGGGTGAACCGAGCCACGACGACCCCGCCTTGGACTTGCGCGGAGCCGACGAGAGCACGGCCACCAGACCGTCCTTCGGCACCTTGTGGCCCGGGGCGGTCATGCCCGAGTTGCCCAGGAACGCCCGCCGACCGATCTCGGCCCGCGCCACGCGCAGCCAGCCGCCGCCGAGCTCGTACGACGCGACGAGCGTGTCGTCCGCCAGGAACGCCCCGTCCCGGACGGTCGTCATCGACGGCAGCAGCAGGACGGTCGACGCCTCGACGTCACGCCCGATCTCGGCACCGAGCAGGCGCAGCCAGACCGGCGTGAACAGGCTCGAGTAGAGCGGGAACAGCAGGGTGCGCGAGAGATCGAGCAGGCGCTCGGTGCTCCAGACCTGCCAGCCGACCCTCGACCGCACCGCGAAGGTGCCCTCGGTCACCCCCAGGGCCCAGAGTCGGGTGAGCGCGACGACCAGCACGGCGGCCACCAGCCCGGCCACGAGCGTGCCCGGCACCAGGAGGGCGAGGGCGCGCCACCACGCGTCCGTCAGCGAACCCGCACCCCGCACACCGAGCGCGACGACCGCGCCTCCTGCACTCACCGAGACCACCGGCAGCAACGCGACGACGATCGCCGACGCCCCGTAGGCGACGAACCAGCGGGTCGGCGAGGGCGGCCGATCCTCCGGCCACCAGGCGCGGGTGCGGCCGATGCGCTCGGCCGGCGAACCGGCCCAGTGCTGACCCGAGGGCACCCGTCCGAAGACAGCCGACCCGGGCGCGATCGAGGCGTTCTTGCCGATGCGGGTGCCCGGCAGCAAGGTGCTGCGCATGCCGATCGTGCTGCCCGCCCCGATGCGGATCGCCCCGATGCGCACGACGTCGCCGTCGATCCAGTGGCCGGCCAGGTCGACCTCGGGCTCGACCGACGCCCCGCGACCGATGCGCAGCATGCCGGTGACGGGTGGCAGGGCGTGCAGGTCGACGTCGGGCGCGATCCGGGCGCCGAGGGCACGCGCGTAGTAGCTGATCCACGGGGCGCCGGCGAGTCCGACCGCCCCGATCTGGTGGGCGACCTGCTCGGCCAGCCAGAGCCGGAGGTGCACGCTGCCGCCGCGCGGATGATCGCCCGCCTCCACCCCCCGGAGGAGGAGGCGCGAGGCCAGCACCGAGATCGCCATGCGTCCCGGCGGGGTCACGAACACGACGATCGCGACGACGAGCAGCCGGCCGTCGACCGCGGGCAGGGCCTCGAAGCCGCTCCACCAGCGCAGCACCGTGCTCGCGGTCAGGGCGTAGGTCAGCCAGCGCGCGCCCGACAGCACGAGGAGGGGCACCCCGAGCAGGGTCTGCAGCCACTGCGTGCGTCGGGGTGTCGGCACCGACCGGTGGAAGTCGGCGGGCGAGGCCTCGTCGTCGACGTCCGCCACGGACAGGGCCTCGGCCAGGGCACCGAGCCGGGGGTGCGAGTAGATCTCGGCGACGGTGAACTCGGGGTCGAGTTCCCGGAGCCGGGCCACGAGCTGCGCCGCGGCCAGCGATCCCCCGCCGAGGTCGAAGAAGTTCGCGTCGGCGTCGGGGACGGGCACGCCGAGCACCTCGCGCCAGCGTTCGGCGACGAGCTGCTCGACCGGGGTCATCGAACCGGCACCGACGGGCCCGCCACCGGCACCGTCGCCACCGGACGTCGCGTCGACCAACGGCCACGGGAGCGCGTCGCGGTCGATCTTGCCCGACGTCTTCGTCGGCAGGTCGCCGGTGACCAGCGCCAGCAGCGGCACCAGGGCGGCCGGGAGTTCGTCCCGGAGGCGCACGAGGGCGGCCCCCCGATCGAACGCCTCGGCCGACGCGACGGCCAGGTAGCCGACCAGCACCTGGTTGCCGGCGGCCGTGGTCCGCACCGCCGCGGCGGCGCCGCCCACCCCGGGCAGGGCCTGCAGCGCGGTCTCGATCTCACCGAGCTCGATGCGGCGCCCGCCGACCTTGACCTGGTCGTCGGCCCGCCCCTGGAACACGAGCCCGGCCCGGTCGAACCGCACCAGGTCACCGCTGCGATAGGCGCGCTCCCAGCCGAGCTGCTCGTGCGGCGCGTACTTCTCGGCGTCCTTGGCAGGGTCGAGGTAGCGGGCCAGGCCGACGCCGCCGATGATCAGCTCGCCGATCTCACCCTCGGCCACGGACTCGCCGGCCGCGTCGACGACCGCGACGTCCCAGCCGTCGAGCGGCAACCCGATGCGCACGGTCTCGCCTGCCCGGACCAGCGATCCCGTGGCGACGACCGTCGACTCGGTCGGCCCGTAGGTGTTCCACACCTCGCGGTCGTCGCCGACCACCCGGTCGACGATCTCGGGCGGCAGCGCCTCACCGCCGAAGATCAGCAGCCGCACGCTCTCGAGGGCCTCGTCGGGCCAGAGGGCGGCGAGCGTCGGGACGGTCGACACGACGGTGATCCCGTGCGTGACGAGCCACGGACCGAGGTCGGCCCCGGACCGCACGAGGCTGCGCGGGGCCGGCACCAGGCAGGCGCCGCTGCGCCAGGCCAGCCACATCTCCTCGCACGAGGCGTCGAACGCGACCGAGAGCCCGGCCAGCACCCGGTCGCCCGGCCCGAGGGGCTCGACGCCCGGCGACGACAGGAACATCCGCGCCTCGGCGTCGGCCAGGGCGGCCGCCGAACGGTGACTCGCGGCGACGCCCTTCGGCGTGCCGGTCGAGCCCGAGGTGAAGATCACCCAGGCGTCGTCGGCCGGGGTGGGCAGCCGGTCGGCGTCGGCGAGCGCCGCGCCCCGTCCGCTGACGTGGGCGGCCGGCGCCGCGAGCACGAGGCTCGCGGGTCGATCGGCGTCGCGCGGGGTGAAGCGGCCACCCGCCGAGACGATGCCCACGACGCCTGCCTCGCCGAAGACCAGCTCGGCTCGCTCGTCCGGGTCGTCGGCGTCGACCGGCACGTAGGCGGCCCCGGCGGCCAGGACGGCCAGGATCGTCAGGTAGAGCGACGAGTCACCCGACGGCATGCGCACGCCCACGCGGTCCCCGCGTCCGACCCCGGCGTCGGCGAGCGCGCGCGAGGCGGCCTCGACCCGGACGACGAGCTCGGCGTAGCTCAGGGCACCCCGCTCGTCCTCGAGCGCCGAGGCGTCGGGGTGGGCGAGCGCGGTCGCCCGCAGCACGTCGACGAGGGTGCGGGCCGCGGGGGCATCGGGCGAGCCGGCGATCACGCCGGGCGGGGTCTGACTCACGGCCGCACGCTAAGGACGTCAGGTGACGCGTCGGTGAACACAGGGCGGGACAGCCCGTCGCCCGCGACCGCGAGGACGACGTCGGCGACCGATTCGAGGTCGTGGACCGTCCCCCGACGGCCGTCCGTCCTCGTGCCGTCGGGCCGCCGTGACAGCCGGATCGTCGACATCGCGGTGGTCAGCCCCTCCCCCGTCGACTTGAGCAGCGCCTCCTTTCGCACCCAGGCGCGCAGCACGTCCACGTCGACGTCCTCGGGACTCACGTCGGGCCGGAGGTGCTCGAGCGCACCGGCCGGCCGGGCCCGCTCGACGTCGACGCCGACGGCGGCCCCGGTCCGGAGCGCCACGGCCGCCCAGCGTCCGCTCCGGCTGAGGCTCACGTGCAGGTCGTCCGCCGTCCGCAGCACCGGGCGACCGTGCCCACCACCGCAGCCCCGGCACGGCTCCCGGTCGAAGACGAGGCTCGCAGCGTCGCGGCCGGTGCAGGACGAGACGAGGAGGCGCAGCGCACGATGGGCCGCCAGGTACCGTCGGGCGTCGGTCGCGTCCGCGAAGGCCGCCGCACGGGCCCGTTCGTGCTCGTCGCCGACCTCCGGTGCCGTCGGCCCCCCGGCATCCGGATCGCGGTCGAGGTCGAGCAGCCACACCCGAGCGCTCGTCATGGCAGGCGAGCCTAGCCCGCGCCGATCCCGCACCCAGGGGCCGTTCACCTGCCGTTCGCCTGGTCGGGCAACGATCGGGCCCGCGTCCGCGACCGTCCCGACCGGCCCGCGACGGCCTGCCACCCGTTCCCTCACCCGAGAGGCCCCCGACCATGGCCAAGAAGATCCCGACAGCCCTCGCCGACCTCGTCGACGCCCTCGAGCACCACGCCGAGGTCGTCACGGCGAAGTCCTCGTCGTCCAAACGACTCGGTCGCGCCACCGCGAAGGTCCGCCGCGCCGCCGCCACGTACACCGACGTGGTCGCCGCACGGACGGGTCAGCCGAACCCGTTCGTGGACTTCCTCGACCCCGAGACGATCGAGTCGCTGCGCGCCGAACGGGACCGCATGGCGAACGACAAGGCGCCACAGGTCGACTGACAACCGTCCCAGGTGGCCGTGCCACGCTCTGGTGCACGATTTCCGCACGTTCGAGAGAGGGGCCTCACCCGTGGCCGACCAGAAGAAGCTCAAGAAATCCGCCGCCAAGGCCTACGACAAGGCCGAGGACGCCGTCACCGACGCCCGGGCGGCCGTCGCCGAGGCCAAGCGCCGGGCGAAGAAGCTCGCCAAGAAGGCCCGCCCCTCGGTGAAGCCGCTCGAGAACGCGCTCGACGACGCCGCGAGCGGCCTGAAGGACGCGAAGAAGACGGCGAAGGGTGCCGGGCAGGCCTCGAAGACTTCCTCGTCGACCCCGTCGTCCACCGCCCCGGCCGAGCCGCGCTCGATCTACACCCCGCCCCTGCCCGAGGTCGACGAGACGACCGTGCAGCTGCCCGACGGCCACGACGCCCACGTCGACCTGCACGCACAGACGCTCGTCGCGCTGCGCGCTCTCGCCCGGACCAAGGGCATCACGAACGTGTCGCGGTACCCCAAGGCCACCCTGATCGAGAAGATCGAGCAGGCCTGACCCGCGCGTCGGCGTCCGACCCCGGCCGGGCGCCAGCCCGCCTGCCCGACGTTCGCCTGCCCGACGTTCGCCTCCGGTCGCACCGCCGACTGAACGTCGCACCGCCGATGTGCGCGGTGCGACGTTCAGACGGCGGTGCCATCGGCGGCAGGTGGGCGAGGGCAGGAGGGCCGTCGCATCCGCCGCGCTCACTAGGGTGAGGACATGACGCGCGCTCAGCTCATGGTCCCGTACCGGTTCGCCTTCGCCGCGCTCGCCCTCGTGGCCGTCGCCGCCCAGTTCGCGGACACCCTCGAGAACGACTACAGCGTCGTCAACTTCTTCTCGTTCTTCACGAACCTCAGCAACCTGTTCGCCGTCGTGGTCTTCGTCGTCGGCGGCGTCCGCACCCTGCGTCGTCGCCCCGGCAGCCGAGCCTGGGACGTCGTCCGGCTCGTCTCGGTGGTGAACATGGTGTTCGTCGGCCTCGTCTTCAACGTGTTGTTGACCGAGGTGGCCGGGGGCGTCCTGCCCTGGGTCAACGTCGTCGTGCACATGGTGATGCCCGTCGCCGTGCTGGTCGACTGGCTCGTGCTGCCCGCCGGTCGCCGCCTGCCCTGGTCCGCGGCGGCGACGGGGCTCGTCGTGCCCGTGCTCTACAGCGTGTACTCGCTCGTCCGTGGGGCCGTCACGTCGTTCTACCCGTACCCCTTCTACGACCCGGAGGCGCTGGGCGGCTACGGTCCCGTGGCGCTCTACATGGTCGTGCTGCTCGTCGCACTCGCCGTGCTGTCGGTGGCCCTGGTCGGTCTGGCGCGCCTGGCCGGCCGCTTCTGGAAGCAGCGCTCGCGCCGCTGACGCGACCCGCGCCTCCTGCGCTCGGCACGTCGCGCCGCCGCCGCGACGTCACGTCCCGCCACCCCGCCACCCCGCCACCCCGCCACCCCGCCACC
>NZ_JXQZ01000080.1 GCF_000878135.1 Frigoribacterium sp. MEB024
CTGCCGACCCGGGTGCGGCCAGCCCGGCGGTGCACCACGCGGGGGCGGGCCCGGGCCCGACGGCGACGATGCGCGATCCGTCGACGACGACGTGCCCGCCGGCGTGCTCGGTGTCGTGGGCGTCGACCGTCGCGACGTGTGCGCCCTCGACGACCAGCCGCCGGGCCGGCGCCACCGAGGCGGAGGCGGGTGCGGTCACGCCGCCAGCCACGCCGCGATCTCGGCGACGGCCCGGGCCTTCAGTTCCGGCGACGCGCCCGAGCACTCGATCGAGCTCAGCGCGCACGCGGCGAGCTGCTCGTCGGACAGGCCGAGGGTCGTGCGGGCCAGCTCGTACTCGGCGAGCACACCCGGCCCGAACAGGATGGGGTCGTCGGCGTTGATCGAGCACCGCACGCCGGCCTCGACGAGGCGCTTCAGCGGGTGGTCCTCGATGGTGGGGATCACCGAGAGCAACACGTTCGAGGTGAGGCACACGTCGAGGCAGACACCCTCGGCGGCCAGTCGGGCCATCAGCGGTTCGCTCCGCACGGCCGTCACACCGTGCAGCACGCGGTCGGCGCCGAGGACGTCCAGCGCCTCCTCGATCTGGTCCGGCCCGGCGAGCTCGCCGGCGTGCGGCGTCGAGAGCAGGCCCGCGTGCTTGGCGATGCGGAACGCCTCCTCGTAGCGGGCCGCCGGGTTGCCGCGCTCGTCGTTGGCGAGGCCGAGCGAGACGACGCCGCGGTCGGCGTACGCGGCGGCCAGGTGGGCCAGCTCGTTCGCGGCCTCGACGCTCTCGGTGCGGTCGACCGTGATCATCAGCCCGACCTCGACGCCCCATCGCTCGCCGCTCTCGGCGCAGGCCGCGAGCATCGCCCGCAGCGAGGCGTCGAGCGACCCGAAGGTGGCGACGTAGAACTGCGGGCTCGCCCCGAACTCGACGTAGGCGACGCCCTCGTCGGCGCAGTCCTCGATCGCCTCGTCGATCAGGCGGAAGAGGTTCGCGCTCTCGGCGAGGACCACGACCATGCCCTGGTACGTCGCGCTGAACTCGCTGAAATCCCCGAAGCTGGTCGGCATCGGCACGACGACGCCCGACGCCGCCGCCATGTCGGCCAGCGAGTCCGGTTGGATCGCCGCCTCCATGTGCAGGTGCAGGTGGCCCTTGGGCAGGGCGCGCAGGTCGCGCGCCACGGCGTCGGCGGGCGAGGGGGAGGTCACCGAGGAGGCGCGGGTGGCGTCGGCGGGGGAGGTGGTGGTCACGAGCGGGCTCCGTGGATCAGGGCGTCGACGAACGACGGGAGGAAGAGGTCGGTGTGGACGGCGGTGACCGCCGTCGTGGGGGTCGACGGGTCGCCGGTCGGCACGGGGCCGTCCGGGTGCCAGTCGACCTCGGCGCCGTCGGCCGTGCGCAGCACCCGGCCGCGGGTCGCGAAGCCGTCGTGGGTGATGCCGACGGGGCCGGTGACGCTGTCGGCGATCCACTCGGGGTGCACCATCAGCGCCGCGGCGAGGCCGTCGTGTACGGGACTGACCCGGCGGCCCCAGGCGTTCCGGTAGAAGTCGAGGTAGGTCGCCAGGACGTCGGCGGCGAAGGTGCCGGTCGGCGTGCCCGAGTCGCGGAACGCCGCGACGTGCGATTCGTCGGTGATCACCTGCGACGTCGCGTTCACGCCGACCATGAGGCGCGAGGTCGCCGGGGCGGCGAAGACCGCGCGGGCGGCCACGCCGTCGTTCTGCACGTTCGCGTCGACCATGTCCGTGCGGCCGAGGGCCGGGAAGGGTCCGCTGCCGCCCATGATCGTCACCGACCGGAACAGGGTCAGGAGGCGCGGCTCGGCCCTCAGCGCCAGGGCCACGTTGGTGAGCGGCCCCAGGGTGAGCAGGTCGATCTCGCCCGGGGACGCCCGGGCGACCTCGACGAGCCGCTCCGCCGCCGGGGTGTCGAGCAGCACCCGCGGGAGCGGCCGCTCGGCGACGACGTCACCGAGACCGTCGTGACCGTGCACGTAGTGGGCGATGTGCGCCTCCGCATCCACGGGTCCCTCGGCACCGCGGGCGACGGGCACGTCGTCGAGACCGACGAGCCCGAGCACGTGCCCGACGTTGCGCAGGGCGTCGTCGACGACGCAGTTGCCGTAGACGGCCGTGATGCCCACGATCTCGACGTCGGGCTGCGCGGCGAGCCAGAGCAGGGCGAGGGCGTCGTCGATGCCCGTGTCGGTGTCGACCAGCACGCGGCGGGTCACACCGGGGCCGGTCACGCTGCGGCCGGTCACGACGCGGTCGCCTTGCCGGCGTTGGGGCCCCACTTCGCGAGCACCGCCGTCTCGACGAACGTCGTGATCGTGTAGAGCACGATCGAGACGAGCGTGATCAGCACGACGATCGCCCAGATCTCGCCGTACTGCGACTGCGACTTGGCGGCCGTGATGGCGGCGCCGAGGCCCTCGTAGGTGAAGAGCCACTCGTAGAGCATCGCGCCGGTGATGGCTCCCGGCACGGCGATGCGCATCGAGGCGAAGAAGTACGGCAGGGCCGTGGGGAACGCGACCTTGCGCATGATCGTCCAGCGGCTGCCGCCGTAGACCCGGATGAGGTCGACCGACTGGGCGCTGACCGACCGGAAGCCGAGGGTCAGGTTGACGAGCAGGGGAAAGAACACGACCACCCCGCCGATGAAGCCGGCGGTGACGATGCCGTTGCCCAGCACGAGGTAGATGACGGGGGCCATCGCGAGCAGGGGCACGGTGCGCAGCAGCATGGCGATCGGCATGAACATGAACTCGACGGGTCGGATCAGCGTGAAGACGATCGCCACGACCAGCGAACCGCCGACGCCGAAGACGAAGCCGATCGCGGCGTGCCAGAGGGTGACCCCGAGCAGGCCGGCGATGTGCACGCGGTTCTCGGCCGCCGTGGTCCGGCTGAGCTCGGAGTCGACGAAGAACCAGCGGAACACGTCGGCCGGGGTCTTCGCGATGAACGCGTTGGCCTGCAGCATGACGATGGCGAGGTTCCACAGGATGCCGAGGATGATCGCCGAGATCGCGATCGTCAGCACGGTGCGGCCGATGCGCCGCAGGACGAACCGGGCCGTCGAGGAGGCGCTGGTCGAGACCGCGGGGGCGGTGACGCGGGTGCCGGTGCCGGTGGGCAGGGTCGTGGCCATCAGAACCCCTCTCCGGCGCGGCTGTCGCCCGCCGACCAGGGCGTGACCAGTCGGCTGATCCGCCCGATGACGAAGTAGGCGATCCCGGCGATGCCGCCCGAGATCAGGGCCAGGGCCCAGAGCTTGACCGACGCCGCCGTGGCCTGCGCCGCGAGCAGCAGGATGCCGAGGCCCTGGTCGACCCCGATGAGGAAGTACTCGCCGAGCACCGCGCCGAGGAACGCCGCGGGCGCCGCCAGCTTGAGCGCCGCGAGGATGCTGGGCAGGGCGGCGATCAGACGGACCTTGACCAGCTGCGTCCAGCGCGAGCCACCGTAGGCCGTGATCACGTCGAGCTGGGTCTCGCTCGCGGCCCGCAGGCCGAGCAGCGTGCCGATCACGGTGGTGAAGATCACGCTGAGCGCGGCCAGGAAGATCGACGTCGTCCGGCCGCCGGCAGGCGACATGAGCGTGACGATCGGCGCGATCGCGGTCAGCGGGATGCACGAGCAGACCACGGCGAGCTGGGTCGAGAGGCCCTCGAACCACGGCACGAGCAGCACGGCGAAGGCCAGTGCGAACGCGATCAGGTTTCCCCAGAGGAAGCCCCAGGCCGCGCTGCCGGCGGTCGCGCCGATGGCGCGCCAGTAGACGAGGTCGCTGAGGTCCGTGACGAGCTGGACGAGCACCTGGCCGGGCGGGGGAACCGACCCGGTCACCGAGAAGAGCGTGACGGCCACGACCTGCCAGATCGCGACGATCAGCACGATGCCGACGAGGGCGCCGACCCACGGAGGGGCGGCGGCCATCGAGCCGAGCACCGACCGTCGCTCGGGCCCCCGGGCGGTCTCGGCCCGGAGCGCCACGCTCTGGCCGAGCTCCGCCTCGACCTCGCGCTCGGCGGTCTCGCGCGGCGACGTGTGCAGGTCAGTCATCGGCCACCGTCCCGTGCGAGCCGAACAGGATCTCGGAGATGCGGTCGACGTACGCGTGGAACTCCGGGGTGCGGGTCAGCTCGGGCAGGCGCGGTCGGGGCAGGTCGATCTCGACCACTTCGGCGATGCGGCCGGGCCGGGCGCTCATCACGGCGACGACGTCGGACAGGAACACGGCCTCGGCGATGCCGTGCGTCACCATCAGCGTGGTGGCGGGCTTCTCGCCCCAGATGCGCAGCAGCTCGACGTTCATGCGCTGCCGGGTCATGTCGTCGAGCGCGCCGAACGGCTCGTCGAGCAGCATGATGGTCGGCTGCACGGCGAGGCAGCGGGCGATCGAGACGCGCTGCCGCATGCCGCCCGACAGCTGCGCCGGCTTGGCCTTCTCGAAGCCCTTCAGGCCGACGAGGTCGATCAGGTCGTCGATCAGGCCGGCCGGGGGAGTGAGCCCGGCGACCTCGAGCGGCAACCGGATGTTGTTCTCGACGCTGCGCCAGGGCAGCAGGGCCGAGTCCTGGAACGCGATGCCCGTCTCGTGGCCGCGTTGCACCTCGGCCGCGGTCTTGCCGTTGATCACGACGCTGCCCGACGTGGGCGTCTCGAGCCCGGCCAGGATGCGCAGGATGGTCGACTTGCCGCAGCCCGAGGGCCCGAGCAGGCTGAGGAACGAGTCCTTCTTGGTGCCCAGGTCGATCTGCGTCAGGGCCTGCACGCTCTTCCGACCGAGCTGGAACGACTTGGTCAGTCCCTGGATGTTGATGCCGGTGGCGAGCTCGGGTCGACCGGCGGGGTCGCCCGTCGCCGTCGTGGGTGCGGTCGTGGTGCCGTCCGTCATGGTCATGCCGTGGGGATCGTGAAGGCCGTGATGAGGTCGGGGTTCTCCTCGTAGACCTCTTTGATGATGCTGAGGTCGAAGAGGTCGTCGGCCGACACGTCGGTGCCCATGGCCTTCAGCGAGGCGATGTTCTCGGCGACCAGCTCGTCGGTCATCGTGAACAGGCCGTTGGCGTTGACGTCCTCGGTGAGGATCAGCGTGTTCTGCGCCTCGGCCTCGGCGGTCTGCTCCTCGACGTCGAGGTCCTGGTCCTTGCCGTACTTCTCGGCGGCGTACTTCGCGCTCTGTTCCGGGTCCTTCACCGCGTCGGTCCACCCCTTGATCTCGGCGACCAGGAAGGCCTTGAGCATGTCGCGCTCGTTGTCGATGGTCTCCTGCGTGACGGTGAAGGTCTCGGCGACGAACGGCAGTCCGTTGTCGGCGAAGCCCAGCACGACGGGGGTGAAGCCGTCCATCTCGGCCAGGATCGGCTCGTTCGTGATGTACGACATGTGCGCGTCGTAGGCGTTCGTCTCGAGCGGGGCGATGTCGTACTGCGTGGCGACGAGCTCGACGTCGTCGAGCGTCATGTCGTTGGCCTTGAGGAAGCCCTCGAAGATCGTCTGGTTGCCGCCCGACTGCACGCCGATCTTCTTGCCCTTGAGGTCGGCCAGGGTGCGGATCGGCTCGCCCTCCTCGAGCGAGAGCAGGCAGAACGGGTTCTTCTGGAACGTCGTGCCGATGATCTTGAGCGCCGCGCCCTGCGCCACCGACGGGCCGGTGAGCGAGGCCGACGACAACCCGACCTTGGCCTGTCCGGCGAGCAGCGCCTCCTCGGCTCCGGTCTGTCCGCCACCGGCCAGCAGCGTGACCTCGCTGAAGCCGGCGTCGGTGTAGTAGCCCTTCTCCGTGGCGAAGTACTCGCCCGCGAACTCGATGTTCTTGATCCACGAGAGCTGGACGGCGATGGTGCCGAACGACCCGCCCGAGGCGGCCCCGCCGGTCGCCGCGCCCGTCCCGGCCGACGAGTCGGTGCAGGCGGCGAGCAGGGCGGTCGTGCCGACGACGAGGGCGGCCGACCCGCCGAGGCGCAGGAACCCGCGGCGGTCGAGGGAGGTGGAGCGGAACGCGGGAGGAACGGAGAGAGGGCTCATGGGGGAACTCCTGAGGTTCGTTCGGGTGAGGTGTCGAAAAGCTAGACCCGGACTGTTTCATCGTCGTTTCGGTCGTGTTGCCGTCGTCGTCGACCTCGCGGGACGTTAGTTTCGGGGGCATGGCCACGCGCGAGTCGTCCGACAAGAGGGCCGAACTGCTCGAGCGCGTCGTCGACCACGTGCTCGACCACGGCGTCGGTCAGCTCACCCTGCGGGGCCTCGCGACGGCGGTCGGCTCGAACAACCGCATGCTGTTGTACTACTTCGGCAGCCGGGAAGAACTGGTCGTGGCGGCGCTGCACGGCGCTGAACGACGGTTCCCGGGCATCGTCGGGGTCGTGGACCACCTGGCCGGGCCGGACCTGCCGCTCGACCAGCGCCTCCTGGCCGTCTGGCGGACGGTGTCCGACCCCGTCAACCAGCCGTTCAACCGGCTGTTCTTCGAGGTGTTCGGCCTCGCGAGCTTCGACCGCGAGCGCTACGCCTCGCTGCTCGGCGACATCGGCTCCGAGTGGGTGGGTCAGGTGGCGGCCGCGTACCGCGCCGAGGGCGTCGAGGAGGCGCGGGCCGAGTCGCTCGCGCACGAGACGGTCGCGCTCTGGCGCGGCTTCCAGGCCACGTTGCTCAGCGCCGGGTCGAGCGCGGCCGTCGACCGCGCGGCCGTCGACGCCACGGAGGCGCTCGTCGCCCGCGTCCGCGCCGCCGCCGTCGCCCGCTGACGGGCCGCCCATCGGCCTCGAAGA
>NZ_JXQZ01000081.1 GCF_000878135.1 Frigoribacterium sp. MEB024
CGTCGGCAGCGTCACGGCGCTCACGCCCTACATCGGCTACTCGGCGGCGGCGGCGATCGCGCACACCGCGCTGACCACGAACGCGGCGATCGCGCCGCTCGTCGTGGCAGCCGGCCTCATGACCGACGAGCAGGTGCGCAAGGTGCTCTCGCCCGCCCGCCTCTCGGGGCTCGCGCCGATCACCAGCGCGATCACCGTCATCGACGTCGACGACCCCGCCGCGGCGGTGGCCCGGGCGGCCAACACGACGGGCGCCCGCAACCCGGGCGACGAGACCGCAGGCTGACGCGACCATCGTGCAGGAGGCGCGGTGTCGGGCGGCCGGGCACCGCGCCTCCTGAAGGTCCGCGCCTCTAGGACGTCGAGGGGGCGTGGGTGCTCGGGTCGACCTGGTCGGCGCGTTGCGCGGCCTGCGGCCGTTCGTCGGCCGGCCGGTCTCGATCACCCCGGAGGTGGACGCGCCGGAGTTCGTCGGGTTCGAGCACGCCGCCGTTCTCGCGCAGGGCACGCTCGCGGATCGCCCGGCCCACCCGGACGTCCCACGCGAGGTTGCGAGCCAGGATGTGGTTGCGCGCGGTGTCACGGAGCGGCAGGGGGATGACCTCCTCGGCCTGCACCCCGCGACGAAGCTGACGCATCCGCAGGATCTCGCTGTCGAGCTCACCGCCGATGACGAGCACGAAATTGCTGATGTACGCGTAGAGCAACACGACCACGACGCCGCCCACCCAGCCGTAGAAGCGGTCGTAGTTCGACACCGTCGCGACGTAGACCGCGAAGCCGACCGTGGCGAGCGCCCAGCCGCCGAGGGCGACCATGGCCCCGTACGACACCCAGCGCAGGCGCGGAGGCCGCACGTTGGGCGTGAAGAAGTAGAGCATCGCGACCGACAGCACGGCCAGGGCG
The DNA here is from genome assembly GCF_000878135.1 of Frigoribacterium sp. MEB024. GTDB lineage: Bacteria > Actinomycetota > Actinomycetes > Actinomycetales > Microbacteriaceae > Frigoribacterium. The sequence continues at coordinate 907 of NZ_JXQZ01000081.1, forward strand.
ACGAGCACCGGCCACTTGGCGATGTTGTAGAGGTCGGTCCAGGGGCGGCCGATGCCGAAGCGTGCGGCCACCGCGTCGCTCAACGTGGGCGTCACGAGCAGGATGACCGCGATGACGGCGAACGACACCATGAGGACGAGCGTGACGATCATCATGTGGCCGCGGAACTTCCAGATGCGGCGCCCCTCCTCGACCTCGTAGGCCGTGTTCATGGCCCGGCCGAACGCCGTCGTGTAGGCCGACAGCGACCACAGCGTGAGCCAGAGGCCGATGCCGAACGCGACGCCGGGGTTCGACAGGCTGAGCATCTGTTCGAGCGGCCAGCGCAGGGTGTCGATCGCATCGGGGGTCAGGACGTACCGGGCCACCGAGAGGATCTCGTCCACGGCGTCGCCGTCGTCGACGAACAGGGCGACCCCCGAGACGAGGGCGAGCGCGCCGGGCACCAGGGCGAGCATCGAGAAGAAGGTGAGCGACCCGGCCGCGTCGATGGTGCGATGGCGCAGGAAATCGTGCCAGACCCGCATCACCACGTACCGGACCAGCGACGGGTCCTCGGGTAGGGAACGCGTCGAGGCCATCCTGCGAGATTACCGGGCCGTCCGGCTCGTCGGGGCAGGCCCGCAGGCTGCGCCGACCCCGGCGTCAGCCCGTAGGGTCGGGGGATGACCTGGTCCGATCCCCGCGGCGTCGGACACGACGCGTACGGCCGCCCGCTGACGCCGTACGCCGAACCCTCCTCCGTCACCCCGGGGGCCGCTCCCGGGTGGTCGGCGCATGCTCCCGCGATCAACCCCGAGCCGGTCTGGTACCCCGTGCAGCCGGTCTTCGTCCAGCCGACGCCTCGCCGCCGGGTGGCCAGTGCCGTGGCGCTCGCCGTCGGCTTCACCGTGATCGGCACCTTCGCCCTGGCCGTCGGCCTGTACTTCTTGATCTTCGTCCAGCCCGCCGTCCTGCTGGCCGGGAGCCTGCTCGCCTTCGTCCCGTTGGCCATCGTCCTGGTCGGCATCTGGTTGGTCGACCGCTGGGAGCCCGAGCCGCGCGTGGCGCTGCTCTTCGCCTTCCTCTGGGGTGCGGCGGTCGCGGTCGGCACCGCACTGATCGTCGACATCGCCCTCACGACGGCGCGGTCGGTGCTCGGGGTCCGCTCGAGCGGGCTCGAGGACGTGCTCGGGGCGGTGGTCCAGGCGCCCCTCGTCGAAGAGGGGGCCAAGGGGCTCGGCGTGTTGCTCGTCCTGTGGATCTTCCGACGACACTTCGACGGCCCGGTCGACGGCATCGTCTACGCGGCGACGGTCGCGGCGGGCTTCGCCTTCGTCGAGAACATCCAGTACTTCGCCCTGCAGGTCGGGGAAGACCTGGCGACGGGCAGCCAGGGGCTCGCCTACGTCTTCTTCGTCCGCGCCCTGATGTCGCCGTTCGCCCACGTCATGTACACGGCCTGCACGGGCTTCGCCCTCGGCCTCGCGGCACGGCGGACGGGTCCGTACGGCGCGATCGGCTGGTTCTTCGTCGGCCTCGTCCCCGCGGCGGGTCTGCACGCGCTCTGGAACGGTGCCCTCTTCGTGGTCGGCGACGGCTTCTTCGTCTACTACCTGCTCGTGCAGGTGCCGATCTTCGTGGCCATGGTGTTGCTCGTGGTGTTCCTGCGACGCAACGAGCGGAGGGTCACCCACGACCGGCTCGCCGAGTACGCCGCGGTCGGCTGGTTCAGCGCCGACGAGGTCGGCATGCTCTCGTCGAGCGCCGGTCGCCGCCGCGCGCGGTCGTGGGCGGCGTCACGGGGCATCCGACCCGCCATGAAGGTCTTCATCTCGAACGCGACGCGCCTCGCCTTCACCCGCCAGCGGCTGGTGAAGGGCCGCCGCGCGCTCGACGAGGCCGTCCAGCGCGACGAGGCCGAGCTGCTGCAGGCCCTGACCGCGAGTCGCGTCGCCCTGCAGGCTCCGCCGACGGCGTTCGTCGGGTACCCCCAGCACCCGGGGTGGCCGCCGCAGGTGCCGCAGCACCCCGGGTCGTCGCAGTCCGGCCCCGGTTGGTGACCTGCACCTCCGCGAGTCCTCTCGCCCCGGGTGCCGTCGACGTGACGACGGCCCCCGACGACTCGGGTCAGGGCGTCGGCGCCTCGGCGTCGTAGCGTCCGAACGCGGGCGTCAGCCGGGCCACGAGGGCGACGAGGGCGACGACCAACAGACCGCCGAGCAGGGGCGGCCAGAAGACGGCGATGCCCGCGACGAGTCCGACGAACAGGTCCCCGACCCGGGGGCCGCCCGTGACCACCACGATGAAGATCCCCTGGAGGCGACCCCGCATGGCGTCGGGCGCGGCCGACTGCAGGATGGTCGACCGGAAGATCGAGCTCACGTTGTCGCTCGCACCCGCTCCGGCCAGCGCGAGGGCGGCCCCGCCGAGGGCGACGAGGTTCGCCTGGTCGAGTCCCGCCGTGACGTCACCGCCGTGGGCCGGCGTCACGAGGAGCACGACGCCGAACGCGGCGATGCAGAGCCCGTAGGCGGTGATCGCCCACCGCACGGCGACGCCCTGTCGGCGCACGTGGCCGAGGCGTCCCGAGAAGACGCTGCTCAGCAGCGCCCCCACCGCGAACGAGGCGGAGAGGACGCCGACCGTCACCGCGCCTCCTCCGATCACGAGCGTGCCGACCACCGGGTAGAGCACGCGGGGCATGCCGAACGTCATCGCCACGACGTCCATGACGAAGGTCGTCCGGATGTTCGGCGACCGCTTCAGGAACGCCAGGCCGAAGCGCAACGACTCGAGCCCCGGACGTTGGGTCTCGCCCTCGGGCCGGATCGGGGGCAGCGTGACGATGCCGAGGAACGCCGTCGAGAACAGCACGACGTCGACCGTGTAGGTCAGCGGGAACCCCACGCTCGCCACCAGCACGCCGGCCAGGGCGGGCCCCACGGTCAGCATGAGACCCATGCTGATGCCGCTCAGGGCGGACGCGGCAGGCAGCAGCTCGCGGGGGAGGAGGCGCGGCACGATCGAGGCGCGCGAGGTCGCGATCATCGTGCCCGCCACGGCGTTGACCGTGGTCAAGAGGTAGAGCAGCCACACCTCGTGCAGCCCGAGGTAGGCGTGCAACGCGATGGCCGCGGTCGAGAGCCAGGCGAAGACGGCGGCGACGAGCGCGACCTTCCGCCGGTCGAAGGCGTCGGCGAGCATGCCGCCGTAGAGGCCGGCCAGGATCATCGGCACGAGCGAGACGACGCCGACGAGCGCGACGGCGAAGGTCGACCGGGTGATCTCGAAGATCTCGAGTCCGACGGCGACGAGCGTGAGCTGCGTCCCGATGCCACTGATCGCGCTCCCCGCGAAGAGGCGGGCGAAGGCCGGGCTCGTCCGCAGCGGGGTGACGTCGATGAACAGCGGGCGACGGACGGTCGCGGCGGGATCGGAAGGCGGAGGCGGAGGCGGGGTGGCGGACAAGCTGCCATTCTTGCCGATCGTGCACATTCCCGCAGGCCCGTGCCGCCCGCCGAGGTCGGTGCCGCGCCGGGTCCGCCCGGGCCCCGCCCCGACCGCGTCGGTGGTCGATCGATTTGGCGTCCCGTCACCGTCGGAGTAGCGTCCATGTGTTCGCATCGATGACGTCATCTCGGTGCGGATGTCGGGTCGGCTCCTCGAGCCTCGCAGGGAGGACGCGAGTGGCCGACCCGCCCCCCCCGGCTCGTCGGTGGTTGGATGGTCGGCATGACTCACGATCCCCAGACCAAGCCCGAGATCGACGCCCCGACCGGCCCCGCCCCCACCGAGCTGACGATCACCGACATCACCGTCGGCGACGGAGCCGAGGCGCAGTCCGGCTCGACCGTCAACGTCCACTACCTCGGCGTCGAGCACGACTCCGGCGAGGAGTTCGACTCGTCCTGGAGCCGTGGCGAGGCCATCAACTTCCCGCTGCAGGCCCTGGTCCGTGGTTGGCAGGAGGGCATCCCCGGCATGAAGGTCGGCGGACGCCGCGAGCTCGTCGTGCCGCCCCACCTGGCCTACGGCCCCGCCGGCGGCGGTCACCCGCTCTCGGGCAAGACGTTGATCTTCGTCATCGACCTGCTCGGCGTCAGCTGATGACGGTCGCCCCCTCGGTCGGCCTCAACGACGGGCGCACCCTGCCCCAGCTCGGCCTCGGCACCTACGGGCTGAACGGCGACGAGGGCACGGCCCAGGTCGTCCAGGCGATCTCGTCGGGCTACCGTCTGCTCGACACGGCGCTGAACTACGGCAACGAGGCGGCCGTCGGGGCGGCGATCCGCGAGACCGACGTGCCCCGTGACGACCTGGTCGTCACGACGAAGTTGCCCGGTCGACACCACGGGTTCGACGAGGCCCTGGCGAGCTTCGACGAGAGCCGGTCGAACCTCGGCCTCGACTTCGTCGACCTCTACCTGATCCACTGGCCCCTCCCGCGCATCGACAAGTACGTCGAGGCGTTCAAGGCCTTCGTCCGGTTGCAGGAAGACGGCCTCGTCGGCTCGGTCGGCGTCTCGAACTTCACGGCCGAGCACCTGCAGCGCGTCGCCGACGAGACGGGTGTGGTGCCCGCGGTCAACCAGATCGAGCTGCACCCGTACTTCCCCCAGGCCGAGCTGCGTGCCGTGCACGAGAGCATGGGCATCGTCACCGAGAGCTGGAGCCCGCTCGCGAAGCAGAGCGAACTCCTGACGGAGGCGCGGGTCACCGACATCGCGCGGGCCCACGGCAAGACGCCCACCCAGGTCGTCCTCCGCTGGCACGTCCAGCTCGGCGCGGTCCCCGTGCCGAAGTCGGCCGACGCCGGTCGTCAGCGCGAGAACCTCGACGTCTTCGACTTCGAACTCACGCCCGACGAGGTCGAGTCCATCAGCGGCCTCGAGCGCGGTCGGCTGTGGGACGGCGACCCGCTGACCCACGAGGAGTTCTAGACCCGGCTCCGACGGGACCACCCCAGGAGGCGCGCTCGTCCCGTCGAGGACGAGCGCGCCTCCTGCGTCCTCGGACCGATTCGGGGCCTCGGCGTCGGTGGCCGGAAGCTAGACTGGCGTGCCGACTTTTCCCGAAGGGTACGAACACCTGTTGTCATCCGAGATCGACCGCGAACGCGCCTACGTGGGCACCCTCTACGAACGCCTCGACGAGCTGAAGGCCGACGCCCGCGTCCGGCTCGAACGGACCCGCCGCGAGACCGTGGGCGGCAACCACCAGAGCCGAAGCGAGCGCGACGCCTACGCGCGCCTGTACGAGGACACCATCGTCCAGCTGGGCTCGGTCGACGAGCGGCTCGCGTTCGGTCGCCTCGAGCTCGAGACGCCCGACCTGCTCGGCCAGACCGGCGACGTCGACCGGCCGGCCGAGCCGGGCGAGGGCGGGCGCTACCGCTACATCGGTCGCATCGGCCTGCGCGACGAGGCCCACCACCCGATCCTGCTCGACTGGCGCGTGCCCGGGGCCAGCGCTTTCTACCAGGCGACCGCCGCGACTCCCATGGGGGCCCGCGCCCGTCGCCACCTGACCCTCGAGGGGCGCACCGTCACCCGTCTCGAGGACGAGGTGTTCGACCCCGACCTGCTCGACCGCGACGACGTGCAGTTGCAGGGCGAGGGGGCGCTCATGGCCGCGCTGACGGCGCAGCGCACCGGCCGCATGACCGACATCGTCGCCACGATCCAGGGCGAACAAGACCGCATCATCCGCTCGCAGCTCGACGGCGTGCTCGTCGTCCAGGGCGGCCCCGGCACGGGCAAGACGGCCGTCGCGCTGCACCGGGCCGCGTACCTGCTCTACTCGCACCGCGACCGGCTGAAGGGCTCGGGCGTGCTCGTCGTCGGGCCGTCGCGGTCGTTCCTGCGCTACATCGAACAGGTGCTGCCCTCGCTCGGCGAGAGCGGCGTCGTCCTGTCGAGCCTCGGCGGCCTGTACCCGGGCGTCGAGGCCCAGACCGACGACGCGCCCGACGTCGCCGCCCTCAAGGGGTCCGCCGAGATGGCCGAGCTGATGCGTCGTGCCGTCCGGTCTCGGCAGATCCGCCCGGCCGAGCCGACCACCATCGACATCAACGGCGAACGCCTCGTGGTGCGCCCCGAGCTCGTCGGCGAGGCCATGCGCAAGGCCCAGGAGCGCGGCAAGCCGCACAACGTGGCCCGGGTCACCTTCAACAAGGCGGCCCTCTCGGCGCTGACGCGCCAGCTGGTCGACCAGATGCGCGAGCACGGCACGACGGTCGACGAGTCCGACGAGGCCGTCCTCCGAGAAGACATCCGGCAGTCGTACGACGTGCGCGTGCTGCTCAACACGGCCTGGCTTCCGCTGAGCGCCGAGAAGCTCGTCGAAGACCTGTACGCCCGGCCGAACTGGCTCGCCTCGATCACCCGGCGTTGGACGCCCGAGCAGCGCGCCCTGCTGCGGCGCGAACGCGGGGCGGGCTTCACGGTCTCCGACGTGCCGCTGCTCGACGAGGCCGCCGAGCTGCTCGGCGAGTTCCAGGCCGGTGTCGACCCCGAGCGCCTGGCCCGCAAGGCCCAGCGCAAACGAGACATCGAGAACGCCGAGCGCGCCATCGAGAACATGGGCGTCGAGGGCATGGTCAGCGCCGAGCAGATCGCCGGGGGCTTCGCCGAGCGCGCGGCGTCGATGACCACGGCCGAGCGGGCCGCGGGGGACCGCACCTGGGCCTTCGGCCACGTGGTGGTCGACGAGGCGCAAGAACTGTCGCCCATGCAGTGGCGGCTGCTCTCCCGTCGGTGCCCGCTGCGGTCGTTCACCGTCGTCGGCGACATCGCCCAGGCCTCGAGCCCGGCGTCGGCGACCTCGTGGGACCGCGCCCTGCAGGCCCTGCTCGGCCGTCGTCGAGGCGGGGGTGCCCAGGGCACATCGGCCCCGTGGCGGCTCGAAGAGCTGACCGTCAACTACCGCACGCCGGCGCAGATCGTGACCTACGCCGAGGACGTCGCGACGTCGACCGGGCTGCGGATCACCCCGAGCCGGTCGGTGCGGTCGAGCGAGTGGCCGGTGCGCGAGGTGACCGGCGCCTCCTCGAAGGACGACTTCGTGCGCGCCACCGTCGAGGCCGTCCGGGCAGACCGCGCGATCGACTCCGAGGGCACGCTCGCGGTGATCGCCCCCGAGCAGGCCGTCCAGGCGCTGGTCGAGGCCCTGTCCGCCGAGTTCGACGGTCTCGTGGCCGCCGGCACGGCGTCGTTGACCAAGCCGATCTCGGTGCTGAGCCCGACGACGTCGAAGGGGCTCGAGTTCGACTCGGTGGTCGTGGTCGACCCCGAGCGCGTTCGCCAGGCCAGCCGCCGCGGCAACGCCAGCCTCTACGTGGCGATGACCCGGCCCACGCAACGCCTCACGGTCGTCTCGTAGGCCGGGTCGGCCCCGAGCCGGGTCAGACCCCGGCGACCCCGAACTCGTGGTCGAGGGCGGCCAGCTCGCGGTCGAACCGAGCCCGCAGCGCTTCCTTCTCGGCGCCGGGCAGCCAGCTGGCGTCGACACCGGCGTAGGCCATCGAGCGCACCTGGTCGGCGGTCGCCCCGATCTGCTCGTGCACGATCCGGTACTCGGCGGCGAGGGTCGTCGGGAACATGCCCGGGTCGTCCGACGCCGGCACGACGTTCAGGCCCGCCTCGAGCATGGCCTCGACGGAGGCGCGGCGCCAGGGACGCCACGACCGTCGCGAGGTCGTCGACACGACGGTGAACGCCACCTGCTCGTCGCGCATGCGCGCGACGACCTCGTCGTCCTCGAGCACGTAGTACCCGTGGTCGATGCGGTCGCAGCCCAGCTGGTCGAGACACGTGATCGTGTTGACCGCGGTGGGGGAGTGCTCGGACGAGTGGGCCGTCCGACCCAGCCCGGCCTCGCCCGCGAGTCGGTAGGCGTCGACGAACCGCTCGGGCGGCCCGCTCGTCTCGAGGTTGTCGAGGCCGATCCCGGCCACGTACTCGTGCGGGTGGTCGACCACCTGACGGACGAGCTCGAGGGCGTGCTCGCCGCTCCGGCTGCGGTCGATGCCCTGGATCATGCGTCCGGTCATGCCGAAGTCGCGCTCGGCGAGCCGGATGCCCTCGGCGTAGGCCTCCACCGAGCCGGTGTAGCCGAGCGACGCGAGGTGCGGCGGGACGGCGTCGAAGAACAGCTCGAGATGCCGCGTCGCACTCGCGTGGTGCGCGTCCTCGAAGGCCTCGTAGACGATCCGGGTGAGGTCGTCCGCGTCGCGCAGCACCTCGACGACCCAGTTGGACGCCTGGAACAACGAGTACGACACCTCTGGCTCGTCGGCGCTGGGCCCCTGCGGCACGGGGATGCGGGTGTCGCGGTAGAGCGCCGGGTCGGGCGGCAGCGAGTTGATGTCGGCGAAGATCCGCTCGGGCTCGTCGGGCAGGACGAGTCCCTCGCGGCGGGCCAGTTCGGCGAACGTGCTCGCGCGGACCGTCCCGATCAGGTGGCAGTGCAGGTCCGCCTTGGGCATGCGGTCCAGGTAGGCCGGGGGCAGGGTGGTGCTCATCAGCGCGAGGTCACCTCACGGGCGAAGCGGTCGACCCACTCCGAGCGGGTGGGGACGAGTTCGGTCGGGTCGAGGGTCGAGTAGCCCGCCGCGACCGGGTCGGAGGCGATGTCGCCCACGACGGCCTCGATCGTGTCGGGCACCGTGGCGCCCGGGTTGACCGGCAGGTCGCCGACGATCTCGGCGGACGAGGTCTGCGCCTCGACCGAGAGCAGGTAGTCGACGAACTGGTTCGCGCCGTCGACGTTCTCGGCACCCGTCGGGATCATCGCGCGGTTGGTGGCCATGTAGCGGCCGGTGGCCGGCGCCGTCCAGGCGATCGGTTCACCCGACTCGACGAGGTCGGTCGCGAATCCGCTCAGCGAGTCCGCGGCGACGATCTCGCCCTGCGTCAGCAGGTTGGTGACCTCGGTGGACGAGCTGTAGAACTGCAGCACGCCCGGGGCCCACTCGCCGAGCTGGTCGAGGGCCGCGTCGATGTCGTAGGGGCCGTCGCCGTACTCGGCGGCGACGCCCGAGACCATCAGCTGGCCGGCCGTCACCGAGATGTCCGGCAGGGCGACCTTGCCTGAGAGCTCGTCCTCGCCGTACAGGCTCCACTCCGCGGCCTCGTCGGCGGTCAGCTCGTCGGTCGAGTACATCGTCCCGTTGAGCTGGTAGCTGTAGGCCGGGCCGAGGTAGGTGTCCTCCTTCGCGAAGTCGGCGATCTCGTCGAGCGACGGCACGGCCGAGGCGTCCACCTGCTGGAAGAGGTCGTCCTCCTGGCCGAGGGCCGCGTAGTAATCCGAGATCAGCATGACGTCGACGTCGGGCTGCCCGCCCGCGACCTGCAGCTGCGACAGGCGGTCCGAGTTCGATCCGGTGTCGACGACGACCTCGATGCCGGTCTTCTCGGTGAACGGGTCGATGACGGCTTCCTGGAACTCCTCGACGCCGAACGGGAACGTGCTCACGGTGATCGTGTCGGCGTCGGGCTCGCCGCCGCCGTCGGCGGAGCAGCCGGCGAGCACGAGGGTCGTCGCGGCGACGCCGGCGACGATCGCCAGGCGGGTGCGGAGGGTGGAGGTCATGGTCGTGTCCTTTCGGGGCGGTCTCGGCGAGACCGGGCGGTGTGGAACGCGGGTGGGTGGGGTGGTGGAGGGGAGAGCCGAGGAGGCGCGCGCGGCTCCGCGCACCGGGCGGGTCAGTCGGCGAGGGCCACGAGCCGCGACGCCGGCGCCGTGACGGTCACCCGGTCGCCGATCGCGACCGTCTCGGAGCCCGTGCTGCGGACGTCCGAGAGCAGACGCACCTCCGCACCGGTGGCGTCGACGGCCTGCACGGTGACGAGCAGGTCGACCCCGCGGTACGCGACGTCGCTGACGACCCCGGCGAGGTGCAGACCGTCGTGCGCCGCGCCTCCTGCGGGGGTCTCGGGCGTGACCCCGAGGTGCTCGGGGCGGATCGCGAGCAGCGTGCCGTCGGCAGCGGTGACGAAGTTCTCGTAGCCGAGGAAGTCGGCGACGAAGCGGTTCGCCGGGTTCGGGAAAACGTGCTGGGGCGACCCCTGCTGCATGATGCGACCGGCACGCATGAGCACCATGTCGTCGCTCATCTCGAGCGCTTCGTCCTGGTCGTGCGTGACGAGCACGACGGTGAGGCCCGTCTCGCCCTGGATGCGGCGGATCTCGGCGCGCATCTGCACGCGCAGGCGCGCGTCGAGGTTCGACAGCGGCTCGTCGAGCAGCAGCAGCTTCGGGCGGATCGCGATGGCGCGGGCCAGGGCGACGCGTTGTTGTTGACCGCCCGAGAGCTTCTTCGGCTTGCTGCCGGCGAGGTGGGCCAGACCGACCAGGTCGAGGGTCTCCATCACGCGACGGCGGCGCTCGGCGGTGTCGACGCCGCGCAGCTTCAGGCCGTAGCCGACGTTGTCGGCGACGCTGAGGTGGGGGAAGAGCGCGTACGACTGGAACACCATGCCGAGGTCGCGCTTCTCGGGCGGGGTGCGCGTGCTGTCGACGCCGGCGATGCGGATCGTGCCCGACGTCGGGGCGGCGTAGCCGGCGAGCATGCGCAGGCTCGTCGTCTTGCCGCAGCCGCTCGGGCCGAGCAGCGTCGTGAGCTTGCCCTCGGCGATCGACAGGTCGATCGAGTCGACGGCGGTGAAGTCGCCGAAGACCTGGCTGACGGCGACGAATTCTGCTGCGGTGCTCATCTGTTGATGCCTCCGAAGATCTTGGCGAAGCCGACGGTGCGTTCGGCGATGACGGCGATGACGACGGTGCCCGCGAGGATCAGCGTGGCCATCGCCGCGACCATGGGGTCGTAGCTCTGCTGCACGTAGTCGAGCATCGTGACGGGCAGGGTGCGGAAGTCGCGGCTCTGCAGCAGCAGCGACAGGGGCACGTTGTTGAACGAGGTGACGAAGCTGAGCAGCGCCGCCGAGAAGATGCCCGGGCGCAGCAGCGGCAGGGTCACCGTGACGAAGGCCCGCAGGGGAGAGGCGCCGAGCCCGCGGGCGGCCTCTTCGAGCGCAGGGTCGGCCAGGGCCAGGGAGGCACCGGTCACGCGGACCGCGTAGGGAAGCATCAAGACGGTGTGTCCGATCAGCAGCACGGGGAAGGCGTCGAGCCGGAACCCGATGACGAGCTGCTGGTAGAGCGCGAGCCCCACCACGAGCTCGGGGACGATCAACGGCGAGAGGAACAGCGCCTCGACGAGCCCCTTGCCCGGCAGCCTGCCGCGATGGATCGCCAGGGTCGCGGGGATGCCGACGAGCAGGGCGAGCACGGTGGCGATCAGGGCGAGCTGGAGGCTCGAGACGAGGGCCTGGGTGAAGGGGTCGTAGCCGAGTGCGGCCTCGAACCAGCGCAGCGAGAACCCCTGGGGCGGGAAGCGCAGGGTGCGTTCACTCGTGAACGCGGTGGCGACGACGAAGAGGATCGGGACGATCATCACGACGTAGCCGGCGACGGCGAGGGTTCCGGCGACCGGGCGGCGGGTGGTCACGAGGTGGCTCCCTTCCGGGCGACGAGCGACGACAGGCCCGACACGACGAAGACCAGGACGGTCATGATCAACGCGGTGGCCGAGGCTCCGGCCCAGTCGATCGTCACGCTCGAGTACGAGAAGAGCTGGGTGGCGAGCATGCGTTGGCCCGAGCCGCCGAGCAGGTACGGGGTCGTGTAGGCGGTGACCGAGCCCGCGAAGACGAGGGTGGCCGCGACGACGACACCGGGCAGGGAGAGGGGCACGACGATGCTCCAGAAGGTTCGGGTGCGGCTCGCGCCGAGTCCGCGGGCGGCGTCGTCGAGGCCCGGGTCGACCTGGGCCACGGCCGAGTAGCACGAGATGATCGCGAGCGGCAGGAACAACTGGGTCAGGCCGAGGACGATCGCCAGCTCGGTGTAGAGCAGCTGTGGGGCCTCGTCGACCAGGCCGAGCGTGGTGAGCAGCTGACCGATGGCACCGTTCTTGCCGAGCACCACGAGCCAGCCGAAGGTGCGCACGACGTTGCTGAGCAGCAGCGGGAAGATCGCCAGGGCGAGCAGGACGCCCGACCAGCGTGAGGTCGAGCGGGCGAGCAGGTAGGCGACGGGGAAGCCGAGGGTCACGCAGATCACGGTCACGACCAGGCCGAGCCCGACGGTGCGTCCGATGATGCGCAGGTCGAAGGGGTCGGTGAGCATCTGGCCGAGCCGGCCGACGATCTCGCCGGCGGTCACGCCGGGTGGGGCGAAGAGCATCGCGAGCGATGGCACTGCGAACCCGATCAGCAGGAAGGCGAGGCCCGGCAGCAGCAACAGCAGCGCGGGTTTGCGGGACGTCACGAGTGTCCTCCGATGGGTTCTGCCTCAGGGGGATGTCGGTTCCACGTCGGGTGAAACCGGTTACATCGACCCTAAGGGCGCAGATCGCCCGCGTCGGTCCTGCCGTGTAAACACCTTGTTACAAGCCTCGGACCGCCGCGCGGGACCGGTTTCACGGAGGCCCTAGGGTGGTGGGCATGACTGGGGCAGGGCGGCTCGCGACGCTGGCGGACGTGGCGACGCTCGCGGGCGTCTCGAAGGCCACCGCCTCACGCGTGCTCAGTCGCCCCGAGCTGGTGTCGCCCGACACGGCCGGTCGCGTGCTCGCCGCCGCCGCGAAGCTCGGCTTCGTGCCGAACCGTGCAGCGCGGCAGCTGGCCCGCGGGCGGACGGGCGTCGTGGCCCTCGTCGTGCCGACCCTCGACAACGCGTTCTTCACGCCGATCATCGCCGGGGCCCAGGCCGCGGCGGGCGAGGCCGACCTGCAGCTGACGGTCGCGGTCCACCCGTTGGCCGAGGCGGGCGAGCTGGCCGCGTTCGAGCGGCTGTCCCACCAGGTCGACGGGTTCATCGTCGTGGCCCCGCGTGGGGCCGACGACGTCGTGCGGGCCGCGACGGGCCACAAGCCGGCCGTGCTCGTCGACCGTGAGGTGGCCGGGGCGTCGTCGGTCGTGGCCGACACGGCGACCGCGTTCGGTTCGCTCGTGTCGCGCTTCGTCGCCGAGGGGCACGAGCGCGTCGTCTACCTCGGTGGGCCCGACGGCTCGTGGCAGAACGTCCAGCGCACGGCCGCGGTGGTCGAGGCCGCCGCCGGACGGGCCGAACTCACGGTGCTGGGGCCGTACCCGTCCACCTTCGAGGCCGGGGTACGGGCGAGCGACGACGTCCTCGCCTCCGGGGCGACGGCCGTCGTTCCCTACGCCACGGCCATCGGGCTCGGCCTGATGTTCGTCCTCCGGGCCGACGAGCACCGTGACCGCTCCGTGACGGTCAGCTCGGAACGCATGGTCGTCGACGCCCTGGGGCTGGTCGGGGTCCCGGCGATCGACGTCGACGGCGAGCACCTGGGGCGGGTCGCGGCCGGTCGCCTGCTCGAGCTGCTGGCACCGGGCGGCCCGTCCGAGCCGACGACCACGCGCCTCCCGGTCCCGGTCCGCTGGCCGTGACCTCGTCGGCGGGCTCCGGCGACCTGGGCCGAGCGGTCGGGGCGGCTCAGCGGTAGTCCGCGGGCCAGGCGAAGGCCGGCGGCGCGGTGACCGTCTCGCCGATCGGCGCGAGCACGAGGTCGATGCGTTCGAAGTCCCGCAGCGGGATGCCGGCCGGGTCGGCCGTGTAGGGGCTGCCCCCGACGAAGGTGTGCAGCTCGAGCCCGTCGTCGTGCCCGAGCGACCCCACGCCCTGTCCGTCGAGCGCGACGTCCCACTCGCTGAACAGCTGTCCCAGGACGAACGTCTCGCGCGTGGGCGACTCGACGTGCACGATGCCGCTCGTGTCGTGCGTGTGGATCTCGGCGGCGAACTTCGTGTCGGAGTCGTGCCCGATGTCACCGGGCACCGTGACCGCCTGCCCGTCGACGGTGATCGAGAGGTGCGTGTGCACGTGCATGGCGAGGTCCTGCCCCCAGACGTTCTCGAGGCCGGCGGCGGCCGCCCTTGTCTCGAGCTGGTCGGTCGCAGGGCGAGCCCACGGAGGCGCGGTGGCGGCCCCGCGGACGTTCAGCGGGTTGCCGCTCTGCACCACGGCCACGCCGATCCCGCCCGCCACGAGGACGACGAGGGCGAGCAGCCCGGCCAGCACCTCGCCCGAGAGCCGTCGGCGAGGTCGGCGCACTCCGTCGCTCATCGCGTCGGACCGGCCTCGGCCTCGGACGTGCTGCGGACACGGTCCACGAGCTCGCGCCACGGGCCGGTGACCTGCTGCTCGGGCAGCTTGGCCTTGCGGGTCGGGCGGGTCTCCGCCGTGATGACCCAGACGAAGCGGTCGGGCTGCACCGCCTGCGCGGCCGCCGGGGCCTGCGACCAGGGCACCTGGTCGATGAGCACGAGCCACGACTCGGTGTCGGGCTCGGAGTCGACGTCGACCGACCAGCTGCGGGTGAGGCCGGCGAAACCACCGGAGCGCGACACGGTGACCTTCATGGGCGCGATGCTACCCCGGCGGTGTGCGGGACAGCAGGGGCTCGCGCCGGCCGGTCTCAGGCCGCCGGGGTGACCCCGACGCCCTCCCACCCGGCCGATGTCGCCCGGGTCTCGTCGGAATCCGCTCCGTACCGTGCCGTGGCGGCTCGGACCGTCGCCGCCGCGAACTGGGCGAAGGAGGCCTCGGTCGACAGGGTGCCGCCGGTGAGCGTGTCGTACCAGATCTGACCCGCTCGCAGCCAGGCCTCGCCGCCCAGGGCCTCGGCGACGAGGTAGAAGGCCCTGTTGGGGATGCCCGAGTTGAGGTGCACCCCACCGTTGTCGTCGGTGGTCTCGACGTAGTCGTCCAGATGACCGGGTTGAGGGTCCTTCCCGAGGACGTCGTCGTCGTACGCGGTGCCCGGGGCCTTCATCGACCGCAGTGCCCGACCCTGCACGTCGGGGGTGAAGAGCCCCTCGCCGATGAGCCAGGTCGCCTCGTCGGCGGTCTGGCCGAACAGGTGCTGCTCGACGAGGGCCCCGAACACGTCGCTGACCGACTCGTTGAGTGCACCCGACTGCCCCTGGTAGGTGAGGTTCGCGGTGTACTGGGTGACCCCGTGGGTGAGCTCGTGCCCGATGACGCTGACCGACGCCGTGAAGCGTTCGAAGACCTCGCCGTCTCCGTCGCCGAAGACCATCCGCTCGCCGTTCCAGAAAGCGTTGTCGTAGTCCTGGCCGTAGTGGACGGTCGCGTCGAGGGGCAGCCCGGCGCCGTCGATCGACGATCGCCCGTAGACCTCGCGGAAGAGCGCGTAGGTCGCGCCGAGTGCGTCGTACGCCTCGGTGGCGGCGACGTCGTCGGTGGCGGGTTCACCCTCGCCGCGGACGCGGACGCCCGGCAGCTCTTCCGTGCCCTGGGCGTCGAACACCGTGCGCTCGAGCACGGACTCGGCGCCGAGCGCGCTCCGGACGACGGGGGGAGTCGCGTTGCGGTCGACGGACTCCATCGCGAGCAGCCCGTTGCGTGCGGCCTGCGGCGCCCGGTGCAGGCGGGGCGAGTCGGCCTCGGCGAGGTGGGCGAGCAGGTACGGGGGGACGATGAACCGCGACATGCGTGCACTCTCGCACGCGCCTCCGACATCGGGCCCGACTGTTCACACGATCGTGACGTACCGGTCGGTCGCGCGTCGCCGTCCGGACGACGAAGGGCGCGAGGGGCGGGGGGCGCCGTCCGCCCGACTAGCGTTGACGGCATGACCGTCACCGATGCCTCCACGTTCGTCGACAGCAAGATCGCCGTCGTCCCCGACTTCCCGAAGCCCGGCATCCTCTTCCGCGACGTCACCCCGCTCTTCTCCGACGCCGACGCCTTCGCCACCGTGACCACGGCGCTCTCCGAGCCGTTCGACGGCGGGTTCGTCGCCGTCGCCGGCATCGAGGCGCGCGGCTTCGCGCTCGCCGGGGCCATCGCCATCGAGCAGGGCGTCGGCGTCCTCACGGTGCGCAAGGCGGGCAAGCTGCCCGGCGAGGTCCTGAGCGAGAGCTACGCCCTCGAGTACGGCGAGGCCACGCTCGAACTGCGTCCGAACCAGATCCCGGCGGGGTCGAGCGTCCTGATCGTCGACGACGTGCTCGCGACCGGCGGCACGGTCGAGGCGACCGTCACCCTGCTCGAGCGCGCGGGCTACGTCGTGGCCGGCGTCGCCGTGCTGCTCGAGCTCGACGGTCTCGGCGGCCGGGCCCGACTCGAAGGCCACGTCCCGGTGCACGCCCTCTCGTCCGCACCCGCCTGACGCCATGGAAGAGTTGTGGTGGTGGCTCCTGTTCCTGCTCTTGCTCAGTGCGTTCTTCTGGTACGTCCTGAGTGTCGTCTTTTTTCTCGCTCTCGGCCTCGTCTCCCGGCGGAGCGATGCATCGCTGACGGAGCGGATCTTGGGGTTTGCTCGCAGCGCGAGAAGAGACGATGCGACGCCCCATTGGCAGCTCGATCACCGCTGGTCGTCGGTGCAGCACCAGGGTCGAGCGATGAGTGTCGCCAAGCGGGCACACGCGCGATTCGCCCTACCACTGGTTCTCGTCGCATTCCTCGTCCTGCTGTTGTCGCTCGGGCAGATGATGGCGATGGTGGAGATAGCGCAGTCTGAGGCCGTTCCTCCCGCGGCATGGTCGATCGCGTTGTTCTTCTCTGGTCTCGCCCTTGCCTTTTTCACCCTGTGGATGGAAGCGCGCAGATGGGAGCAGCGGACGACGCCGTCGTGGCGCGTCCTCGACGTCGGAACCCGCATGATGGCGATGCGAAGGGCCGACGAGGTCGGTGCGGCCGGGCTGAGACCCCTCGCGGTGCGGTTGCAGACGATCGTGGTCCAGACCCTCCTCGAGAGGACGAATGCGCTCGAGCAGTTGGACTGGGCGACGAGACTCAGCGCGCCTGCCGCCGAGTGGATCGCTGGCGGCACGGATGACGTTCTCGAGGATGAGTTCCTCCTCGAGCGTTGGGTCGGCGATGCGACGGATCTCGTGGCTCTCGTCGTTCCTGCTCCTGTGTCGATGGCGGTGGACAACGGTGTCGCGATCCACCCGATCGCGGGAGCGTTACGCGAGATCGAGATGACGCGACTCCACCGAGAGCGTCCAACGCACCTCGTCGGCCTTCTGTCGGTCTGGTCCTTGGCAGCCGCATCGGCATTCGGCATCGTCGCTGTCTTGCAAGAATTCGGTGACTCTGCGCAAGTCATCGGAGGGTTGGCGGCTGGGTTGGATGACGATTTCGTGGATGTGCTCACCTCGATGGGGTCGGTGGCGGCCTTCGTAACTGCTCTCATCGCCTTGATCAAGGCGCTTGTTCGTCGAGCGCACCGCGGCTGAAGCGAAGAGGTCGCGCCTGAACGTTCTCGTCGGCCGGGCGCCGGTGGCCGACCGGCCTCAGGCGAACGAGCGCGCGGCCTCGAGCGCCCCGGGGAAGAGCAGCCCGGCCCCGCCGAGCAGGCAGGCGAGGGCCACGAGAACGAAGACCCCGACCCACACGACGCCCGGCACCCGGGTCAACCCGGCGAGCTGGTCGGCGTCCGACGCGGTCGAGCGGGAGCGACGCCGGCTCCGCTGCAGCTCGAGCGACGCGCGCAGCGCCCCGAACCCCAGCACCGCCGTGACGACCAGCCCGAACACGGCCTGCCAGGTCGGTGACGCGAAGAACGTGACGACGACGACGAGGGCCGCGCCCAGCAGCACCACCCAGAGCCCGAACCAGTTGCGGATCTGCACGAGCATCAGCGCGAGCAGCAGCAGCAGCGCCCAGAGCAGCCCCGCCGCGTAGCCGGCCGACAGCAGCCACGCGGCGCCCAGGGCGGCGATCGCGGGTGCGGTGTAGCCGGCGAGGAGCGTGATGATCATGCCCGGCCCGGTCCGCGGCCCCTTCGAGACGGTCAGGCCCGAGGTGTCCGAGTGCAGGCGGATGCCCGTGAGCCGCCGCCCGGTCAGCACCGCGGCGAGCCCGTGCCCGCCCTCGTGCACGACGGTGACGGCGTGCCGCACGGTGTGCCAGGTG
Organism: Frigoribacterium sp. MEB024; assembly: GCF_000878135.1. Classification (GTDB taxonomy): domain Bacteria; phylum Actinomycetota; class Actinomycetes; order Actinomycetales; family Microbacteriaceae; genus Frigoribacterium. The sequence continues at coordinate 18,862 of NZ_JXQZ01000081.1, forward strand.
CCCGGCAGCAGCACCAGCAGCAGGCCGGCGACGACGCTGCCGAGCAGCCACGAGCCGGGCAGGGGGGCGGCGAGCTGGCTGATCCGGGCCCAGAGGTCGGTGAGAGCGTCCACGCGACGAGCCTAGGAGGCGCGGTGCACGCGGTCGGACGCCGCGCCTCCTCGGCCCTGCCGCGGTCGCCCCCGGGGCGGGTCGTCCTCCAGGCTGATCTTCGGCCGTTCCGGGCGTCCTCCCACCGACCGGTGCCGCACGATGGACGGATGCGTCGCGCCGTCCTCCTCCTGCTCACCCTCGTCTACCTCGCCGGGGTCGCCTGGATGACCCTGCGCCCGAGCGTCTACGACGCGAACACCGGGGCACTGCTCTGGCGGGCGCTCGACGTCTTCGCCCGGCACGACGAGACCTCGTGGATCACCTTCGCCCGGGTCGAGGCCGCCGCGAACGTGGCGATGTTCGTGCCGATGGGCATGTTCCCGGCGCTGCTGCTGCCCAAGCGGTTCTGGTGGGTCGGCATCGTGGTGGGCTTCGCCGCGACGGTGGGCATCGAGACCGTCCAGGCGACGTACCTGTCGGCGACGCGCTTCTCCGACCCGCAGGACCTCGTGATGAACACCCTCGGGGCGGCGATCGGTGCAGCGTTCGTCGGACTCGTCCTGCCCCGTCGGCGTCGCGGTCGGAGCCGACCGCGACAGCGGGCGGCGTCGCCCGTCTGGTAGGCTCCTCAGGTTGCCGTCTGAACGGCCGCGGAGAAAGAGAGCTCGCACATCCGGTGACGAGCACCGCGCAACGAACTGAAAGGGGATCCCTCCATGGCACTCGCACCTGACGTCAAGACCCGGATCATCGAAGAATACGCGACCCACCCCGGCGACACCGGATCCCCCGAGGTCCAGGTCGCCGTGATGACGCAGCGCATCCTCGACCTGACCGAGCACCTCAAAGAGCACAAGCACGACCACCACTCGCGTCGTGGCCTGTTGCTGCTCGTCGGCCAGCGCCGTCGCCTCCTGGGCTACCTGTCCAAGGTCGACATCGAGCGCTACCGTACGCTCATCGGTCGTCTCGGCCTGCGCCGCTAGTCTTCGCGCTCCGAACGTCTCGACGACGGCCCTCTCGGCACGCAGCTCCGGCTGCACGCCGAGGGGGCCGTTCTCTCGTTCCCGCCGAGGCGCTCCCGACTGCCGGTCGACGCGACCGGACTCAGTACCAGTTGTGCGCGACCGAGTGCGCCCACGCAGAGCACATGGTGCCGTAGCTGCTCTGGATGTACGAGATGCCCCAGTTCACCTGGGTCCTGTAGTTCGTCTGCCAGTCCAGCCCGAACGAGGCCATCTTGTTGCCCGGCAGCGACTGGGGGATCCCGTACGCGCCGCTGGACGGGTTGGACGCGTTCGTCCGCCAGCCGGACTCCTTGTTCCAGAGCTGCACGAGGCAGGTGTACTCGGCTCCGCCGCCGACCTTCGTGGCGGCGTAGGCCTTCGCACCGGCCGGATCGTTCACGGCACCGACCGGGGGAGCCGTGCCGCCGCCGCCCGAACCGCCGCCGGTGCCGGGCGCCGTGCCTCCGGACGAGGCGCTGCCTCCCGACGATGCCCCACCGGCTCCGGACGAGCCCGACGGAGCCTTCGCCGCAGATGCGGCCTGAGCCTTCGCCGCCGCCTGTTGCGCCGTGAACGCCTGCTGAGCCGCGACCCCGGTCCGGTACTGCTGTTCGAGCTCGGCCGTCGAGTCCTTGAGGGCGGCGAGCTGGGCGTAGAGATCGGCCGATCGTTCGGTGGCGTCGGCGACCTCGCCGTCCGCGGTCGCCTGCGCCGCGGTGGCCTGGTCGGCCGTGGCCTGCGCGTCGCGGGCGAGGGCGTCGCGCCGATCGGCCGCGGTGGTCGCCTGCTCGCTGAGCGAGGACACCGTGTTGCTCGCGGTGGTGGCATCGGCCAGCACCGTCTGCCACCGGTCGCCGAGTTGCGTCAACGAGCCCAGTTGGTAGAGGGCGGCGCCGGGGTCGGGCGACGTGAAGAGGTCGGTGCCCATGGTCTGCGTGCCGCCGGTGCGGAACAGGCTGCCGGCCAGCTGACCGGCCTCCCGCTTCGCGGTGTCGGCGGTGGCCCGCGCACGCTCGGCGTCCGCGGCGAGTTCGTCCGCCCGTTGCGCGGCAGCCGCGAGGTCTGCCTGGGCCGTCGCGTTCGCCTGGTCGGCGAGGACCGCCTCGTCGCTGCGGTCGGACGCGGCCTTCTCGAGGCTGTCGAGCGACGCGTCGATCAGGTCGACCTGCGCCTGGGTCGCCGCGGCGTTCCCCTTCGCGGCCTCGACCTGTGCCCAGGTCGGGTACCCCGCGGCGGACGCGGCGGACGGTGCCACGAGCGTCGTCAGGACGAGACCCAAGGAGGCGCCGGTCGCCACCGCGAGACGGCTCGCGCGACGATCCCGGCCGGACCTGTCGTGAGCACGCATGGTCTCGACCCTAACGCCGTCCCCCCGGCACCGCGCCTCCCCGTCCGGGCGACACCCACGGTCCGCACCCCGGCCGGACGGGTGCGAGTGCTAGCATCGCCCTCGGAGCAGGCCGGTACGGCTGCTGGTCACCGGTGGTGACAGGCGGAATGCCCCGAACGGCGCCGAGCGTCCGGGTCGGGCGCGGGGTCCGACCGTTTCTACTGTTGGCCAGACGTGCCACCGCCTCCGTCGCGTTGTTGCACGTGCATGTCGCCATGCCGTCCACGCCGCCCGCTCCGGTACACATCGATGCCCACACGGGGCCTCGATGCAAAACAAAGAGGAGTAGCCCCCACATGGAGGGTCCAGAGATCAAGTTCGGCGAAGCCGTCCTCGACAACGGCAAGTTCGGCAAGCGCACCATCCGATTCGAGACCGGTCGTCTCGCCCAGCAGGCTCAGGGAGCCGTCGCTGCCTACCTCGACGAAGACACCATGCTTCTGTCGGCCACGAGCGCCAGCAAGAAGCCGAAGGACAACTTCGACTTCTTCCCGCTCACCATCGACGTCGAAGAGCGTTCGTACGCCGCGGGCAAGATCCCCGGCTCGTTCTTCCGTCGCGAGGGTCGTCCCTCGACCGAGGCCATCCTGGTCTGCCGCCTCATCGACCGGCCGCTGCGTCCCTCGTTCGTCGAGGGCCTGCGCAACGAGGTCCAGGTCGTCATCACGGTGCTGAGCATCGCTCCCGACGAGTTCTACGACGCCCTCGCGATCAACGCGGCCAGCGCCTCCACCCAGATCTCGGGCCTGCCGTTCTCCGGCCCGATCGCCGGTGTGCGTCTCGCCCTGATCGGTGACCAGTGGGTCGCCTTCCCCAAGGCGAGCCAGCTCGCCGACGCCGTCTTCGACCTCACCGTCGCGGGCCGTGTCGTCACCGACGCCGCCGGCAACGAGGACGTCGCGATCATGATGGTCGAGGCCGAGGCCACCGAGCACGCCTGGGGTCTCATCCAGGGCGGCGCCACGAAGCCCGACGAGGCGATCGTGGCCCAGGGCCTCGAGGCCGCCAAGCCCTTCCTCAAGCAGCTCGTCGACGCCCAGGCGACGATGGCCGCCCAGGCCGCGAAGGAGATCGCGGACTACCCGGTCTTCCTGCCCTACACCGACGAGGTGCTCGAGGCCGTCACGGCCGCCGCCGGCACCGAGCTCGCCGAGGTCTACAAGATCGCCGGCAAGATCGAGCGCCAGGACGCCGACGACGCCCTCAAGTCGCGCGTGAAGGACGTCATCGCCGCCAAGGTCGACGCGGGCGAGCTGCCCGACACGGCCCTCGGCCAGGTCGGTGCCGCCTACAAGTCGGCCACGAAGAAGGTCGTCCGCGACCGCATCCTCACCGAGCAGATCCGCATGGACGGCCGCGGCCTCGCCGACATCCGTCCGCTCGATGCCGAGGTCCAGGTCATCCCGCGCGTCCACGGTTCGGCCATCTTCCAGCGCGGCGAGACCCAGATCATGGGTGTCACCACGCTGAACATGCTCAAGATGGAGCAGCAGATCGACTCCCTGAGCCCGGTCACCAAGAAGCGCTACCTGCACCACTACAACTTCCCGCCCTACTCGACCGGTGAGACCGGCCGCGTGGGTTCGCCGAAGCGTCGTGAGATCGGGCACGGCTTCCTCGCCGAGCGCGCCCTCGTGCCGGTGCTCCCCAGCCGCGAAGAGTTCCCCTACGCCATCCGTCAGGTGTCCGAGGCCCTCGGCTCGAACGGCTCCACGTCGATGGGTTCGGTCTGCGCGTCGACCCTGTCGCTGCTGAACGCCGGTGTGCCCCTCAAGGCCCCGGTCGCCGGCATCGCCATGGGCCTCGTCTCCGACACGGTCGACGGCCAGACGCGCTACGCGGCCCTGACCGACATCCTCGGCGCCGAAGACGCCCTGGGCGACATGGACTTCAAGGTGGCCGGCACGAGCGAGTTCGTCACGGCGATCCAGCTCGACACCAAGCTCGACGGTCTGCCGACCGCCGTGCTCGACGCCGCCCTCAAGCAGGCCAAAGAGGCGCGTACCGCGATCCTCGGCGTCCTCAACTCGGCGATCGACGCCCCCGACGAGATGGCCCCGACCGCGCCCCGCGTGATCTCGGTCCAGATCCCGCAGGACAAGATCGGCGAGCTGATCGGCCCCAAGGGCAAGACGATCAACGCCATCCAGGACGAGACCGGCGCCGACATCAGCATCGAAGAAGACGGCACCGTCTACATCGGTGCCGTCGACGGCCCCTCGGCCGAGGCCGCCCGTGCCCAGGTCAACGCCATCGCGAACCCGACCAACCCCGAGATCGGCGAGCAGTTCCTCGGAACGGTCGTCAAGATCGCGTCGTTCGGTGCGTTCGTCTCGCTCCTCCCCGGCAAGGACGGCCTGCTGCACATCAGCGAGGTCCGCAAGCTCGCCGGTGGCAAGCGCGTCGAGAACGTCGAGGACGTCCTCGGCGTCGGCCAGAAGATCCTCGTCGAGATCACCAAGATCGACGACCGCGGCAAGCTCTCGCTCGCCCCGGTCGTGGCCGACGAGGCCGACACCGACTCGAGCGGAGCGACCGAGCAGTCGACCGATGAGTCCGTCGACGCGTAGTCAGCACGCCACGAAGGGCCCGTTCCGACCTCGGTCGGGGCGGGCCCTTCGCCGTCGGCGCCCGGCTCTCGGGCCGCGATCGGACCGGGAGTCGCGTCCCCCGGATCGGGGCGGCGACACGGCGTAACGATTGGGTGCGGCGGCGGTGGAAACCGGGCGCGTGGCCGTATTCTTGATGGTGGAGGGCGAACCATACCCCATGCGATCGCACAGAGTCGCATCGGCGGTTCGCGACGAGAAAGGGACGGCGTGACCGAGACGACGGCCGAACTCGCCCGTTCAGCCATGTCCGACTTGGCCGCTGCCGCGGTCGCTGCGGCCCGTGCCTCGGCTGCCCAGCCCACCGTTCCCGTCGACCTCGGCATCATCCAGCCGCGTCGGCGCCTCGGTCTCTCCGACCTCAAGGTCTTTCCCCTCGCTCTCGGTGGCAACGTCTTCGGTTGGACGGCCGACCAGGCCGAGACGACCTCCGTGCTCGACGCCTACTTCGACCTGGGCGGCAACTTCGTCGACACGGCCGACTCCTACGCGGGCGGCCGCAGCGAGATCATGATCGGATCGTGGATGCGTTCTCGCCGATCCCGGGACGACATGGTCGTCTCCACCAAGGTGGGCAAGAGCGCCGACAACCCCGGGTTGACCCCGCGGTCGATCGAGCGAGCCGTCGACGCGTCCCTCGAGCGGCTCGGCACCGATCGCATCGACCTTCTCTACCTGCACGTGGACGACACCGAGGTGGCGTTCGAGCGCACGCTGCTGGCCGTCGACCACCTCATCCGGGTGGGCAAGGTCCGGTGGTTCGGTGGCTCCCACCACTCGGGCAACCGCCTCTACGAAGCCCGCATCGCGGCGGGGATGCTCGGCATCGCCCCGATGGTGGCGCTGCAGAACCAGTACAACCTCCTCGACCGTGCCGAGTACGAGAAGGGCCTGGCGCACGTCGCCGCACAGCAGCGTCTCGCCGTCATGCCGCGCTTCGCCCTCGCGAGCGGCTTCCTCACGGGCAAGTACCGATCGCGATCCGACGTGGCGCACAGCCCACGTCGTCGCGTCCTGGCGAAGTACCTCTCCAAGAGAGGACTCAAGGTCGTCCACGAGCTCGACCGCATCGCGTCCGTGCACGAGGTCTCGAGTGCCGCCATCGCGCTCGCCTGGCTGCTCGCCAAGCCGAACGTCGTGGCCCCGGTCGCGAGTGCGACGAACGCCAAACAGGTCTACGAACTCGCACAGGCTGCACGGGTCCAGCTCACGCGCAACCAGGTGCTCGACCTCGACCGCGCCTCCGCCTGATCGTCGGACGTCATGGTCGAGAGGTGACCTGCGCGCTGTGTGACCGAGACGCCCGCGGACAGCCGGGCGTCCGGTGGAATCGGCCGGTGACCTAGGCGGCGAGGAGTCGTTCCGCCGTGCGGCGGAGCGACGCGGCCGCCGCGATGGCGTCGCCGGCGTAGGCGCCCACCTGGGCACCGTCCAGGGCGAGGACGAGATCGTCGGCGGCGTCGCCCGGCAAGGGGTGGCCGGCCGCCTTGAAGAGGGAGACCATCTCGCCCGTCAGCCACTCGCGGTGTTCGGCGATGCTGACGCGCACGGGGTGGGTCGGGTCGCTGAACTCGGACGCCGCGTTCGCGAAGGCCGAGCCTCGGAACGAGACGGTCTGGACCCGGGTGACGACCGCGTCGAGGTAGGCCTCGAGGGTCGCGCGACCGCCGTCGTGGGCCTCGACGAGGGCCGCCAGCTCGGTGGCCTCGAGGTCGTGCCGACCGGCGAGGTACTCGAGCACGAGCGTGTCCTTCGCGCCGAAGTGCTTGTAGAACGTGGCCTTGGTCACCGAGGACTCGGCGATGAGACGGTCGACGCCCACGACGCGGACGCCCTCGTCGTAGAAGAGGCGGTCTGCGGTCGTGAGGACGCGGGCCCGAGCGCCGGGGACGGGGGAGTCGGCGCGAGGGCGACCAGGGAGACGCTGGACGGCCGGTTGGGGGGAATCGACCGTCACAGCGTGGCTCCTTGGGACGTCTCGGCTTGAAGCCGCGTGGGGGACGCGCGCTCCGGACCTTCTGACGACGTCCGACCAGCCGCCGACGGCGACCATCAGGGGGGATGTGGTCGTCGTCGGTGGATCGACTCTAACACCGATGAGGACAAACAGAGTTGTCTGTTTGTCCCCAGGATCGTCCCCCAATTCGGGTGCCAGCCGTTCTGAGCCGCTCACGGACGACTGCAGGGGAGGTCGCCTAGGCTCGACATGATGAACGGCCCTGTCTCCTTCCCGCTCGACGAGGTCGAGATCTCCTTCCGCGCCACGGGCGACGCGCTCGTGAGGCGAACCGTGCTGCCCTCCGGGGTCCGCGTACTCAGCGAGCGCATGCCCGGGGCTCGCAGCACGACCATCGGTCTGTGGGTGGCGGTCGGTTCCCGCGACGAGTCCGACGCCGAACGGGGGTCGACGCACTTCCTCGAACACCTCCTCTTCAAGGGCACGCCGACCCGCTCGGCCCTCGACATCGCCGTGTCGTTCGAGTCGGTGGGCGGCGAGCACAACGCCGCGACCGCCAAGGAGTACACCTGCTACTACGCGCGGGTGCGCGACGTCGACCTCGACGACGCGATCGACGTGCTGAGCGACATGGTGACCTCGTCGACCCTCGACCCGGCCGAGTTCGAGACCGAGCGCGGGGTGATCCTCGAAGAACTCGCGATGGCGGACGACGATCCCGCCGACATGGCCGGTGAACGACTCTTCGAGTCGGTCTTCGGCGACCATCCGCTCGGGCGTCCGATCGGAGGCTCACCCGAGAGCATCCGTGCCGCGGCACGCGACGACGTCAACCGGCACTACCGCGAGAACTACCGTCCCCAGGACCTCGTGGTGTCGATCGCCGGTGCCGTCGACCACGACCGCGCCCTCGACCGGTTGACGGCGGCGCTCGACCGGGCCGGGTGGCCCACCGACGCGGCGTCGCCCGTGCCCCGTCGCGACGACGCGCCCGTCGGACTCGTCGCCGGCGAACCGTTGCAGGTGATCCGGCGTCCCCTCGAGCAGGCCACCGTCCTGCTGGGCCTGCCGGGCATCTCCGTCGGGGACGACCGCCGACCCACGTTGGCCGTGTTGAACTCGGTGTTGGGCGGGGGCATGTCGTCCCGCCTGTTCCAAGAGATCCGCGAGCGCCGTGGACTCGCCTACTCGGTCTACTCGTTCGCCCCGAGCTATTCGGACGCCGGTCTCTTCGGACTCTACGCCGGGTGCACCCCCGCCAACGCCGGTGACGTCGCCCGCCTCATGCTCGACGAGCTCGCCGGACTCACCGTCGACGGGATCACCGACGACGAGCGTCGTCGGGCCCTCGGCCAGTTGGGAGGGGCTGCAGCGCTCGCCCTCGAGGACAGCGACACCCGCATGAACCGCCTCGGTCGAGCAGAGATCTCGACGGGCGAGTTCGTCGACCTCGACACGTCCCTCGCTCGCGTCGAGGCCGTCACGTCCGACGACGTCCGATCGTTGGCGGCCCAGCTGCTCTCCGGCCCCTTGTCGACCGTCGTGGTCGGCGAGGTCGACGAGACGTCCTTCCCCGTCCCGACGACGACGTCGGGATCGACCCTTCGATGAACCAGGAGACGACGGTGTCCCACTACCTCTACCTCGTCCGGCACGGCGAACAGCAGGACGCCGAGCACGGGCTGCCCGACGGTCCCCTCAGCGAACGGGGCAAGCGTCAGGTGCGCCTCCTCGCCGAACGGCTCGGCGGCGTTCCCTTCGACGCGGCGTGGCACTCGCCCCTCGAGCGTGCCGAAGAGACGGCCGTCATCATGACCGAGCGCATGCCGGCGCTCGAGTCGCAGCCCTCGACCCTCCTCTTCGACTGCGTGCCGTCCGGCCCGACGTCCGACATGCCGTCGTCGTACAAGCCGTTCTTCGGCGGGGTCACCGACGAGCAGATCGAGGCCGGGCAGGCCCAGATGGCCGACGCCGTCGCCGAGTGGCTCACCCCGGCCCGCGAGGACCGCCACGACCTGCTCATCACGCACAACTTCGTGATCGGATGGTTCGTCCGCGAGGTGTTCGGGGCACCCGACTGGCGGTGGATGGGCGTCAACCAGGCCAACGCGGGGTTGACGATCATCCGGGTGCGATCGGCGAAGCCGCCCGAGCTCGTGACGCACAACGACCTCGGCCACCTTCCGGTCGAGCTGCGCACCGGTCTTCCCGTCGAACAGCCTTTCTGATCCGTCGTCCGCCCGGGCCGCCTCTCGTCAGGCGGGGCCGTGCGGGGTCCCGGCCCGGACGGTCTTGCCGTACCAGGTCGTCGCGTTCGGATTCGCGTTGTACGGCTCGATCGTCCCGTACCCCGCGCTGCGGTACAACCCTCCGGCAGCCGCCAGGCTGTCGTTCGTGTCGAGGACGATCTCGTCGGCACCGAGAGCAGAGGCCCGACGTTCGAGCTCGTCGAGAAGGGCCCGCCCGAGTCCCTGCCCCCGACCGGTGGGACGCACGTAGAGGTGCTTGACCTCGTACCGCACGGCCCCCGAGGCCGAGGGGGCGATGAGCCGGATGCCTCCGCACGCGGACGGCTCGGCGGCCTGGCCGGGGTCCGAGTCGGCCGTCTCGCCGTCGACGACGACGAACACGCCGCCCGGGGGAACGAAGGCCGTGGCGTCGGGCAGGGTCGTGGTGTAGCTCCCCTGTGCCGAGGGGAACGTGTTCTCGCGCTCGGTGAAGTACTCGGTCAGGAGGGCGGCGGCATCGGGGGAGGAGACGCTCGTCTCGCGGAACCGGGGCATGCCCTCCATGGTAGGTCGGGGTTCCGCCCTCGTCCGTCCGGGTGCCCCCGGTAGATTGGACGGCATGACTTCGCGCATCGCCGTGGTGGGAGCCACCGGCACCCTCGGCTCGTTCATCGTCGATCTCGTCGAGCGCACCCCGGGCCTCGAGCTCCACGCCGGTCTCTCGTCCCGTGACGATCTCGACGACGTCCTCGGGGCCGACCTCGTCATCGACGTCACGCATCCGGCCGTCAGTCCGGGGATCGTCGAGCACGTCGTCCGCGCCGGCATCCCGGTGCTCGTCGGCACCTCGGGCTACAACGCCGAACGGCTGGCCCGTCTCACGACGGTCGTCGCCGACGCGGGTGGCCCCGGCGTCCTGGTGGTGCCGAACTTCTCGATCGGTTCGGTCCTCGCGACCCGGTTCGCCACGCTCGCGGCGCGATTCTACGAGTCCGTCGAGATCGTCGAGGCGCACCACCAGGGCAAGGTCGATTCGCCGTCGGGCACGGCCGTCCGCACGGCCGAACTCATCGCCGAGGCCCGTCGTGACCTCGGTCCGGTGTCGGCGCCGCACGCCGACCAGCGGGCCAGGGGCCAGCAGGTGGCGAGCGTGCCGGTGCACAGCATGCGTCTGCGGGGCGTCGTCGCGAAACAGGAGGTCGTCTTCGGCGGAGAGGGCGAGACCCTCACGTTGACGCACGACACGCTCTCGCAGCGCGCCTACGAGCAGGGGCTCCGCGTCGCCATCGAGGCCGCCCCCGGCGTCACCGGCGTCGTCGTGGGTCTCGACGCCGTCCTGCCCCTCGAGTCGTGAAGGGACGTACTGCGGCGCTCCTCATGGCGCTGCTCCTGTTGCTCTACGTCGTGCTGGTCGGTCAACGGGCCGTGCTGTTCCTGTCGACCGGCGAGCCGGTGGCGATCGCGCTCGGCGTCGCCCTGCTCGTCCTTCCCCTCCTGGGGCTCTTCGCCCTCGTGGTCGAACTGCGCTTCGGCCTCCGCACGCAGCAGATCGTCCGACAGCTCGCCGACGAGGGCGCGCTGCCGGTCGACGACCTGCCGCGCCGCACCTCCGGTCGGTACGAGCGAGAGGCGGCGGACGCCGCGTTCCCGGCCTACAAGACGGCCGTCGAGGCGGCTCCCGACGACTGGCGTGCGTGGTTCCGGCTCGGCCTGGCGTACGACGCCTGCGGCGATCGCCGACGGGCCCGCCAAGCCCTGCGTTGGGCCATCAAGCTCCGACGCGAGACGACCGACTGAGCACGCCGGCCCGGTTCGGCCGAGTGGTCAGAGTGCGTCGACGAACGCCGTCAGTGCGTCCTCGACCGTGCGGTGCTGGAACACGAAACCGTCGCGCTCGAGCGCCTCGGGCACGACCTGCTGGCTGGGCAGCAGCATCTCGCGCCCGGCCTCCTGCATGGCGGTCGAGATGACGACCTCGGGGACACCCAACAGGTAGGGGCGGTGCAGGTCGGCGGCCAGGGTCCGCGTGATCAGGTCGCTCGTCGCCGGCGTGGGTCCGACCAGGTTCACGGGGCCCGAGACGGACGACGTGAGCAGGTGCACGATCGCGGCGGCCTCGTCGTGGAGGCTGATCCAGGGCCAGAACTGGTCGCCGGTGCCCAGTCGCGAGCCGAGGCCCAGCTTGGTGAGGGGCAGAAGGGGCTTGAGCGCGCCTCCTCCGGGGCCGATCACGATGCCGGTCCGCAGCGTCACGACGCGCGTGGCCTCGGGGGCCTTCCCGGCGGCGGCCTCCCAGGCGACGACGACGTCGCTCAAGAATCCCTCACCCCGGCCGCTCGACTCGGTCAGTCGTTCGCCCGGGCGGTCGCCGTAGACGCCGACGGCCGAGCCGCTGAGGAACGTCGCGGGCGGTGTCGAGGCCGCCGCCATGCCGTCGACGAGCGTCGACGTCGCGGCGAGGCGCGACTCGAGGATGTCGCGCTTGTACCCGGCCGTCCAGGGCAGACGACCCAAGGAGGCGCCGGCCAGGTTCACGACGGCGTCCGCGCGGGCGATCAGGTCGTGGTCGACGATGCCGGCACTCGGCACCCAGGTGTACTCGTCCTCGGCTCGGGGTTCGTGACGCACCAACGAGAGCGGACGGTGGCCTGCCTCGCGCAGCTGGCGGGTGAGTTCGGTGCCGATCATGCCGCTGGCGCCGGAGATCAGGACGGTGAGTGCGTCGGTCATGGGGACACCGTATTCCGGCCCGCTGGGGGAGCGTCCGCCGGCGGCCACGGTGCTTCCCGGCGGGGGCGCCCTGCGAGGTAGAGTCGACGCCGTGCCTGAGACCGAAGCCACCCCCGCCGTGCCCTCCGCCAAGACCCCCGAGTTCCGCTCCGACGTCACCGTCGAGTTGGTCCGCTCGAGCGCCCACGACTCCGACGTGCTGTTCGCGGCCCGGGTCTCCACCATGGGCGAGCTGACCCTCGACGGCGCCCAGGCATCAGCCGACGGTGCCCAGGCGACCAAGGGTGCCGGTCTCATCAACTACCTGATGCGCGATCGCCACGGCTCGCCGTTCGAGCACAACTCGATGACCTTCTACGTGCAGGCGCCGATCTTCGTGTTCCGCGAGTTCATGCGTCACCGCATGGCGAGCTACAACGAAGAGAGCGGTCGTTACCGCGAGCTCAACCCCGTCTTCTACGTGCCCGCCCCCACCCGCAACCTGCAGCAGGTCGGCAAGCCCGGCGCGTACGACTTCCTGCCCGGCACGCCCGAGCAGTCCGCCCTGGTCGACGAGGCCACCCGCGCCGCGTCGGTCCAGGCGTTCGAGGCGTACCAGCGCATGCTCGACGCCGGCATCGCCCGTGAGGTCGCGCGCATCGTGCTGCCGTTGAACATCTACTCGTCGATGTACGTGACCGTGAACGCCCGGTCCCTGATGAACTTCCTGAGCCTCCGCACCAAGCGCGAGGGCACCCACTTCCCCTCCTTCCCGCAGCGTGAGATCGAGATGTGCGCCGAGAAGATGGAAGACCTCTGGGCCGAGCTCATGCCCCTCACCTACGCGGCATTCGGGGCGAACGGGCGCGTCGCCCCCTGACGGCGGTCCTCGCCGACGCGACCCGCGCCTCCTGACAGGGGCGTCGGACGCGGCGCGGGGAGGTCGGGCCCGACGCGAGACAGTACGCTGGAGGGCGTGTCGAACATCAGCAACCCCTTCGGTCAGGTCCTCGTCGCCCTCGTGACGCCGTTCACCGCTGACGGCGAGGTCGACTGGCCGGCCGTCGAGAAGCACATCGACGACTGCATCACCGCGGGGGCCGACGGCATCGTCGTCACCGGCACCACGGGCGAGACCAGCACCCTGACCGACCCCGAGAAGCTCCGTCTCGTCGAGGTGGGCAAGTCGGTGGCCGCCGGCCGGGCCAAGATCATCACTGGTGGCGGGTCCAACGAGACCGCACACGCCATCCAGCTCTACAAGGCCAGCGAGAAGGCCGGCGCCGACGGCGTCATGATCGTCACCCCCTACTACAACAAGCCCACACAGGCCGGTGTGCTGACGCACTTCCGCATGATCGCCGATGCGACCGACCTGCCGGTCATCCTGTACGACATCCCCGGCCGCACCGGCATCCCGATCAAGTACGAGACCCTGCTCCGGGCCGCCAAGCACCCCAACATCGTCGCGGTGAAGGACGCCAAGGGCGACTTCGCCGAGGTCAGTCGTGTCCTCAACCAGACCGACCTGCTCTACTTCTCGGGCGACGACGCGAACGTGCTGCCGCACCTGGCCATCGGCGCCTCGGGCCTCATCGGCGTCACCGCGAACATCGCTGCAGCCCCGTACCGCACCATCGTCGACGCCGTGAACGCCGGCGACCTGCACACGGCGACCGAGGCGCACCAGATGCTCGAACCCCTCGTCCGCGCCGTCATGACCCACGTGCCCGGCACCGTCGCGGCGAAGTACATCCTGCACGGCCTCGGTCGCATCTCGAGCCCCCGGGTGCGCCTGCCCCTGGTCGGCCCGGAAGACAGCGAGGCCGCTCTCATCGAAGACGAACTGTCGCACGTCGGGTCCATCCCCGGCCTCGACCTCAGCCGCTTCCGGCCCGACCGCAACGCGGCGGCCGGCGGTGCGCTGCCCAAGGTGCACGGCACCACGCGCTGACCTCCTGATCCCCGCCGACGACGACGTCGGCCGCACACCTCCCGCACAGAGGGGCACGAGCCCCACCCCAACCGAAGGAACAGATGCCCACGACAATTCACGCTCCCCGAGAACTCGCCAAGGGCACGCTCCGCGTGATCCCCGTCGGCGGTCTCGGCGAGATCGGCCGCAACATGACGGTCTACGAGATCGACGGCAAGCTGCTGATCGTCGACTGTGGCGTGCTCTTCCCCGAAGAGCACCAGCCCGGAGTCGACCTGATCCTTCCCGACTTCTCGCCCATCCGCGATCGCCTCGACGACATCCTGGCCGTCGTGCTCACGCACGGGCACGAGGACCACATCGGTGCCGTGCCCTACCTGCTGCGCCTCCGCAAGGACATCCCGCTCATCGGCTCGCAGCTGACGCTCGCGCTGATCGAGGCGAAGCTCAAAGAGCACCGCATCACGCCGTACACCCTCGCCGTCAAAGAGGGCGGGCGTGAGTCGCTCGGGCCGTACGACCTCGAGTTCATCGCGGTCAACCACTCGATCCCGGACGCCCTCGCGGTCGCCATCCGCACCTCGGCGGGCACCGTGCTCCACACCGGCGACTTCAAGATGGACCAGCTGCCGCTCGACGACCGCATCACCGACCTGCGGGCGTTCGCCCGCCTCGGTGAAGAGGGCGTCGACCTGTTCCTGCCCGACTCGACGAACGCCGACGTGCCCGGGTTCACCGCGCTCGAGCGGGACATCGGGCCCGTGCTCGACGACGTGATCCGCCGGGCTCCCCGCCGCGTGGTCGTCGCGAGCTTCTCGAGCCACGTGCACCGCGTCCAGCAGGTGCTCGACGCGGCCCACGCCAACGGCCGCCGTGTCGCCTTCATGGGGCGCTCGATGGTGCGCAACATGGGCATCGCCGCCGACCTGGGCTACCTCAAGGTGCCGGACGGCGTCCTGATCGACGCCAAGAAGGCGAAGGACCTTCCCGACGACCGCATCGTCTACATGAGCACCGGGTCGCAGGGCGAGCCGATGGCCGTCCTCGCCCGCATGGCGAACCTCGAGCACCAGATCGAGATCGGCGCGGACGACACGATCATCCTCGCGTCGAGCCTGATCCCCGGCAACGAGAACGCGGTCTACCGCGTCATCGACGGCCTTACGAAGCTCGGGGCCAAGGTCGTCCACAAGGGCAACGCCAAGGTGCACGTCTCGGGGCACGCCTCCGCCGGCGAGCTGCTGTACTGCTACAACATCCTGCGACCGAAGAACGTCATGCCGGTCCACGGCGAGCACCGTCACCTCTACGCCAACGCGGCGCTGGCGGTCCGGACCGGTGTGCCGCAGAAGAACACCATCCTCGGCGAGGACGGCATCGTCGTCGACCTGCGCGACGGCGTCGCCGAGGTCGTCGGCCAGCTCGACATCGGCTACGTCTACGTCGACGGCTCGACCGTCGGCGAGATCACCGACGCCGATCTGAAGGACCGCCGCATCCTGAGCGAAGAAGGCTTCATCTCGGTCTTCATCGCCATGGACGCGTCGACGGGCCGTGTCGTCGTCGGGCCCGAGATCCAGTCGCGCGGCTTCGCCGAAGACGAACGGGTGTTCGACGACGTCAAGCCGAAGATCATCGCAGCCCTCACCGAGGCCGCCGAGAACGGCACACGAGACACGCACGCCTTCAGCCAGGTCGTGCGTCGCACGGTCGGCCGGTGGGTGAACACGCAGCACCGTCGTCGTCCGATGATCGTGCCGGTGGTCATCAGCGCCTGAGCCACGAGTTCACGACGACGGCCCGCGGGGGAGACCCGGCGGGCCGTCGTCGTCCCCGGGGCCGGTCCCGGGCCGCCCCGATCCCCGCGGAGGAGATCTCATGCTCCCGATCATCCTCCGGGGTGAGGCGGTGACGCGCCTGGCCTCGCTACGGTGACGTCTGACACGTCAGTACATCGACCGGGGGTAGCCGTGCGCATCGCCAAAGTCTGGGTCTTCCCGATCCTGCGCATCCTGATCTTCGTCGCCATCGCGGCGGCACTCGTCAAGCTCGCGTTCTTCGCGGCCCCGGCTGCCGGTGACGACACCGTCGCCGTCCCGACCGGCGAGCTCGTCGAGCCGCAGATCGCGGTGGCCGTCGGCACGATCACCAACGACGTGGCCGTCGACGCGACCGTGGTCGCCGACCCGGCGGCTCCCGTGCCCGCGACGCTCGCGGGCACGGTCACCGGAGTCGACGTCGTCAAGGGGCAGGCGGTCGCCGCGGGCGACCGGCTCGCGACACTCCGGTCCGAGACGCCGCAAGAGCCCCTCGTGGCCGCCGACGGCACCGTGACCGAGCGCAAGCCGATCGTCAAGACGGCCGTCATCACGGCACCCGTGGCCGGGACGATCACGTCGGTCGCCGTGATCAAGGACCAGACGGTCGTCGTGGGTGACGCGGTCGCGCAGGTCGCGCCTCCCACGTTCCACGTGACGGGATCACTCGCCGCGGACCAGCTGTACCGTCTGGTCAGTCGGCCGGCCGAGGGGTCCGTCGCCATCACGGGGGGGCCGGCGCCGTTCCCGTGCACGGCGCTCACCGTGGGGGGGAGCACCTCGTCGTCCGCGGGGCCGGACGACGGCGGGGAGGCCGGTGCGCCGACGGGGGACTCGTCGGGACAGAGCGTCTCCTGCGTCGTGCCGGGCGACGTCACCGTGTTCAGCGGACTCGCCGCCAGGCTGACCATCCCTGCCGGTGTCGCCACCGACGTCCTGACCGTGCCCCTCACGGCTGTGGAGGGCGCGGCGGGCAAGGGCGTCGTCTCGGTCGTCGGAGCGGACGGCTCCACCGAGAAGCGCGACATCACGCTCGGCATCAACGACGGCACGATCGTCGAGGTCACCGGCGGTCTGGCCGAGGGCGACCTGGTGCTCGAGTTCGTCCCGGGCGCCGCTGCGGCGCCGCAGGGTGACTGCATCGACCCCGCCACGGGCGCGGACCTCTGCAGCTGATGGCTCTGATCAGGCTCGAGGCGGTCACCAAGACGGTGCCGCTCGCCGACGACCGGACACTGGACATCCTGACGGGCGTCGACCTCGAGGTGGACGCGGGCGAGCACGTCAGCATCGTGGGGCGTTCGGGGTCGGGCAAGTCGACGTTGCTCAACATCCTTGGTCTCATCGACGAGCCCACCACGGGGACGCACTGGTTCGACGACGTCGACGTGCGCGCGATCCGGCGCGGTCGGCGCGATCGGCTGAGGGGCGCCCAGGTCGGGTTCATCTTCCAGCAGTTCAACCTGCTGCAAGGGCGCACGGCACTCGAGAACGTTATGACCCCGTTGCTCTACTCGTCGGGTGCCGAGTTCTGGCGTCGGCGGTCCATCGCGGGCGAGATGCTGGAGCGCGTGGGTCTCGGTCACCGGGCCGACTCCATGCCCCATCGCCTGTCGGGCGGCGAACAGCAGCGCGTGGCGATCGCCCGCTCGCTCGTCCGCCGGCCGCGCGTCATCCTCGCCGACGAACCGACCGGTGCGCTCGACGTCGAGACGGGCGCGGGGGTGATGACGCTGCTCGACGGCATCGCGACCGAGAACGAGGCCGCACTGGTGACGATCACCCACGATCTCGCGGTCGCCGCGCGCGCCTCGAGGCATTACCAGCTCGACGAGGGTGTCCTCTCGGCATCGGCCGACGGAGCTCTCCGGACACCGACGCCGACGTCGTCGCGCGTCGCGTCGACGTCGTCCCCCCGCGACGAGGTCGACGCGTGAGGCGTGTGGTGGCCGACGTGGTGGGGGCATTCGCCGAGGCCTGGGCCGAACTGCGCGTCAACAAGCTCCGCGTGCTGCTCAGCCTGATCGGGGTGGCCGTCGCCGTCGCGGCCCTGACCGGCGTGGTCGCCCTCGGCGGGCTCGCCGAGCAGTCCTCCCGCGAGAACGCCGAGCGGTTCGGTGGCCGTCCCGCGAACTACTACGTCAACGCCTATTCCGACGGCGCCACGTCGCCGAGCACCGAGGCGATCGCGGACGCCTTCGCCACGACGACGGCACGCTACGGGATCGAGCAGACCAGCCGCGTCGTGTACGGCAATCGAGCCGTCCAGCTGCCGGACGGGGTGACCGAGGTCGGGGCCGTCACGGTCGACGTCCCCTACGGCGAGATGCACCGGGTCGTCATGACGGAGGGGTCGTGGTTCACGGACGGGGACGCGTCACGTCTCGCGCCGCCCGTCATCGTCAACGAGGTGCTCTGGCGGCAGCTCGGCTCCCCGCCGTTGTCGTCGCATCCGACCTTGCTGGTCCGGGGGTCGGACTCGGCGACGCTCGTCGTCACCGGAGTCTCGGCGGCGACCGAGTACGACGGCCCGCAGATGTACCTGCTGCCGATCACCGACTACGACCTCGCCCTGGCGAGCTACGGCGCCGAGACCCCGCAGTACGAGATGTGGCTGCCGCCCGAGACCAGCGATGCCCTGAGCGCTCAGGTGGCGTCCGACATGGGGGCGAGCCTCGGCGACGACGTGCAGGTCGACGTGTCGCGACAGGACTACGCCGCCGGCGGCGACGCCGACCCCTTCGGTCCCATCAAGCTGATCATCACGGGGGTCGGCGTGCTGGTGTTGCTCCTCGGCGGTCTCGGCCTCGTCAACATCGCGCTCGTGACGGTCCGTCAGCGCATCCGCGAGATCGGCGTGCGTCGGTCCTTCGGGGCCACGGCTCCCCGGGTCTTCTTCTCGGTCATGCTCGAGAGCGTCGTCGGCACGGTCGTGGCGGGCGCCGCGGGCGTCATGGTGGCCGTCCTCGTCGTCGAGAACCCGACGGTGCAGGGTTACATCGCCCAGGGTGCCGTCAGCGACCTCCCCCCGTTCCCCGTCGAGGCGGCGCTGATCGGCCTGGCATCGGCAACGGCCATCGGGGCGGTGGCCGGTCTACTGCCGGCTCTCGTGGCGATCCGTGTCAAAGTGATCGACGCCATCCGCTACTGACACACACCGGAGCACCTGCGGCCGCTGTCGGTGCTGAGAGGTACCTTGGAGCCCATGGCCACGCCCACCAAGTCGACCGCGCGCGCGCGCTCGTCGTCGCGAGCGTCGCAGACCTCCGGCGCCACGAAGGCGACCAAGAAGCTGCCCGCACCCCGCCAGCCCGACCCGGTCCGCGAGGGTCCGGGGCCGTTCGTCGCGGCATGGATGGGGCTCGCGCACCTGACCGGCGGCGCGTTCCGGCTCCTGGGCAAGGAGTCCTTGGCGAAAGACGAGCGACGGGACGGCGTGCCGTTCCTGCTCGTCCTGCTCGCGATCGCCGGGGCGGTCGTCGAGTGGCTGAACCCGACCAGCCCCGTCGCGATCGGATTCGACGCCTACACGTTCGGCGGGCTCGTGGGACGCGTCGCCTACGCCCTGCCGGTCATCATGGTCCTCTTCGCGGGCTGGCTCTTCCGTCACCCGGCATCCGTTCACGACAACACGCGCATCGGCATCGGACTCGGCCTCTCGATCGTCTCGATCAGTGCGCTGTGCCACATCTTCGGCGGGCAGCCCGAAGCCGCAGCAGGGCTCCGCGCCCTCGCCACGGGTGGTGGCGTGCTGGGCTGGGTCGTCGCCTCCTGGCTCGTGGCCCTCGCCACCGAATGGGTCGCGGTCCCTCTGGTGGTCGTCCTGCTGGCGTTCTCGCTGCTGATCATCACCAAGACCCCGCCGAACCGCATTCACCGTCGGCTCGGCGAGCTCTACTCCTACCTCTTCGGTGAGACGACCTCGGCGGCGGCCGGGGCCGACGGTGATCCCGACCTCGTCGACCTGGCCGAGTCCGAGTCGCTGCCCTGGTGGCGGCGGAACAAGGATCAGCGCGAGGACGACCCCGCGTACGACACCCCGCTGGTGAAACCGGACGAGTCCTCCTCCACCGACACGCTCGGGCGCCGTCGACGGAAGAAGCCCGTCTTCGAGCCGGGCGTGGACGACGGGGGCAGTGCTGCCGCGGCGGGTGCGGCAGGGGCCGCCGCGCCGACGACGGCTCCGACCGACGTCTTCTCCGCCGACCTCCTCGGCGATCTCGATCGGGCAGAGGACGCCGTCCGTGCCCAGGGGTTCGACGTCCCGTCCGTTCAGCCCACCGCGGCGACCACGGTGCTCCCGGTCGTTCCGTCCGAGCCCGTCGGCGAGAGCGACGCAGCGGCCGACTTCCTGGCGGTCGACCCCGACGAGGCTGCACCTCCCTCTCTCGACGAGGTCGACGACGGTGCCGAGAGCGCCCCGTATCGTCTCCCGGCCGCCTCGAGTCTGTCGGTGGGCGAGCCCGCGAAGGCGCGCAGCGAGGCGAACGACGCGATCGTGGCCGCCATCAGCCAAGTGCTCGACCAGTTCAACGTCGACGCCAAGGTGACCGGCCTCAAGCGCGGTCCGACCGTCACGCGTTACGAGATCGAACTCGGCCCCGGCGTCAAGGTCGAGCGGGTCACCGCCCTGACCAAGAACCTCGCCTACGCGGTGGCCTCCAACGAGGTACGCATCCTGTCCCCGATCCCCGGCAAGAGCGCGATCGGCGTCGAGATCCCCAACACCGACAAAGAGATCGTCGCCCTCGGCGACGTCCTGCGGTCCTCAGCGGCGAGCAAGAGCGTCCACCCGCTGACCATCGGCGTCGGCAAGGACGTCGAGGGCGGCTACGTCGTGGCCAACCTGGCCAAGATGCCGCACCTCCTCGTGGCCGGCGCCACCGGGTCGGGCAAGTCCAGCTTCATCAACTCGATGATCACCTCGTTGTTGATGCGCGCGAAGCCGACCGACGTCCGCATGGTGCTGATCGACCCCAAGCGGGTCGAGCTCTCGATCTACGCCGGCGTGCCGCACCTGATCACGCCCATCATCACGAACCCCAAGAAGGCCGCCGAGGCCTTGCAATGGGTCGTCAAAGAGATGGACATGAGGTACGACGACCTCGCCAGCTTCGGCTTCCGACACATCGACGACTTCAACCGTGCCGTCGTCGGCGGCGAGATCGTCCTCCCCGCCGGCAGTCAGCGCAAGCTCAAGCCGTACCCCTACCTCCTCGTGGTCGTCGACGAGCTGGCCGACCTCATGATGGTGGCTCCGCGCGACGTCGAGGACAGCATCGTCCGCATCACCCAGCTCGCCCGTGCCTCCGGAATTCACCTGGTCCTCGCCACGCAACGCCCCTCGGTCGACGTCGTGACCGGACTCATCAAGGCGAACGTCCCCTCCCGGTTCGCGTTCGCCGTCTCGAGCGTCACCGACTCGCGGGTGATCCTCGACCAGCCCGGGGCCGACAAGCTCATCGGTCAGGGTGACGGGCTGTTCCTCCCCATGGGTGCCTCAAAGGCCATGCGCGTCCAGGGCGCCTGGGTGCAAGAGAACGAGATCGCCCAGGTCGTGGCCCACGTCACCCGCCAGGCGCGTCCCGACTATCGTCCCGACGTCGCCGCGGTGGTCGAGAAGCGCGAGATCGACGGTGACATCGGTGACGATCTCGAGCTGCTCCTCGCGGCGGCCGAGCTCGTGGTCAGCACACAGTTCGGTTCGACGTCGATGCTCCAACGCAAGCTGCGCGTCGGGTTCGCCAAGGCCGGCCGCCTCATGGACCTCATGGAATCGCGCGACATCGTCGGTCCGTCCGAAGGGTCGAAGGCTCGCGACGTGCTCGTCACGACCGAGCAGCTCCCCGGCGTGCTCGCGAAGCTGCGCGGCGGTGACGCGGCCCCCGAGACCGGCGCCGGTCGCACCTCCTCGGGTTCGGCCTCCGCCTCGCGGGGCGACGCCGGAGACTACGACGGCGACCCGGTCGAGGCCATGACCCGTGGGTACGCGGAAGACGACGACGCCGGAAGCGAAGACGCCTGGCACCTGACGGGCAGGGAGTAGACCGTGAGCCA
This sequence comes from Frigoribacterium sp. MEB024, assembly GCF_000878135.1. Classification (GTDB taxonomy): domain Bacteria; phylum Actinomycetota; class Actinomycetes; order Actinomycetales; family Microbacteriaceae; genus Frigoribacterium. The sequence goes on from NZ_JXQZ01000081.1 coordinate 40,665, forward strand.
CGACGACGCCGCCGCCCGCCCGCCCGCCCCGCGTTCGGCCTTCTCGTTCCGCGGACGGGTGGCCTCGAAAGGGCCCGGGCCGGCCAGCACCGCCAACATCGCGAACGTCATCACGGTCGTCCGCATCCTCATGGCCCCGTTGTTCATCGCCTGGTTGCTGATCGACGACGGGGCGGATGGTTCGCTCCGTGTCTGGGCTGCTGTGTTGTTCGTCGTGGCGATCCTGACCGACAGCCTCGACGGCATGCTGGCCCGTGGCCTCGACCTCGTGACCGACTTCGGCAAGATCGTCGATCCGATAGCCGACAAGGTGTTGATCGGCGGAGCGCTCGTCTCGCTCACGATCCTGGGCGAGCTGCCGTGGTGGGTCACCGCTCTCATCCTCGTCCGCGAGGTCGGCATCACCGTCTACCGTTTCGCCGTGCTGCGTGATCGTGTGATCCCGGCGTCCCGCGGCGGCAAGGTCAAGACGGTGCTGCAAGCGGTCGCGGTCACCCTGGCACTCTTCCCCCTCTGGAACGTCGTCGGCGAAGGCATGCACTGGGTCAACGGCGTGCTGATGACCGCGGCAACGGTCGCCACCCTCGTCTCCGGGGCGGACTACATGCGCGTCGCGATGAGGCACGGGCGGGCCGCCGCGTGACCACGGCTGCCGACCTCGTGGCCGAGTTGACGAGCAGGGGTCTCACGGTCGCCGTCGCCGAGTCCCTGACCGGCGGCGCCCTGGTCGCCGAGCTCGTGTCCGTGCCCGGGGCCTCGGCCGTCGTCCTGGGAGGGGTGGTCGCTTACCAGACGGAGCTCAAGCACACGCTGCTCGGCGTCGATGCAGGACTGCTCGCACGACACGGGCCGGTGCATCCCGACGTGGCCGCGTCCATGGCCGTCGGGGTACGGGACCGGCTGACGACGGGCGGCCACCCGGCCGACATCGGGCTCGCGACCACCGGCGTCGCCGGCCCCGCCCCCCAGGGCGGACACGCACCGGGAACGGTCTTCGTCGGTCTGGCGGTACCCGGTGACGTCCGCGTCGCCGAGCTCACGCTCGCGGGCGACCGGCAGGCCATCCGAAACGCCACGGTCTCCGAATCCCTCACAGCACTCGATCGATGGCTGGTCGAGACGAGGGAATAGCCGGCGTTTCGGTCTCGTTACATCTCTCGAGTTCACAACAGGTGCACAGTCCCCGATGGCTACAGTCGTGGTCAGTCGGTCCGAGCACCATCCGCCGTCCCCCATCTGCAACCATCCCGTCAGATGGGTCGTCCCCGAAGGAGGGTCCCATGGTCCTGGTACGTCAAGAAATCGGCGACGTCCTTCGCGACTTCCGTCTGCAGAAGGGTCGCACGCTCCGTCAGGTCGCGAGCAAGGCCAGCGTCGCCCTCGGCTACCTGAGCGAGGTCGAGCGGGGCCAGAAAGAAGCGAGTTCAGAGATCCTCGCTTCCGTCGCGGACGCCCTCGAGACGCCCATCTCGGTCATCATGCGCGAGGTCGGTGACCGCATGGCCGTCATCGAGGGGCTCAACCCGATCCCCGACACCCTTCCGGACGACCTCGTCGCCGAGTTCGACTCCGACCTCGCGGTCCGCTGACCTTCCGTCATCGCCACGAACGCCCCCGGCTCGCGCCGGGGGCGTTCGTCGTCCGGGGTACCCTCGTCTGATGCGCAAGAGCGAGTTCGCCCGGGCCGTCGAGGACGAGTTCGGAGAAGCCTACGGTCGGGTGGTCACCCGGGACCTCGTCATCCAGTCGCTCGGTGACAGGACCGCCGACCAGGCGATCGCGCAGGGGGAATCGCCCCGCGACGTGTGGCTCGCACTCTGCGAGGCCGAGGGCGTCCCGGAGTCCCGTCGGTACGGTGTCGGGCTGCCCGAGCCGACGAGCTGAGCCGCTGCTCGCTCGGGCGTGTGTTCGACACGCCGGAGGCGATGGGTCGAACACGTGTTCGGACGGGTGGTAGCGTCCTCCACAAGGACGTCGACGATCGAGTTCTGCACGTCGGGCAGTCACCGCCACCGCGATGTCGGGGGTGGCCCGTAGCGTTTCTCGCATCGACGTCCCGCGTCACCGGCACCTGCCGGCGACACCAGCCTTGTCGTAGCGACGACGACCCTGCACCACCGGTCGACGTCGACGCGACAGCCTACAGGCGCACGGACGACCACCACGAAGGAGAAAGACATGCCCTCAGCCGAAAACCGCGAAAAGGCCCTCGAGACGGCTCTCGCCCAGATCGACCGACAGTTCGGCAAGGGCGCCGTCATGCGCCTCGGCAGCGACGAGCGTGCTCCCGTGGCGGTGATCCCGACCGGCTCGATCGCTCTCGACGTCGCTCTCGGCATCGGTGGCATCCCCCGTGGCCGCATCGTCGAGATCTACGGTCCCGAGTCGTCGGGTAAGACGACCCTGACCCTGCATGCCATCGCCAACGCGCAGCGCAACGGCGGCATCGCCGCCTTCATCGACGCCGAGCACGCCCTCGACCCCGAGTACGCCAAGAAACTCGGCGTCGACATCGACGCCCTGCTGGTGTCGCAGCCCGACACCGGCGAGCAGGCGCTCGAGATCGCCGACATGCTGGTCCGTTCGGGGTCGATCGACCTCGTCGTCATCGACTCGGTCGCAGCCCTCGTACCGCGTGCCGAGATCGAGGGCGAGATGGGCGATTCACACGTCGGTCTGCAGGCTCGCCTCATGTCTCAGGCGTTGCGCAAGTTGACCGGTGGGCTCAGCCAGACCGGCACCACGATGATCTTCATCAACCAGCTGCGCGAGAAGATCGGTGTCTTCTTCGGTAGCCCTGAGACGACGGCCGGCGGAAAGGCGCTCAAGTTCTACGCGTCCGTGCGTCTCGACATCCGCCGCATCGAGACCCTGAAAGACGGTACCGACGCGGTCGGCAACCGCACTCGCGTCAAGGTCGTCAAGAACAAGATGGCGCCGCCCTTCAAGCAGGCCGAGTTCGACATCCTCTACGGTGTGGGCATCTCGCGTGAGGGCAGCCTCATCGACTTCGGTGTCGAGCACGGTATCGTCCGCAAGTCGGGTGCCTGGTACACGTACGACGGCGACCAGCTCGGTCAGGGCAAAGAGAACTCGCGGAACTTCCTCATCAAGAACGCAGCCATCGCTCAAGAGATCGAGCAGAAGATCCTCGCCAAGCTCGGAGTCGGCGGTGCCAAGCCCGTCGAGGCACCCGTCGAATCGATCGAGGCGAAGATCGCCGCTCGAAAGGGCGCATGACGTCGCGCGACGACGACGCCGCAGGGGCGGGTCCGACTGACGACAGCAGGCGGCTCGCGCCGGTCACGCCCCTCTTCGGTGCTTCGACCGGATCGCCGTCGTCCGACGCGAGGGTGGATACTGCGGCCCCGGATGGCCCGTCTCACGGTACCGAAGCCGTCCTGACGGCCATCAGCGCCCACTGGGTGGGCGACGCGTCCCCGCTGGCTTCGGAGGCCGACCACCCGTCTGCCCGAGGTTCTCGGGCGGGCGCGGCCGGGCGTCCCAAGGCGACCGGGTTCGACGATGAGTCCGACGGTGGGCCGGAGGACCGAGAAGCGCAACAGCGACGGGCGGAGAACGTCAGTCTGCATGCCCTCTCGCGCCGCGGTGTGTCCTCGTTCGAGATGGAGAAGCTGCTCCGCTCTCGCGACCTCGACGAATCGGTCGTCGCCGACGAGATCGCTCGTCTCGAGCGGGTGGGTCTCCTCGACGACAGCGAACTCGCCGCGACCCTGGTCCGGTCGAAGCAAGAGCGCAAGGGGCTGGGCCGCGGGGCTGTCACGTCCGAACTCCGCGCCCGCGGCATCGACCCGTCGATCATCGACGAGGCCCTGTCCGACACGGACGACGACGAAGAGCAAGAACGTGCCGACGAATGGGCTCGCAAACGGGCCGGTTCGTTGCGCGGGCTCGACCGCGAGACGGCCGAGCGTCGCCTGAACGGGTATCTGATGCGCCGCGGCTACCGCTCCGAGGTCGTACGCCGTGCCATCGAGAAGGCCCTGCCCCGGGGTGGCAGCGGTCGCGGCGGCGTCCGCTTCGAGTGATCGGCTCGGGGGTGGCGGCGATCTACACTGAGTCACCATGACGACGGTCGCCACCACCCGCATCCCCTCGGCCGTCGACGGCCCGGCCCGCACGTACGAGGTCCGTACCTTCGGGTGCCAGATGAACGTCCACGACTCCGAGCGGTTGAGTGGTTCGCTCGAGGCGGCCGGCTACGTGGCCGCCGACGGAGCGGAGGCCGACATCGTCGTCATCAACACCTGCGCAGTGCGTGAGAACGCCGACAAGAAGCTCTACGGCACGCTGGGGACCCTCGCCGGCCTGAAGAAGAAGCGCGAAGGCATGCAGATCGCCGTCGGCGGGTGCCTGGCTCAGAAAGACAAAGACGTCATCCTCGACAGGGCGCCGTGGGTCGACGTGGTCTTCGGTACGCACAACATGGGTGCCCTGCCGACACTGCTCGAACGCGCGCGGCACAACGACGAGGCTCAGCTGGAGATCCTCGAGGCGCTCGACGTCTTCCCTTCGACCTTGCCGACCAAGCGCGACTCCACACACAGCGGTTGGGTCTCGATCTCGGTCGGCTGCAACAACACCTGTACTTTCTGCATCGTCCCCTCTCTTCGGGGCAAGGAGAAGGACCGCCGACCCGGCGACATCCTCGCCGAGGTCCAGGCGCTCGTCGACGACGGTGCCGTCGAGGTGACGCTGCTCGGGCAGAACGTGAACTCGTACGGTGTCGAGTTCGGCGATCGGTTCGCCTTCGGCAAGTTGCTGCGGGCCGTCGGGGCGATCCCCGGGCTCGAGCGGGTGCGCTTCACCAGTCCGCACCCGGCGTCCTTCACCGACGACGTCATCGCCGCCATGGCCGAGACGCCCGCCGTGATGCCGCAGTTGCACATGCCCCTGCAGTCGGGGTCCGACCGAGTGCTGCGGGCCATGCGGCGCAGCTACCGCAGCGAGAAGTTCCTCGGCATCATCGACCGTGTGCGCGCGGCCATGCCCGACGCCGCCATCAGCACCGACATCATCGTCGGATTCCCCGGCGAGACCGAGGACGATTTCGCCGAGACCCTCCGGGTCGTCGAGCGGTCCCGGTTCGCATCGGCCTTCACGTTCCAGTACTCGGTGCGCCCCGGGACGCCCGCGGGCGACATGGCCGAGCAGATCCCGAAGGCCGTCGTCCAAGAACGGTTCGAGCGCTTGACGGCGGTGCAGGACCGCATCTCGGCCGAAGAGAACCGTCTCCGGGTCGGCCGTCCCGTCGAGGTCCTCGTGGCCACCGGCGAGGGGCGGAAGGATGTCTCCACGCACCGTCTTTCGGGTCGTGCCGAAGACAGCCGTCTCGTCCACTTCGAGGTACCGACGGGTGGTGCCGTCCCGCGACCCGGCGACGTCGTCAGCGTGAGGATCACCGACGCCGCACCGTTCTACCTGCTCGCCGATGCGATTGAAGGGCCGAAGTCCCTCTACGAGGTCCGTCGCACGCGCGCGGGCGACGCCTGGGACGCCGCGCAGGCCGCTTCGTGCGGGGTGCCGTCCGGGGGCGACGCGACCCGCGCCTCCTCGACCCGGCCGGCGAGGGTGAGCCTCGGTCTGCCCACGCTGCGGGTGGCGACGACACCGATCTACAGCACGACCGACGACCTCCGCTGACGTGCTGGTCGCGATCGTCGGGGCGACCGGCACAGGGAAGTCCGCCTTCTCGCTGGACCTCGCCGAGGCACTGTCGGCCCGGGGCGAGACGGTCGAGATCGTCAACGCGGACGCCATGCAGCTCTACCGAGGAATGGACGTCGGTACGGCCAAGCTGCCGTTCACCGAGCGGCGAGGCATAGCGCATCATCTCCTCGACGTCCTCGACGTCACCGACGAGGCGAGCGTCGAGTGGTATCAGCGCGAAGCCAGGGGTCTCATCGACGGCATCGTGGCGCGCGGGGCGGTGCCGGTCCTCGTCGGTGGGTCCGGGCTCTACGTCTCGAGCGTGTTGTTCGACTTCCGGTTCCCCGGCACCGACCCCGCGATCCGGAGTGGTTACGAGGCGATCGCGGACGAGCGAGGGGCAGGGGCACTGTACGAGTTGCTGCGAGAGCGTGATCCGGCGTCCGCGACGTCGATCGGGCCTTCCAACGCCCGGCGTCTCGTCCGGGCGCTCGAGGTCGGGGACCTCACCGGACGCCCCCTCTCGGGAACGCTGCCCGAGAAATCGTCGCCGTGGCGGCCGTCGAGCGTTTTCGGTGTGGCCGAGGAGCGACCCGTGCTCGTCGAACGTCTCGACCGACGCGTCCACGAGATGTGGCGAGACGGTCTCGTCGACGAGGTACGGCGTCTGCTGCCTCTCGGGCTCGAGCGAGGGGTCACGGCGAGTCGGGCGATCGGCTACGCGCAGGCCGTCGCGCAGCTCCGGGGCGAACTCAGCGAGGGCGACGCCATCGATGCCACGGCGGCCCTCACCCGTCGCTACGCCCGCCGCCAGGCGAGCTGGTTCCGCCGGTACGACGACGTCGAGTGGTCCCGCTCGGGCGACGCCCAGGCGATCGACCGGGCCGTGGCTAGGATTCTGGGGTGACCACCACGCTGCAGTTCACCAAGGGGCAGGGCACGGGCAACGATTTCGTCCTGTTCACCGATCCCGATGCGGGCACCGACCTGAACCCCGCCATGATCCGGGCCCTGGCGGACCGGAGGTTCGGGGTGGGTGGTGACGGGGTCATCCGTGCGGTCCGCACGGCGGCGTTGTCCACCGAGGCGGGCCTGCTCGAGACCGAGCCGCGCGCCGAGTGGTTCATGGACTACCACAACGCCGACGGCAGCCCTGCCGAGATGTGCGGCAACGGCATCCGTGTCTTCGCGCGCTACCTCCTCGAGCGAGGGCTGGTCCAGCTGGGCGAGGACGACGTGCTCGTCGTCGGCACGCGGGCCGGCGCGCGCGAGGTGCGTCGCGACGGCACGGGTTTCCGCGTCGACCTGGGGCCGTGGAGACTCGGCGACGACGATCCGGTCGTCCGAGCGCGAGAGTTGCACGCCGCACGCCCCGGGCTGCCGATCTCGGTGGGCAACCCCCATGTGGTGGTCGCACTCGCCGGTGACGACGAACTGGACGGTCTCGACCTGACCTACGTGCCGATCGTCGACCCGGCCCCGGCCGACGGGGCGAACGTCGAATTCGTGGTCCCGGCCGATCCGCTCGTGGTCGACGGGCTCGGTCGCATCCGCATGCGCGTCCACGAACGCGGCAGTGGCGAGACCCTCTCGTGCGGCACCGGAGCGGCAGCGGCCGCGCTGGCGACGCGGTACTGGGCAGGAGCCTCGGCACCCGAGGCCTGGTTGGTCGAGGTTCCCGGCGGCGTCGTCGGCGTGTCGGTCAGCCATCACGCCGATGGCGAGCACGTCTCGCTCAGCGGGCCGGCCGAACTGGTCTTCACCGGCGCGCTCGAGCTCTGAGCCTCGGCGGGCGCGGCGTCCGGGTCTCGGCGAAGAGTCCGATCAGCCGGCGTCGGTGAGACGCTCGGCGCGCAAGATCCGGTATCCCTTGCTGGTGGAGGCGCGGGTCACGTCCACGACGTCGGCCATGGTCTCGTTCATCCAGCGCTGGAGGGAGTCGGCCCCCAAGTTCTTCTGCACGACCAGCCACGCGTCCGACCCCACGTCGAGGCGGGGGAGCCACCGTTCGAGCAGGGAGTGCAGTTCGGCCTTGCCGACCCGGATCGGCGGGTTCGACCAGATCGTCGCGAAGCGCAGGCCGTCGGGAACACCGTCGGGGGTCACGGCGTTGACGTTCTCGAGGCCGACCGACCGCGCGTTCTCGCGCACGAGGTCGAGCACTCTCTCGTTCACGTCGACGGCCCAGACCGTCGCGTCGGGTGACGACAACGCGAGGCTCAGTGTGATGGGGCCCCAGCCGCACCCGACGTCCAGCAGATGGCCCGCCCTCGGCGGCGTCGGCGTGCCCGCCAGCAACACCGAGGTGCCGGGGTCCACGCGGCCCGGGCTGAAGACGCCCGCGGCCGTGGTGAGCGTCAACTCACGCCCCGCGAGGACGACGTCGATCGTCCTGGGCTTGGCCGCGCTGCCGGGCTGGGGTGAGAAGTAGTGCTCGCTGGCCATGCTCGCCAACCTACCGAACATCCGCAGGGGCATCGTTCCCTGCTCTCCGCACACCGAAAGGGTTAGTATCACCCCGATGACAGACCACACCACGACACCGCTCGACTCCGAGCGGAACGACCAGCCCGACGACGTCGTCGCGCGCGTCCTCGATCGTGCGGCCCAGAGGGCCTCCGGTTACACCGTCTTCTCGCCCGCCCAGGCCATCCAGACGCGCTCGCTTCACGACGGGAGCGGCTCCGACGGTGACCAGTCGGAGCGCGACGATCGCCAGGCCCTCCGCCGCGTCGCAGGCCTCTCGACCGAACTGCAGGACGTCACCGAGGTCGAGTACCGCCAACTGCGCCTCGAGAACGTCGTCCTCATCGGCGTGTACTCGCAGGGTTCGATGTCCGACGCCGAGAACTCCCTGCGTGAGCTCGCCGCCTTGGCCGAGACGGCGGGCGCCGTCGTCCTCGACGGGCTGCTGCAGCGACGACCGAACCCCGACCCGAGCACGTACCTGGGCAAGGGCAAAGCCGAAGAGCTGCGGGGAACGGTCGCAGCCCTCGGTGCCGACACCGTCATCGCCGACACCGAACTGGCCCCCAGCCAGCGTCGCGCCCTCGAGGACGTGGTCAAGGTGAAGGTGATCGACCGCACCGCCGTGATCCTCGACATCTTCAGCCAGCACGCCAAGAGCCGCGAGGGAAAGGCGCAGGTCGAACTGGCCCAGCTCGAGTACCTCCTGCCGCGCCTCCGCGGTTGGGGCGAGTCGATGTCGCGCCAGGCCGGTGGGCAAGTCGGAGGCGCGGGTGCCGGTATGGGCAGCCGCGGGCCCGGTGAGACCAAGATCGAGCTCGACCGGCGCCGCATCCACACCCGCATGGCCCGGCTCCGCAAGCAGATCAAAGAGATGAAGCCCGCCCGCGATGCCAAGCGGGCCAACCGTGACCGCAACGAGGTGCCCACCGTCGCCATCGCCGGGTACACGAACGCCGGGAAGTCCAGTCTCCTGAACCGGTTGACGAGTGCGGGCGTCCTGGTCGAGAACGCGCTGTTCGCGACCCTCGACGCGACGGTCCGCAAGAGCGTGACGGCGGACGGCCGTCCCTTCACGTACGCGGACACCGTCGGATTCGTGCGCAACCTGCCGCACCAGCTGGTCGAGGCCTTCCGGTCGACGCTCGAAGAGGTCGAGGCGTCCGACGTGATCGTGCACGTCGTCGACGGGTCGCACCCCGACCCTGCCGCACAGCTCGCCACCGTCCGCGACGTCATCGCCGAAGTCGACGGTCGTGACATCGCCGAGATCGTCGTCTACAACAAGAGTGACCTCGTCGACGACGACCAGCGTCTCGTCCTGCTCGGGCTCGAGCCGACGGCGGTCTTCGTCTCGGCACGGACGGGCGAGGGAATCGACGAGCTGCTGGCTCGCATCGCAGCCGTCCTGCCCGAACCCGAGATCGAGCTCGACCTGTTGGTGCCGTACGACCGGGGCGACGTCGTCTCCCACCTCCACGACTCAGGCCGCATCGTCAGCACCGACTACGAAGAAGAAGGCACACGGGTCCACGCCCGTGTGTACCCGAGCGACGTCGCCGGGCTGACGCCGTACATGGCTCCCGTGGGCGTGGGGCGCTGACGCCGGGCCCCGCACCGTCGAACGACGAAGCGCCGACCACCTGTGGTGGTCGGCGCTTCGTCGTCCTCGGGGCGGATCGCCACCGCGGGCAGGGGATCAGACGGAGCGCAACACGGCGACGACCTTGCCGACGATCTGTGCATGGTCGCCGACGATGGGCTCGAACGCGCTGTTGCGGGGAAGCAACCAGGTGTGGCCGTCTCGCTGGCGGAAGACCTTGACGGTCGCTTCGTCGTCGAGCATGGCCGCGACGATGTCACCGTTCTCGGCGTCCTGCTGCTGCCGTACGACGACCCAGTCCCCGTCGCAGATGGCCGCGTCGATCATCGAGTCGCCGACCACCCGCAACATGAACAGTTCGCCCTTGCCGACGAGTTGACGCGGTAGGGGCATCACGTCCTCGATCTGCTGCTCGGCCGTGATCGGGATGCCGGCGGCGATCCGTCCCACCATGGGGACGTGAGCCGTGTCGCCGTCGTCACTCGTGGTGAAGACCGTGGCCGGAGCCACCGCCGGGGCCGTCGCGTCCACGAGGACCTCCAGGGCTCGGGGACGGTTCGGGTCACGGCGGATCTTGCCGGCGAGTTCGAGCTGGTTCAACTGGTGCGTGACGCTCGACAGGGACTTGAGGCCGACGGCGTCGCCGATCTCGCGCATGCTGGGGGGATACCCGCGGTGGCCGATGCTCTCGGTGATGGCGGCGAGGATCGACGCTTGCTTCGCCGTCAACTCCTTGCGGGGGAGGACGCCGGGATCGAGCTGACGGGGGGCGTCGGGGGCCGCCTGCGGGGTGCGCTTCGGGTCGCTCATGGGTCTCCTGCCGTCGATGTCGGTGGTCCCTGTTTGACTCCTACCACCGATCGAAACCGTATCCGATCAGGCGGTGTCGACAAAACACATGTTCGAGTGTGTCGCGTTCTCGCTCGCAGATCGACACCGATTTAGACCTGAATTACCCATCACAGGGGTTGAAAGCACCGGCAATCGAATGTATGTTCGGAACACGTCTTCGTGTCCGGCATTCCCGGCCGAGTGCCGGGCACGAACTCGTCCCCTGTCTTCCACGGTGAAAGGACCACCTCATGAGCGTCACCTCAGCATCAGCAGTTGCGTCCCCCGTCGACTCGACCCGAGTCGTGCGCACGCGTCTGCGCATCACCCGGCGGGGCCGCGCGGTCGTCGCCGCGCTCGTGGCGGTCCCGCTCGTCGTCGTGGCAGGCGCGCTCGTCCTCAACGGCGGCGGCGCGGTCGCGTCCGACACGACTGGTGCCACCGAGTTCCAGCACGTGACCGTCGACGGTGGCGAGACGCTCTGGCAGGTCGCGTCAGAGATCGACCCCGACGCCGATCCTCGCGACGTCATCGCCGACCTCGTCTCGCTCAACAATCTCCCGAGCGCCGAGGTCTCCGCCGGTCAGAGCCTCGCGGTCCCCGCTCAGTACGCTCGCTGAGGCGTCGTCGTCGACGAGGTGAGCGGTCCGGCCCTCAGGCATCGTGTCTCCTCGATGGCGACAGCCCCGACACATCGTCGGCCCGCCCGTACGATGGTGGGGTGTCCTTCAGTCTCGACGACCTGCCCATCCGTGACGATCTCCGGAGATTGACGCCGTACGGCGCTCCCCAGAAGAAGGTCCCGGTCGCTCTCAACGTCAACGAGAACACGCATCCCATTCCCGAAGACGTCGCACGTGACATCGTCGAGTCGGTGGCCCGGGCGGTCCTCGACGTCAACAGGTACCCCGATCGCGAGTTCACGACACTTCGCGACTCGCTGGCTGCTTACCTCGGGCACGATCTGACCCGCGACAACATCTGGGCGGCGAACGGCTCCAACGAGGTCATCCAGCAGCTCCTCCAGGCCTTCGGTGGCCCGGGCCGCTCGGTCCTGGGGTTCCCTCCCACCTATTCGATGCACTCGATCATCGCCACGGGCACCGGCAGCCGATGGGTCGAGGGGCGTCGTGACGAGGGGTTCCGCATCTCGCCCGAGACCGCGGTCTCCGAGATCGAGCGCACCCGTCCCGACATCGTCTTCTTCTGCGGACCGAACAACCCCACGGGCACCCCTCTCGACCTCGCCACGATCGAGGCTGCCTACGACGCGACGGACGGCATCGTCTTCGTCGACGAGGCCTACGCCGAGTTCATGCCGGCCGATCAGCCGACGGCACTGACCCTCCTGGCGGGCCGCGAACGGCTGGTCGTGTCCCGCACGATGAGCAAGGCGTTCGCGTTCGCCGGTGCCCGGGTCGGCTACCTGGCCGCGCACCCGGCCGTGGCCGACGCGTTGCGTCTCGTGCGCCTCCCGTACCACCTCTCGTCCCTGACGCAGGCGGCGGCCGTCGCCGCGCTCTCGCACGCGAGCGAGATGCTCGCCATGGTCGACGACATCAAGGCCCAGCGTGACCGCATCGTGCACGAGTTGACCGAGCTCGGGTACGAGCCGTGGCCCACCTGGTCGAACTTCGTCCTCTTCGGTGGGGTCGACGATCCGACCGACGTCTTCGAGCGTCTGCTCGAACGGGGCGTCATCGTCCGCAACCTCGGCATCCCGAACCACCTGAGGGTCAGCGCGGGCACCGAGGCCGAGACCACCGCGTTCCTCGAGGTGCTCCGCGACATTAGGCTCTCTTCGTGACCGACGTGACCGAGACGACCCGTGCCTCCCGTACCGCCTCCCTCTCGCGCGAGACGAGCGAGTCCAGCATCACGCTCGCCCTCGACCTCGACGGTTCGGGCCGATCGACGGTCGACTCGTCGGTGCCGTTCTTCGACCACCTCCTGACGGCGTTGTCGAAGCACTCCCTGATCGACCTCGAGGTCGCCGCCAAGGGCGACACGCACATCGACGTCCACCACACCGTCGAAGACATCGGCATCACGTTCGGCACCGCCTTGAAGCAGGCGCTCGGCGACAAATCGGGCATCTCGCGCTACGGTGACGCGCTCGTCCCGCTCGACGAGGCCCTCGTGCAGGCGGTCGTCGACGTGTCGGGGCGTCCGTACCTCGTGCACACGGGTGAGCCAGAGGGCTTCGAGTACCACCTCATCGGCGGGCACTTCACCGGCTCGATGGTCCGGCACGTCTTCGAGGCGATCACCTTCCACGCCGGCATCACCGTGCACGTCCGTGTGCTGGGCGGGCGTGATCCGCACCACATCGCCGAGGCCGAGTTCAAGGCGTTCGCCCGGGCGCTCCGTCAGGCCGTCCAGCCCGACCCGCGCGTCAGTGGCATCCCGTCGACGAAGGGCGCCCTGTGACCGGCGCCCGTCCCTCCGTCGTCGTCCTCGACTACGGCAGCGGCAACGTCCACTCGGCCGTCAAGGCCCTCGAGCTCGCGGGTGCCGACGTCGAGCTCACGTCCGATCGTGCCCGGGTGCAGGCGGCCGACGGCCTCTTCGTCCCCGGTGTCGGCGCCTTCGCGGCCGTCATGAGCCAGCTCGAGTCCGTTCGCGGTGGTGAGCTGATCGACCGACGGTTGGCCGGCGGGCGTCCGGTCATGGGCATCTGCGTCGGCATGCAGGTCTTCTTCGAGGGCGGCGTCGAACGCGGCAACAGCACCGGTGGCCTCGGGGCGTGGCCCGGCGTGGTCGACGAACTCAAGGCCGACGTCCTGCCCCACATGGGCTGGAACACCGTCGACGTGCCCGAGGGCAGTGTGCTGTTCGACGGCGTGGCCGACGAGCGGTTCTACTTCGTCCACTCGTTCGCCGCGCAGGAGTGGTCGCTCGACGTGATCCGTCCCTTCACCGAGCCGCACGTGACCTGGGCCGACCACGGTGGCCGTTTCGTCGCCGCCGTCGAGAACGGCCCGCTCTGGGCGACGCAGTTCCACCCCGAGAAGTCGGGGCAGCCGGGCATCCGGTTGCTCTCGAACTGGCTCGGCACCCTCTGACCCCGACGCGACCGACCCGATCGCGCCTCCTGACCCTGCGGTGCCCCGGCGCCGTGAGAGAGACGACATGAGCGAGTTCTGCACCACCCCCGCCCTGACCCTGTTCCCCGCCGTCGACGTGGCGGGTGGTCAGGCCGTGCGCCTGACCCAGGGTGAGGCCGGCAGCGAGACGAACTACGGCGACCCGGTCTCGGCAGCCGACGACTGGGCGAGCCAGGGCGCCGAATGGCTGCATCTGGTCGACCTCGACGCCGCCTTCGGGCGCGGTGACAACCGCGCCGTGATCAAGAGGGTCATCAAGCAGGTCAAGGGCGTCAACGTCGAGCTCAGCGGGGGCATCCGCGACGACAAGTCCCTCGAGGACGCGTTGAGCACCGGCGTGAAGCGCATCAACCTCGGCACCGCGGCCCTCGAGAACCCCGAATGGGCCGCCCACGTCATCGCCGAGTACGGAGAGGCGGTGGCCGTGGGGCTCGACGTCCGCGGCACCACGCTGGCGGCGCGGGGCTGGACCGAAGAGGGCGGCGATCTCTGGACCGTCCTCGCCCGGCTCGAAGAGGCCGGCTGTGCGCGCTACGTCGTGACCGACGTGACGAAGGACGGCACGCTCCAGGGTCCCAACGTCGACCTGCTGCGTCAGGTGATGGAGCACACCGATCGTCCGGTGATCGCCTCGGGGGGGATCTCGAGCCTCGACGACCTCGTGGCTCTGCGTGAGCTCGTGCCGCAGGGACTCGAGGGCGCCATCGTCGGCAAGGCGCTCTACTCGGGAGCCTTCACCCTCGGCGCAGCCCTCGACGTCGCGTCGAACTGATGACCACCGCGCCGGGCGGACCGGGGCACGCACACGACGATCCCGGCCACGGCCGTGACAGCGCCGGGCGGCCGTGGGCCGGTCGCACCTTCGACCATCACGACACGGCGCACGCCGGCGACGACGGGTCCGCGGACCCGCACCTGCTCGACGCCCTCCTCGGGTTCCGCGAGGGGCGGCTCGGAGAGAGCGAGGTCGTCGACGCCCTCCGCCCGGCGCGCCTGCTCGTGCCGCTGGTCGCCGTGGCGGGAGACGAAGGTCACGACGACCACGGTCGCCGCATCGACAAGACGCAGGAGCTCTCCATCGTCACGGTCTCCGGTCCGGACGGCCGGGACGTGTTGCCGGCCTTCACCTCGGTCGAGACCTTGACGCGGTGGCGTCCTGCTGCCCGGCCGGTGCCGGTGGAGGCTCGGCGCGTGGCCCTCGCGGCCGCCTCGGAGTCGACCGACCGCATCGTGATCGACCCCGGATCGATCACCGAGTTCGGTCTGCGCCGTCCGGCCGTCTGGGCGGTCGCGCAAGACCTGCCGTGGGTGCCGAGCCATCATGACGAGGACGTCCTGCGCGCGTTCCTCGACGCGTCACGCGACGAGGAGGCGCTGGTCAGCCTGGTCGTCGCGCCCGGTTATCGAGACGCCCGACTCGGTGCGCCCGAGATCGTCGTCCAGCTGGGCGTGGCGCGCGGTCTGGACCGCGACGCCCTGCAAGCGCTGCTGCAGCGACTGCAGGCGGCCTGGGCCGCCGATCCGGTGATCGCCGACCGGGTCGACAGCATGTCGGTGAAGGTCGTCCCGGGCTGAGGAAGAGCCGTCCGTCGGGGCGCGGGAGCCGGATGGCCCCTGGGCGCGCGGGTCACGGGACGCGTGGATCTGGCGACGCACCGATCAGGGGAGGCGCGGGCCTGGGGACGCGCGGTTCAGGCGACGACGCTCGGCTCAGTTGACGGGGCCGGTGTACTTCTCGCCGGGGCCCTGGCCGATCGCGTCGGGGATGGCCGACGCCTCACGGAAGGCGAGTTGCAGCGATCGCAGGCCGTCGCGGAGCGCCCGGGCGTGCTGGTCGCCGATCTCGGGTGCGCTGGCGGTCACGAGTCCGGCGAGGGAGGTGATGAGCTTGCGGGCCTCGTCGAGGTCGGTCTGTCGCTGCGGGTCGTCGGCCAGGCCGACCTTCACCGCGGCAGCGCTCATCAGGTGGACGCACACGGTGTTGATGACCTCGACCGCGTTGACGTCGGCGATGTCGCGGGCGGCGTCGTCGCCGAAGTGCAGATCGTCCTCGAACCGCGCCGTCGCGGGGGAGGTGTCGAGCGACGTGGCGGGTGCCGGATCGCCGAAGCGGGCGTCGGGAATGGGTGCGTCGTCGGGGGAGTGGCTCACGAACTGATCCTCTGCTAAACTCGTCCAGGCTCGGAGCGTCTGCTCCGTGCGAAAGTGGAGATTCTCCCACCCGCGCTTGACCGTTAGACAAGGTTACCGGGTTGTTGGCACCCCGTTCGATCAGCACCACCGTTCCACCTGGTTCCTCGTCAGAGGCATCGGGCAGACGGCGATCGAGCAGCCAGGGTGCGGTGTGATGCGTCGTCAGACGGTGCGCGCACGAAACTCCTCTTTCTCTGGTGAGGCCGTCCGGCCCCGCCAGATGCAGAAATGACGACAGAGGAGTTCCGCATCAGCGATCCCCGTACGAACGACCGTATCCGCGTCCCCGAGGTCCGCCTCGTCGGGCCCGCAGGTGAGCAGATCGGCGTCGTTCCCATCGCCATGGCCCTGCGTCTCGCCGCAGAGGCCGAGCTCGACCTGGTCGAGGTGGCCCCCAACTCGAAGCCTCCCGTGGCCAAGATCATGGATCACGGAAAGTTCAAGTACGAGGCTGCGCAGAAGGCGAAAGAAGCCCGTCGCAACCAGGCGAACACGATCCTCAAAGAGGTCCGTTTCCGCCTGAAGATCGACAAGCACGACTACGAGACGAAGCGCAAGCGCGCCGAGGGCTTCCTCCAGGGCGGCGACAAGGTCAAGGCCATGATCCTGTTCCGTGGTCGCGAGCAGTCGCGTCCCGACCAGGGCGTCCGCCTCCTCCAGCGCTTCGCCGAAGACGTCTCCGAGTGGGGCAGCGTCGAGTCGACACCCACCATCGACGGCCGCAACATGGTGATGGTCATCGGCCCGCACAAGAACAAGTCCGAGGCCAAGGCCGAGGCAGAAGCTCGCAAGGCGGCCAACAAGCCGCCGAAGCACCCGACGTCCGACGAGGTCCCGGCCGATGCACCGGCCGAGCGACCGACAGAAGAAAGTAAGTAAGACATGCCCAAGCAGAAGACCCACTCCGGCGCCAAGAAGCGCTTCAAGGTCACCGGTTCCGGCAAGATCATGAAGCAGCAGGCCGGTATGCGCCACAACCTCGAGGTGAAGAGCGCCAAGCGCAAGGCTCGCCTGAACCAGGACCAGGTGCTCGCTCCCGCCGACGCCAAGGTCGCCAAGAAGCTTCTCGGTCACTGACCGCTGACACGAACGTAGAGGAACAAGAAAATGGCAAGAGTCAAGAGAGCGGTCAACGCCGCCAAGAAGCGTCGCGTCATCCTCGAGCGTGCCGAGGGTTACCGCGGTCAGCGTTCGCGCCTGTACCGCAAGGCCAAAGAGCAGGTCACGCACTCGCTCGTCTACTCGTACCGTGACCGTCGTGCGCGCAAGGGCGAGTTCCGTCGTCTGTGGATCCAGCGCATCAACGCCGCGTCGCGTGCGAACGGCCTGACCTACAACCGCCTCATCCAGGGTCTGTCCCTGGCCGGCGTCGAGGTCGACCGTCGCATCCTGGCCGAGCTGGCCGTCAACGAGCCCGCCACGTTCGCGTCGCTCGTCGCCACCGCCAAGGCCGCGCTGCCCGCCGACACCTCGGCCCCCAAGGTCGCCGCGTAGTCGCACCCGCACCACCCTCGAGGCCCGACGGCCCGACACCCATCCCGGTGTCGCCGTCGGGTCTCGTGCGTCCGCGGCAGGCGATGGTCCTCGTGCGGCATCATGGACGGGTGCCCCACGACTCCCTGCTCGACAATCCCCGTTCACCCCGAGTCCGGGCGGTGGCCAAGCTCTCGAAGCGCGACGCTCGCACCGAGACCCGCACGTTCCTGCTCGAAGGGCCGCAGTCGGTCGGTGAGGCCCTGGCCTTCCGGCCCGAGCTGATCGTCGAACTCTTCGGCACCCCGACCGCTCTCGAGCGTTACCCCGAGGTGGCGGTCGCCGCCGACGCGGAGGGCATCGACGTCCAGTTCGTCACCGAGCCGGTGCTCGAGGCCATGGCCGACACGGTCACGCCGCAGGGCATCGTCGCCGTCTGTCGGCAGTTCCCCACGTCGGTGAAGGACGTCTTCGCGGCCGAGCCGAAGCTCGTCGTGATCCTCGAAGAAGTCCGCGACCCCGGCAACGCGGGCACCATCATCCGGGCAGCGGACGCCGCGGGCGCCGACGCCGTCATCATGACCGGTCGCAGCGTCGACCTCTACAACCCCAAGGTCGTCCGGTCCACGACGGGTTCGCTGTTCCACGTGCCGGTCGCCGTGGGCGTCGAGTTGCCCGCGATCGTCGACCGGTGTCGTGAAGCCGGCCTCCAGGTGCTCGCCGCCGACGTCAAGGGAGACGACCTGCTCGCCGCCCGCACCGAGGGCGTGCTCGCCGAGCCGACCGCCTGGCTCTTCGGCAACGAGGCCCGAGGTCTCACCGACGCGGACCTCGCGCGTGCCGACCGCGCCCTGGTCGTGCCCATCTACGGTCACGCCGAATCGATGAACCTCGCGACGGCGGCCTCGGTGTGCCTCTACGAGAGCGCCTTCGCCCACCGCAGCTAGCGCCTCCTCGTCCGGCAAGAGGCGCGGGTCGGGCCGTGCGCTCTCGTCGCGGTGGGACGCGTCGTTTCGTTTTCATTAAAAATCCACTGTGAATTTGACCCCGACCTGGGGGTCTGTTTGTGTGGGCGCATGGAACCCCTCGTCGTGGTCGACCACGTCAACAAGCACTTCGGTGACCTCCACGTCCTGAAGGACATCACCACGACGGTGGGCAAGGGCGAGGTGGTCGTCGTGATCGGCCCGAGCGGTTCGGGCAAGTCGACCCTCTGCCGGGCGATCAACCGCCTCGAGACCATCGACGACGGCGTCATCACGATCGACGGCACGCGTCTGCCCGAAGAAGGCGCGGCTCTCGCCCGCCTGCGCGCCGACGTCGGGATGGTGTTCCAGAGCTTCAACCTCTTCTCCCACAAGACCATCCTCGAGAACGTCATGCTGGGCCAGCTCAAGGTGCGGAAGCGCACCAAGGCCGAGGCGCGCGAGCGGGCGATGCAGTTGCTCGAGCGGGTCGGCGTCGCGAACCAGGCCGACAAGATGCCGTCCCAGCTCTCGGGCGGGCAGCAGCAGCGTGTCGCGATCGCCCGGGCACTGGCGATGGACCCCAAGGTGATGCTCCTGGACGAGCCCACCAGCGCACTCGACCCCGAGATGATCACCGAGGTGCTCGACGTCATGGTGCAGCTCGCGAAGGACGGCATGACGATGATCGTCGTCACCCACGAGATGGGGTTCGCGCGCAAGGCCGCCGATCGCGTCGTCTTCATGGCCGACGGTCAGATCGTCGAGGAGGCGACGCCCGAGAAGTTCTTCACCGACCCCCAGTCGACCCGCGCCCAGGACTTCCTCGCGAAGATCCTCACGCACTGAGCGGGCGCGGCCGAGTCCGCGACCCGTTCCCCGGCACCCGAACAGCCGGCCCACGACACCCGATCGCCGCCCGGCGTCCGGGTCACCCAGCAAGGAGATCAGAATGCGACTCAGCAAGGGATTCGTCGCCGTAGCCGCAGCAGCCGCCGTGGTCCTCGGCCTCACGGCATGCACCGACTCGTCGGCCCCGGCCGTCGACGTCGAGACGCCGGCCGACTTCGCCGAAGGCAGCACCATGGCCCGCCTCGCCGACGCCGGTGAGATCACCATCGGCACCAAGTTCGACCAGCCGCTGTTCGGCCTGGCCAACCCCGACGGCGTGCCCGAGGGCTTCGACGCCGAGATCGGCAAGCTCGTCGCCGCGAAGCTCGGCATCGAAGCCGACAAGATCACGTGGGTCGAGACCGTCTCGGCCAACCGCGAGCCGTTCATCCAGAACGGCCAGGTCGACCTCGTCATCGCGACCTACACGATCAACGACGATCGCAAGAAGGTCGTCTCGTTCGCTGGCCCGTACTACACGGCCGGTCAAGACCTGCTCGTGCTCGACGGCAACCCCGAGGGGATCGAGTCCGCCGACGACCTGGCCGGCAAGAAGGTCTGCACCGTCAGCGGCTCGACCAGCGAGAAGAACGTGGCCGAGTACACCACCGACATCCTCGCGACCGACACGTACTCGAACTGCCTCGAGCCCCTCCGCACCGGTGCGGTGTCGGCCGTGACGACCGACAACGTCATCCTGGCCGGCCTCGCCGACCAGAACGAGGGCGAGTTCGAGGTCGTGGGGGAGACCTTCACCGAAGAGCCCTACGGCATCGGTCTGGCACTCGACGACACCGACTTCCGCATGTTCGTGAACGACACGCTCCAGGAAGCCGAGGACGACGGCACCTGGGACGAGCTGTGGGAGAAGACCGCGGGCAAGGTGCTCGACACCCCAACGCCCCCCACGATCGACCGCTACTGACACCGCTCGGGCACCCGGGGCGACCAGCCCCGGGTGCCCGCGTCCTGCCCCGACCGAAGGACCCTGTTGAACCCCTTGGACGTCATCCCCGGCTTCGACGCCGTGACCGACAACTGGCCCCGTTTCTGGGACGGCTTCGTCACGACGCTCCAGCTGCTCGTTCTGTCGGGCCTCGGGGCCCTCGTGATCGGTTTCTTCGTCGCGGCACTGCGCATCTCGCCCGTGGCGTCCTTCCGCACGTTCGCGACGGTCTACACCGAGGCTCTGCGCAACATCCCGCTCACGCTCGTGCTCTTCTTCTGCGCCTTCGTCCTGCCGTACCTCGGAGTCGACTTCGGCACGTACTTCCCGTTGGCCGTCATCGGCTTGACGGCGTACACCTCGCCGTTCGTCGCCGAGGCCATCCGGTCGGGCATCAACGGGGTCCCCGTCGGGCAGGCCGAGGCGGCGCGCAGCATCGGGCTCGGTTTCGGCCAGACGCTCGGCCACGTGATCCTCCCGCAGGCCATGCGCATGGTCGTGCCCCCGCTGATCAACGTCTTCATCGCCCTCACCAAGAACACCTCGGTGGCCGGTGGTTTCTTCGTGGCCGAGCTCTTCGCCGCGGGACGCTACATCGCGAACGATCGTGGTGACGCCGTCATCACGACGCTGCTCGCCGTGGCGTTCTTCTACCTGCTCGTCACCATCACGCTCGGCCGTCTCGCCGCCGTGGTCGAGAAGAAGGTCGCAGTCCTCCGATGAGCACCTCCGTCCTCTACGACGCCCCGGGGCCGAGGGCCCGCCGCACCTCGCGGATCATCTCGGTGGTC
>NZ_JXQZ01000082.1 GCF_000878135.1 Frigoribacterium sp. MEB024
GCGAGTGCCGACGCCCGTAGGCGAAGTACACGACGACGCCGATCACGAGCCACACGGCGAACCGAGCCCAGGTGAGGGTGGTCAGGTTGAACATCAACCAGACGCAGAGCACCGCCGACAGGATCGGCAGCACGGGCGACAGTGGCACGCGGAACGCCCGCGGCAGGTCGGGACGCGTGCGCCGCAGCACGATGACGCCGACGCTGACCAGCACGAAGGCCGACAGCGTGCCGATGTTGATCATCTCTTCCAGGACGCCGACGTCGGTGAAGCCTGCGATCAGGGCGACGACGACGCCGGCGATGACCTGGACGCGCACGGGCGTCTTGCGGACGGCCGAGGTCTTCGCGAGCCAGCGGGGCAGCAGGCCGTCGCGGGCCATCGAGAAGACGATGCGGGCGAGGCCGAGCAGCAGCACCATGATGACCGTCGTCAGGCCGATGAGGGCTCCGATGGCGATGACCTGAGCGGCCCAGCCGACGCCGACCAGGTCGAAGGCCGTGGCCAGGGTCGGGGCCTCGACGGCGGCGAGGTCGCGGTACGACACCATGCCGGTGAGCACGATGGAGACCATCACGTAGAGCACGGTGACGATGGCGAGGCCCAGGAAGATGCCGCGGGGCATGGTCTTCTGCGGGTTCTTGACCTCTTCGGCGCTGGTCGCGACGACGTCGAACCCGATGAAGGCGAAGAAGACCAGCGAGGCGCCGGCGAGCAGGCCGAAGACGCCGTACTGCGCGGGCTCGGCGCCCGAGACGAACGAGAAGAGGGACTGCGTCCAGACGTCGCCCTCGCCGGCCGGGCGGGGCTGCGACGCGGGCACGAACGGCGTGTAGTTCGACGCCTTGACGAAGAAGAAGCCGACCACGATGACGAACAGCACGATCGCGACCTTGACGACGGTGAAGACGCTGCCGACGCGCGAGCTGAGCTGCGTGCCCAGGACGAGCAGCACGGTGAAGAACGCGACGATGACGAACGGCGCCCAGCTCAGTTCGAGCGGCCCGATCGACAGGGTGTCGGGCACGTCCAGGCCGAATCCGGAGAACACGGTGCTGAGGTAGATGCCCCAGTACTTGGCCAGCACGGCCGCGCCGGTGAGGGTCTCGAGGATGAGGTCCCACCCGATGATCCAGGCCAGGAACTCGCCGAGGGTGGCGTAGGTGAAGGTGTACGCGCTGCCCGCGACGGGGATGGTCGAGGCGAACTCGGCGTAACACATGATCGCGAGGCCGCAGGTGACGGCGGCGAGGAGGAACGACAACGTGACGCCCGGGCCCGCGAAGTTCGCGGCGGCGTTGGCGCCCACCGAGAAGATGCCGGCCCCGACCGCGACGGCGATGCCCATGAGGGTCAGGTCGGTGACGCCGAGCGAGCGCTTCAGCCCGTTCTCGGGCCCCGTCGAGTCGGCGAGCGACGACTCGACCGACTTCGTGCGCCACAGGGTGCTGAGCCCCCGGGCCTTGGGGACGGTGCTCATGCTGCCTCCTGGGGTGGTGCGGGCGAGTGGTGCGGGCGGGTGGTGCCGGCGGTCGGTGTGGCCCCGTCTCGGGGGACGACGCGCCAGCATACCGGCGGACCGGCCGCGTCTCGTAGCATGGCGGGCGAGAGGGGCATCGTGGACGGACGACCGTGGCAGCCGATGCGTCCCGAGCGCCCGGCGGCAGCCTGGGAGGCGCGGGCCGGCTCCACGGCGACGCCCGCCTCCGCGGCCGATCACCCCGACGAGCCCGCAGCCGACGCCGGTGCTCGCGACGGGTACGACGGGGCGGAGCCGACCGGAGGAGGGAGGCGCGCGCAGCCGCCACCGCTGCAGGCGCTCGGACGCCGAACGGGTCGTGCGCTGCGCCGGGTCTGGACCCGCGCCTCCCGGGCTCGCCGCCTGGGGCTGACGGTCGGCGCCGTCGCCGTGGTGACCGCGCTCGTCGCCGGTGCGGGCCTCGCGATGCAGCCGCGGTACGACGAGCCGGTGCGGCCCGCGATGCTGGTCGACGACCTGCGGTCCGAGCCCACGGCGACCGTCTGGCAGACCGACCTGGCGGGTGCGGCCACCCCGGGGATGCCCTCGGGCTGCGCCTACTACGCGTTCGCGGGGATGGTCGGCGACGATGCGCTCGTCTCCGCCCAGTCGGCCGAGCAGTCCGACCGCTGCGGCGGTGCCGGGGGACGCCTGGCCCGGGTCGACGGCGACACCGGCGACGTGGTGTGGAGCGCGAACGTGGCCACGGCCCTCGGTCGGGCGGTGCGGTCGGTCTCGGTGACGCCGGACGACGACGGACGCGTGGCCACCCTGGTCGTCGAGGGCGACACGGGCTCGACCCTGGCCCGGATGGACCTGCGGACGGGCGAGGTGACCAACTGGTCCGCGTCCGTCGAGTCGACCGACGACGACCTGGTGACTCGCATCGAGGAGGTCTCCACGACGACCGTCCTGGTCTCGCACCAGCCCCGGTCGCGGTTCGGGCCCGACGGCTCGGGGCCGACCACCGACGAGGACGACGTGACGCGGTTCGAGCTCAGAGACCTCGACGATCCCGACACCGTCACGTGGCAGGGCGACGAACCGTCGCAGGCCACCGTGAGGCTCGTCGACGACGAGTTCTACCTGCTGACGACGGCCGGCGAGGGGTCACGGGTGATCGACGCCGCCACCGGCGACGAGCACCGCCTGCCGGTCGACGACGACGCGTACGGCTGGCCCGAGGCGGCCGGCGACCACGTGGTGGTGACGCTCGCCGCGCCCACCGGGCAGCAGCTCGTCGCCTTCTCGCAGGACCGGCCGGGCACCGTGGACTGGACGGCCGACCTGTCGGGCGACGCCTCGCTGATCGTGTCGGACCGGTGCGTCGCCGTCACGTCCACGGTCGCTGTCGGCGACCCGGTGGTCGCGGGGCCGAGGGGCTCGGACGAGGCGGGCGACACCGCCGAGGCGGACGAACCCGTGGGTCGGGCCTCGGTCACCTGCCTGTCGCCCTCGACGGGCCGGACCGTGTGGTCGACGACGATCCCCGTCTCCAGGGGTCAGACGGTGCAGTCGGGGTGGAACCCCTCGCCGAGCTCCGCCTTCGACGAGGTGCAGGTCACCGTCTCACCGTCCAGCGGTTTCGGTGACGAGACGTCGACCGTGACGACGTTCGACGCGGACGACGGGCGCGTGGTCTTCGAGGCGACCCTGCCGGGGTACTCGGCACCGTTGGCCCAGGGGCGCACGACCGTCTACCAGCAGACCTTCGGGGTCGACGGGCGGTTGGCCGTCGTCGCCCTCGACCGCTCCAGCCACCGAGAGCTCTGGCGGACGTCCGGCGACGACGTGCTGACCTACCAGTTCTGGGGGCGGCACCTGGTCGTCGTGACCCAGGACGGCGTCGTCCGCCGCCTCGGCGACGGCACGGCGGTCGCCGCCGGCGGGTGACGCGGCTCAGCACCGCCGGCCGGCCAGCACCCCCAGACGGCACAGCGCCACGAGATGGGCACTGCGCCAGGACAAAACCTGGCGCTGTGCCCAACTTCTGGCGTGGTGGAAGGGGCGGCGTGCTCGGGCGATGTGCACCCGGGAGAATCGTCCCGGGACCATCCCTTCGGAGGAGGTCGCGACGCGTCGCGTTCGTCCCGACGGCCATCGTCCGCCGCCGACCGGCCAGACCCCACCCCGAACCCTTGTCGCCCGGTGTCGGCGCTCCTAGCGTCGGCCGTGGTCGCGAGGTGACGGACCCCGTCACCCCGACCGACCGACCTGACGAACGACCGAGGAGAGCGACATGAACGACACGAACGACACGAACGACGTCCGGGCCACCACCGCGACGATCCGGGGCCTCGGCGCCGATCCCGCCGGCACCCCCCGCCGCACGACCGGTTCCGCCTTCCGACGCGTGACGGTGACCGCCGCGGTCGCCTGCGCCCTGGCGGGCTCGATCGCCGGGCTCGGGGCACTCGGCGCCCTCGCGGCCCCGGGCAGTTCCCCCGCCGCCCAGGCGGCGGCGGAGCCCACGACGGCGACCGTGCCGAAGATCACGTACACCGCGGCCGACCTAGCCGCCTTCGCTGCCTCGCCCTACGCCGACGACGCCCTCAACCTCGCGGTCGTCTGGGGAGTGGACCAGAC
This sequence comes from Frigoribacterium sp. MEB024, assembly GCF_000878135.1. Classification (GTDB taxonomy): domain Bacteria; phylum Actinomycetota; class Actinomycetes; order Actinomycetales; family Microbacteriaceae; genus Frigoribacterium. The sequence continues at coordinate 4,106 of NZ_JXQZ01000082.1, forward strand.
CACGGCGATGGGCAAGGCCGGAGCCGCGCTCACGGCCGGCACGGCACTGCCCTTCGCAGCGGGCGCGGCCGCGACGGCGGCCTACACCGACGAGCAGCGCGAGGCCGCCTTCTTCGCCGCGGGCACCGACACGACGTTCCAGGACGACTTCACCCAGGCCCTCGGGCTCGCCGTCGCCTGGGGCAACGACGACGTCGCGACGGCCAAGGCGAAGGTCGGCGGCCTGCTGCTCGCCCACGAGCAGGTGCCCGCCGCGCCCACCTCGTACACCGACGACCAGGACGCCCGGGCCTTCACCCTCGTCGGCTACGGCGACGCCGAGGCGGCCCAGCTGGCGGGCCTGTGGCAGAGCGACACCCGGTCGGCCGTGGTGCGCGCCGGCGCCGCCCTGCTGGCCGGGGACGACCTGCCCCTCTGAGCCCGCCCCGCCCGACGGACGACCCGACCGGGCCGCCCGATCGGGCCGCCGGACCGGGCGGTGGCGCCGCCGCCCGGTCCGCACGACCCGCAGCACCCGCACCGCACCCGCCCTCGACCCGGAAGCCCCATGACGACCCTCCACTCCCGCATCGGCTTCGAGATCGAACTGTTGGCCCCGCCTGGGTCGAGCCGGCGCACCCTCGCCGACCGTCTCGCGAGCGACCTCGACGGCCACGTCACGCGCATCTTCCACACCGACTCCGAGCCGTCGCTCGTACCGGGCATGGGCCACTTCTGGCACCTGACGCCGGGCTACGTGGTCCGGGACGCCCTGGGTGGCCCGGTCGCCGAGCTCGTCGACGACGTCACGATCGTCGACGACCTCCGTCGTCACCACGAGGAGGCGCGGGTCGGGCCCTCGACGGACGCGCGCCCCGCCGACGCGGTCCCGGCCGACGCGGTCCCGGCCGACGACCGGTCGTACCGGGTGCTCTCCGACGACCTGCGCCTCCTGCGCCTCGTGGCCCGGCACTCGTCCCCCGACACGCCCTTCGACCGCGCCCTCGACGACGTGGCCGCGGTCTTCGGCAGCACGGTCGAGTCGATCGGCGCCGTGCGTCGCCTGCGCGACGGCGCGGGCTCGAGCATCGCCCTGGCCTCGGCGCTGGCGGCCGGACGCGAGCGACCGTGCGAGATCGTCACGCCGCCGCTCGTCGCCGACCACGAGGCCGCCCTCGAGCGCCTCCTCGGGCCGGCCCGCGAGCTCGGCTTCACGGTGCCCGTCGAGGCGGCCGTGCACCTGCACCTCGACGGTGCCCCGTTCCGATCCGTCGCCGCCTTCGCCAACCTGGTGCGCCTCTTCTCGTGGTGGCACCTGCCCCTGCGGGCCGTGCTGGGGACGAACCCCGCGTGCACACGCCTGGCGCCGCTGCCGTCCGCCCTGGTCGAGCTCGTCGCCCGCGCGGACCGGCCGGGCTCGGCGACGACCCTCGACTGGTCGCAGCTGCAGACGGCCGCCGCGGGCACCGGGCTGACGAAGTACGCCGACGTCAACCTGACCGCCCTGGCGACCGACCGGCCCGTGCGGGACACCGTCGAGGTCCGCATCCTGCCGGGCACCCTCGACGCCGCGGACCTCACCCGCCGCGCGGGCCTGGTCGAGCGACTGCTGGCCCGCTGCCTCGAGGCGGAGCCCGTGCCCCGCCCGACGAGCACCGACGCGCGCGAGGCCGCAGCCGAGCTGCTCGACCTCGCCCGAGCATCCGACCCCGCCGGATTGGTCCTTTCGGCCGAGGCCACGGCACGGGGTCGGCGTTAGCGTGGACGCCGTGCAGACGAACGGGACCGCGACGACCGGCGCCCTCGCGACCGGTGCGCCGGCGCCCGCCCCGGGCTCCGGCCGGCGCATCTGGCCGTCGGCGCGCACGACCGGGTGGGGGCGCACCCGACTGGTCGTGCTGGCGCTGGTCGGGGCCGCCTACTTCGGCGGGCTCGCCCTCGCCCTGCGACTCGAGTGGTACCCGCAGGCGCTCCCCGGGTACCTCTACCTCGGCGTCGTGGCGCTGGTCGCGTGCGCGACCCTCGACCGGTGGCCCGTCGAGACGCTGGCCGTCGTCACCGGTTTCACGGCCTTCACGACCCTCGCGCCCCTCCCCCCGGCGCTGTACGGCCTGTACCTCGGGCCGCCCGTGGCGCTCCTGCCGCTCGCGGTCGTGGTCTTCCTGACCATCTCGGGTCGCGGGCCGGTGGTCGCCAGCGCGGCGACCTTCGCCACCCTCGCCGTGCTCGTCGTGCTGCCCTGGCGCGACGTCGCCGCGGCCGGTGTGCAGGGCGTGCCCCTGTCGCAGGTGCTGCTGTCGGACGTGGGGCAGGACCGCTCGGTCGTGCTCGGTCGACTCATGGCGTGCGGCCTCGTCGTGGTGGTCGCCCTCCTGCTCCGGCGGCAGCGCCGGGCCACGACCGAGCTCGCGAGGACGAACCGTGAGCTGCTCGTGCTGCGGGCGGGCGAGGTCGCCCGCATCGCCGAGCACGAACGCACCCGCATCGCCCGGGACGTCCACGACGAGGTCGGCCACCACGTCGCCGCCCTGGTCATCCGGGCGCAGGCCGCCCTGCGGGTCGCCGACGAGCATCCCGAGCAACTGGCCCCGGCCATGAGGGACATCGCCGCGGGCGGGCAGGACGTCCTGGGACGCATCCGCGGGGTGCTGCGGGTGCTCCGGGCGGCACCAGGAGGCGACACCGGGTCGACGTCGGTCGTCGACGAACTGGCGCAGATGACCGGCCGCCTGACGTCACTCGGCTACGAGGTCGACTGCGCGGTGCACCTCGACGGCGACGACCTGCCGACCGAGCGTCGCGCCGCGGTCCTCGCCGTGGTGCGCGAGGGACTGACGAACGCGATGCTTCACTCGTCGGCGCACCGGGTGCACGTCACGGTCGACGACACGTCCGGCACGACGGTCGTCACGGTGACCGACCCGGGCCCCGCCCGCGAACGATTCCCCGACGTGCCCCGAGGCGGAGCCGGCCTCCCGTCCCTGCGCGATCGGGTCGGTGCGCTCGGCGGCTCGCTGGCCGCGGGGCCGGGCCCCGAGGGGGCCGGTTGGCAGGTCCGGGCCGAGCTGCCGGCGTCGGCACCGACACCGGCAGCGCCGGCCGCGACGGCTTCCGCGTCGGCACCGGCTTCAGCGCCGGCGGGGGCTTCCGCGTCGACGGCAGGGCGGGCGGCATGACGCTGCGCGTGCTGGTGGTCGACGACCAGGCGATCGCCCGGGCCGGGCTCGCGACGATGCTCGACGCCGAACCGGACGTCGACGTCGTCGGGCAGAGCGCCGACGGTGAGGACGCCGTCACCGACGCCCTCGCCCTGCGACCCGACGTCGTCGTGATGGACATCCGCATGCCCCGGCTCGACGGCATCTCGGCCACGCGACGCATCGTGCCGGCGATCGGCTGCGCCGTGGTCCTCATCACGACCTTCGACGACGACGAGCACCTGTTCGACGGCATCGCGGCCGGTGCCTCGGGCTTCCTGCTGAAGGACTCCGGGCCCGACCTCATCGCCGCCGCGGTGCGGTCGGCGGCCCGCGGCGACTCGCTGATCGACCCGGCCATGACGCGGGCGCTCATCGAGCAGCGCGTGACCCCGGCCCCCGCGTCGCCGGACGCCGTGCGCCACCGGGCGGCCCTCGACTCGTTGAGCGACCGCGAGCGGGACGTGCTCGACGCCGTCGCACGCGGCCTCAGCAACGTCGACATCGCCCGAGAGCTCTTCGTCAGCACGGCCACTGTGAAGAGCCACATCTCGAGCCTGCTGGCCAAGACCGACAGCCGCACCCGCGTGCAGGCGGCCGTCTTCGCGTTCCGCTCGGGCTTCGCCCGCCCCGAGGGCGGCTGAACCGCTCCGCTCAGAGCACCAGCTCGAACCGCTGCGTGGGCCGCTTCAGCAGCGAGTGCTCGAACGGGTCGCCCGCGGCCACCCACCCCTCGCTCTCGTAGAGCCCGACCGCGGCGCCGTTGTCGAGGAGTGCGTGCAACACGGCGCGCTGGTACCCGAGCAAGGCCAGCCTCGCGGTCGCCTCCCTCAGCAGGGCACGCCCCAGCCCTCGCGCCTGTGCCCCGGGACCGGCCGCCAGCAGGCCGAGCACCGGGGCGTCGGCCGGGTCCGCGGGCAGGCCGCTGCCCGGGCGGGTCGCGAGCACGAAGCCGTCGACCCCGTCGACCCCGTCGACGCCGTCCGCGACCAGCCACACGACGCCCGCGCCGAACTTCGTCCGGGCCCGCTCGGCGACCCCGTCGAACGCCTGCCCGTCACGTGCAGCACACGCCGCGACCCAGACGGTCAGGCACGCCTCGAGGTCGGCCGGGACGGCACACCGCAGTGCGTGCACGGCACCGTGACTAGACACGGTGGGATGCACGACACGCGGTGCGGTACCACACGGCCCGGTTCGACACGGACTACCCCCGCACCAGCAGCGGGAACACGAACACCGCGAAGAGGAAGAACGCCGCCATGACGCCGAAGACGACGTAGGTGCCGCGGCCGACGACCCGCTGGCCGGAGGCCTCTCGGCGTTGCAGCACGCGGCGACGGTAGATCACCTGGATGACCACGAGCACGACGATCGCCAGGGCGAGGATCGAGATGACGACGGCTTCGATGGCGCGGCTCCTTCGGGGGGCGGGCGAGAGGGGACGAACGACGAGAGGGCGAACGGACGGCGGCGCTCGTGCACCGGCGGGCGGGACCGGACGGCCCGCACCAGCCTAACGGCCGACCCCGGGAGCCCAGGAGGCGCGGGTCCCGACCCCGGGACCGCTCACGGCCCGCCTCCGCACCCGCCTCGTACCATGGCCGGGTGACGGACGACGCCCGACCGAGCGACCAGCCGCTCTCCCGCGCCCGCCGCAGCGGAGCCGCCGTCTGGCACCGCGCCTCCCGCCCTCGTCGGCTCGCCCTCGCGAGCGCCGCGGTCCTCGTCGCGGCGGCGCTCGTCACGACCGTCGGCCTGGTCGAGGCCCCGCGCTACTCGTCGGCCGCGCCGCTCGACGGCGTCGTCGGCGACGACCTGCGGCACGAACCCGTCCCCGAGTCGTGGACGCTCACGCCCGCCGACGTCGGCGTGCCGTCGGACCAGGGCCGGTGCCTCCTCTGGCAGGCGGAGCCCGCGGTCGGCCCCGACCGGCTCGGCGGCGACGTCCTCGTCAGCGCCGGCGGTGCCGCGGGCGACGACGGCAGGGGCACGAGCGCCGCCACGGACGTCGGCGCCGACTGCCGCTTCGACGGCGGCTTCGGCGGCACCGCCCCCACGGTCAGCCGGCTCGCCCGCGTCGACCCGGTCGACGGCACCGTCCGCTGGTGGGTCGACCTCGGCGCCGAGCTCGACGCCGGCAGCGGCTTCGTCCAGGTCTGGCCCGCCGACGACGCCGGCGACACGGCCCTCGTCTCGACGCTGGGCTTCGGCGGGGACGGGTTCGCCTCGTCGTACGCCCGCCTCGACCTCGGGACCGGCGAGTTGACCGACGTGACCACCTCGCCGAACGGGCGCGCGCGCCTGACCGACGCCACCGCCTCCTGGGCCCTCGTCTCGAGCGACCCGCAGTTCTCGTACCAGGACTCCCGCGTCTACTACGACTCCGAGCCCGGCACGGGCGAGTTCTCGCTCTACGCCGCCGCCGACCTCGTCACCCCCGTGTGGACGGGCGAGACCACCGGCAGCCAGGACGAGGCCCTGACCCCCGACGGCCTGCTCGTGCTCGACGGCGGGACCATCACCGCGGTCGACGGGCGCACCGGCGAGACGCACGACTGGGGCCCCGACCTGCCGACCGCCACGACCCTCGTCGTCGACGGCGACCTCGTCGTGGTGGGCCTCGACCCGGCGATCCCCACCTCGACCGACGACACGGACGGCACGGTGGTGGCGCTCTCGCTCGACGGGCGCGAACTCTGGCGGCACGGCTTCCGCCAGGACCGCGGGGTGCAGGCGACCGGCGACTGCGTCGTCTTCTCGACCACGCCCGGGGTGGTCTGCGTCGACCGCCGCACGGGCGCCGAGCTCTGGACGGCCCCGCCCCGCGACCGCCGCCACGGGCTCGCCCGGGTGACCACCGACCCGGCCGGCGACCGGGGGTCGCTCGTGTTCGCCCAGACCTTCGAACCAGGAGGCTCGGCGGCGGTCTCCGGCGACCTCTCGTCGGACGAGGCGGCCGAGCGCACCGTCCGCCTGCTCGACGCGGCGTCGGGCCGCGAGGTGGCCCGGGCGGTGGTGCCGGGCGAGTCCCAGATCGCGCTGGTCGGCCGCACGACCGGCTACGCCACGACCGCCTCGAGCGGTCGCACCTCGACGGTCACCGCCTTCGACCTGTCCGACGGACGCCGCCTCTGGCAGCTCGACGCCGAGCGCGACCAGCTCGGCTTCTGGGGCGGCGCGCTCGTCGCGAACCACCCCGACGGCAGCGTGCAGCGCCTCGTCGACCCGGTGCGCGTCGTCGGCTGACGACCCGCGCCTCCCGTGCTCGGCCCTACCGCGCCCCGGCGCTCATGACGTACGCCATCGCGTAGGCCCGCGAGTTGCCGTCGTCGATGCCCGTCTCGGGCAGGGCGGCGAGCGCCCTCAGGGCCGCCGCGGCCTGGTCGGGTCCCTGCAGCGCCGAGTACATCAGCACGTAGTCGCCCAGGGGCGCGTCGAAGCCGGACGGGCTCGCCTCCGCGACGACGGAGGCGATCTGCTCGGCCCCGCCCGCGGCCGACGACGTCAGGTACGACACCGAGGACGGGCTGAGCGGGATCAGCTGGATGCCGGCGATCGCCGACGGCTCGGCCGAGAACCAGGTGCCGTAGTCGCGCTTGCCGCCCCAGGTCAGCGACACGATCTCGTGGTCGTAGCCGGCGGACGTCGGGCCGGTCAGGTCGGGGTTCAGCCAGTAGGCCAACGCCGACGAGGCCTCGGCGCTGAGCATCCAGGACGCCTCGTCGCCCAGCGCGTCGTCACCCGTGGCCGCGGCCCAGAGCGACAGGCCGGCGTAGGCGGTGACCGCCTCGGACGACGACTCCTGGTTGTTGCCGTCGGCGAACGGCGAGTAGCCCGAGGCCCAGCTGTGCGACCAGTAGGGGTCGAAGGCACGCCGGTCGGGGAACGACCCGTTGTCGGACCCCGAGGCGATGTCGGCCGCGAGCAGGTCCATCACGGGGCTCCACCGCCCGGCCAGCTCGGGGTCGTCGGCCGCGACCACGCCCGCGGCGTAGAGGAAGTAGCCGTAGTGGAAGTAGTGGTCGTTGAACTCGTCCGAGCCGAACGAGGCCACCTTGCCGACGACGCCCTTGACCGCGGGGTCGTAGACGAAGCACTCCTGGTCGCGCGTCTCGCAGCCCGAGGGGTCGGTCCACGTGTCGAGTCGGTCGACGATCGAGGTGCGGAGGGTCTCGGCCGACGCGTCGTCGCCCAGCTGCCGGGCGAGCTGCATCAGCATGGCCGACCGGTAGAGCGCCTTGCCGCCGAAGTAGGTGTCCGCCGCGGGGGCCTCCGTGGCCGCGACGTCGGCCTCGACCTGGTCCTCGAGCTGCGTCCTCTGGTCGTCGCTCAACCCCGAGAGGTCGAGCTCGGTCGAGGCCGTGGTGACCGGTGCGTCGAACGCCAGCGTCGAGCCGATCGACAACGGGACGGTGCCGTAGATCGTGTCGTACCCCAGCCCGGTGCCGCCACCCGTCGCCGCGTCGCCCATGTGCGGGGCCGACACGAGCAGGGTGTCGCCCCCGGCCGCCGTCTCGTAGCCGAGCTCGGTGGTCGACACCGCCGACGACCCGGACCCGGAGGCGCGGTGCGCGGTGGTCACCGATGCGAGCGGCGAGGCGGCCGCGTCGAGCACCGTCCCCACCTGCGCGTCGGTGGCCCCGTCGGGCAGTGGCACGAGGACGACCGAGCCGCCCGCGTCGAGCTGGACCTCCGTGCCGTCGAGGCTGCCGCCCGTGACGGCCACACCCCACGTCGTGCTGCCGACCGTGAGCGTGCCGCGGCCCTCGCCGACGGCCGTCACGGCCGTGCCGAGGGTGTCGGTCTGCGCGGTCGCGGCCGTGTACGAGACGAGCGGCGAGCCCTCGGCGACGGTCGTGTGACCGAGCACCGTGTCGCCGTCGAGGTGCGCGATCGTCACCGACACGTCGTCGTAGGCGCTGATCTCGGTCGTCGGGGCCCCGACGTCGAGGGTGACGTCGGGCAGGGCGGGCGACACGATCGCCTTCTCGGAGGCCACGGGCACCGGCAGCCCCGTCGCGAAGCCGGCCGCCGTCAGCTGGAACGAGATCGGGAACGGGAACACGGGCGTCGGCTCGTCGCCGAACACGAGCCCCGAGAACCAGGTGTTGGTCGGCGGGACGAGCCCGTCGGCGAGGCGCATGGTCGGCACGGTGCCGACCGACTCGTGGGGCAGGGCGGCCACGAGGGGGTCGACCTGCGAGGCGGGGAACACGTCCCCTCCGGCGTCGGGCCGTCCCGTGGTGTCGCCGTCCGTGCCCGAGCCGCCGGTGCACCCGGCCAGCACGAGCACGCCGGCCGTGCCGAGGGCGACGCCCGCGACCACGCGGCGGAGGGTCAGGAGGCGCGGGTCGCGTCGGGTACCGCCCCGCGCCTCCCGGGGGTGACGAGCCGGCCCGGAACCGATCGGTGATCCCGAACGATCCCGTCGGCCGGACCGACCCGTCGTCTTTCTCCGTGCGCCGGGGATCGTCAGACCCCGATCTGGCGCAGGAAGTCCTGCATGGTGTCCACGGGCCCCGCGAGGATGCCGTCGTCGCGGAGGTGCATGGTCGCCTCGACCGGCGTGCCGCTCGCGACGAGGCCGTTGTAGGCCCCCTCGCTCAGCTGGTCGCTGACCACGCGGACGGTGGCCGCGGCCGCGCCGTCCTTGGTCTGCACGCTGACCAGGTCGACGCTGCCCTCGACGACCTGCTGGTTGGGCAGCATGACGTCGACGGTCGCGCCGTCCTGGATGCGCTCGTAGTCGCGGGGCGTGAGCGTGAAGTCCGCGTCCACGAACAGCGTGCCGGCCTTCTCGATCGTCGCGACGGACGTGCCCGAGCCGAGGAACCCGCCCTCACGGACGTCGAGCTGCGACAGCGTGCCGTCGACGGTGGCCATGAAGGTGATGGTGCCGTCGTCGTCCACCGTGTAGGCGTCCGTGTCGGGGACGACGACGTCGTCCGCGAGGTCCTTCTGCAGCGAGGGGCTCTGCAGCGAGAAGAGCACGTCACCCTTCTTCACCCGGTCGCCGACCTCGGCGTCGGTCGAGGTGACCGTGCCGCTGTAGTCGGTGCCGACGGAGAAGTCCTGGCTCGCGATGGCGGCGCTGGTGCTGATGACCTGGGCCTGCCGCTGCGTGAAGACGACGGTGAAGACGGCCACGAGGGCGAGCACCACCAGGATGCCGACGGTCATCTTGATCCTGTTGCCCCAGGTCATGAGACCACCTTCTCTCGGTCGTTCGTGTCGTGTCGGTCGGGTCCGGTCACCGGTCCCGCGTGCGGTGTGTGCGATGCCTCGTCGCCGTGCTGCGCCTCGTGGGCGTGCTGGTCGTCGGCGACGGCCAGTCGGGCCTCGAGCAGGTGACGGCGCTCGTCGTCGCGCCGACGCTGCTCGAGTCGCTGCTCGGCCGACAGCTCGAGGAACTCGTCGTGGCTGCGGGGCAGCGGGCGGGCGACCTGGGTGCGGAGGGTCTGCACGGCCACGGGGCCGGTGGTGACGGGACCGGCGACGGTGGTGCGGGCACTCGAGCCCGAGCGGGCCGCCCGCTTGATCGCCCCGGCCTCACGCAGGGCCGCCAGCAGGAACGCCGAGAGCACGGCGGTGTTGATCAGGTTCCAGACCGTGGCGAGCGTGAGCACCCGGTTGTCCCAGTCGCGCCAGATCGCCACGAGGGACGTGAGCGACAGGAAGAGCCAGAACAGGACCTGGGGGACGAGCACGTTGAACGGACTCGACGCCTTGCCTCCGCCGGTCACGTGCCAGGCGGTGTCCTTGCCGCTCAGCACGTTCCACAACGCCTTGACGTAGATCGGGAACGACACCGACGCGAGCATCAGCACCTCCCAGCGGAACGACCCGAGGGTGAAGAACGCCAGCGCGATCTGCAGCAGGTAGAAGCCCGAGTAGAAGAGCAGCCACTGCAGCACCGAGATGTGCAGGTTCATCGGCCTCAGGTCGAAGAAGATCTCCATCGGCGGCACCATGATCAGCAGCAACGGGGCGATGCCCGTCAGGTAGTGGGTCGCCGTCAGCGTGTACTGGAAGCGCTGGTCCATCGTCAGGGTGCGACGGGGGCTCAGCGGGTTGTGCCGGAAGAGGATCTCGAAGCCACCGGTCGCCCAGCGCAGCTGCTGCTTGCTGTAGGCCTCGATGGTCTCCGGGGCGTCGCCGATCGCCAGCGTCATCGGGATGTAGATCGACCGCCACCCGGCCTCGTGCAGGAACAGGCTCGTCCAGACGTCCTCGGACTTCGAGTCGGTGTCGATGCCGCCGACCTCGTCGATCGCCGCACGGCGGAAGATGACGTTGGTGCCGACGCAGAACGCGGCGTTGAACCGGTTGCGGCCGGGCTGGATGTACCGGTAGAAGACGGCCTGCATGTAGCCGGCGCCGCGGCTGACGATGCTCACGAGGTTGCCGTACGACTGCGGAGTCTGGACGAAGGCGACCTTCTCGTCGATGAAGAACGGCACGGTCTCGTGCAGGAACATCGGCTTGGGCACGAAGTCCGCGTCGAAGATGGCGAAGTAGTCGCCCTTGGCCACCGACAAGGCGTGGTTGACGTTGCCCGCCTTGGCGCCGTTGCTGGTCAACCGGCGGATGTAGCGGGCGCCGAGCGTCGCGGCGAGGTCCTTGACCTCGTCGCTGCGACCGTCGTCCAGCACCCAGGTGCGGTGCGCACCCTGCATCGCGACAGCGGCCTGGACGGTCATCGCGATCTTCGAGAGCTCCTCGCCGTAGACCGTCACGAAGACGTCGACGACGACGGTCTTCCCGTCGACGACGATCGGCCACAGGTGCGGCTGGTCGCGGACGCCGAGCCGGTCGATGGCGTCCTCGTCGTAGAGCGTGTCCTGCGTCGAGTGGAAGTCGAAGTCGCGGGGGTTCTGGCCCCCCGAGAGGATCGTCCACATCGCGAGCAGCGCCTGCAGGACCAGGACGGCCTCGGCGATGATGACGGCGACGTAGGGCAGCAGGTCGCCCCGGTTCGCGGGGTTCAGCAGGAACTGCCCGTACAGCAGGATGCCCATGGTGCAGGCGAGCACGAGCAGCACCATGAAGGGCGAGTGGGCACGCCCCTCGGTGCGCGAGACGACCGACGCGTGGTGGTCGCTCGTGATCCGCGTCGAGGGGCGTGCACGCGACCCCCGCACCTCGTCGGTCTGTGCCTGGCGCCTCAGTTCGCTCCGCGAGCGAGGTGCCAGGTCGAGGGTGGGGCCGGTGTCGGGTGCGGCGGTGTCGGGTCGGTTTTCGGCGTCGCTGTCGCGGACGCGCATGGTTCGGGACATGCGTGTTCTCTCCGGGTTCGGGTCTGAGAGACGACCGGACGCCGACGGCGGTGGGGAACCGCCGTCGGACGTCCGGAGGGGCGTCGGCGACAGCGGCGACTCGAGGTGACGCGCCGGGGTGGGCGGCGGTCGGGTGGGAGCCGGGGCTCCCGTTTCGGGTCCGTCGACTGCGAACGGTTCGGGCCGTTCGATCGACGGGCTCGTCTCCGGTGTGGGCCTTTCGGGGGACCGTTCCGGGGACGTGTCGAAACAG
>NZ_JXQZ01000083.1 GCF_000878135.1 Frigoribacterium sp. MEB024
GCCGACCCGACGGCCGCTCCGCCCGCCCCCGCCCACGCGCCCCACGCCGACGGCCGGGCCGCACGCCTCTCGCGCTTCCTCAGCCGCGACACGACCGGCGGCCTCCTGCTGCTCGCCGCGACCGTGCTCGCGCTCGTCCTGGCGAACAGCCCGGCCGGCTCGTTCTACTCGGCCGTGCGCGACGTGTCGTTCGGTCCCGAGGCCCTGCACCTGCACCTGAGCGTCGGCACCTGGGCGGCGGACGGTCTGCTCGCGATCTTCTTCTTCGTGGTCGGCCTCGAGCTGAAGCAGGAGTTCGTCGCCGGCTCGCTGCGCGACCCCCGGGTCGCCGTGCTGCCCATCGCCGCGGCGGTCGGCGGGGTCGCCCTGCCGGCGCTGCTCTTCACGCTGGTCAACCTCGGAGCCGGCCCCGACGCGCTCCAGGGCTGGGCGATCCCCGCCGCGACCGACATCGCGTTCGCCGTCGCCGTGATCGCCGTCGTCGGCAAGCGGCTGCCCCCGGCCCTGCGCACCTTCCTGTTGACCCTCGCCGTGGTCGACGACCTGATCGCGATCACGATCATCGCGGTGTTCTACACGGCGGGCATCGCCTTCGTCCCCCTGCTGCTGGCGCTGCTGCCGCTCGCCGCGTTCGCCGTGCTCGTCCGGCGTGGCGTGCGGGCGTGGTGGCTGCTGATCCCGCTGGGCGTCGTCGCCTGGGCGCTGGTGCACGCGTCGGGGGTGCACGCCACGATCGCCGGGGTGTTGCTCGGCCTGCTCGTGCCCGCGGTGGCGACGGCCCGGGCCGGCGTCACGCACGTCGGTCCCGACGGCCACGAGGTGCGGCATCCCCTGACCCACCACTTCGCCGAGCGCTGGAGCCCGGTCTCGTCGGGCGTCGCCGTGCCGATCTTCGCCTTCTTCTCGGCCGGTGTCACCGTCGGCGGGTTCGGCGGGCTGGTGGAGTCGCTGAGCGACGGCGTCGCGATCGGCATCGTCGTCGCACTCGTCCTCGGCAAGTCGATCGGCATCACCGGGGCGTCGCTGCTCGTCACCCGCCTGCCGGGCATCCGGCTCGACCCGAGCCTGCGCTGGGGCGACGTGCTCGGGCTGTCGTTCGTGGCCGGCATCGGGTTCACCGTGTCGCTGCTCGTCGGCGAGCTCGCCTACGGCACCGGCAGCGAGCAGGACGACGTGGTCAAGGTCGGCGTCCTCGTCGGCTCGCTCGTCTCGGCCCTGATCGGTGGCACGATCCTCGCCGTGCGCGGCCGGGCCCCCGACCGCGTCGACGCCTGACGGGTCGGCCCCCGCCGAGACCCCGGGGAC
>NZ_JXQZ01000084.1 GCF_000878135.1 Frigoribacterium sp. MEB024
AGTTCTCGTGCCTCGTCTCGCTCTGGACGAAGGAGTCGGGCTGGAACTACAAGGCCTACAACGCCAGCGGCGCGACCGGCATCCCGCAGGCGTTGCCCGGCAGCAAGATGGCCTCGGCCGGCAGCGACTGGGCGACGAGCGCCAAGACGCAGATCACCTGGGGGCTCGGCTACATCAAGTCGGTCTACGGCACTCCCTGCGGCGCCTGGTCGCACTCGCAGTCCGTCAACTGGTACTGAGCGGGCCCTCCCGGGCTCGGGTCGCACCGCCTTCTGAACGTCGCACCGCGCACCCGCGCGGTGCGACGTTCAGTTCGTGGTGCGATGCCGGATCGACGGGGGCCGGACGCTAGTTCTGCGGCGGGATCGTCTGCCGGTCGGTCGGTTTGTCGGTGGTGACCGGGGTGGGGCGCGGGCTGGGGCTGGTCGGGCTCGGCGTCGGCGTCGAGGTGCCGTCGGTGGGAGGCGCGGGTGCCGGCGTCGGGCTCTCGGGCGTCGACGACGGGCTCACGCTCGGGCTGACCGTCACCGCGGGGTCGTCGTCGTCACCCCCGCAGGCCGTCAGCACCCCGAGGGTGAGCACCGCCGTCGTCACGGCGGCCCCCACGCGAGCGGTCGTCGTCAGCAGCGTTCGCGTCGGTGTCGTCCCCATGTCGGGAGCCTACGCGCGGCGGCTTCCGTGCAGCGCGGACCGGGAGCCCGACGTCACCCGGCTCAGACCGCGCCCACCAGCGTCCAGGCCCCACCGTCGCGACGCGTCACCCGGCCCTGCACGACGTCGGCCAATTCGCCCACGGTGGCCTCGACGACGGCCCCGATGCGGTGCGCGGGCTCGTCGGCGGCGCACTCGTAGCGAACCACCAGGCGGGGCTCGCCTCGCACCAGCGTGACGTCGCTCGCCTCGACCGTGGTCAACCCCGCGGCGCTCGCGGCGGCCGCGGGCAGCACGGAGTCGGGCCGCACCCCGGGTCTCAGGGTGCCGACGGTGAGCGTGACGCGGTACGAGGGCATGGGCTCATCCAACCCGGCACCACCGACATCGAGCGACGGTCCCAGCAGGGTCGCAGCGCCTTCACGGCACACCCCGAAACACGTCCGACTCACGACCGTGCCACCCTCTCGTCATGAAGCGCACCGCGTCCGCCCGGCTCGAGTTCGACGTCGACGGCCCCGCCGAGTTCGTCCTGTCGATCGCCGCCTCCCGCGCCTACGCCGCGACCGGCACAGGAGCGGCGGCCGACACCGCCCGCATCACCGAGGAGGCGCTGGCCGTCACCCAGCACGGCGCGCCCGTCGAGGTCCGCGAGCTGCACGACCACCACGGCACCCTCCTCCACCTGTGCGACGTCGGTGCCGGCAGGGTCACCGTGGACTACCGGGTGGTCGTCGACGGACGCCTCGACGAACCCGCCGTCGACGAGCTGGACCTCGTGCGATACCGCCGCCCGAGCCGCTACTGCGAGTCCGACACGCTCGGCCCCACCGCCCGCGCCGAGTTCGGCGGGCTCGAGGGGCGCGAGCTGCTGGCCGCGGTCGCGACGTGGGTCGGCTCGCACCTCGCCTACGTGCCCGGGGCCAGCGCCCCCACCGACGGTGCCGTGCAGACCCTGCTCGACCGGCAGGGCGTCTGCCGTGACTACGCCCACCTCGTGATCGCCCTGTTGCGCGGGCTCGACGTGCCCGCGCGGCTGGTCAGCGTCTACGCCCCGGGCCTGTCGCCGATGGACTTCCACGCCGTGGCCGAGGCCTTCGTCGACGGTGCCTGGCACGTGGTCGACGCCACCGGGCTGGCCCCTCGGCAGACGTTGTTGCGCATCGCGACCGGTCGGGACGCCTCCGACACGGCGTTCCTCTCGAGCCACGGGGGCCGCGTCACGGTCGCGGGGATGCAGGTCGGGGCCGTCGCCGACGTCCTGCCGCGCGACGACGTGAGCACCTTCGTCAGCCTCGGCTGACCGCCCGCCGGCACCGCGCCTCCTGCGCTCGCGCCGGCCCTGCCGGCCCTGGGCCAGCCCCACCCCGCCACGAATTGAACGATCCGCCACACGATTGCGTGGCGGATTGTTCATTTCGTGGCGGGGCAGCGGGGCGGCCCGGCTCAGTCCTCGCGGTGCGCCAGCTTGGCGCCCTCGCGCGCGCGGACGGCGGGCTCGTTCTGGTGCACGCCCGCGGGCCAGGACTCCGGCCCGGCCGACCCCGCCGGGTACTCGTCGATGGCGACCTCGCCGGTCGTCCAGGCCTTGACGACGGGGGCGACGATGCGCCACCCCTCCTCCGCCGAGTCACCGCGCACCGACAGCGTCGGGTCGTCGTCGAGGATTCCCTCGAGCACCTCGCCGTAGGCCGTCAGGTCGGCGGCACCGAAGTCGGCGTGCAAGGAGGCGCGGGACAGGTCGTACGAGTCGCCCGGCCCGTTGACGTTCAGTTCGAGCGACATCTCGTCGGGCGAGATCGCGATGCGCAGGCGGTCGGGGGTGCCGCCGCCGACGAACTCCTTGGGCACGTGGGTCGGTGGGCGGAACGTGATGACGATCTCGCGGCGACGCGAGGCCAGGGCCTTGCCCGACCGCAGCAGGATCGGCACGCCGGCCCAGCGCCAGTTCGCCACCTCGACGACGACCTCGGCCAGCGTCTCGGTCTCGAGCGACGGGTCGACGCCGTCCTCGTCGACGTAGGCGGGCAGGGTGCGGCCGTCGACCTCGCCCTTGCCGTAACGGGCGCGGCGGGTGTTGGCGACGGCGTCGTCGTCCCAGACGTGGGTGGCGCGCAGCACCAACTCCTTCTCGTCGCGCAGGTCGGCCGGGCCGAGCGTCGCGGGCGCGTTCATCGTCAGCACGGCCATGACCTGCAGCAGGTGGCTCTGGATCATGTCGACCATGGCGCCGGCGTGGTCGTAGTAGCGGGCGCGGTTCTCGAGGCCGAGTTCTTCGTCGTAGACGATCTCGATGCTCTCGACGTGCTGGTTGTTGAGCATGGGCTCGATCAGGCGGTTCGCGAACCGCAGGCCGAGCAGGTTGAGCACGGTCGAGCGGCCCAGGAAGTGGTCGACGCGGTGCACCTGGTCCTCGTGCACGAGTCGCAGGACCTGCTGGTTCAGCTTCTTCGCGCTGGCGAGGTCGGTGCCGAACGGCTTCTCGAGGGCGAGTGAGGTGCCCTCGGGCAGGTCGACCTTCCGCAGGGCGGCACAGGCCTTCTCGGTGATGGCGGGCGGCAGGGCGAAGTAGATCGACGGAGGGGCGTCACAGGCCTCGACGAGGCTGCGGAGGCCGTCGACCCCGGTCACGTCGGCCGTGACGTACGTGGTCGACTCGAGCAACGCGTCGACGGCGGGGCCGCTCGCGTGGACGCTGTCGAACGACGTCTTCACACGCGCCTTCCACTCGGCGTCGGTGTACTCCTCGACGCCGGCGCCGATCAGCTGCACGCGGCGCGTCGGCTCCAGCGCCAGCAGCCCGCCGAGGCCGGGCATCAGGAGGCGCGCGGCGAGATCCCCGCTCGCCCCCAGGATCAACAGGGTGGCCGGTTCGGGGGCCTTCTTCGCGCTCATGTCGTGCACGGTAGTGGGCCGCGCCCGGGCGCGCCCGGGTGCGCCCGGGACGGGGGTGCCACGGACCACCTCGGAGCACCCGGCGTAGCGTCCACGCCATGAGCGACCAGACCTACACCGCCCGCTTCGTCGGCCACGACGAGACCACCACCGAAGAACTCACCCTCATCGACGGCCTGCCGCAGAAGAGCGTCACCCGCCCCGGAGCCTCCGACGGCGAGGACCTCATGTGGGAGCTCGACGACGACGCCAGCGAGGGCGGCGAGTACGTCTACCGCTCCCTCGGCGTCTCGGGCCACGACTACAGCTGACCCTCCGGCCTGGTGGGTCGCACCGGAGATCCTCCGCACCACGGGATGGACGTCGCACCGCCTAGTGGGCATCGCACCGCCGAAATGGGTGGTGCGATGCCCGATCGGCGGTGCGATGCCCGTCCGGCGGTGCGATGCCCGCCCGGCGGGGCGGCATGGGTCCGGGGAGGCGGGCTGCATCACCTTCGCGGGGGAGGGGCGGGAGGACACCCTGCCCTAGCCTCGTCAGCATGTGGTTGCTGCTGTGGCTCGTGGTGCTCGTCTTCGGGGCCGCCCTCACGACGAACGCGACGGCGCGAGAACTCGCCACCGTCGGCGACCACCGCTTCCCGTGGTGGCGACAGTCCCCGCACACCCCTCCGGGCATCCGGTGGGCGCGGGGGTTCGGCACGGGGGTGACGCTGCTCGGAGTCTTCGGCATCCGCGAGACCACCGACCTCGGCTTCTCGACCGTGGTCGTCTTCGTTGCCGTGGCCGCCGCCCAGTGCGGACAGATCGCATGGCACAACCGCCGGGTCGCACGGCTCGCCCCCGCCGAGCCGGGCGCGGCCGAGGTCCCGAGCCGCGCCTCCTGACCCGACCCGCGCCTCCACCGGCGTGCAATTCGCGACCACGACGCGACGACACGCCGACATCTCGTGGCGGGGTGGCTCGTCAGGCCACTCGAGGTCGGGTTCGGCACCCAGATCGGGCTCGATAGCGGCTGCCGAGGTCGGGTTCGGCACGCAGATCGGGCTCGACAGCGGCTGCCGAGGTCGGGTTCGGCACGGCGGCACGGCGGCTGAGGAGATCCCTCGTAGGTCGCGCCCGGCAGGTCAGGCCCGGCGGGTGGGGCGCACCGAGACGACCTCGGCGGTGGCTCCGTGCGGCAGGTCGACGACGAGGCGTACGGCGTCGGCGACGGACTGCGGCTCGAGGTAGAGCGACGGGTCGTACGTGCCGCCCTCGGCCGTGACCAGCTCGTGCTGCATGTCGGTGTCGACGCGGCCCGGGTGCACCGAGCTGACCCGGACGCCGTGCGGACGTTCCTCCTCGCGGAGGGAGTCGGTGAGCGCCCGCAGCGCGAACTTGCTCGCCGCGTAGGTGCTGCCGTTCGACCCGGCCGTGAAGCCCGAGCCGCTGTTGATCGAGACGACCGTCCCCTGAGCGGCCCGCAGGGCCGGCAGCAGCTGACGCGTCACCTCGGCCACGGCGAACACGTTGACCTCGAACACGCGCCGCCAGTCGTCGCGCTCGGTGTCGGCGACGGCCCGGCCGCCGATCACGCCGGCCGCGTGGACCAACACGTCGAGCTCGTCGAGCGGCGGCACCGTGACGGTCGGGCCCGAGAGGTCGGCGGCCCACGCCGTCGCGGATGGGAGGTCGGCGGTGATCGCCCGCAGCGCCTCCTCGTCGCGGCCGTGGACGATCACGTGGTGGGTGCGGGCGAGGTCGCGGACGACGGCGAGGCCGATGCCTCGCGAGCCCCCGGTGACGAGTGCGGTCTTCATCGCCCCAGTCTGCCGGTCAGGCCAGTGGGTCGTGCCCCCAGTTCATCAGGGACCAGCGCCACTTCGTGTCGGTGACGTCGCCCGAGGGGCGCTGCTTCGAGTGGCGCGCGACGTAGCCGTGGACCTTCTCCATGTGCTTCCAGTCGGCGTCGGTCAGGTCGGCCTTCTTCTTCTCGAGGATGCGCACGATGTGCCGGCCGCTCTCGTGCCCGACGGACTCGCCGCCGTCCTTCTGCCCCACCTCGCGCGACTCGTCGGTGTCGAGCCACTCGCGCAGCGTCGAGGCCGTCATGTTCACGTCGTCGTGGAACTCGTCCCAGGTCTGCCGTCGATCGTCGTCTGCCATGCGACGAGCCAAGCACGCCCTGCACCGCCCCGCACCGCCGGATCGGCGATGATGGCACGGTGCGCACCCTGACCACCGGCACCGCCGCCCTGCTGCTCGCCGCCTCGCTCGCGGTGACGCTGACCTCGTGCTCGGCCGACGGGAACAACCCGACGGTCGCACCGCAGGCGAAGATCCCCGCCGGGCTCGCCGTCGAGGGGTACGCCATCGCCTCACCGGACGCCGTGACGGCAGCAGCCGAGGCGTTCGACCGCAGCGAGGCGGCGATCGACACGGTCGGCGTCTCGGGCGTCGCGATCACGGCCGGCGGGGCCGGTGTCGCCCCGAGCGACGAGTCCGCCAACTCCCTGCGCGAGGCCGCCCAGTCGGCGGGCAAGAAGGCCGAGCTGCTGGTCGTCAACGCCGGCCAGGACGGGTTCAGCGGCGAGCTCGCGACACAGCTGTTGTCGAGCCGGGCCAACCGCGAGTTCGTCGTGTCGGGCCTCACCGGAGAGGTCGTCAACGGCGGCTGGGACGGCGTCCAGATCGACTTCGAGTCGCTCTCGGCCGCGGACGCCCCGGGGCTGGTCGACTTCGCCGCCGAGCTGCGCGACGCCCTGCCCGACGACGCCACGATCTCGATGGCCGTGCAGCCCGACACCGACGAAGCGGGGTACGCGGACCTCGGTTACGACCTCGCCGCCCTGTCCGACTCCGTCGACCGGTTCGTGCTCATGGCCTACGACCAGCACGGCACCGGCTTCAGCGAGCCCGGGCCCGTCGGCGGCCTGCCCTGGGTCGGCCAGGTGCTCGACGCCGCTCTCGAGCTCGTCCCGGCCGACCGCCTCGACCTCGGAGTGGCGGGGTACGGCTACCGCTGGACGGGCGAGGGCACCGCAGGAGGCGCGGTGTCGGTCGCCGAGGCCCGCACCGGTGCGCAGTCCACCGGTTCGTGGGACGCCGAGCAGGCCGAGTACACGGCGTCGCCCGGTGACGGCTCGACCCTCTGGTGGTCCGACGGCCGCTCGATCACGGCCCGCGCCGACCTGGCCGAGTCGAAGGGGCTGCACGGCGTCGCGATCTGGCAGCTGACGACGGGCGACCCGATCCGCCGCGGCTGACGCCGATCAGCCCGAGAGAGGGCTGCCCCTACGGCGTGACGACGCCGATCGGGCCGGTCAGCTGGGGGATGTCCCGGTCGCTCAGCAGCCAGTGTTCTCCGCGACCGGTGATCAGCAGCGCGAGCGGACCCGGACGGCAGACGACGAGCGCGCCGCCTTCTTGGTGCAACACGCCGTCGAGCGCGCCACCGAGGTCGCGGTCGTCCTCGGAGCCCGAGGCCGACAGGACGGCGCAGCGACCCTCGGCGCCCATCGCCTGCAGCAGTCGGCGCATGCCCTCGGGGTCGCTGCGGTCGGGACCGAGCGGGTGGGCGACGGCCATGTCGACCCACTCGACCGAGCCGGTCAGGTCGGCGAGGGCCTGCTCTTCGGGGCCGGCCGGGTCGACCGCGAGGTCGTGCACGGACTGCTTGCGATCGGGCGCGGCGAAGGCCTCGAGCGCGGTGATGACGGAAAGGGGGAGCGACGCCACGGGTGTTCTCCTGTCGAGGGGTTCCCACCATCCTCCCACCCGAGCTGCCCTCACAGGTCCGTCCCCAGGCGGAAACCGGAGCGGGCTCCGAGTCGAGCCGTCGCACTACGCTGCCGGAGAGCGACCCGACGCGCGACGACGACCCGAACTGCCCACCCACGACGACGACGGAGACACCGTGAGCGACGCCCCCGGCCAGCAGCCCTGGCAGAACCCCCAGCAGCCCTGGCAGAACCCCCAGCAGCCCCAGAACCCTCAGCACTCGGCGCCGTACCAGGGCCAGCACCCGCAGCAGCCCTACCCCGGTCCCGGCGGGTACACCGACCCGCTCAAGGGCACCAACCCCGGTGTCGGCACCTCGACCCCGTTCATCTGGGTGCTCGTCCTGCTGCCGCTGGTGCAACTGATCGGGCTCGCCTTCTGGGACGTCGGCGACTACCTGGAGCGCACCGCCACGATCACCCCGGGCGTCTACCAGTCGCCCTTCACGCCGGGCTACCTCGCCTACATGGGCATCGGCCTGCTCGTCTACGCCCTCACGGTCGTCCTCGCCTGGCTCGACCACCGGGCGTTGGCGAGCCGGGGCATCGTGAAGCCGTTCCCGTGGCCGTGGGCGTTCCTCACGGTCGTCTACATCATCGGTCGCTCGGTCGTCGTGAAGCGCCGCACCGGTGGCGGGCTCGCGCCGCTGTGGCTCTACATCGCCGTGTACCTGGTCACGATCGTGGTCGCGTTCACGGTCTTCATCGTGGCCTTCGCCGAATTCGTGCAGACGATGCCGTCCCTGCCGACCACCCCGTAGCGGGCCCTGCTGCGAGGATGGTCGCGTGACCTCCTCCACCGCACCCCGCCTCGGCCTGCTCCTCGACGTCGACGGCCCGATCGCCAGCCCCGTGACCCGCAGCATCGCGCTGCCCGAGATCACCCGCGACCTCGTGGCGCTCGCCGCCCTCGGCGTGCCGATCGTCTTCAACACCGGGCGTTCGGACGCGTTCATCCGCGACGAGGTCGTCCGCCCGTTGCTCGCGGCCGGCCTGCCCGAGGGGTCGCGCGTGCACGGCGTCTGCGAGAAGGGCGCCGTGTGGTTCACGATCGGCCCCGAGCACGGTGCCGACGGCATCGGTCCGATCGAGGTCGACTCGTCGCTCGCCATGCCCGCCGACTTCGGTGCCGAGATGCAGGCGCTGGTGGCGGACGAGTTCGCCGACCTCGTCTTCTACGACACGACCAAGCACGCGATGGTCTCGATCGAGCAGCTCACGAGCGTCGAGTCGTCGACCTACCTGGGCCGGCAACGCGACCTCGACGAGAAGGCGATGCAGGCGCTGGTCCGCCGCGGGTTCGGCGTGCGCCGACTCGACGACGTGCGGCCCGACGCGTCCGGCGCCGTGCAGTGGCGCGTCGACCCGACGATCATCTCGACCGACATCGAGTCGGTGCGGCTCGGCAAGGACCTGGGGGCCGAGCGCGCGCTCGAGCTGCTGGCCGCCGACGGCGAGCCCCCGCTCGCCTGGCGCACGGTCGGCGACTCGCGCAGCGACTACGCCATGGCCGACTGGCTGCACGCGCAGGGTCACGCGGTCGCCCACGTCGACGTCCGCCCGGCCGACGGCGTGCCGACGACGCCGTACCCGGTGCTGACGAGCTCGACGGGCGCCATCCACGACGAGGCCGGTGCCGAGTTCCTGGCCGGCTGGCTGGCCGACCTCACCGTCTGACGCGTCCGGCCGGCGACACGCCCGGCCGAGGCCGTCCTCGAGGACGCCACCCGCGCCTCCTCGGCCCGCTCGCCGTGGTCGGCCCACCCGCCCGTCAGCGTGCCCCCCCCCCCC
>NZ_JXQZ01000085.1 GCF_000878135.1 Frigoribacterium sp. MEB024
CGTCGACGGCACCGCCGCCGAGGGCCGGGCCGCCGCCGAGGGGCGCTGACGAGCCGAGGCCGCCGGCAGCGGCCGTTCCCGCGCCACCGGGCCCGACCCGGGCGTCGACGATCGCCCGCGTGGCCTCGATGCCGTCGCCGCCGGGCATGCGCACGTCCATGACGACGACGTCGGGCCGGGTGCGTCGCACGACCTCGACCGCCTCCCGCCCGCCGGACGCCTCGCCGACGACCTCGATGCCGCCCGCCGTCTCGAGCACGACCCGGAAGCCGGTGCGCACGATCGCCTGGTCGTCGACCAGCACGACCCGGATCACTCCGCACCCCCGCCGGCGAGCTCCGCACCGGGCCCGGGCGTCGCGGCAGGCGCCGACGGCCCGGCCGCCGAGGCATCGGCCTCGACCGGCAGCTCGAGCCGCACCCGCCACCGACCCTCGGCGGTCACCCCGGTGTCGAGCCGTCCGCCGACCAGGTCGGCCCGCTCGCGCATGCCGACCAGCCCGAAGCCGCCGCCCCCCGACGTGTCGCGAGAGAGGGGCAGGTCGTTCTCGACGACGATCACGAGGGACCCGGCCGTGGCGCGCAGGCGCAGCTCGACCGTCGCCCCCGGAGCGTGCCGACGGGCGTTGACGAGCGCCTCCTGCACCGTGCGGTAGGCCGTCACGTCGGCGAGCGGGGCCAGCGACGGCAGCGTCCCGTCGACGTGCGAGTCGACGACGGCCCCGGAGGCGCGGGCCTGGTCGACGAGGTCGGCCACGTCACCGAGACCGGGGACCGGCACGGTGCCGCTCGGCCCGTCGCCGGTCTCGCGGAGGATGCCCACGATCGACCGGAGCGCGTCGAGGGTCTCGCGGCCCTGGGCGCGGACGCTGCGCAGGGACTCCTTGGCGCGCTCGGGGTCGCCGTCGACGAGGCGTTCGGCGGCACCCGCCTGCACGACGAGCCCGGTGAGGTGGTGGGCGGCGACGTCGTGCAGTTCACGGGCCATGCGCGTGCGCTCGGCGGCGACCGCGGCCCGGGTGAGCGTCGCCTGGTGCTCGACGCCCTCGGCCGCGCGGGCCCGGGCGTCACGGTCGTGGGCGCGGCGCAGGGCCACCCACGAGCCGACGGCGGCGCTCACGCCGTTGATCAGCACGGCGCTGGCCACGAGGGCGAGGGCCTCGACGACGACGCCGACCTCGCCGAGCCCCGCGGCGGCCCCGAGCTGGTCCTTCACGAGGGCCGAGGCCCCGACGGCGGCCCCGACGGCCTCGATGCCGACGGCGGCGAGGACCGCCCCGACGACGACCCGCGTCGGCCGCAGGGTGGCGACCGTGTACGCCGTGACGACGGGGGCGGCCGTCCACAGGGCGAGGCCCGTCGGCAGCACCGCGAGCAGGGCGGCCTGCAGGACGGCGACCGCGAGCAGGGCCGTGACGGGTCGGACGCGTCGGAGCGCCAGTGGCACGTGCTGGACGAGCGCCAGCACGATCACGGCGACGATCTGGGCCGTCGGGATGCTGCGGTTCGCGCCGTAGAACTCGCCCGCCGCGAGCAGCGTCGCGAGGAAGGCGATCGTGACGAGCGCCCAGACGCCGGCGAGCACGACGTCGCGGCCGAGCACCGTGTGCACGCCGAGCCGGTCGAGGACCCGGCGCACCGTGTCGACCCCGGGGCCGGCCCGGTCGGCGGCCGGCGCCGCGGCGGGCGGGGTGTCAGGGCTCGTGGTCACGGTCCGAGCATGCCAGGTGCCACGGGCCTCCCGGCCCCGGACCGACGACGGCTGTGCACCGTCGGCCCGGGTGTCGCGCTGGGGGCGGGGCATCAGAAGCTCACGCTCGGGGCGATGAGGCGGAAGCCGAAGGCGAATCCGGCGAGCACGACGAGCGACACGAGGACGAGCACGCGTCCGGTCACGACGGCCCAGCCGCGACGCTCGCGCACGGCCTGCCAGGCGACCAGGGCGGCCGGCACGATCGCGACGACGCCGAGCAGCTGCAGCCCCTGCAGCACGCGCAGGGTCACGGCCGACACCTCGGCGAACGACATGGCCTGGACCGCGACGACCGCCCAACCGACGAGGGCCAGCAGCGTCGACGCCTGTCCCAGACGGGACAGCAGCAGGGTGCGGTCGCGGCGACGCGGGGTGGTCGCGACCACCCCGGTCGACGGGCCGGCCCGGAGGTCCCGACGGCGGCGTCCCACACCGGCGAGGGCGGTGGCCGGCCAGACGATCATCGAGGCGAACAGCACCACGACGGCCAGGATCACGCTCGGCAGCACGGCCGACGCCGCCTGCCAGGGCTGCGCCCGCAGCATGGTGAAGGAGGCGCCCCACGAGATCGCCTCGACCGTCGAGTCCCCGTCGGTGTCGGCGGTCCGCGTCGCGAGCAGGGCGTCTCCGCCGACCTCGCGCCACAGGTCGGTCCCGACCTTCTCGTAGACGCCGGTGGTCACGCCGAGGGGTTTCGGGGTGACGGCGACCGTGCCGTCCGAACGGGGGACGATCGTGGTCTGACCGCTCAGCGCGAGCAGGGCGCCGGGGTTGGTGACGGGGGAGCGCGACGAGAGGTACGTGCCGGCCAGGTCGGCGGCCACGGGGCCGTCGGTCGAGTCGGTCGAGTCGGACGCGTCGGTCGAGTCCGCCGCCGCCGCGTCACGCAGGTACCGGTCGGCGAACCCCTGCAGCACCGTGGTGCGCAGGTCGAGGGAGGCCGTGGCCGATCGTCCGCTGCCGTTCATGCTGAGGAAGATGCCGGTGTCGTGCTCGGGGAACATCCGCATCGCCGAGTGGAACACCTGCGTGTCGCCGTCGTGGCCGAAGGCGGCCAGGCCGGGCGTGCTGTCATCGAAGAACGCGAGGTCCATGCGTTGGCCGACGACGAGCGTGCCGAGGTCGTCCGCGTCGAGGGCGGGGCGGTGCATCTCGGCGAGCGTGTCGGGCTGCAACAGCGCCTGGTCGTCGGGCAGGTCGCCGAGCTGGGCGAGCATGAACCGGGCCATGTCGGTCGCGGTGGCCGACATCGCACCGGCCGGCGCCGCGTTGACGACCTCGGTGGCGACGGCGGGCTTCGAGTCGTCCGGGTAACCGTGCGCCAGACGGGCGTCCAGGTCGGCGGGCAGCGGCTGGGCGAACGACGACGAGGTCATGCCGGCCCGGTCGAAGACGTCCTGCTGCAGCAGGTCGGCGAACGGGACCCCGCTGACGCGCTCGGCGACGTAACCGGCCAGGGTGGCTCCGTAGTTGGAGTACGCCGGGGTCGTGCCAGGCACGAAGACCTGGGCCGGGGGAGCCTCGCTGACGGCCTCGCGCAGCGTCTTCTCGCTGCCGGGCGTGCCGATCAGTCCCGCGATGACCTCCTCGAAGCCGGCCGTGTGGGTGAGCAGGTGCCGCAGGGTGACGGCGCCCTTCGGGGTGTCGAGGTCGAAGTCGAGGTACTGCTGCACGTCGGCGTCGAGGTCGAGGTCGCCCTGCTCGACGAGCTGCATGACGGCGGTGGCCGAGACGACCTTCGAGACCGAGCCGACGCGGAACAGCGTGCGCTCGGGGTCGACGGCCTCGGCGGGCGTCTCGCCGGTGCCGGTGTCGGCCATGCCGTAGCCGCGGGCGGTCAGCAGCTTCCCGTCGGCGACGACCGACACGGTCGCCCCCGGGATGCCGGTCGTCTGCAGCGCCGAGCCGACGGCCCCGTCGAGCCACGAGTCGACGTCGTCCTGCGTGAGGGAGCGCCCGCCGGGCTGGTGCTGCGGCGGTGCAGGAGGCGCGGGGTCGGCGGTCGCGCCCGTCGCCCCGGACGCGCACCCGGCGAGGGTGACGCCCAGGGCGACGACGGCCGCGGCGGCGAGGGACTTTCGGACGAGGAGGCGCGGGTGGCGCCGCCGGGACGGAGGGGCTTCTCGGGTCGGTGTCGTGATCATGCCTCTACGCTCGCGGCTGCGCCGCCGCGACACCGGGTGCAGGAGTCGGGACCTCGCCTACGACTTTCGTCGTACGCCGGTGCCTCCCCGGCCCGGACCAGCCGGGCGTCGGTGGTCGCGCCTACGGTCACCGACATGGGCGTGCAGACGAAGTTCGAGAACGCGCGGGCGGCGCTGCGCAAGCCGCCGGCCGAGCACCCGTGTGCGATCCCCCCGATCCCGGGCGGGCAGGGGCTGTGGCTGATCCGGCAGGGCGAGGCGCCGGCGCTCGGCTTCGTGCGCCAGCGGCCGGTCACGGGCGGCTTCGCGTTCGACGTCTACGCCCACTGCCGCGACGAGGGCGGGCGTCGCCCGTGGCTCCACACGGCGTCGTCGCTGAACTCGGCCGTCGCGTGGACGCTGCAGCACGACGCCGACGTCCGCGCGCTCATCGCCCGCAGCACCGCCGAGCCCGACCCGTGGCCGCCCGCCGCGCCTCCCGAGCCTGCCTCCGGTCGCCGCCGCCGCACCCTCTGAGCGCGAGCCCGACTGCACGCGAAAAACCCGGTTTCGAACGATGAACCCAGAAGAAACGGGGTGCATCGTTCGA
>NZ_JXQZ01000086.1 GCF_000878135.1 Frigoribacterium sp. MEB024
TGCCAGGCCGCGCGGCCGGGACCGTGGCCTCCGTCGTCGGCGCCGCCCGCGCCTCCTGCGTACCGGGGGTGCGGGGTGGACCGCGGGGTCTCGGCCGTCGGCCACTGCTGCAGGGCGGCGTAGCGGCCCCAGTCCTGCCACCAGGCCGACTGGGCGTCACCCATGCGCAGGTAGGCGGACAGCAGGCGGGCCGTCGCGGTCGCGTCCGCCAAGGACTCGTGGGCGACGGTGAGGTCGACGTCGATGGCCGCGCAGCAGTCGGCGAGCGTCCGTCCGGCACCGGGCAGGTAGGTGGGGGCGAGCTTCATCGTGCAGAGGGCGCCCGCGCCGTCGGGCCCGAGCGGCGAGACCAATCCGAGGCGCGCGAACTCGGCCGCCAGGAACTGCGCCTCGAAGCGGGCGTTGTGCGCGACGACGACCCGCCCGCGCAGGCGGTCGCAGAGCTCGTCGACGACGTGCTCGAACCGGGGTGCCCCGCGCACGTCCGCGCTACGGAGGCCGTGCACGTGGATGGGCCCGAGGTCTCGCGAGGGGTCGACGACGGTCTCGAACGACGCCTCGACCTCACCGTGGGCGTCGAGGTGCACGATGCCGATCTCGATGACCCGGTGGTGTCGCCCGGGCCAGAGACCCGTCGTCTCGACGTCGATGACCGCGTAGCCGCCGTGAACCATGTCATCCCTTTCGTCGGGGCGAGCCTGGCAGGTTGCCCGATGGGCATCCAGCCCGCAATCGGGTGACACCCGTCGTGGGGCGGTGGGGGGACGCGGGGTCCGGAGGCGCGGCTCGGCGCTTCCCGTCGGTCGCGTCGTCCGCCACGATGGAGGGCATGACCGCCGCCCCTGCCTCCGTCACCGCCGCGACCGCCTCCGCCACGGCTCCGGCCGCCTCCGTCACGGCCGTCTGCCGGGTGTCCGCCCTGCTGCCCGACTCGGGCACGATCGGCGTGACCGCGATCGACAAGCGCCCCGTCGACGGACCCGTGCACGTCCGCCCGCTCGGCCTCCGCGCGGACGTACAGGCCGACCGCAAGCACCACGGCGGTCTCGACCAGGCGGTGTACGTCTTCGCCGACGAGGACGCCGCCCACTTCGCCGAGCTGCTCGGCCGCGAGGTGGCGCCGGGGCTGTTCGGCGAGAACCTGCGGACGTCCGGGGTCGACGTCACCGGCGCCGTCATCGGCGAACGCTGGGCCGTGGGCGAGACCCTCGTGCTCGAGGTCACGAAACCTCGCGTCCCGTGCGGCACGTTCGCCCGCCGACTCGGCGAGGCCATGTGGGTCAAGCGGTTCTACGCCGAGGGCCGCCCCGGCACCTACCTGCGGGTGGTGAAGGCGGGGCCCGTCCAGGCGGGCGACGGGGTCACCGTGCTGTCGCGGCCGTCGCACGGGGTGACGATCGGAGAGGCCTTCACGGGGCTCGAGCCGGACCGGGCCGAGGCCCTGCTCGCAGCCGTCGACGGGCCCGACCGCCTGAGACTCACCGACGAGGTCCGGGGCTTCGCCGAGAAGGCCCTGCGAGGGCGCGTCCCCGCCTGAGCACGGACGGACCCGCTCCACTAGCCTCGACGACGAGGGCCCGGACGGGGCCCGCGCCAGAGGAGGCACCCCATGTTCGAAGCCGAGAACATCCGTGACTGGATCGGCATGCCCGTCGTCGACCCCGACGGCGACAAGGTCGGCTCGCTCGAGAGCATCTACTTCGACACCGCCGCCGACCAGCCCGCCTTCGCCACGGTGACGGCCGGCCTGCTCGGCCGCTCGCGTCTGGTCTTCGTGCCGTTGCAGGGCGCGGTCGTCGCCCCCAAGCACCTCAAGGTGCAGTTCGCCAAGAAGCTCGTCAAGGACGCCCCGTCGATCGAGACCGACGGCGAGCTCGAGGCCGCCCGCGAGCCCGCCGTGTTCGAGCACTACGGCCTCGTGTACCAGACCGGCGCGGCCGGCGAGCGACGCCTCGGCCGCCGCTGACCGCGGCACCACGACATCCCGAGGGGCCCCGCCACATCGGCGGGGCCCTTCGGCGTCCGCGGGGACGATGGTGCGCGCTCGAGTGCAGAACGTGCAAAAATCAGGAGGCGCTGGTCGGTGACCGGCGCCTCCTGCGTCCTGCGCACGCCCCGACGCCGCCGTCACGCGCTCCGGCCTCGTGCCGCCCACGCCCCTCGCCTCGCCTCACGGCCCGTGCCGCTGCCCGAAAGGCTCCCCCATGACCGACGCCTCCGCCGCCCACTCGACCCGCGCCTCCTCGGCGTCCTCCCCGGGGGCCGGCCCCGGCCAGCCCGCCGGCGTGCCGCGTCACGCCTGGTACGCCCTCGTCGCCCTGCTGCTCGGCATGTTCATCGCCCTGCTCGACACCACGATCGTCAACGTCGCCCTGCCGACGATCCGCACGACGCTCGACGCCTCGGAGTCGACCCTGTCGTGGATCATCTCGGGGTACGCCCTCGCCTTCGGCCTCGCACTGATCCCCGCGGGACGCATCGGCGACCGCATCGGCCACAAGTGGGTCTACTTCACGGGCGTGCTGCTCTTCACCCTCGCGTCGCTCGCCTGTGGCCTCGCCCAGGACGACACCCAGCTCGTCGTGTTCCGCGTCGTTCAAGGCCTGGCGGGCGGCATCTTCGTGCCCGCCGTCACCGCGTTCATCCAGTTGCTGTTCCCCGGTCGTTCGCGCGGCAAGGCCTTCGCCATCATGGGCGCCGTCATCGGCGTCTCGTCGGCGCTCGGCCCGATCATCGGCGGCCTGATCATCCAGGCGTTCGGCGACGAGAACGGCTGGCGTCTCGTCTTCTACGTCAACCTGCCGTTCGGCATCATCACCCTGATCGCCGCCGCCGTCCTGCTGCCCAAGCGCGACGAGTCGGTGCCCCGGCCCGACCGCGGGCTCGACTGGATCGGCCTCGTCCTGGTCTCGGGCGCCTTCGTCGCCCTGCTCGTCCCGCTGATCCAGGGGCAGGACGAGGGCTGGCCGCTCTGGACCTACCTGACCATCGCCGCCGGCGTCGTGCTGCTCGCCCTGTTCGGGCTGTGGGAGGTCGCGTACACCAAACGCGGCAAGACCCCGCTCGTGCCGCCGAAGCTGTTCGCGCACCCGTCGTTCACCGGCGGCGTCGTGCTCGCGCTCGTCTACTTCGCAGCCTTCACCAGCATCTTCTTCACGATCTCGCTGCTCTGGCAGTCGGGGCTCGGCCACAGCGCGCTGGCCTCGGGCGCCGTGGCGATCCCGTTCGCGGTCGGCAGCATCATCAGCTCGTCGCAGAGCAACCGCATCGCCGCCCGGCTCGGGCGCGGCGTGTTGATCCTCGGTACGGCACTCGTCACGATCGGCCTCACCTGGATGTGGCTCGTGCTCGTCACGGTCGACGCCTCCGACCTGACCAACTGGATGCTGCTGGTGCCGCTGCTGCTCGCCGGCCTCGGCAACGGCTTCTTCATCGCGCCGAACGTGCAGTTCATCGTGGCCACGGTCGACCGGCAGGACGCCGGCTCGGCCAGCGCCGTCATCTCGGCCATCCAGCGCATCGGCTCGGCCGTCGGCATCGCGATCATCGGCAGCGTGCTCTTCGGGACGCTGACCATCTCGGGCCGGACGCCGGCCGACGTCGCCACCGGCTTCACGGACGCGGCTGCGCACGCGATGCTCGTCAGCGCGATCTTCGCCCTGGCGTCGTTCGTGCTGGTGTTCGCCCTGCCGCGCCGCGTCCCGCAGCAGCGCGGCTAGCCCCCTCGGGGCGCTGCCCACGAACGGGTGGGGCCGGGATGCGAACCCGGCCTCCTCGTTCGGGCGGCACCAAGAAACGTGAGGCACACTGCAACGATGCCCTCAGCCCTGCCGACCACAGAGCCGACCGTCCGCCCCGTCTCGACCACCCGTCGAGACCGGGTGCTGCCGCTCGACGGCCTGCGCACGCTGGCCATCGCCCTCGTCGTGCTCTACCACCTGCACGTGCCGGGCTTCGGCAGCGGGTTCGTGGGCGTCAACGTCTTCTTCGTGCTGTCGGGCTACCTGATCACCACCCTGCTGCTGCGCGAGCACGCGTCGACGGGACGCATCCGGCTCGGCAGGTTCTGGGTCCGCCGCCTGCTGCGGCTCTACCCGACGCTGCTCGCCGTCGTCGTGGTCGGCGTCTCGCTGTGGTGGCTCGTCGGCGACTACCAGGGGTCGACGCTCGGCCCCGTCGGGGCCGCCGTGATCGCCTTGACCTACTCGGGCAACATCGCCCGGGCCTTCTTCGACACCTCGCAGGGCGTCTTCGCCCCGATGTGGAGCCTGTCGATGGAGGAGCAGTTCTACCTCGTCTGGCCGCCCGTACTCGTGCTGCTGCTCGCCGTCGCGGTCAAGCGCAAGGCCCTCGTCGCCGGCCTGTCGGTCGTCGTCGTCGCCTCGGCCGTCGCGACCTGGTTCCTCTACGACCGCCCGTCCGGCAGCGCGACCCCCGACATCTACTTCAGCCCCGTCCTCAACGTCGCCCCCCTCTTGATGGGCTGCGCGCTGGCGATCGTCCTGCGGTCCGACCGCGTTCGGGCCGCCCTGGCCGGCCGCTGGGGCG
This sequence comes from Frigoribacterium sp. MEB024, assembly GCF_000878135.1. Taxonomy (GTDB): domain Bacteria; phylum Actinomycetota; class Actinomycetes; order Actinomycetales; family Microbacteriaceae; genus Frigoribacterium. The sequence continues at coordinate 4,549 of NZ_JXQZ01000086.1, forward strand.
CGCTGGTCACCTGGCTCGGGCTCGGCGGGGTCGTCGGTTCGTTGTTCGTCATCGGATCGGGCTGGCAGCAGAGCGTCCTGACCTTCGCGGTCGCCTTGCCCGCGGTGGGCCTCGCGTCGATGCTCTTGATCGGCGGGCTCGTCACGGCGTCGTCGCCGGTCGCCTGGGTGCTGTCCCTCGCCCCGGTCGCCTGGTTCGGACGAGCCATCTCGTACCCGCTCTACCTCTGGCACGTCGTCTTCATCGCGCTCGTCGAGCCGTACGTGCAGGGTGCTCTCGGCGTCGTCCTCGTGCTCGCCGCGGCGATCGGCACGTCGGTGCTCTCGCACCACTTCGTGGAGAAGCCCGCCCTGAAGCTCAAGGGGCGCTTCGAGCCCCGGGAGCCGCGCCGCGCCTCCTCGTCCGTCGCGCGGGACCGCGAGCTGACGAACGCCTGACGCCGGGCGGCCGGGCAGGCCCGGGCGGACCGGGCGGACCGGGCGTCAGAGCCAGCCGCGCTGGCCTGATGCCCGGGGGCCGGTCCGGACCGGGCGGACCGGGCGTCAGAGCCAGCCGCGCTCGCGCGCGACGCGGGCCGCGGTGTGCCGAGACGAACTGCCGGTCTTCTGCATGGCCGACGAGAGGTAGTTGCGCACCGTTCCGGAGGCGAGGTGCAGCCGGGCGCTGATCTCGCGGACCGAGAACCCGTCGGTCGTGAGGCGCAGCGTGTCGAGCTCGCGCTCGGTCAGCGGGCAGTCGTCCATCATCGCCGAGGCCGAGATGTCGGCGTCGATGTAGCGGCGGCCGTCGTGCACCTGCACGATCACCCGTTCGAGCTCGTCGGGGTCGACCGACTTCGGCAGGAAGCCCCGTACTCCGGCACGGAGGGCACGTCGGAGCACGCCGGGGCGGCCGTGACGGGTCAGCAGCACGACCGCCTGCTCGGGTCGTCGACCCAAGATCGCGATCGCCGCCTCGATGCCGTCCATGCCGGGCATCTCGAGGTCGAGCAGCACGACGTCGGGCTCGTGGAGCGCGGCGAGGGCCACGGCCTCGGTGCCGTCGGCGGCCTGGGCGACGACCTCGACGGTGTCGCTCAGGTCGAGCAGGGCGGCGATCGATCGACGCAGCAAGGTC
>NZ_JXQZ01000087.1 GCF_000878135.1 Frigoribacterium sp. MEB024
CGGACAGCACCCCCGCCATGCCCGACGGCAGCAGCACCCCCGGCACCCCCGACGGCAGCAGCACCCCCGGCACCCCCGAGAGGACCACCCCGTGACCACCGAACTCACCGTGCTCGTGGTCGACGACGACTTCTACGTCGCCGACCTGCACCGCCGTCAGGTCGAGCAGCTGCCCGGCCTGCGGGCGCTGCCCGCCGTCGGCACGATCGCCGAGGTGCGCCGCGTCCTCGCCGAGCAGCACGTCGACCTGCTGCTGCTCGACGTCCACCTGCCCGACGGCAGCGGGCTCGACCTGCTGCGCGAGGTCGACGTCGACGCGTTCGTGCTCAGCGCCGCGTCGGACGCCGCGACCGTGCGGCGGGCCCTGCGGCGCGGGGCGCTGGGCTACCTGATCAAACCGTTCGCGTCGGGCACGCTGATCGACCGGTTGCACGCCTACCAGCGGTACCGCAACGTGCTCGACGAACGGACGGCCGTCGACCAGGAGGCGCTCGAACGGGCCCTGCGCATCCTCCATTCCGGCGACGCGGCGAAGGCGGCCTCGCCGTCGCGGTCGGCGACCGAGCAGGCGGTGCTCGAGCAGTTCGCCGCCGAGGCGGACGCGGGCGCCGCGGAGGCCGGGGCCGGGGTCGGGCCGCTCGAACTGTCGGCGGCCGACGTCGCCGCCCGGGTCGGGGTCTCGCGGGCCACGGCGCAGCGGTACCTCGCGGCGCTCGCCGCTGATGGTCTCGTCACGATGAAGCTCAGCTACGGCACCACCGGCCGCCCCGAGCACCGCTACTCGCGCCCCTGACCCGGGCCGCGCCTCCGCGCCGCCGCCCTGCCGCCGCATCGCACCGCCGACTGAACGTCGCACCGCCCAGATCGGCGGTGCGACGTTCAGCCGATGGTGCGATGCACCCCCCCCGCTCGTCGGGGCGGGCCACCGAGGAGGCGCGGGCCGGCTCAGTCCGCCGGTGCGGTCTCGACGACCGGCCCGTTCACCTGCACGTCGATCAGGCGGTTGTCGGAGCTGTCGGGCCCTCCCCGGAGGGTCACGGTGTAGGACTCGTCCGCACCCTCACCGGGTCCGGTCACGATCCGCCGTGAGCCGCTCGGGGTGGTGTCGTCCTCGAAGACGGTGAAGCCGTCGGCGACGAGGGCGTCGACCAGCGCTGCCGTCGTCGCGTCTCGTGAGGCACCCGGAACGAGCACGACGGACTGCGCGACGGTCCACTGTCGGATGCTGCTGTCCGGGTCGTCCGGTGTGCCGGCGACGCCGGCGTCGCCGTCCTCGAACACCTCGACGCTCTCGACGACGGCCGGGTCGACGAGCGCGACCACCCGGTCGACGAGGTCGTCGGCACGTCGGCCGGTTTCTTCGATGGAGGTGGCCGACCTGACAGTGGGCGTCTCGTCGACCGTCGGTCCGACCACGCCGAGGAGGACATAGTTCTGCCCGGTCGACGCGCCGTTGTCCCCGGCCTGCACGGTCAGCTCGAAGCCGTCGTAGCGGTCCTCGCTCGAGGTCAACGTGACCCAGCGGCCTCCCGCGTTCGACGTCTCACGGTCGAGACCCACCGTCCAGCCGTCCGCGACGCGGGCATCGATCACGGACTCGGCGACGTCGAGCTGGGGTGCGTCCGGCACGAGGTTCACGTACCGCAGCACCCGCCACTCCTGGATGCTGCCGTCGGCGTCGTCCGCCGATCCGCCGATCGCCGCCGCGCCGTCCTCCTGGGCCTCGACGCTCGCCACGAGCGTCGGGTCGACCTGGGCCTGGAGGCCGTCGATCAGTTCCGTGGCGACCGTGCCGGTCTCTTCGATGGACAGTCCGTCGTCCGCATCGTGAGGCCCGGTCGTGCCAGTGCTGCATGCCGTGAGGAGCGCGAGGCCCAACACGACGACGCAGAGCGCGCGGCGGTCACCCATGGAGGAACGTCACGTCGCTGCGTCACCATCGGTCTCGACGGTCGGGCCCGTCACGGCGAGCGACAGGACGGCGGGTGTCGAGCCGTCGTCGCCGGCCTGCAGGCGGATCTGGTACCCCTCGTCGGCGTCCCGGGTCAGTTCCACCCACCGGCCTCCTGCGCCGGTGGTCTCACCGTCGTAGACGACCTTCCAACCCGACGAGCCCAACTCGTCCACCGCGTGGTCGGCGAGCTGCAACTGGTTCGCCGGCTCCCGCAGCGAGATGGTGCGTTGTACGTGCCACTCGACGACACTCGAATCGGCATCGACGTCGCCACCGAGCAACGATCCCGCGCTGTCGTCGACGACCTCGACCGACGTGACCTGGTCGCCGGGGATGAGCGCCTGGACGGCGTCAGCGATCTCGTTGGCCTTGATCTGCGTCTGGTCGATGGTCACGGTGTCCTCCTGGGACGAGCGGGTAGGGGAGGCATCAGGCGCAGGCGAGCCCGACGTGCAGGCCGTGACGAAGGCGAGCAGGACGACGCCCGTCAGTGCGCCGGCAGTGTGGAGGGACCTCATCCTCCCTGCCCCGTCTCGACAGCGATCGTCCGGCGTCGGTAATCGTCCTGCATGATCGGGAGGTCGTCGACCCCGACGTCCCACTTGTGGCTCTCACCCTCGGGGTCCTCGACGAAGGGTTCGACGTCACCACCGGTGAGGACGCCCATGACCTGCCGGAAGGCGGACGACTTGGTCGACCACCAGTTGAAGTGTCCTCGCATCGGTCCGCTCGCCTGTCCGGCGGAGGCATCGTTGAAGCCCGTCTCGAGCCGGGTCACTCCTGGTGTGTCGACCGGACTGCCGCCGTGGCCGATGCCGGTTCCGGGCAGTTCGAGCCCCTGGGAGCCACCGACGATCGGATCGAACGGAGCGAGCATGGCGTAATGGGGCACATCGGCGGTCTCGGGGTACTGATCGAGGTCGCGGATGCCGTGTCCGAGACCGGCGCTGGACACGTGGAGCACCCGGTCGACATCCATCCCCTCTTTCTCGGCCATGCCGACGACCGCCCCGCCGTAGCTGTATCCCACGGCCGTCAGCGTCGTGGACTCCTGGTGGTCGACCGCATTGACGAGTCGGGAGAGTCGCGGGGCCAGGTCTTCGCTGGCTCCGGAGTTCGCGGCCTCTGCGCCCTGAGGGAAATGGCCGCCTTGCCAGGCCAACATCCCGAGTGACCCCGGAGGCATCGCTGCGTTCGCCATCGTCGTCGCTTTGTCGATGCTGCCCTCGGCATTGGAGAGAAGACTTCCCGTTCCCGGGACGTAGACGCCGACGTTCCGGGTCGAGGCCGGTATGCCGCCGTCCGGGCCGAGCCCCCCGACGTAGACGGCGATGGCCTCCCGAGACGGGTCGAACACGATCACGTGCGCCCCCGACGTCTTCGTCGTCGTGCCGTCCGGTGCGACGACGGTGCTCTGCTCCTCGAGGAGTCCGTCGTAGAGACGGAGTTCAGCGGCCCACGCGTCTGCCTGGGCTCGTCGTTCGTCGGAAGGGTGCTCCGGGACGCCGTCGATGAGCCGTCGCAGGCGCTCGCTCTCGGACCGCAGTCCGTTGTGGTTCGCCTCGACGCGGCGGTTCCACGGCACCCCGTCCAGGTTGCCGACGAGGAGGTAGGCGCTCGACACCATCAGCGCCTGCGTGGCGGGGTCGACGCCGTTCCACCAGGCCTCGGTGGCCTCGGCCGACGGCGGCTCGTCGATGAGCTGGTGCATGCGGTCCTCGTTGTCGGCGACCCAGGCGTCGAGCTCGTCGCGGTCCATCGCCGCGAGCCTCTCGAGCGTCGTCATCGCCGCGGCGTCGACATCGGCGTCGAAGGTGGTCAACACCGTCTGCCAGGCGCCCGGGCGAGCGATCGCTGCCGCCTGGGCATCGTCCACCGCGGTCAGCCCGCTGCCCGTGCCTCCGGACACGGCCCCGATCGCGCCGGCGCAGTCGCGTTCGGCGTCGAGGATCGCCGACGTGATGCCCGACGCCGCCCGGCGCAGGGACTGGTCGCGGGCCACGAACTCGGGGTTCGACGTCCACGACTCGGACCCGTTGCCGTCCTCGCCGTGCCAGGTCGCGACCTCGATGCCGAACTCGCCGACGTCGGTGTACAGCCGGTCGCGCAGCACCTTGAGCGGTGCGAGTGCCTCGGCGTAGGCGGAGAGGGCGTCGGCGATCTGCTCGATCGACGTCGCCAGGTCGTCTCCCGCGACGCGCACCGGGGCGACCGCCCCGAACAGCACGCCCTGCTCGGGTGCCTCGTAGACGCCGCCGAGACCCTGCCAGTGCGCCTCGACGTCGGCACCCGCCGACCGCAACGGCTCGGCGGTCGCCCGCAGGGACGTCGCCGCCGACTCGACGGCCGCGGGGTCGTCCGCCATCGGCTCGACGTCGGCCGTCGTGATGTAGCTCATCGGACCCTCCAGATGCCGTGATCGACGCCCGCAGGAGGCGCGCTCCGGTTCCACGCGTCGACCGCCGAGGCGCGGGCGGTCGCGTTCGCCGCCATCTCCTCGTCACCGTCGAGGTAGGCGGTCGTGGCATCGCTCGCCCCACCGACCGCGCGGCGGACGGTCGCGGCCATCCGGTCGGCGACGTCCTCGCGTTCGTCCATGGCGGATCGCAGCGCCGCCGAGACGGTCGGTGCGGCCACGGTGGCCACGGCGGACGCCGAGGCGGCGTCGAACGCCGCCCCCGCCGCGGTCAGGGCTTCCCCGTCGGTCGCGACCGAGGCGAGAACCGCCCGTACCCCGTCGATCTGGATGCTCCACGACGTCATCGTCATCCCCCCTGGATGCTCTGTTGTCCGCCCGCTGCCCCGAGCGCTGCTCGTCCATCCTGTCACGGAGCCCCGGCCGACGACACCGGCGGAGGGGCGTCAGCCCACGAACCACCAGAGCGACGCGATCTCGGCGGGCTGCTGCTGGAGGCCGATCCACAAGCCGACCGGCCACAGGAGCAGGGGCAGCACGACCCCGACCGCGATCACCGCGACCACGAGGGCGAGGAACACGAGTCCGACCGCGGCACCGACCGACCGGCGGCCCAGGGCGGCCTCCGCGGCCGCCTCGTCGTCGTCCACGACGATCTTCTCGTCCGGGTCGGGAGCGTGCTCGTCCCCGAGGCCCAACAGCCGTCGGCCGTCCTCGTCCATGCGCGCGCCTCCGTCCCCGGTCCTTGGCGCGACGCTAGCAGCAGGGGGCGCCCGCCCCCAGTACGGGGCAGCCACCTGTGCACCGCTTACGTCGCCCTGCGGCCCGCCGATAGAGCGCCGTGAGCACGGATCGCTCGCACACCCGGCCACGGATCGGCCCCTTGCGCTCCATCGACCCCACCGGGACAGGCATGCCACTCGAATCCGTGACGCAAGCGGCGCTGCAGAGCGCCCTCGACGGTCTCTCGCTGCGTCAGAAGACGATCGCCGCGAACATCGCGAACGTCAACACGCCGAACTACACCGCCAAGCGGGTGCAGTTCGAGGAGGCGCTGGGCCGGTCGGTCGCGTCCGGCAGCGGAGCGGTCCAGGCGTCCACGTCTCGCAGCCTCGAGCCCACGCGCCTCGACGGCAACAACGTCAACCTCGACACCGAGACCCTGTCGAACGTCGACACCGTGCTGCGGTACCAGTTCGCCACGCAGGCCATGAACTCCGAGCTGACGGCCGTGCGCGCCGCGTTCCGGACGAACTGATGACCGCCTTCGACGCGATCGGCATCGCGAGCACCGGCCTGACCGTGCACCGCAAGTGGCTCGACGCCGTCTCGGACAACATCGCCAACGTCAACACCGTGAAGTCGATGGACGACACCGCCTTCCAGGCCCGCTACGTCGAGGTGCAGGAGGGTGCCGGCACCTCGGGCGTCTTCGTCAAGGCCGACCGCTACGGCAGCGAAGCCGGCCGCGTCACCTACCTCCCCGACCACCCGCTCGCCGACGCCGAGGGATACGTGCGCATGCCCGACATCGACCTCGGCGCCCAGATGGGCGACCTGATCATGGCGCAGCGTGGCTACCAGGCCAACGCCGCCGTGGTCGACCGTGCCAAGACGGCCTACGAGGCCGCACTCCAGATCGGACGTGGCTGATGCCCATCGCAGGAATCCAGGCCCTCGGGGCCGTGCAACAGAGCGGCTACGCCGACGTGAGCTCGCTCATGGGGGCCGGCGGCGCGTCCGACGTGACGGGCACGACCGGCGCGACCGGCGCCTCCTCGGTCTCGGGTGCGACCTTCGGCGCGACCATGACCGGTGCCGTCGAGGGCCTGCAGCAGCTGCAGTCCGAGTCGAAGACCCTCGCGGTCAAGGCCGTCACGGGCGACCTGACCGACATCCACGACGCGACCATCGCCGCGACGCGTGCCCAGGTCACGCTCGAGCTGGTTAGCGCCGTCCGCAACAAGGGCGTCGACGCCTTCAACGAGATCATGAGGATGCAGGCCTGATGCCGAACGCCGTCAAGGGCCAGCTCGCCAAGCTCGGTGCCGCCCTCCAGAGCTTCACGGTCGCGCAGCGCACGATCGCCGTCATCCTGGTCGCCGCTCTCGTGCTCGGCGTCGTCGCGCTCGTCAGCTGGCTGGGCAAGCCCACCTACACGCCGCTGTTCAGCGGCATCGACCCGACCGACGCGAGTGCCATCGTCGAACTGCTGCAGACCGACGGCGTGCCGTACGAGCTGACCGCGGGCGGCGGCACGATCCTCGTGCCCGAGAACGTCGTCTACGACGAGCGCCTCAAGGCCGCCGCCGCGGGCCTGCCCGCCGCGAGCTCGGGCGGCGGCTACTCGCTGCTCGACACCATGGGCGTCACCTCGTCCGAGTTCCAGCAGAACGTCACCTACAAGCGCGCCATCGAGGGCGAGCTCGCCAACACGATCAAGGCGATGGACGGCGTCAAGAACGCCAGCGTCCAGCTCGCGATCCCCGAGGAGTCGGTGTTCGTCGCCGAGCAGCGCGACCCGACCGCCTCGGTGTTCGTCGAGACCCAGGCCGGCGCGACGCTGGACTCGAAGCAGGTGCAGGCCATCGTCAACCTCACCAGCGCCTCCGTCGACGGCATGAAGGCGACCGACGTCGCCGTCACCGACGCCTCGGGCACGGTGCTGTCGGCCGTCGGCAGCGGAGCGGTCGGAGGCGCGGGCGGCGACGCGAGCGACTACGAGTCCAAGGTCCAGGCCTCGGTGCAGGCCATGCTCGACAAGATGGTCGGCCCCGGCAACTCGTCCGTCGTGGTGGCCGCCGACCTCGACCAGAGCTCGGGCACCAAGGTGACCGAGTCGTTCTCGCAGCCGACGTCGGGGCCGATCGCCCTCAACGAGTCGGGCACCACCGAGCAGTACGGCTCGGGGGCGGACGGTGCGAACGGCACCGGCGCGACCGGCGTGCTCGGCCCCGACAACATCGCCGTGCCGAACGGCACCGCCGCCGACGGGACCACCACCGCGGGCACCGGAGCCGACGGCGGCTACACCAACGAGTCGACCACGAAGAACAACGCCGTCGACAAGGTCACCGAGAGCCTCAACGTGCCGGCCGGCGAGGTCAGCCGCCAGACCGTCTCGGTCGCGCTGAACTCGGCCGCGGCCAACGGGGTCAACATGCAGAGCGTGCGGGACCTCGTCGGCGCCGCCGCCGGCATCGACGCCGCCCGTGGCGACACCGTCCAGGTCGCGCAGGTCGACTTCGACACCTCGGCCGCGGACGCCGCCGCCGAGGCGCTCAAGGCCGCCGACGCGGCGAGTGCGAGCGAGGCCATGTGGGGCACCATCCGCACGGTCGGCATCGTCGCGGCCGTCGCGATCGCCGCCATCGTGGGGCTGATCGTCTTCGCCCGTCGCAGCCGCCGCCAGGACCGCGAGGACGTCGACCTCGGTGAGCTCGCCCCGCAGAACGGTGCCCAGACCTGGGACGCCACGATGCCGTTGTCGCTCGACGACGCCGTCGCCACCTCGCGGCTGACGCTGCCCGGCATGGGCGAGGCGAAGACCGAGCTGCTCGAGGTCGACGCCCCGACGCCGTCGCCCGAGTTCGTCTCGGCCGAGCGCCGCCGGGCCGAGATCGACGCGATGGCCGAGCGCGACCCGGGCAAGACCGCCGAGCTGCTGCGCGGCCTGATGGACGACCGGCAGCCCGCATGAGCCTCGTCCCCACCGCCTTCGGTGCCCCGGCGGCCCCCGGCGTCGGCAAGCCGTTGACCGGACCCCAGAAGGTCGCGGTCATCCTGATGCAGATGGACCAGGCCCGTGCGGCCGCGGTCATGAAGGAGTTCAGCGAGGTCGAGGCCGAGGAGATCGCGGCCGAGATCGTGCGCCTGCGTCGCGTCGACCCGTCCCTCGCCGAGGCCACCGTGGCCGAGTTCCACGACCTCAGCGTCAGCGGCCGCTACCAGCGCCGTGGCGGGCACGACGTCGCGGTCGGTCTGCTCGAGGCGTCGTTCGGCTCGGAACGTGCCGCCGGCGTCATGGAGCGCATGGCGTCGAACATGGCCGGCAAGTCGTTCGAGTTCCTCGACGAGGCCGAGGCCGGTCAGGTGGTGACGCTGCTCGACGGCGAACTGCCGCAGACCATCGCCCTGGTGCTCGCCCACCTGCGACCGCAGCAGGCCTCCGCCGTGATGTCGGGTCTCGACGTCGAGTTGCGCGCCGACGTCGCCCAGGCCATCGCGACGATGGGCACGGCCACCCCCGAGTCCGTGGGCATCGTCGCCGCCACCCTCAAGGTGCGGGCCGGTGCGGTCGTCGCCCCGCGCGAGCAGGTCGAGGTCGTCGGGGGCATCCAGCCGCTGATCGAGATCCTCAACCGCAGCGACGTGGCCACCGAGAAGGCGCTGCTCGAGGGCCTCGACGAACGCGACCCCGAGCTGGCCGAAGAGGTCCGCTCGCGCATGCTCACCTTCGAGGACATCGTCAAGCTCGAGTCGCGCGACATCCAGCAGGTGCTGCGGGGCATCGACGCGGCGATCCTCGCCACGGCGATGAAGGGCGCACCGACCGCGGTGACCGAGGTCATCCGCGGCAACGTCTCCGAGCGCAACCGCGAGCTGCTGGACGACGAGCTGCAGTCGATGGGGCCGGTCCGCAAGTCGCAGATCGAGGAGGCGCGGGCGTCGGTCGTGCGCGCCATCCGCGAACTCGAGGCGATGGGCGCGATCACCATGCACCGCTCCGACGACGACGCCCTCGTCGAGTAGCCCGGCCCCCCTTCGGGGCAAGGGCTAACGCCGTCCCGGCCGAGGCCGAGAGTCGCCGGTGAGCACGGATCGCTCACCCACCCCAGGCCACGGATCGGCCGTCACCCCCAACGCCGAACGGCTCGTGATGCTCGATTCCGTGATGACCCCCGAGGGCGCCGCCCCGGCCTTCGCGCGCGTCAGCTACCCGTCCGTCACGCTGCCCGGGTCCGACGCCGCCGCCACCCGACGGTCGCACGACGCCCGGGCCGAGGCCCGCGGTCACGCCGCCGGGTACGCCGCCGGCCTCCGCGCGGCCGAGCTCGAACTCGCCGCCCGCCGGGCCGTGCTCGAGGCCGAGCACTCCGACCTGCTGCACCGCCTCCAGGCTGCGACCGTCTCGGCCGTCGAGGCCCTCGCCGCGTCGGCCCGCGCGCTCGACGCCCGCGTCGCGCCCGTCCTGGACGACGCCGAGGAGGCGCTGGTCGCGACCGCCTTCGAGCTCGCCGAGGCGGTCCTCGGCTACGAACTGCGCGCCTCCGAGTCCGTCGACGACGGCTCGCACGGGGCCGATGCCACCGCCACGCCCGACGCCACCGCCCCGGCCGAGGCCACCGTCCCATCCGACGCCGACCCGCGCATCGGTCGCACGGCCCGTGCGGCCGTCGCCCGTGCCCTGGCCGTGACCGACCCCGGCGACGTCGTGACCGTCCGTCTGCACCCCGCCGACCTCGCGCAACTCGACGCCGCGACCCGCGACTCCGTGGCCGCCGACCTCGCCTTCGTCGCCGACGCGAGCCTGGCCCGCGGCGACGAC
>NZ_JXQZ01000088.1 GCF_000878135.1 Frigoribacterium sp. MEB024
TGTCGGGCGTCGGCCACGCCGTCGTGGGCCGACGTCGGGAGCGCCGGGGCGACGGCGCCGTCCCGGCGCCCGCGAGCAGGGCACCCGTCGCGACCCGCGCCTCCTGATCCGCCGCACTCCCCCACCCGCACCCGCACCCCGCCAGCCACGCCCACGCCCACGCCCCCACCCACCCGGAAGGACCGCATGCGATCCCCCCTCCTCTCGACCTGCCTGCTCGGCACGCTCGCCCTCGGGCTGACCGCCTGTTCGACCGGCACCGCCCCGGGCGGTGGCGGCGCCGGCGGGGAGTCGTCGACCGACTCGAGCGACACCACCGGCGAGGGCCACGGCGCCGTCGCCGGTGCCGAGGAACTCGCCGAACCCCGACTCGGCCTCACCACGATCGACCCGTCGGGCACGGTCGCGCACCTCGACCTGCTCGACGAGAGCGTCGTCGAGCTCGGCTCGGTCGACGCCCCGACCGCCGTGGAGACCGACGGGCGGTACCTGTTCGCCGAGACACCTCGCGGCCTCGACGTCGTCGACAGCGGGGTCTGGACGTGGGACCACGGGGACCACTTCCACTACTACCGGGCCGATCCGCGCCTCCTCGGCACCGTCGAGGGCGACGGCGCGGCGACCGTGGCGACCACCAACCTCTCGACCTCGGGCTCGACCGGCGTGCACTTCGCCGGCTCGGGCGACGCCGTGCTGCTCGACACCGAGGCGCTGTCGCGGGGCGAGCTGCGCGAGCGGTTCCGCCTCGACGGCGAGCCCGGTGCCGGCCTGGTCGTCCCCGTGGGCTCGTACGCCCTGGTGACCGAGGGTCGCGGCGAGACGACGACGCTCGTCGGGCACACCGCCGACGGCGACGAGACGGGGCTGCGGGAGGCCTGCCCGGACGCCTCCGGCACGATCACCACGCGCGTCGGGGCCGTCGTCGGCTGCTCGGACGGGGCCCTGCTCGCGACCGTCGACGACGACGAGCTCGTCGTCGAGCACATCCCCTACCCGGCCGGCACGGCCCTGTCGTCGGGAGGCACGGCGGCCCCGGCCACCGCCTTCGACAACCGGGAGGGGCGACCCACCGTGGCCGGGCTCGCCGGCTCCGAGGGCGTCTGGCTGCTCGACACCCGGGCCCGGGCCTGGACCCTGCTGCCGGCACCGACCCCGCTGGTCACGGTGACCGCCGTGGACGACGCCGACCAGCGCCTCCTGGCCCTCGCGCAGGACGGCCGGGTGCTCGTCCTCGACGGCACCACCGGCCAGGTCGTCGCCGAGACGGCGCCGCTCGTCGCGGACTCGCTCGCCGCGGGCCGCACGCCGACGCTGATCGCCGACCAGCAGCGCGCGTACCTCTCGGCCCCCGCCGAAGGGCGGCTGTTCGAGATCGACCCGGCCGACGGCGCCCGGATCGCCCGCAGCTTCGAGACGGCCACCGAGCCGTCCTTCGTCGCGGAGACCGGACGATGAGGGCGCCGTCGCCTGCCCGCCCCCGTGTCGGGCTCGTCGGCGCCACCCGCGGCACCGCCGCCCGCGTCGCCGCCCTGACCGTCGCGGCCGCGGTGGCCCTGACCGGCTGCGCACCCGCCGGCGACGACCGCCCGGTCGTCTTCGTGTCGACGAACATCCTCGGCGACGTCGTCGACGAACTCGTCGGCGACCAGGCCGAGGTCGTCACCCTGATGAAGCCGGACGCCGACCCGCACTCGTTCGAGATCTCGGCACAGCAGGCGGCACGGATGCGGGCGGCCGACCTCGTCGTCTCGAACGGCCTCGGCCTCGAGGAGGGGCTGCAGCAGCACCTCGACGCGGCGGTCGACTCCGGCGTGCCCTCGTTCGTCGCAGCCGACGCGATCGACGTGCTCGACTACCGCGAGGGCGACGCCGCAGGCACCCCCGACCCGCACTTCTGGACCGACCCCGGACGCATGCTCGACGTCGTCGACGCCCTCGGGCCGGTGCTCGCGGAGGTCGACGGCGTCGACGCCGCGGCGCTCACCGAGCGCACCACCGACTACCGGGCCGAGCTCGAGCGGCTCGACGCCGACATGGTCGACGCCTTCGCCGCGATCCCCGCCGAACGTCGCGCACTCGTGACGAACCACCACGTCTTCGGCTACCTCGCCGACCGGTTCGACTTCGACGTCGTCGGGGCCGTGATCCCCGGCGGGACGACGCTCGCGGCCCCGTCGGCCTCCGACCTCGCCGACCTGGTCGACGCCGTCGAGACGACGGGCGTCCCGACCGTGTTCGCCGAGTCGTCGTCGCCCGACCGGCTCGTGCAGGCCCTCGCGAGCGAGGCGGACGTCCACGTCGACGTCGTCGAGCTGTTCACCGAGTCGCTCACCGCGGCCGACGGCGACGCCCCCGACTACCTGACCATGATGCGCGTCGACACCGAGCGCATCGCCACCGGGCTCTCCCCCTGAGCGCCCGACCACCAGAAAGAGGAACACCCATGCGCACCACCCACCTGCGACGGACCGGCGGCACGCTGCTCGCCCTCGGCGTCGCCGCGACCCTCGTCGCCTGTTCGACCGGCGGACCCGGCACCGCGACCGACGGCGGCGACGCGACCGGCGCCTCCTCGTCCGGCCCGCGCCTCGCCGTCTCGTCCGAGGGCCGCGTCACCGTGCTCGACGGCGAGACCCTCGAGACCGTCGGCGAGTTCGACTCCGAGGAGTTCACCCGCCTGAATCCCGCCGGCGACGGCCGACACGTCATGGTGACGACGAGCGAGGGGTTCCAGGTGCTCGACACCGCGGCCGGCAGCTCGTCCGAGCCCGCCCTGACCGACCTCGTCTTCGACGCCGACACCGCGGGCCACGTCGTCCGACACGGCGGCAAGACGATCCTCTACGCCGACGGCACGAGCGACACCACCGTGTTCGAGTCCGCCGACCTCACCGCCGCCGTCACCGACGGCGAGCTGCCCGCGCTCGAGACCGTCGAGGGCGTCGAGGCGCACCACGGCGTCTCGGTCGTGCTCGAGGACGGCACCTTCCTGACGACGGTCGGCGACTCCGACGGCCGCACGGGCATCGAGGTGCGCGACGCCGACGGTGCCGTGGTCGCGCAGAGCGACGAGTGCCCGGGCGTCCACGGCGAGGGCACCGCGGCCGACGAGGCCGTCGTGTTCGGCTGCGAGGACGGCGCGCTGGTCTACCACGACGGCACGATCGCCAAGCTCGCCTCACCCTCGCAGCCCTACGGCCGCATGGGCAACGCGTGGGTCAGCGAGACCAGCCCGATCGTCGTCGGCGACCACAAGGACGACCCCGACGCCGAGGGGTACCTCCTGCACGCCGTCACCCTGATCGACACCGCCGCCGACACCCTCGACGTGGTCGACCTGCCCGAGGGCGTCGAGTACACCTTCCGGGGCGTGGCCCGTGGCCCGGGCGACCTCGCGTACCTGATCGGCACCGACGGCGCGGTGCACGTGCTCGACCCCGCGACCGGCGAGCTCACCGACTCGTGGCCCGTCGTCGCCCCCTGGGAGGGCCCGGCCGAGTGGCAGGACGCCCACCCCGCGATCGTCGTCGCGGGTGACGTCGGCTACGTCACCGAGCCGGCGACGAACAGCGTGCACGCGGTCGACCTGACCACGGGCGAGGTGCTGTCGTCGCGCGGACTCGACGTCACGCCGAACGAGGTCGCGGTGGCCACGGCCGACTGACGCGACCACCCCGGGGGACGAGGAGGCGCGGTGCGACGGCATCGCGCCTCCTTCGTCGTCGAGGGCTGCGCACGGCTCGTCCGGCCGGCCCGGCGCGCTCGGCCGACCAGGCCGCCCGCCCCGCCC
>NZ_JXQZ01000089.1 GCF_000878135.1 Frigoribacterium sp. MEB024
TGCAGACGCCCTGCCTGTGAGGAGCGTCCACGTCTGAACCGCACCATCTCGTGCGGCCTAGCGTTCGGCGAGATGGAGGGCGTGAGCCCTGCATCGGTGTCGTCCGGACCGTGGGTCCCTGCCCGTGAAGCTCTCCCTGCGGCCCGGCGGCGTCACGGAGAGGATGCCGGGCCCGACGGACCCGCCGTCCTCTTCGTGACGCCCGATGCCGACGTCTCGCGTCCGCCCTGCCGGACCCCCGGGCCCGAGCTCGTGACATGCGCCCTGGTCAGCCCGAGATCCCGTCGACGTAGAGCCACCGCCGGTCGACCCGGGCGAACCGGCTGACCTCGTGCTGCGACCCCACACCGTCGTCGTCGCGGAAGTGCGCCTCGAACTCGACCGTCCCCTCGTCGTCGAACGGCCCGCCCGCCTGCGTCCGCACGACGTCGAGCCGGAACCAGCGCGTGCCCGGATCGACCTCGAGCGTGGCGGGCCGCGTCGTCGGGTGCCACGTCTCGAGCAGGTAGGAGGCGCGGGCGAGCACGAACGCCGAGTACCGCGAGCGCATCAACCGTTCCGCCGTCGGGGCGGGCGTCGTGCCCCGGTGCAGCGGCCCGCAGCACGATCCGTAGGTCTCGCCGCTGAGGCAGGGGCAGCGGGCCGAGTCGTCGAGGTCTCGGCCGTCGAGGGGAGCAGCAGGAGGCATCGTGCAATTCTCCGGCACGTCCCGGCGCCCTGACACCCCCGTCCCCGGCGGCCTCGGCCCCGGCCCCGTCGGCAACTCCTGCCTCCTGCCGCCGCCCGCCCGCACCACGCCCGTCCCGGCACCCCGGCGCCGCACCGGGCAGGAGTTGCCGACACCGGCCGAGCACGACGGCCCGACGTACTCCGTCGACCGGCGCCGGGCGCGCCGAGTCGGCTCCCCAGTCCGGGTCGCACCCCAAGGGGCCGCCCCCGCACTGGGCGTCGCGTCGGGGGCTCCGACCTGCCACGGTGAGCGGGTGACGATCTCGCCGACCTCCGCCTCGCACCCCGTCCACGAGCAGGAGCTCGTGTTCGCCCACGTGCGTGCGGTCCTGGGCGCGGCGGAAGCCAGCCCCGTGCTGCCCCGGCTGTCACGCCGCAAGACCGCCCGCGCCCTGGCGTCGGCGGGTTTCTGCAACCTGACCGGCGAACCCGTCCGGGCCTCCGCCCTGAAGCACGACGGGACGCAGTTCTTCGACCGCTCCGAGACCGTCCTGGTCGAGTCGCTCAACAGCGGCCGACGGTTCTACGGTCTGTTCGTCGAACCGACCTCGCCGACCCACGAGGACTGGGCGACGATCACCGACATGTTCGCCGAGCTCGGTCGCCGCGTGCACGGCCGCCTCGCCCCCGCCGACCAGTTCCGCGGCTGAGCACGCCCGCCACATCCGGGGTCGCACCATCGATGTGGTGTCGAGCCACCCATTTGCGTGGTTCGATGCCACATCCGTGGTTCGACTCGACCGCCCGAACGGACCGAGCCGCCCCAGGCACCGTGCCGCTGCCACCCCGCACCCGGTAACGTCGCGGCATGCACGCCCTGCCGCCCGGAGCCCTCCGCATCGTCCACCTCAGCGACGCCCACCTCCTCGCCGACGGAGCCCTGCACCAGGGCGTCGTCGACACGACCGAGGCCCTCGACCGCGTGCTGGCGGAGGCCGCGCGGGTCGAGGGGGTGCGACTGCTGGTGGGGTCGGGTGACCTGTCGGACGACGGGACCCGCGCCTCCTACCGGCACCTGCGCGAGCGCACCGGCGCCTGGGCGCGAGTGGCGGGCGCCGAGGTGCTGCTCGTGCCGGGCAACCACGACGTGCGCGAGGGCTTCGCCGAGGTGCTCGGCGGCGACCCGGCGAGACCGCTCGACCTCGTCCGCGACGTCGACGGGTGGCGGGTGATCGGGCTCGACACCTCCGTGCCCGGGGCCGGCTACGGACTGCTGCGACCCGAGCAGCTCGCCTGGTTGCGCGACGAGCTCGCGACGCCCGCCGAGCGGGGCACCGTGCTCGTGCTGCACCACCCGCCGATCGCGGCGCCGACCACCCTGCACGAGTCTCTCGCCCTGCAGGACCCGGAGGCGCTGGCGGCGGTCCTCGAGGGATCGGACGTCCGCGTCGTCCTCGCCGGGCACTACCACCACCACATCGTGGGCCACCTCGCGGGCGTGCCCGTGGTGGTCGCGCCCGGGGTGGCGAACGACACGGACGTGCTGGCGGCCGTCGGCACCGAACGGGCCGTGCGCGGCTCGGGCTTCGTCGTGGTCGAGGTGGCGGCCGACGGGTCGGTGCGCTCGACCCCGGTGTCCGTGCGCGACTCCCGCGACGGCGACGAGGTGTTCGCACTGGACGAGGCCGCCGTCGCCCGCATCGCCGCCGAGGCCGGGCCTCCCTCCGCCGCCTGACCCGGACCCGCACCCACAGCCACGCGGCCTGACCGGGACCGGACCCGCGCCCAGTGACCGCGCGTAGGCTCGGAATCGGCCTGCCGCCCACCCGGGGCCGGCGAGAGGCCGATCGTCGAGTCGTGAAAGTGAGACCCCCATGCGCGTGGTCGTCGTCGGAGCCACGGGCAACCTGGGCACCGCCCTGCTCACCCGTCTGCAGGCCGAGCCCGAAGTGACGTCGCTCGTCGGCGTCGCCCGACGTGGTCCGCGCATGGCGACGCCGCCGTACGGCGAGGTGACCTGGTTCTCGATCGACGTCGGGGCCGACGACTCACCCGTGGCCCTCGAGCACGCGTTCGCCGGGGCCGACGCCGTCGTCCACCTCGGCTGGGCCCTGCAGCCGAGCCACCGCAAGGCCGTCATGTACCGGACGAACGTGCTCGGCACCTCGCACGTCCTCGACGCCGCCGCCCGGGCCGGGGTGCCGCACGTGCTCGTCGCGTCCTCGGTCGGCGCCTACTCGCGGGGCCCCAAGGGCCGTCGGGTCGACGAGACCTACAAGACCAAGGGCGTGCGCCGCTCGAGCTACTCGAAGCACAAGTCGATCAACGAGCGCGTCATGGACGCCTTCGCCGAACAGCACCCCGAGGTCACTCTGACCCGCATGCGCCCGGGCCTCGTGTTCCAGGCCGCCGCTGCCAGCGAGATCGTCGGCCTCTTCGCCGGCCGCTGGGTGCCCACCCGCTGGATGCAGCGCGTGCGCCCCCCGTTCATCCCGCTCGCCCCGCGCTTCGTGTCGCAGGTCGTGCACGCGAGCGACGTCGCCGACGCGTTCTGGCGGGCGATCGACCGCCGTGCCGGTGGGGCGTTCAACCTCGCCGCCGAACCCGTGGTCGACCCCGACCGCATCGCCCGGGCATTCGGCTCCCGCCTGCTGCCCGTGCCCTACCGCCTGCTGCGCGCAATCGTGCAGCTCACCTGGCTGGCGCGCCTGCAGCCGACCGAACCCGGCTGGCTCGACATCGCGGCCAAGATCCCGGTCATGTCGACCGAGAAGGCCCGCACCGTGCTCGGCTGGGCACCCCGTCACACGTCGGACGAGACCCTGCGCGAGTTCGCCCACGCCCTCGCCCACCGCACGAACCACGAGGGGTCGCACCCGCTGAACGGCTGACCGCCTGCGGCCCACCCGTCCGGCCCGCCCGGCCCGTCCGGCCCTACGGCAGCGTCAGCTCGAGCAGTCCGTCGTCCCGGACGATCACCGAGACGCCCTCGTACCCGGAGATACGGGGCAACCCGTCGGCAGCCGGCCCGTCGTGGTCCCCGACGACGACGACCGAGGCTCCGGAGGCGCGGGCGGCGTCGAGTCCCGCCGCGGCGTCCTCGAAGACGACGACCTCGCCCGGGTCGACGCCGAGCATCGCGGCGGCCAGCAGATAGCCGTCCGGCGCGGGCTTGCCCACGGCGACCTGCTCGGACGCCAGGACGACAGCCGGCCAGGGAACCCCCGCCTCGGCCATCCGTGAGCGCGCCAACTCGTGGTTCGCGCTCGTCACCAGGGCCACGCGGTCGCCCGGCAGGCTCCCCAGGAAGTCGGCCGCGCCCGGGATCTCGACGGTCCCGTCCCGCGTTCCGGCCTCGACGGCCTGCAGCCCGTCGGTCAGCGTGCGTGCCTCGACCTCGGGCAACCCGGGCAGGAACCGCGTGACGGTGTCATGGGTCTGCCGTCCGTGGGCGAACTCCAACAGCTCGACGACGTCGAGCTCGTGCTCGGCCGCGAAGTCGCCCCAGATGCGTTCGACGACGGCCGTCGAGTCGACGAGCGTGCCGTCCATGTCGAACACGATCGCGCGGCAGGTGAGGGTCGTCATGTCGCCAGTCTGCCCCGGCGCACATGCGGCACGCACCCCCACGGCGTACCGTGCCCGCATGCACGAAGACGAGCAGGACACGAAGACCGGCACCACCACGGGCGACGCCACGACGGCCACGGACGGCGTCGGCTACGCAGGCACCGCCGAGACCGCACCGGACCGTCGCGACGCCGACGATCCGACCGCGGACTTCCCGCGGAGCGAGGCGACCACCGCCGAGATGCAGCGGTCGGCCACCGAGGACTCCCCCGCCGTGGACTCCGACACCGACCTGGACGCCGTCCAGGCCCTGCCCGGTGAGGGCGGGCCGGACGACGGCGGCGACATCGAGGTCGACCCCGACGACCTCAACCTCTCGGGCGACTCGATCCCCGGACACCCCAAGCCGGGCGAGCCCGACCCCGCCGACGCCCCCACGGGAGGCGGCGCGGCCCCGTCACACCCGAAGCCCGGCCCGCCCCGACCCCGGGACTGACGCGTCCAGGACCGACCACGAAGGGCCGCACCGTCTCGACGGTGCGGCCCTTCGGCGTGAGTGGTGTGGTGCCGGGCGGGCCGCCCCGTGAAGAAGCTCCCGGCCCGCCGGGCACCACGCGCCCACCGAGGGCGGGCTCGTTCACGGTACCTCCGCAGACTGGACGCGCAAGGGATGAAGCAGTCAGAAAACCCCTGGTGAAGCCCATGATCTTGCTAGACGCGCTAGCGACGTGGCAGCTTCGGCGCGCGACGCCCCCCGGCGAGAGGCCTCACGGCGGATGCGCGTCGCGAGGCCGTCTAGCCTCTCGACGACGAGCAATTCTCCACAGCCTGTCCACAAAGCGAAAACCCGGGACCGAGGTACGGTCGAGAGCGTGACCGACCTCGCCGCCGATGCCTCCCCCGTGACCGACACCGCACCTCCTGCCCCCGTGCTCGTGGTGATCGACCGGGCCCGGGCCGGCGCCCGAGGCGACGGGCCCGGCTGGCACGTCGCCGACGCGACCGAGCCGACCGTGAACGTCGTCGACCTGGGCGTGACGCGCGGCGACGGCATCTTCGAGGCGTTCGGGGTCGTCGACGGAGCCGTGCAGGCGCTCGAGGCGCACCTGCGCCGCCTGGCCCGTTCGGCGGCGCTGCTCGACCTGCCCGAACTCGACCTCGACCTGATCCGCGAGGCGGTGCTCGCCTCCGCGGCCGCCCACGCACCCGTGCCCTTCGCGTTGACCAAGTTGATCGTGACACGCGGACTCGAGGGCGTGCCCGACAGCGAGCCGACCGCATGGGCCCGCACCGAGGTGTACGAGGACCACGCCGCCGAACGCCGCGACGGCATCCGGGTCGTGTCGCTCGACCGCGGCTACCGGCACGATGTCGTGCAGACCTCGCCGTGGCTGTTGCAGGGCGCGAAGACCCTCTCGTACGCCGTGAACAAGAGCGTGCTGCGCGAGGCCGCCCGCCGCGGTGCGGACGACGTCCTCTTCGTCAGCAGCGACGGGTACGCGCTCGAGGGGCCGTCGGCCTCGCTCGTCGCCCGCTTCGGCCACCGCTTCGTCACCCCGCGCACCGACCAGGGCATCCTCGAGGGCACGACGCAGGCCGCCGTGTTCGACGCGCTGGCCGACCTCGGCCACGAGACCGCGTACGAGCTGCTGCCCCTCGCCCGCGTGCACGAGGCCGACGCCCTGTGGCTGCTCTCGAGCGGGCGTCAGATCGCCCCGGTGTCGGACCTCGACGGGCATCCCTTCGCGATCGACCACGAGCTGACGACGACGCTCGTCGAGGCGCTCTGGGCCCGTCGCGACTGAGCACGGCTCACTGCTCGGGGCGGGACGCACCTCACGGCGACGACCGTCGTTCGAACGAATGTCCACCTTGCGAACGATGCGTCGGCCGATGGTGGCGATCGATCGGCGACCTGCGAGAGTCGGGAACGCGTCGATTCACGGCGACGCGACCCGCACCACCCCGTTCCGCACGCGGTCGCAGGGCCGCAGAGATGAGCAGAACAATGAACATCGTCCACGCCTCCGGGCACCAACCCTTCGCGCACGACCTGGCTCCCACCGAGCCGATCGACATCAGCGCACTCCTCCTGGCCGAGGCCACGGCATGAGCGCCGCCGACCTCTCCCGTCTCAGCCACGACCAGCTCGTGGCACACGTCCGTCGCTCCGTCGACGTGACCGGTCACTACGTGGCCGACCGCCGGGTGCCCGCCGCCCGCATCGAGGTCTACCCCAAGCGTCGACCCGCCGTCCGGGCCCACCGGTCGCAGGCCGACCTCGGACCGGTCGTCTGCGGCACCGTCGTCGACATCACGCCGGGCCCGAGCTACGCGGACTTCTTCGCCCCCGCGGCGCAGCAGCTCGCCAGCGCCTGATCCCTGCTCGGCCTCGGCCGGCACGTTCTGAGACCGCCGTCCCCTCGGGGCGGCGGTCTTTGGTGTGTCCGGCGGACGCAGGAGGCGCGGTGCCGGTCCCGAGGACCCGCACCGCGCCTCCTGCGCTCGCGTCGTCAGGCCTAGGAGGCGCGGCTCCGCAGCAGCGTGAAGCTCGCGTCCCGCACGAGCAGCGTCGTGACGGCGCCCTCGACCTGCTGGCCGGGGTCGCTCGACGCGGCGAGCTCCCACTCGCCGTGGGGCGCGTCGGGCACGTTGAACTCGACGACCGCCGTCGAACCGTTGACGAGGTAGGCGAACGCGTCGGCGTCCTTGTGGGTGAGCACGAAGGTGATCGCCTTGTTCTCGCCCTGCTGCCAGTCGCCGCTCGAGAACGAGTGGTCGTCGGCACGACGCACCTGCACGTGGTCGTCGCTCTCGACCTCGGGGGCGTAACGGAACCAGTCGGGACGCAGGGCCGGGTTCTCGCGACGCAACGTGATCAGCTCGGTCGTGAAGGCGAGCAGGTCGCGGTCGGCGCGCTCCCAGTCGAACCACGAGATCTCGCTGTCCTGGCAGTAGGCGTTGTTGTTGCCACCCTGGCTGCGGGCGATCTCGTCGCCGCCCAGGATCATCGGCACGCCGGCGCTGAGCAGCAGCGTGCCGAGGAAGTTCCGGCGCTGGCGATCGCGGTACTCGTTGACCGCGGGGTCGTCGGTCGGGCCCTCGGCACCGCCGTTGAACGACTTGTTGTCGCTCTCGCCGTCCTGGCTGTCCTCGCCGTTCTCCTCGTTGTGCTTCTCGGCGTAGCTCGTCAGGTCCGCGAGCGTGAAGCCGTCGTGCGCGGTCACGAAGTTGACGCTCGACAGCGGCGAGCGACGGTCGGCCTCGTAGACGTCGGGGCTGCCGAGCACGCGGTCCGAGAACGTCGACAGGACGCCGGGCTCGCCGTTCCAGAACTCGCGCACGTCGTCGCGGAACTTGCCGTTCCACTCCGACCAGTCGGCCGGGAAGCCACCGACCTGGTAGCCGGCGGTGTCCCAGGGCTCGGCGATCATCTTGACGCTCTGCAGCACCGGGTCCTGGTGGATCAGCGTGAGGAACGCGCTGTGCTCGCTGGCCTCGCCACCCTGACGGGTGAGGGTCGTGGCGAGGTCGAAGCGGAAGCCGTCGACGTGCATCTCGGTGACCCAGTAGCGCAGGCTGTCCATGATCAGGCCGAGGGCCGCCGGGTGGCTGACGTTAAGGCTGTTGCCCGTGCCGGTGGTGTCGAAGTAGTTGGCCTCGTCACCCTCGACCAAGCGGTAGTAGGCGGCGTTGTCGATGCCCTTGAACGAGATCGTCGGGCCCATGTGGTTGCCCTCGGCCGTGTGGTTGTAGACGACGTCCATCCACACCTCGAGGCCGGCGGCGTGGAGGTCCTTGACCATCTGCTTGAACTCGGCGACCTGGCCGCCGGCCGTGCCCGCGGCCTTCGAGGCGTACTCGTCGTGCGGGGCGAAGAAGCCGATCGAGTTGTAGCCCCAGTAGTTGCGGAGGCCCTTCTCCTCGAGGTGGCTGTCCTGCACGAACTGGTGCGTCGGCAGCAGCTCGACGGCGGTGACGCCCAGGTCGGTGAAGTGCTTGATCGCGGCGGGGTGACCCATGCCGGCGTAGGTGCCGCGGATGTCCTCGGGGACGTCGGGGTGGGTCTGCGTGAAGCCCTTGACGTGCACCTCGTAGACGACCGTGTCCTCCATCGGCGTGAGCGGGCGCTGGTCGTCGCCCCAGTCGAAGTCGCGGTCGGCGATGACGTTGCGGGGCATGGCCGCGGCGGAGTCGGACTCGTCCATCGTCTCGGGCTCGTCCATGTCGTGCCCGAAGACGGCCTGGCCCCAGTCGAAGGTGCCGTCGAGCGCGGTGGCGTAGGGGTCGAGCAGCAGCTTGTGCTCGTTGTGGCGGAGGCCGGCGGCCGGGTTCCAGGGGCCTGCGACACGGAGGCCGTAGCGGGAGCCGACCCGCGCCTCCTCGACCACGGCGTGGAAGACGTGGCCGGTGCGGTTCGTCAGTTCGAAGCGACGCTCGGTGCCGCCGTCGGCCTCGTCGTCGAACAAGCAGAACCAGACGTGATCGGCGGTCTCGGAGTACACCGCGACGTGGGCGCCGCCGTCGGGCAGGGGCGTCACGCCGAGGGGGTAGGGCAAGGAGCGGGAGTCGGTCATGCTCCCAGCAGTACAGGAGGAGCGCCGTCGGCGGCCAAGCTGAGCGCCGTACCCCGCCGAGGCGTCCCGCCCGCGCCGCCCCGCCTGCCCCGCGCCGCCCTGCCTGCCGCCTGCC
>NZ_JXQZ01000009.1 GCF_000878135.1 Frigoribacterium sp. MEB024
GCCGGCCCGGCGGCGGCCGGCTCGGCGGCGGCGGGCTCGGCAGCGGCGGACGAGGAGGCGCGGGTGACGGTCACGGGCGGACGTCCTGTTCGTCGAGGGGCGCGTCGCCGAACGGCTCGACGGGGCCCGGGGTGGTCTCGGTGGTGGCCGGCGGGACGCGCAGTCGCATCACGACCGCGTCGACCCCGTCGGGCATGTAGTACCGCGGGCGGACGGCGATCCGCTCGAAGCCGAGCGTCTCGTAGAGGTGCTGTGCCCCGGGGTTGTCGGCCCGCACCTCGAGGAACACCTCGCGCACGCCGCCCTGACGGGCCTCGGTGAGCAGCTGGGTCAGCATCGCCCGACCGAGCCCCTGCCCCTGGTGCTCCGCGAGCACGGCGATGGTCTGGACGTCGGCCTCGGGAGCCCCTCTCGGCGCCAGCATGCCCGCGTAACCGATGACGGTGGTGTCGTCCCCCTCGGCCGTCGCGACGAGGTACCGACCACCGGGGGCGGTGAGCTCGTGCGTCATGCTCGCCCGCGACCAGGCGTCGTTGACGAAGGTCGACGTCTCGATGGCCATGATGCCGTCGAGGTCGTCGAGGGTGGCCGTGCGCAACAGGACGCTCATCGCGTGACCGGCTTGGGACCGGCCGACGGGGTGACGTCGGGCTCGCGCAGGTACAACGGCTCGGCGTCGGCGAACGCGCGACCGTGCTCGAAGAGACGCTCGGCCAGCATGCCCAGGGCGGCCGCCGAGACCGTCGTCGCGTCGGGGTCGGTGCGCGGCCAGGACGAGGAGGCGCCGGTCGCCTCGTCGAGGTCGGCCGGCCTCACGAGGGCGGGGCCGGCCACGATCACGGGCAGGCCGTCGTCGTCGAGCCCCGACCACGCGCTGTACGCCACCTCGCGACGGCGGGCGTCGGTGACGACGACGAGCGGCGAGTCGACGGGCCCGCCGGCGGCGCCGACTGAGCGGCCGGCCGCCGCCGAGAGCCGCTCGAACGCGACGGCGTCGTGGCTGCCGACCGACAGGCACGGGACGCCGGCGCCGAAGGCGAAGGCGCGGGCGGCGGCGATGCCGACCCGCAGGCCCGTGAAGGGGCCGGGGCCGCGACCGGCGACCACGGCGGAGAGCTCGGACGGGGTCACGCCGGCCTCGCGCAGGGCGTCGTCGATCAGGCGGCCGATCACCTCGGCGTGACGCCGGGTGTCGGCGACCGCGTGCTCGGCGAGCACGCCGCCGTCACGGTCGACGACGGCGACGGACGAGCCGGCTGAGGTGTCGATGGCCAGGATCACGGGGTCAATCGTAGGCGGTGTCGGGAAGCCGACCCGCGCCTCCTGACGGGTGACGGAGCCCGGCCGGGGCCGGGCTCCGTCGGGTCGGTCAGAAGGCGCCGATGCGACGCGCCGTCCCGGGCTGGCCGAGGAGCGCGGCGATGTCGGACGGCAGGGCCGACACGATGCCGAGCGACGAGGTCAGCAGGCTCGTCATGCCGCCGAGGTCGAGCACGGACGACGTCTCGACGTTGCGCCACGACGAGTTCTTGACCGAGAGCGCCGACACGGTGTCGAACCGGGTCACCGTCTTGTTGTCACCGGCCCCCCAGCCGACCAGGGTGGCCTGGGACGTCGTGCGGCGCTGGTTGAACGCGTTGCCGGTCACCGTGACGCCCATCGAGTCGGCCGAGCGGTTGGTCTTCGAGTCGAGGACGTAGACCTGGTAGTACCCGCCGCTGCCGAAGGCGTTGTTCGCGATGGTGATCTTGCCCGTGACCCAGCTCATGGTCGGGTCCGGGATGGGCCGACGACGGTCCTGACCGGTGGCCGCCGTGGCCTGACGACGCTCGTCCTGCAGCACCTTGACGCCGAACTGGCTGAAGCCGCCGACGGAGTTGTTGTAGACCCGCACGTCGTCGGTGCCGATGATCTGGATGCCCGTCTTGCCGCCGGTGACGGTGTTGCCCGCGACGACGGCCTTGCTCGAGAGCTCGAGCTGGATGCCCGTCCACTCGTTGTCGACGACCGTGTTGCCCACGACCTTCGAGTCGTACACGGACTCGTCGAGCCACAGGCCCGAGCTGTAGTTGCGGCTGACGTCGTTGTTGGAGACGGTCACGCCGCGCGACCGCGTGATCTTCACTCCGCCCGAGACGGGGGTCTCCTTGAATCGCTGCCAGTTGTTCTCGCGGACCACCGAATCGGACAGCGACATGTCGTAGGACGCGTTGGCGCCGATGCCCAGCATGCCGTTGTGCTCGACCGTCAGCCGGCGCAGGGTGCCGCCGTTGTTCTCGAGGTTCACGCCGATCATGGCGTTCTCGACGACGACGAGGTCCTGCGCGGTGGCGCCGGTGTTGCCGAGGCGGATCGTGCCCCGGTCGGAGTCGAGGGTCGCGTAGCGGCGCACGCCGAAGCCCTGCAGCGTCGTGTCCGGCGCCTGCACCCAGATGGCCTGCTGCTTGTTGCTGATGCGCAGCTCGTGCCCCGAGGGGTCGCTGCCGATCAGCACCCGTCCACCGGCGGGGTCCGGAGCGAAGGTGCCGGGGGCCAGCTTGTCGGGCGTGACCTGCGTCAGCTGCACGCCGTCGAGGAAGACCTGGTCGGGACGCCCGGCGAGGGGGAACGACGGCGACAGGAAGCGCGGGTTGTCGGCGATGCCGAGCAGTGCGGACGACGGGAACGACGTCCACGGGGTGCTCCACCCCGAACCCGAGCGCTGCCAGGACGAGACGGGCACGGACCCGTCGAGCCAGACGGCCTCCTTCGGGTAGGCCTGGATCGTCAGCGGCTTGTTGAACGGCACGACGACGCTCTCGTTGTAGCTGCCGGCCCGCAGGACGACGGTCCCGCCGGCCTTGGCCTTCGCGACGGCGGCACCGAGGGTGCGGAACGGGGCGGCCTGGCTGCCGGCCGCCGAGTCGTTGCCGCCCGGCGCCACGAAGAGGGCGCCGGAGGGAACGGCGTACGACGCCGAACCGACGGGCACCGAACCGCGCGTCGGGGTCGGGTCGGGGGTGGGGGTGGGTGCCGGCGCGGGGGCCGGCGTCGGTGCGGGGGCCGGCGTCGGGGTCGGTGTGGGGACGGGCACCGGGACCGGCACGGCGTCCTGGGGCGACTGGACGACAGAGAGGTCGTCGAAGGTCGTGGTGGTCACCGTCTTGTTCGACGAGCTCGAGTACTGCCAGAGCCCGACGGCGCCGGGCTTGGCGATGCGATCGGCGGCGGTGTCCGACGACGACAGCTGCCAGCCGGGCTCGGTCGTGCCGGCGGCCCAGCCCTTGCCCTGCAGGCTCACCGACCCCGTGCCGACGGCGCGGAAGGCGACCGAGACGGCCGAGCCCTTCGTCACGCCCGACGGGAGGGCGACCCGGCCGAGATCCTTCTCGCCGGACTTGCCGACCTTCGTGATGGCGAGGGCGACCGTCCCCGAAGAGCCCTGCTCGAGACGCCCACGGTAGGCCGAACCGTCGCTCTGACGGCGCAGCTCCCACCCCTGGTAGAAACCCCCGGTGGTCTGCGGCAGGCGAATGGTCTCGCGCACCTCGACGTCCTGCACCGAGACCCCTGCGAGCGCGGCGGTCGCCGACCCTCCCGGCACAAGCCCGGTGATGGACGAGACCCCGCCACCCACGGCGAAGGTGGCCTTGGTGGGCCCCGACCAGGTCGTCCAGGTGCCTCCCTTGTCGGCGGCACCCCAGCCGCCCGCCGTCGTGCGACCCGAGGCGTCGGACGCGACGGTCGTGGCAGCCGCGGAGGCGCTGGTCGCGGGAACGAGGACGGCGGCGACGCAGGCCACCGCCATGGTCATGGCGCCGAGGACCGTCCGGGTGCGGTTCGGTGAGTCGAGCTGAGGCGCGGAGGCGTCGAGCATCGGCGCTCCTTTCGTCGGGGTGGAGTCCTGATGGATTCAGCACATGCCCCCAGGACGGGGGCTTGCGCGATCGGGGCTACGGCGAGTCGAGTCGGGACCTCGGCGAAGACAAGAACGAATCCTCATACATCTATGCGCGGTTGGCAAGGGCCCGTCAGCCCCCTTGGGGGTGCCCTCCGTGCGGGTGGCATCCCTCCGGGTGCCACCCGTCAGGGGTGTCCGGCCACCCACCGCCGTCGCCTAGAGTTCACGCATGACGCCCCTCGAAGCCGGCCCGAGGGCCTCGGCGACCCTGCGTCGAGGGGTCGCGCGCGCCTCCTCGTGGCGCCCGCCGACCCTCGGCGCTCCGAGCGGACGGGACGCCCCGCTCGAGGCGCGGGCGTGGGTACGCGGACTCGCGGCCGCCTGCCTCGTGCTGCTGGGCATGCGCTTCACCCTGCCGCAGAGCCTCCAGGTCGGCTTCGTGGTCGCGCTCGTCATGTTGCCGGTCTGGTGGGCCCACCTGCGTCGTCAGCACGGGGGAACGCTCTTCGTCGGGCTGGGCCTGCTGGCCACGGCCGCCGGACTGTGGCTGGGCGTCGCCAACGCCGCCGACCACGAGACCGACCCGACCGCGGTCATCCCCGGGACGGTGTTCCTCGTGGGCACCGTCTTCAGCGTCGGCCTGTTCGTCTGGGGTCGCGACGTCCTCACGTCTCCTCGCGCCGCCCTCTGGTTCGGCATCGGGCTGGCGCTCGGATTCACCCCCGACACCACACTGTTCGCCACGAACCCCTGGAAGTTCGGCTTCGCGCTGCCCGTGACCGTGATCCTGCTCGCCCTCGCCGCCCGGTTCGGCCGCCGATGGGAACTCGGCGCCCTCACGGTGCTCATCGTGGTCGCAGCACTGAACGACTCACGCTCGGCCTTCGGGCTGCTGCTGCTGGCCGCACTGCTGGTCTTCGCGCAGATCGCGATCGTCCGCCCGCACCGGAGACCGTCGGCGGTCGCCGTCGTCCTCGGACTGGGCGGGCTCGGGGTGGCGGTCTACCAGCTGGGACAGGCCCTCATCCTCGACGGCTACCTCGGTGTGACGACGCAGGCCCGCAGCCTCGAACAATTGCGGCAGTCGGGGTCGTTGATCCTCGGCGGACGACCCGAACTCGCGGCCACCGTCGGCCTCATGGAGCACCACCCGTGGGGCTTCGGCACCGGTTCCGTGCCGACCCCCGAAGACGTGCAGGTCGCGAAAGAGGGCATGAACGCCATCGGCTACCAGCCGAACAACGGCTACGTCGAACGCTTCATGTTCGGCGGCCACGTCGAACTGCACTCGGTGTTCGGAGACCTCTGGGCCCAGTCCGGCATCGTCGGCCTGCTGCTCGTCGCCACCGCGATCGTCGTGCTCGCGGTCGGCGTGGTCCGTCGCCTCGCCGACGGGACGGCCAGCGGACTGCTGCTCTACGCCGCATCGCAGAGCGTCTGGAACGTCTTCTTCGCGCCGTTCTACACGTCGTTCCCGACGCTCGTGCTCGCCCTCGCCCTCGCGTTCCTCCCCCGCCCCGAACCAGGAGTGCCCCATGTCGCCAGAAGGTGAACCGACCACCGGGTCGACCCCCGCCACCCCCCGCCGACGCCGTCTGATCGTCACCGTGGCGGTCGGCGTCGTCGTCGTGGTCGCCGTGGTGGTCGCCCTCGTGCTCACCGGCCGCGGTGACGGCGGACCCTCCACGGACGACACGGCCTCGACCTCGCAGCCGACCGGTGATGCGCCGGGTTCCCCGGCGGACCCTTCGTCCACGGACGCGCCGACGTCGACCACGCCGCCGGCCGCGGGCCCCGACACACCCGAGTCACCACCCGTCGGCCTCGACGAGTCGCCCACCGTCGTCGACGGGGTGACGGTCCGGGTGAAAAGCCTCGACGGAGTCGACGGCGAGGCCGTCTTGCCCGGCGAGGTGTCGGGCCCCGCGGTCCGAGCGGAGCTCGAGGTGTACAACGGCTCGGCCGCCCCCGTCGATCTGTCGACCGTCGTCGTCAACCTGGCCTACGGCACCGGCCGGACGCCGGCCAACACGTTCTCGACCGGGACTTCTTCGTTCCCGGCGTCGGTCGCGGCCGGCACCACCGCCACGGGCGTCTACGTGTTCTCCGTGCCCGCCGACGCGCAGGACGACCTCCGGCTGACCTTCGACTACGCCGTCGACGTGCCGGTCGTCGTCTTCGAGGGATCGACCTCGTAGTACTCCTGTACCCACAACGGGGGCCAGTGTCCCCCCTTGGGGGGACCTTATAGTCGTCAAGCCATCGGTACCCGAATGCCGATGACGCCTACCCGACCCGAATGAGGCTCCCCCATGGGAAGAACCGTCTCGTCGCGCCTTCGCCTACCCGCGATCGTCGCTGCGTCCGCCGTGCTCCTGTCCGTCCTGATCGGAGTCCAGCCCGCCCAGGCCGACTCCGCACCCGCCGACCCGACGGCGCCGTCGACCCCGGCGACCGTCACGGCCGACGCGTTGCC
The DNA here is from genome assembly GCF_000878135.1 of Frigoribacterium sp. MEB024. Lineage (GTDB taxonomy): Bacteria > Actinomycetota > Actinomycetes > Actinomycetales > Microbacteriaceae > Frigoribacterium. The sequence goes on from NZ_JXQZ01000009.1 coordinate 6,357, forward strand.
CACGCCGCAGATCGACGGCTCGGTCTTCTCTCAGGTCATCGTGGGCAACACGGTCTACGCGGCCGGCAAGTTCACCAAGGCGCGCCCGGCCGGCTCGGCGCCCGGCGTCAACGAGGTCCCCCGCAGCTACCTGCTGGCGTACGACATCACCACGGGAGCCCTCTCGACGACCTTCGCCCCGGTCATCGACGGCCAGGTCAAGGCCCTCGCCGCCTCCCCCGACGGCAAGCGCCTCTACATCGGTGGCGCCTTCACCAAGGTCAACGGCGTCAACAAGTACCGCCTCGCCGCTCTCGACCCGACCACGGGCGCCCTCGTGACCAGCTGGAACCCCGGCACCAACGCGACGGTCAACGCCATCGCCGCCGTCGGCCCGAACGTCTACGTCGCCGGCGTCTTCTCGAGCATCGGCAAGGACACGCGCACCAAGGCCGCCGCCGTGACGGCGGCCAACGGCACCAACCTGCCGTGGGCACCCCAGATCGCCGGCGGTGACGTGCTGGCCCTCGTCGCGAGCCCGGACGGGTCGAAGATCGTGCTCGGCGGGTCGTTCAACTCGGTCAACGGTTCGTCGCAGCCCGGCTACGGTCTCGCCATGGTCGACCCGAACTCCGCGGCGAACCTGCCGTTCCAGGCCAACGACGTCATCCGCAACGGCGGCGGCCAGGCCGCGATCTACAGCTTGAGCGCCACGGCGAACGGCGTCTACGGCTCGGGCTACACCTTCGGTGGCGGCGGCCGTCTCGAGGGTGCCTTCAAGTCGACCTGGGCCGGCGACCTCGTCTGGGTCGAGGACTGCCACGGCGACACCTACTCGGTCGCCGCGAACAGCACGGCCGTCTACATCGCAGGACACCCGCACTACTGCGGCAACATCGGCGGCCAGCCGCAGACCAACCCGTGGACCTTCCAGCGGGCGATGGCCTTCAGCGACTCGGCGACCCAGACGGTCACCAACGACCCCATGGGCTACTACAACTTCGCGGGCAACCCGGCCCCGAGCATCCTCAACTGGTTCCCCGACTTCGGCACCGGCAGCTACACCGGCCAGAACCAGGGGCCGTGGAGCGTCGCCGCCAACGACAAGTACGTGGTCTACGGCGGGGAGTTCCCGACGGTCAACGGCAAGGCCCAGTACGGCCTGACCCGCTTCGCCGTGTCGAGCATCGCTCCGAACAAGGAGGGCCCGGTGTACTCGGGTGCCCTGTTCAAGCCCACCCTCGTCTCGCTCGAGTCCGGCAGCGTCCGGGTCGCGTGGCAGTCCAACTGGGACCGCGACAACGCCAACCTGGCCTACCAGGTCTACCGCGACGGCAACCTCACGACGCCGGTCTACTCGACGACCACGCCCTCGACCTTCTGGAAGCGACCCTCCATCGGCTTCGTCGACAAGGGGCTCACGCCGGGCAGCACGCACGAGTACCGGGTGCGCGCCACCGACCCGCTCGGCAACACCGTCCTCGGTGACACCGTGTCGGTGACCGTCTCGACCACCGCCCCCTCGCCCTACCAGCAGCGAGTGGCCGGCGACGGGGCCACGTCCTTCTGGCGCCTGGGCGAGAAGAGCGGCTCGACCGTCTACGACTCGATCGCCTTCGACGACCAGCAGGCCCAGGCCGGCGTGACGCGCGGGGCCACCGGCCAGGCGTCGACCGACTCGGACGGCTCGAGCACCTTCTCGGGCACCGACACCGGGCTCTCGTCGACCACCTCGGCGATCACCGGACCGCAGACCTTCTCCGTCGAGGCATGGTTCCGCACCACGTCGACGACCGGAGGCAAGATCGTCGGCTTCGGGAACTCGAACACGGGCGCCTCGAACTCGTACGACCGCCACCTCTACATGGACCCCCGGGGCCGTGTCTCGTTCGGCGTGTACCCGAACGCCAGCCGCATCATCACGAGCCCGACCGCCCTGAACGACGGCCAGTGGCACCAGGTGGTCGGCACGTTGAGCTCGGCCGGTCAGTCGTTCTACGTCGACGGCAAGAAGATCGCGACGGATGCCGGGACGACCAGCGCCCAGGACTACACGGGCTACTGGCGCATCGGTGGCGACAACAACTGGGACGGTGCTCCGTACTTCCAGGGCGACATCGACGACGTGTCCGTGTACCCGAAGGCCCTGAGCCCCCAGCAGGTCGACGGCCAGTGGGTCGCCTCGGGACGCACGAGCAAGCTTCCGACCTCGCCCGCCGACGCCTACGGCGCCCGCGTGTTCCAGGACGACCCCGAGGCGTACTTCCGTCTCGACGGTGACTCGACCGCCGTCGCGACGGATTCCTCCCCCATCGGCACGAACGGCGTCTCCACCGGCGGCCTGACGACCGGCGGCCCCTCGGCCGTCGGCGGCACCGGACAGTCGGCGACCTTCAACGGGCAGGACGCCGGCGTGGCCACCACCACCTCGTACGACTCGCCCAACAACTACACGCTCGAGACCTGGTTCAACACGACGACGACCTCGGGCGGCAAGCTGATCGGCTTCGGCAGCCAGCAGACCGGCTACAGCGGCAACTACGACCGCCACGTCTACATGGAGCAGGACGGGCGACTGCAGTTCGGCAACTGGACCGGTCAGATGAACCTCGCGAGCAGCACCGCGAGCTACAACGACGGCCGGTGGCACCACGTGGTCGCCACGCAGGGCTCCGACGGGATGAAGCTCTACGTGGACGGCGCCCAGGTCGGGTCGAACCCGACCACCGCCTCGGACGGCTACCGCGGGTACTGGCGCCTCGGCGGCGACAGCTCGTGGAACTCGGGCTCGGGTTACTGGGCCGGCAGCCTCGACGAGGCGGCGGTCTACGCGCGCCCCCTCGACGCCACGACGATCGCCCAGCACTACGCACTCGGCACGAACAAGCCGAACGCGGCTCCCGTGGCCGCCTTCTCGTCGGCGACCACCGGCCTCGGAGTCGCCTTCGACGGCGGCGCCTCGGCCGACAGCGACGGCTCGGTCGCCTCGTACGCCTGGGACTTCGGCGACGGCAGCGCCGTGGCGTCGGAGGTCGCACCCACGCACACCTACGCCGCGGGCGGCACGTACACGGTCACGTTGACCGTGACCGACGACCGGGGTGCCGTCGGCACCTCGACCGCGACCGTCACGGTGACGCCGCCCCGCGTCAACGCGACGCCCACCGCCTCCTTCACCTCGACCGTGGACCACCTCGCCGTCGCGGTCGACGGGACGGCCTCGTCCGACGCCGACGGCGCCATCGCGTCGTACCGCTGGGACTTCGGTGACGGCACGATCGCAGCCACCGGATCGACCACCGGCCACACCTACGCCGCGGCCGGCACCTACACCGTGACCCTCACGGTCACCGACGGCGAAGGCGCCACCGGCACCTCGACCGGGACGGTCACCGTCGCCCCGGCCCCGCCGGCGAACGTCGCCCCCACGGCGTCGTTCACGAGCGCCGCGACGGGTCTGGCGGTGTCGACCGACGCGTCGGCCTCCACCGATCCCGACGGCACCGTGACCGGCTACGCCTGGTCGTTCGGTGACGGCGGCTCGGCCACCGGGAAGACCGCCTCGCACTCGTACGCGGCGGCCGGCACGTACACCGTGACCCTCACGGTCACCGACGACAAGGGCGCCACCGGCACCTCGACGGGCACCGTCACGGTCGCTCCCATCCCGAACGCGACCCCGACGGCGGCGTTCACGACGGCGACCGACAAGCTCTCGGTCTCCACCGACGGACGCGCCTCGAGCGACTCCGACGGCACCGTCGCCGCCTACGCCTGGGACTTCGGCGACGGCGGCACGGCGACCGGCAGCACGGCGAAGCACGACTACGCCACCGGCGGCACCTACACGGTGACCCTCGTCGTGACCGACGACAAGGGCGCCACGGGGACCCGCACCTCCACGGTGACGGTCACCGCGCCTCCCGTCGTCACCGCGATCGCGCAGGACGGCTTCGGCCGCTCGGCGACGAACGGTTGGGGATCGGCCGACGTCGGCGGCGCCTGGACGCGCACCGGCCAGGCCTCGCAGTACTCGGTCGTCAACGGCGTCGGCACCCAGTACCTGGGTGCCGCGGGCTGGAGCACCTCGATGGCCCTCACCGGCGTCAACACGACCGACAGCGACCTGCGCACCAGCGTCAGCCTCGACAAGGCGGCGACCGGAGGCGGCACGTACGTCTACGTCACGGGCCGCAAGGTGGCGACGAACTCCGAGTACCGCGCGACCCTGCGCTACCGCTCGGACGGACGCGTCGTCGTCGCGCTCAACGCCTACAAGGGCACGTCGACGAACGTCACCCTGGTGAACGAGACGCTGGTGCCGGGCACGGTCACGCCGGGCGCCAAGGTCAACGTACGCCTCGAGGTCAGCGGCTCCGGCACGACGACGATCCGGGCGAAGGCCTGGCTCGACGGCACGACCGAGCCCACCGCGTGGACCGTCTCGACGACCGACACGTTCGCCGGCCTGCAGGCCCCCGGCTCGGTGGCCCTCGCCGCCTACGCCTCGGGCTCCGCGACCAACGCCCCGCAGACGGTCTCGTTCGACGACCTGAGCATCTTCAAGCCGTGACCGACGCCGCCCCGGAGCACGCGAGCAGGCTCGTCGTCCAGCAGTCGTTCCCGCGACCGCGACCGACGACGAACCCCTACCTCGTGATGCTCCGGGACGCCGTCGGCGCGGTGCCCGGGGTCGAGGTGCGCACCTTCGACTGGAAGGGCGTCCTCCTGGGCCGCTACGACGTCTTCCACGTGCACTGGCCCGAGATCCTCGTCTCGGGGCAGAGCCCGCTCAAGGCGCTCGTGCGTCAGGCGTTGACCGTCGCCCTGGTGACGAAGCTGCGACTGACGCGAACCCCGATCGTCCGCACCGAGCACAACCTCGAGCTGCCGAGCGGCATCTCCCGGCGCGAGCGCGTCCTGTTGCGCTGGATCGAGCGACGCACCGCGCTCTGGGTGCGGCTGAACGACGAGACGCCCGAGCACGCCGACGCCCTCGGCGCGCTCATCCCCCACGGCCACTACGTCGACTGGTTCGCCCGCTGGCCGTGGCCGTCGCGCGAGGCAGGCCGGGTGTCGTACTTCGGCTTCATCCGCCGCTACAAAGGGGTCGACGGCCTCCTCCGGGCCTTCCGCGACGTCCGCGGGGACGACCGTCGACTGCACGCCGCCGGCAAGCCCTCGACCCCCGAGCTCGCCCACGGCCTCGAGCGGCTCGCGGCCGACGACCCCCGGGTCAGCCTCGACCTGCGGTTCCTCGACGACGAAGCCCTCATCGACGTGGTGCGCCGGGCCGAGCTCGTCGTGCTGCCCTACCGCGAGATGCACAACTCGGGCGGCGTGCTGACGGCGCTGTCGCTCGGCCGGCCGGTGCTCGTGCCCGCCAACGAGGTCAACGCCCGTCTGGCCGACGAGGTCGGCGCCGACTGGGTCCGGCAGTACGCCGACGACCTGGGGGCCGAGGACGTCGAGCACGCGCTTGACGCGGCTTCACGACTCGACGACGACGCCCGCCCCGACCTGTCGGCTCGCGACTGGGACCGTGCCGGCGAGGCGCACGTCGCGGCGTACCGTCGGGCGATCGCCGCCACCCGTGGTCGACGCCTCGTCGGCCGACGCCGGGCCCGTCCGTGAGGTCAGCCGTCGACGCGGCCGTACTCCCGGTACCCCGCGCCCCACGCGCCCGCCACCATGCCGGCACCCCGGGCCATCGTGCGGATGCCACGAGCGCGTTGCCCCAACGACCGGCGCCCGAGGGGGCGGGTCACCGTGCCGACCGCGTACCGGCCCAGCCCGCCGGCGACGCGCACGCCGCCCTTCGCCGACAGCCGGAGGCGCGTGGACAGTCGCGACGCCCCTCGCGCGGACAGCATCACCGAGGTGAGGCTCCAGCCGTTGCCGCTGCTGTAGGCGCGCTGCACGACCCAGCGCCGCGTGACGCGGTGCGCGGGGACGACGTCCGTGACGACCGCCTCGGCGCACCACAAGATCGTGCCGCCGCCCGCGACCAGACTGCGGGTGAACAGCGTGTCCTCGCCTCCGAGCTGGCCGAGCGCCACGTCGAAGGCCAGCCCCTGGCGGCGCACCTCGGCGAGGTCGAGCAACAGGTTGTTGGTCGCGGCGACGTCGACGTGCGTGCCGGTCGCGAGTCGACGGCGCACGAAGAAGCGTCCCTCGACGATGAAGGGCTCGGGCTCGACCTCGTACTCGCTGCGCACCGGGCCGACGACGGCCGCGGCACCCGTCTCGGCCTGCAGGGAGACCAGGGCGCCCAGCCACCCGTCGGACGGCCGCTCGTCGTCGTCGATGAAGACCAGCAGGTCGCCGTCGCCGCTCTCGGCGAGCGCCCTGTTGCGGGCCGACGCGATGCCCGGCGTGGCCTCGACGACGTAGTCCACCGTCACGGGTCCTGCGCCGTCACGGGGGTCGGCCGCCGCGAGCGCCGCCGCCTCGACGCGCTCGCGCCCCGACCCGCTCGCGTCGTTGTCGACGACGAGCACGCGCGCCTCGACGCCGAGCCCGTGGACGCTGCGGGCCTGCTCGACGAGCAGCGGCAGCACCGCGTCGAGATCGCGCGGTCGGCGGAAGGTCAGCACGGCGATGGTCAGGAGGCGCGGGGCGGTCGGGTCGGTCGTCACGGGCCCCAGCATGTCAGGTCGGTGACGGGCACCGGGTCGCTCACCGCGCCTCCTGCGGGTGGACGGGGGACGAACCGTGGGTGAGTCGCTCGCAGGCCTCTCGGTGGTCGTCGTCAACTACGGTTCGACCGACCTGCTGCGCCGGAACCTCGCACCCGTGTCACGGGCGACCGACGGCCTCGTCGTGGTCGTCGTCGACAACTGGTCGGGAGCGGCCGAGCGCGCCCGCGTGAGCGAGCTCGCTGCGGCCGAGGGCTGGCAGCTCGTCGCGCCCGCCGGCAACGAGGGCTTCGGCACCGGGGTGAACCTCGGCGTCGCCCGGGCGCGCGAGGCCGGGGCGCGCCACCACGTGCTGCTCAACCCGGACGCCGTCGCGGACGCGGGGGCCCTCGCCGCCCTGCACCGCGCCTCCTCGTCCGACCCGATGACGATGAGCGCGCCGACCGTGCTGCGCCCCGACGGCAGCGTCTGGTCGGCCGGCAGCGATCTGTACCTCGACGACGGACGCATCCGGTCGAGACGGCGACGGTTGCCCGGCGCCCGCGTCGAGGAGTGGCTGAGCGGTGCCTGCCTCGTGCTGAGCGACGAGCTGTGGCAACGCTGCGGCGGCTTCGACGACGACTACTTCCTCTATTGGGAGGACGTCGACCTGTCCCGCCGCGTCGTGAGCGCAGGAGGCGCGCTGCGGCTGCTCGACGACGTCACCGTCGTCCACGCCGAGGGCGGCACGCAGACCGCCGGCGGGGCCGACCGGTCGGGGCAGGCCAAGTCGGCCGGGTACTACCGGTACAACATCCGCAACCGTCTGCTGTTCGCCGCGAAGCACCTCGGCGACGACGACCTGCGCCGGTGGCGACGCCTGACCCCGCGCATCGCGTGGGAGGTGCTGCTGCAGGGCGGGAGGCGGCAGTTCGTCCGATCACCGGGCACGCTGCTCGTCGGGCTGCGGGCCGTGCTCGAAGGGCGACGGATCGTGGCGACCGAGCTGCGGCGACGACGAGCCCGATAGAGGGTTTGATAAATTTATCGACGGCCGACCCAGGCTCTGATAAATTTATCACCGTGCGATCTCCCCTCACCAACCCGTTCCAGGCGGGCTCCGACGTCGTCCCCGACGTCTGGGCCGGCCGAACCGAGCAGTTGAGCGACTGGCACCAGGTCCTGCGACCCCGCCGACGTGCGGGTCTGTACGAGACCGGACGGACGATCCTCGGCGAACCGGGCACCGGCAAGTCGAGCCTCGTCCGACGCATCGCCCGCGACGCCGCCGAGGCCGGCGACTGGGTCACGCCTCAGCTGCGCATGCCCACCGGGGCCGATCCCCTCAAGATCATCGCCTCCGCCGTCCTGCGACTGGCCGACCGCGCCGGGCTCCGCACCTCGACCCGGAGGGGCGTCCTCGACCTGCTCGCCAGGGTCGAGCAGGTGGCCGTGACCGGCTTCTCGGTGACGACCCGCGGCGCCGACGGCCCCGAGCCGTTCACCGCCCTCTTCGAGCTCCTCGTCGAACTCGGCCAGGCGGCGATCGAGCAGGACGCCGTCGTGATGATCCACGTCGACGAGGTGCAGAACATCGGTGACGAGGCCGCCCTCTCGCAGCTCCTCATCGCCCTCGGCGACGCCCTGTCGCACGAGGTCGAGGTCAGCGTGCCCGGTGGAGGCACGGTGTCCCGCTACCTGCCCGTCGCCGTCTACCTCACGGGCCTGCCCGACTTCGAGGACATGGCGGGTGCCCGGAAAGGGGCGACCTTCGCCCGACGGTTCCGCACCATCACGCTCGGTCCCCTCGACGAGGGCGACATCCTCGAGGCACTCCAGCCCTTCGTGATCGCGGGGTGGGAGACCGCTGGCGACCACGGTGCCGTCGAGACCGTCCGCATGGACCCTGCAGCGGCGAGGGCGATCGCGGCCCTCAGCTGCGGAGAGCCCTTCCTGTTCCAGCTCGCCGGCCAGCGGGCGTGGAACGTCGCGACGGCCCCCGTCGTCTCTGAGGAGGACGTCGTGGCCGGCTGGCGCGGAGCCGAGAGCGAGGCGTCGGCCCACGTCGAGCGCATCCTGAACCGCCTTCCCCCGCGTGAGCACGAGTTCTTGAGGGCGATGGCGTCGCTGCCCCCCGCCGAGCGCACCTTGAACGCCATCGCCGAGACGATGGGCCTGGCCTCGGGAGCCCAGCTCGGGCCCACCTCGCAACGGCTCGACACGGTGCGCGGCGTGGTCAGCCGGTGCAAGCCGTACGCGTTCCGCAACCGCGCCGTCGAGGCCTACCTGACGACGGACTGGCCCCGGACCGGCTGAGCCCGGACGACAGCGCACTGGTCAGGCGGGACTCCCCCACTCCGCGGCGAGGCCCGGGTAGACGCGCAGGGCCGCGGCGGGCACGACTTCCCACGTGTCGAAGTCCTCTTCGGCGTGGCGCAGCTCCGCCATCGCGGGGTACTCGCCCGCCAGACCCCGGGGCCACTCCTCGAGCGGATCGTCGTGGTCGCGCTGCGCCTGACCGGACTCGCGCAGCGCCACCCGTCGCTCGTCGGACAACGGCCGGAGGACGCCCGCCTCCACGAGCCACTCGACGACTCGGGCGACGGCATCCCGGGCCAGGGTCGGCGGCCCCCCGACACCACGCCAGGTCAGTTCGTCCGCCAGGGCCGACTCGGCCGCTCCGGCCGATGCCACCCAGGGAACGGTGAAGTCGGGCGCGAACGGACCGCGGTCGTTGATCTCCGCCGCCGTGTAAGGGGCGTCGACGATCTCGACCAGCACGCGGGCCTCGGCCGCGGCGAACCATCCGGCGGCGGTGTCGGCGAGAGCACCGCCGCCTGCGTCCGAGACCTCCGGGTAGGCGATCGTGGCCCGACCCTCCGCCACCGTGTGACGTCGCCCGGGAAGGTCGCGGTCCCTCAGGTCCAACGAACGACGCTCGAGCGCCAGCGCCTCGGCGAGCGACTCGACCCGCCGTCTGATGTCGTCCCTGATGGAGAAGACGTCGACGAGACCGGCACCGATCGGATCGGGCACGTCCCAGTCCAGCACGGGGGTCGACCGGGGCACGGGGAACGCGTCCGGGCATCCGATCCGAACCACCAGGTCGGCCGCCCGGACCGGGGCCGCCATGATGCGTCTCGCCGACTGTCCGGGCTCCACCCAGGCCTTGTCCATGCCCATCACGATGGACACGTCGCGCTGCATCGCCGGCGGCACCGGCTCGTCCGGCGGATCGATGCCCCGGGCGTCGACGAAGTACTCGTCGTCGACGAGGACGCGCAGGTACGCGGCGGCCATGACGCTGCGCCCGATGCCCCTGGGGCTGACGACGAGCACGGTGCGGACCCGCGCCGGGTCGATCCGGGCCGCCGCCCGGCGGGAGCGACGGCGCAGTGCGGCCCCCGAGACGGGTTCGCCCTCGTCGGCGGCCGCCCCGGACGGCCGTCGCGTACGGCGGACGAAGAGCCACTCGCGGGCGAACAGCACGGCGAAGAACACGATGAGCACGAGGGCCGCCAGGGCACCGACGTAACCGAGTCCGACCTTGAACCAGACGGCACCGGCGATCGGCCACCCGGCGGCCAGCCGGGCTCGCTGCTCGGGGTCGGGGTCGACCCACGCGTTGGTGCTCATGACCACGACGTACACCGCGCTCAAGACGAACACCGGGAACACCCACAGGGCTCGTCGTTGCGACGCGGTCACCGTGGTCGTCCGTCCGACGTCGGCACGATCGGTCCCCCTCCGCCGAGGATCTCGTGCCCTCGGTGCAGGTCGATCCTGCCGCCCGCGACGCGCCGGGCGCCATCCCGCGTCGGAGGGCCACGCGCCTCCCGGGGCGCGGTGACGTCACCGCACAGCGAACGGCCCGGCCTGAGCGGGCGTGTTCGACGAGGGCGGGCGTCTTCGACCGACCGTGTTCGACGAACTCGCCCGGATCGGGCCCGGGCTGGTGCCTCCAGCCGGTGCCGGACTCAGCCCCTGCCGGGCTCAGCCCCGACGAACTCCGCCAGCGACGCCGCGAGGTGCCGCGTCGTCAGCCGTTCCTCGACCAGGGCCCGCCCCGCCGCGCCGAACGCGCGGGCCTCGACCTCGTCGCCGAGCAGCCGCAGCACGTGTCCCGCGAGCGCCGACGAGTCCCCCACCGGCGCGAGCAACCCGGTGCGCTCGTGCTCCACGTAGTCCTCGATGCCCGGGGTGTTCGTCATCACGACGGGCCGCCCCGTCGCCATCGCCTCGAGGCTGACCGTCATGCCTGACGCGTGCAGGTTGTCGCGCGTCGCCACGGCCACGATCGAGGCACGGGCGTACAGCTCGGCGAGTTCGCGGTGCGAGACGTGCGGCACCACGGTGACGCCCTCGGGCGGTGCCGCGTCGCTCGTCGTCTGCACGACCAGCTCGACGTCCGGTCGCTCGGCGTGGACCCGCTCGAGCGTCGCGAACAGGGTCGCCGGGTCGCGGTCGCGGTCGCCTCCGATGCTCAGCACCATCGGTCGCGTGGGCCACGGACGCGCCGCGAAGAAGTCCTCGTCGACCCCGAAGGTGAAGAACCCGACCGGCGGGCCGTCCTCGCCGACGAACCGTCGCAGCGGCTCGACCTGCCCCCGGCTGATCACCCAGAGGCCGCTCATCCGTCGCAGCACGTCACGCATGCGTCCGACGTCCTGCCCGCGCTCGACCCGGTCGGTCACCCAGATCACACCCGTGTACATGCGGTCGTGGGGCCGCGTCAGCAGCATCCGCCGCGCGACGTTCTCGTCCCAGGTCACGCCGACGTCGTCGGACGGGACCCCGGACGAGGAGGCGCGGCGCGGCGCCACCCGGTCGCGCAGCACCTGCAGGCGGCCGGGTTCCGCGACCGACGCGATGCGCGCCTCCGGGTCCGCGTCGCGCAGCGCCTCGAGGCCGTACGGCCAGAGGCCGGGCCGGAAGCCTGCCGCGTGATCGGCGGCCCAGCCGGTCACGTCGCGTTCGGTCGCGAAGAGGACCTCCATCACCGCGCCTCCTTCTCGTCGTCGCCGGTGCGGCCGTCGTGCACGCGCTCCTCGGCGGCCCGCTCGGCCACCGCTCGCTCGGCGATCGCCTGGTCGGTCGCGGTCTCGTCACCGCGCTGCTCGTCGACGTCGAGGCCCGCGGCCGCCGTGGCGCCCTCGCCGTCCGCCGACTCGTCGACGACGCCGTCGCCACCCGCTCCGCCCGCCGCCGCCTCGGCCCGACGCCGCCCCAGGTCGCGCGAGACGTACCAGAGGTTCGGCACGAGCTGACAGAGCGCCACCGAGATCGCCGACCCGAGCACGGGTCCCGCGGCCCCGACCTGCCCGATGAACCACCACGACAGTCCCAGGTTGAGGGGGACCATCAGCACGATCGGCAGCACCTGGAAGACCAGTCCGGTCTTGTCGGTCATGTACATGCCGACCGGGTACTTGGCCGCCTGCAGGCCGACGAAGACCACGAAGCCGACGAGCATCCAGCCGTCGAGCGTGATGGCCCCGCCCGACACGAACCGCGCCAGGAACGGGCTGATCACGGCGAGCCCCGTGCCCAGCACGAGTCCGCCGAGCAGGAACCACAGCGTCGGCACGGTCGGCGACTCCACGCGCCCGGCCGAGCGGGCCGCCGCGTAGACCGGCCAGAGGGCGATGCCCGCCGCGGCGACGGTCTGCAGGACGATGCCGAACAGCTGCGAGGCGAGGTTGTACTGCGCGAGCTCGTCCGGGCCGGCCAGGTGGCTGAGCAGCAGGCGGCCGGTCTGCATCGCGACCGGCAGGGCGATCATCTGCACGAGCATCGGCCAGGCGAGGCCCAGGGCGGGCACGCCGCGGTAGCTGCGGACGCGCGGCACGAGCTTGACGGCCTGTCCGATCTGCGGCGACAGGGCGCGCGCCGCCACGATCAGGCAGATCACCGACACGAGGCTGTTGGCCACGTACGAGACGACCGCGAGGTAGCTGCCGATCGGTGCGCTGAACATGACGGCCGAGCCGATCGCGAGCAGCATGAACGGCGCCACGACGGCCTGGCTGGCGACCTGCGTGCTGGTCTTCTTCAGCCCCACGAGGATGCGCTGCCCGACCGTCAGCGGGATCACCAGGCCGAACACCGCCAGGCAGAGACCGGCCGCGAGCGAGCCGCCGTCGGGCAACAGCCCCTCACCGAGCAGGACGGGCCACCAGCCCGCGAGGGTGATGAGCAGGGCGACGGCGACCATGATGCCGCCCGACACCAGCAGCACACGGAAGGCCGTGACGATCGAGCGCTTGACGAAGTCGTCCGTGCGGACCGACGACGACCCGGCCACGGCGTTGATCACGATCGCCGCGATGCCGAGGTCGGCGAACGGCAGCAGGGTCGGGAAGGTCGAGAGCAGCCCGTACTGGGCGTAGGCGTCGGTGCCGAAGTTCTGGATGATCATGCGGCTCGTGATGATGCCGAGCACGCCCGACAGGCCCATCACGACCACCTTGATCGCCGCGGTCGAGCCCACGGCGGCCATCGCGCCGCCCCGGCGGGGACTCCCGGCCGAGCCCGTCGCCGACCGGCTCACGAGGCCCGCCCGAACAGTCGGTCGTCCGCGGCGAGCCGTCCGTCGCGGTCGGGCAGGTCGGCCAGCACGTCGTCGGCGGCACGGCTCGCGTCGAGCGCCGCGACGATCGCGTCGGCCAGCACCTGAGGCGAACGCGGGTCGGACGCGACCACGTGGCCGTGGGCGTCGAGCCAGTCGGCGAGGCCGGTCTCGGTCGTGGTGACGACGGTGCAACCGTGCGACAGCCCCTCGACGATCGGCAACCCCACCTGCTCGCGCCAGGTCGGGCTCGGCTGCGACCAGAGGACGAGCACGCGCGCCTCGTCGAGCACCGAGTGGATGCGCGGGCGCGACGGGTCGACCTCGACGGCGACCGAGGGCTCCGCGACCGACAGTGCCCGCGCCTCCTGCTCGAGGGCGCCCTTGCCGAGCAGCGTCAGCGTCGCCTGCGGGCGGGCGGCGACGACGAGCGGCCAGGCCGCCGCCAGCACGCGCAGCCCTTTGCGTTCGACGAACGAACCGACGAACGCGACCGCGGGCGGACGGACCCCGCCACCGCGGGCGTCCTGGTGACGGGTCGGCAGCGCGGGCACCGAGGCCACGGAGGCCCGGGGCGACGGGGAACCGAGGAGGCGCGTGTACGTCTCGCGCGCCGCCTCCGTCCCGAAGACCACCCGGTCGAGCCGCCGCCAGACCGCCCGGGCCAGCACGCGTTCACCGCGTCGGCGCAGTCGCGTCCGCAGCCGCGGAGCGGTCGCCGACGTGAACGGGTCGGCGTTGCCGATCAGATAGCTCACCACGGCGGTCGGGCGACCGGTGATCCGGCGCCGCAGCGCCAGGGCCGTCAGCACGAGCACGGTCGCCGGCAGGCTCGACGTCATGAGCGGCTCGTTGACCTCGAGGGTCTCGACGTCCGACCGCGCGATCAGCCAGGCCGCCCGCACCGGGCCGGCCGGCACGAGGTCGAGGCCCTCGGCGAGCGAGGCGTCGAAGTCGTACCGCGTCACCCGGTAGACGATGCTGGCCGGCGCGAGTTCATGTGCCCGCTCGAGGTGCGCCGTGCGCAGCGACTCGTACAACCGGACGGCCGGGAGGCGCGGCGCGGCTCCCCGGGACGGCCGAGCGACGGTCACGGGGCGTCGACGCCCCGACCGCCGGCCGGGCGGGAGGAGATCGAGGCCTTCGGCGCCGACGGGCCGCCGGCACGCTGTGCGCTCTCGGAGACGCCGTCGAGGACGACGCCGAGCACGGGCACCTGGACGCCGGTGAGGGCCCGGGCGGCCTGGACCAACTGGCCGCGGGACGAGTGGCCCACCGTGGCGACGAGCACGACGCCGTCGGTCAGGCGTCCGAGCTCGAGGGCGTCGGACGAACTGAGCACACCGGGGGTGTCGACGAGGACCACGTCGTAGCGCTCGCGCGCGGACTCGACGAACAGGGCCATCGACTTCGAGCTGAGCAGCGGGCTGGGGTTCGGGGGCACCTCACCGGTGGGGATGACGTCGACCCGGTCGCGCCAGGGCGTGACGGCGTCGGCGAACTCGAGGCGCCCCACGACGACGTCGGTCAGGCCCGTCTCGTCCGACACGGCGGCGAGGTCGGCGAGTCCGCCGCCCCGGAGGTCGGCGTCGATCACGAGGACGGACTGGCCGCGTTCGGCGTAGGCGAGTGCCAGGTCGAGGATGACGGCCGCGCGGCTCTCGCGGTCGTCGGAGCTGACCGACGAGACGGCGATCGTGCGGGCGACCGCGTCCACGTCGGAGAACTGGAGCTGCGCGCGGATGCGTCGGAAGTCGTCGGCCGCCGCGCCCTGGGGCTCGTCGGCGAATGCCAGGCTGCCACGTCGACGGCGGCCGACGGTGCCCAGCACGGGGGCGACCCGCAGCTCGTCGACGTCGGCCGTGCTGCGGAGACGCGTGTCGACGACCGACCGGACGAGCGCGAAGACGACGCCGAGGGCGAGACCGATCGCCAGGCCCGTGAGCGTCATGAGCCGGCGGTTCGGCCCGACCGGCTGGTTGGGCGGGGTGGCCTCGGCGATGGGGGCGACGCTCAGGGTCGACAGGCCGGCGGCACTCTCGGGTGAGAGCGACCGGGCCTCGGAACTGAGCGAGCGCGTGACGGCGTTGGCGATGTCCGCGGCCCGCTGCCGGTCGGGGTCGACGACGGTGACGTCGATGATGACGGTGTTCAACGGGTTCTCGGCCGTGACCTGCCGGGCCAGCTGGACCGGGGTGAGGTCGAGCCCCAGGTCGGCGACGACCGGTTCGAGGACGACCGTCGACGTGGCCAGGCGGGTGTAGCTCTGCACCAGGTTCTGCGTGTACGACGACCCCTGGAGCAGCTCGTTCGGGTCGGAGCCCTCGGCGGCCGAGACGAAGACGCTGCTGGTCGAACGGAAGCTGTCGGGTCGCGTCTGGGCGTAGCCGTAACCGGCCGCACCGCCGAGGAGCGCGAGGACGAGGATGACGGGCCAGCTCTTCACGAGCGCGCGCCAGTAGTGCTGAGGATCCAACTGACACTCCCGGGTTAAGTGGTTGAACCTGGCGAGCATACCCGCAGCGAACGGGGGCCCATGACCCCCCGACGGGGGCACCCCGGCGGTCGCACACGACGGATCACCCGCTCTCACCCGCCGACCGCCCGGTGGGGAGATCGGTGACGAGCCGTCCGCGGCGCGCGGCCGGGTCAGCGGACGGGCAGCTCGACGCCCGCCCAGCGGCGGCCGTGCGGGGTGATCGTCACCCTGCGGGGCTCGTCGGCTTGGTCGGGCTCGTCGGGATCGCCCGGCGGGGTGACCTCCTCGGCACCCGTCGATGCGGCACCCGTCGGTCGCTCGATCACGACGTCGAGCCACGAGTCGGACACCCCGTCGAGCAGTCCCGCGCCCCACTCGACGACCACGATCGAGCCCTCGAAATCGAGGTCCAGGTCGTCGAGCTCGGCCTCGCCCGACAGCCGGTACGCGTCGACGTGCACCAAGGGCGTGCCCGACGCGGTCGGGTGCGTGCGCGCCAGCACGAACGTCGGGCTCGCCACCTGCCCGCGGACCTCGAGCCCCTCGCCCAGGCCGCGCGTGAAGGTCGTCTTGCCGGCACCGAGCGGTCCGGTGAGGACCAGCAGGTCACCCGCTCGCAGCAGGCCGGACACCCGACGCCCCAGCGCCTCCATGGCGTCCGCGTCGGCGACGGCGAGCTCGACGGGACCGCCCGGGGTGGTCACGGGCGGCCGCCCACGTAGACGCGCGGCACCCGGGCGCCGACGCGGCAGGCGACCTCTTCGGGGATCGTGTCGGTGGCGTCGGCCCACTCGCCGATGGTCATCTCGCCCCGGTCACCCGGCCCGAACAGCACGACCTCGTCACCGACCGCGACCGGGTCGTCGCCCATGTCGACCAGGAACTGGTCCATGGCGACCCGACCCACGATCGGCCGGGGGGCGCCGTTCACGACGACGTGCACGGCGCCCTGCGCCCGGCGGCTGACGCCGTCGGCGTAGCCCAGGGGCACGAGGGCGAGCGTCGTGTCCGACGGAGCACGGAACGTGTAGTCGTACGAGACCCCGGTGCCCGCGGCGACGCGCTTGACCTTGACGACGGACGCGCTCAGCGTGAGCACCGGCCGCAGCCCGCGGTCGGCGGCGGTCACGCCCTCGGTCACGGGGATGCCCAGGCCGTTCGACCCCATGCGCACCATGTCGAACCGCCGCTCGGGGTGCTCGAGGGCGGCCGAGCTCGACGACATGTGCCGCTTCTCGACGGTGGCACCGAAGGCCTCGGCGTCGGCCACGGCCTTCTCGAACACCCGGGCCGCGGCCTGGTCGTCGGCCTCGCTCGTCTCGCTGACGTGCGAGAAGATGCCACGCAGGCGGACCACGCCCTCGTCGCGCAACTCGACGGCACGGGCGACGAAGGCCGGCCAGTCCGAGGGCAGGCAGCCCTCGCGGTGCAGCCCGGTGTCGATGGTCAGGTGGAGGAGGGCGACGCCACCGCGTGCCCGCGCGACCGCGGCCACGGACTCGATCTGGTCGAGGGTCGACACCCCCAGGTCGACCTGCAGGTCGACGGCCGCCTCGAGGTCGTCGGACGGGCTGAGCTGCCAGGCGAAGAACGAGGCGTCGCCGCCGATGCCCAGACGTCGCATCCTCAGGGCCGGCTCGAGCTCGACCGTGCCGAACCAGCGGATGCCCGCCGCCACGGCCTCGGGCACGAGCACGTCGGCCCCGTGCGAGTAGGCGTCGGCCTTGACGATGGCCAGGATCTCGACCGGGTCGAGACGGGCGATCAACGACTCGAGGTTCGCCCGGTACGCGGCCAGGTCGACCGTGGCCCGGCGCAGTGACGTCGCGGCGCTCATGCGGTGTACCTCCGGGTGAGGCCGGCGGCCAGGCACGCGACGACCTCGTAGGTGATGCCGCCCATGGCGTCGGCCCAGTCGGCGGCGGACTGCCGGCCCAGCGCCGGGTCGCCGAACAGCACGACCTCGTCACCGATCTCGACGGGGTCGTCGCCCACGTCGATCACGAGGGCGTTCATGGCGATGCGCCCGCGGACCCGGTACGTGCGCTGGCCGATCGTCACGGAGGCGCGCTCGCTCGCGGCCCGGTCGATTCCGTCCGCGTACCCGGCCGGCACGATCGCGATCGACGTGTCGCGCTCGGGGCGGAAGAGGTAGCCGTACGACACGCCCTCGCCCGCCGGGATGCGCTTGACGGTGGTCACCGGCGCCGTGACGGTCATGGCCGGACGCAGGCCGAGCTCGGCGGACGTGCGATCGGGGTAGGGGCTGAGCCCGTAGCTCGCGAGGCCGAAACGCACCATCGTGGCCCTCGAGCCGACGTAGTCGAGCGCCGCCGCCGAGGCGGCGACGTGCAGCAGGGGCGGCCGCACGCCCCGCTCGTCGAGCATGGCGGCGGCCCGGGCGAAGCGGGCCGTCTGCAGGCCGTCCTCCTCGGACGAGGCGTTCGACACGTGGGTCATGAGGCCCTCGACCGGCACGACGGCGGCGTGGCCGGCCGCACGGTCGAACAGCTCGGGCCATTCGGACTCGACGGCCCCGTTGCGGCTCAGACCCGTGTCGATCGCCAGGTGGACCGCCCGGACGCCGGCCGCCACGGCCGCCTCGAGCTGGTCGACGCTCGACACCGCCGGGGTGATGCCGAGCGCGGCGGCCTCGACGAAGTCCTCGCCGGGAGCGTGCAGCCAGGCGAGCACGGGCGCCTCGACACCGGCTCGTCGCAGGGCCACGGCCTCGGTCAGGTCGGCCACGCCGAGCCAGTCGACGCCGGCCTCGACGAAGGCCCGGGCGCACTCGACGGCACCGTGGCCGTAGGCGTTGGCCTTGACCACGGCCATGACTGCCGCCGGTGCGACAGCCGCCCGCAGCACCTCGACGTTGTGTCGCAGCGCGGCCGTGTCGACGGTGACGGTGACGTCGTGGGTCATCGGTCTGCCCCTTCGTGGTGTGCGTCGTCGTGGTCGGCGGGGACGTGGCCCGCGCCTTCGGCGACCACGTAGGCGACCGCCACCCCGCCGTCGTGGCTGAGCGACAGATGGAGGCGCGAGACGCCTCGCGAGTCCGCCAGCGACCGTGCTCCCCCGCTGAGCACGAGCGAGGGGGCTCCTTGGTCGTCGGAGACGACCACGACGTCGTGCCAGCGCACCCCGGTGGAGCCGCCCAGGGACTTGATCAGCGCCTCCTTGGCGGCGAAGCGGGCCGCCAGCGAGTGACGCCCGCGGGGACTGCCGTCACGGAGGACGAGCTCGTCCGCGCGGAACAGGCGCGTCGCCAGTGCCGGGGTGCGCTCGATGGAGCGGTCGAAGCGTTCGAGGTCGACGACGTCGACGCCGATCCCGACGATCACGTCCTCACCCGCCTGACGCCCTGCCCCGGCTGCACGACCCGCTACTCGACGGTGACCGACTTGGCCAGGTTGCGAGGCTGGTCGACGTCGAGGCCCTTGGCCGCGGCGAGCTCCATGCCGAAGATGTGCAGCGGCACGACCGACAACAGGGGCTCGAAGAGCGGGGCCGCCAGCGGGATGTGCAGCACCTCGTCGGCGAAGGGCAGCACGGCGGCGTCGCCCTCTTCGGCGATCGCGATGACCCGGGCGCCGCGCGCACGGATCTCTTGGATGTTCGAGACGACCTTGGGGTGCAGCGATCGCGGGTCACGCGGGCTCGGGACGATGACGAAGACGATCTGACCGGGCTCGATCAGCGCGATCGGGCCGTGCTTGAGCTCGCCGGCGGCGAAGCCCTCGGCGTGGATGTAGGCCAGCTCTTTCAGCTTGAGCGCACCCTCGAGGGCGATGGGGTAGCCCACGTGACGCCCGAGGAACAGGACCGATCGGGTGTCGGCCATCCAGCCGGCGAGGGTCTTGATCCGCTCGGACGACTCGAGCACCTGCTCGATCTTGCCGGGGATCTCGTGCAGGTCGGCGACCTGCTCGGCGATGGCCTCGGTGCTCAGCGTGCCCCGCAGGGTCGCGAGGTGCAGGCCCAGCAGGAAGAGCGCGGTGCCCTGGGCGACGAACGCCTTGGTCGACGCGACCGCGACCTCGGGGCCGGCGTGCGTGTAGAGCACGGCGTCGGACTCGCGCGGGATCGTCGAGCCCTGGGTGTTGCAGATCGAGAGCACCTGGGCGCCCTGCTCGCGGGCGTACTTGACGGCCATCAGGGTGTCCATCGTCTCGCCCGACTGGCTGATCGACACCACGAGGGTCTTCTCGTCGAGCACCGGGTCGCGGTACCGGAACTCGTGGGCCAGCTCGACCTCGACGGGCACGCGGGCCCACTGCTCGATGGCGTACTTGCCGAGGATGCCGGCGTAGGCGGCGGTGCCGCAGGCGATGACGATGACGCGGTCGACGGTCAGCAGACGCTCGCGCACGCCGTCGAGCTCGGACAGGGTCACGGCGCCGTCGGCGGTGATGCGGCCGAGCAGCGTCTTCGCGACGGCCTCGGGCTCCTCGCTGATCTCTTTCGCCATGAAGCTGGACCAGCCGCCCTTCTCGGCGGCCGAGGCGTCCCAGTCGACCTCGAACTCGGTCGTCTCGACCGGCGCGCCGGTGAAGTCGACGACCTCGACCGAGTCGGGACGGATCGT
This sequence comes from Frigoribacterium sp. MEB024, assembly GCF_000878135.1. GTDB lineage: Bacteria > Actinomycetota > Actinomycetes > Actinomycetales > Microbacteriaceae > Frigoribacterium. The sequence continues at coordinate 26,588 of NZ_JXQZ01000009.1, forward strand.
CACCAGTTGGTCCTGGCCGATCGACATGGCCCGACGGGTGTGCGCGACGAAGGCCGCGACGTCGCTGCCGAGGAAGTTCTCGCCGTCGCCCAGGCCGATGACCAGGGGCGAGTTGCGGCGTGCACCGACGACGACGCCCGGCTGGTCGGCGTGCACGACGAGCAGTGTGAAGGCGCCGTCGAGGGTGTTGACGACCGCGCGAAGGGCCTCGGTGAGGTCGCCGGAGGCGCGGTAGGCCCGGGCGACCAGGTGCGCGGCGACCTCGGAGTCGGTCTCGCTGAGGAACTCGACGCCCTCGGCGAGCAGCTCGGCCTTGAGCTCGGAGAAGTTCTCGATGATGCCGTTGTGGATGAGTGCGAGCTTGCCGTCGTCGGCGAGGTGGGGGTGCGCGTTCGCGTCGGTGGGGCCGCCGTGGGTCGCCCAGCGGGTGTGACCGATGCCGGTCGTGCCGTCGGTCAGCGGCGTCGCCTCGAGGTCGTCGACGAGCATCTGCAGCTTGCCGGCCTTCTTGCGGGTGCCGAGGTCGCCCGCGGCGTCGATCACGGCGACCCCCGCCGAGTCGTACCCGCGGTACTCGAGACGTTTGAGGCCGCCCAGCAGCACCTCGATGCTCTTGTCGCCCGTTCCGACGTATCCCACGATTCCACACATGCGGTCGATTCTAGAGGTTCCCGTCCGAGAGCCCGGCGGGCCGTGCCGACTCGCGCCGACCCCGGACCGGTAGCCTCGTGCGCATGGCCGAAGCCAACCCGACGACCGCGCCCTCCGCCGTGCACGCGAGCCCCTTCGTCGAGATCGGGCGCGACGCGTGGGCCGACCTGGCCCCGACGACGCGACTGCCGCTGACCGAGACCGAGATCGTGCAGCTGCGCGGCCTCGGCGACCGCCTCGACATGCGCGAGGTGCAGGACGTGTACGTCCCGCTCAGCCGCCTCCTCAACCTCTACGCCGCCGGTGCCCGCAACCTGCACCGGGCGACGAGCGACTTCCTCGGCGAACGGGCCCAGCGCACGCCGTTCGTGATCGGCGTCGCCGGGTCGGTGGCCGTCGGCAAGTCCACCGTCGCGCGCCTCCTGCGTGAGTTGCTCAGCCGCTGGGACGACACGCCCCGCGTCGAGCTGGTGACCACCGACGGGTTCCTCTACCCGAACGCCGAGCTCGAGCGCCGCGGCATCATGAGCCGCAAGGGGTTTCCCGAGTCGTACGACCGCCGCCACCTGCTGCGCTTCGTCTCACAGGTCAAGAGCGGCGCCGAAGAGGTGCGGGCCCCGTTCTACTCGCACACCAGCTACGACATCATGCCGAGCGCCGAGGTCGTCGTGCGCCGGCCCGACATCCTGATCGTCGAGGGGCTGAACGTGCTGCAGCCCGCCGTCGCCGGTCGGCTCGCCCTGAGCGACCTGTTCGACTTCACGGTCTACGTCGACGCCCGCACCGGCGACATCGAGAACTGGTTCGTCGACCGGTTCCTCGCCCTGCAGAAGAGCGCCTTCACGCAGGAGCGCTCGTTCTTCCACCGCTTCGCCGACATGAGCGAGCCCGAGGCCCGCTCGTTCGCCTCGGGCATCTGGAAGTCGGTCAACGAACCGAACCTGATCGAGAACGTGCTGCCGACCCGGTCACGGGCGACGCTCGTCCTGCGGAAGGCCGCCGACCACAAGGTCAGCTCGGTCCTGTTGCGCAAGATCTGACCCACCGCGACGGCGGCGCGTCCCGGTCAGGGGCGGTGTCCGGGCAGGAGGCGCGGGTCACGTCACCGGGACGTCGCACCCCGTCCGCCGCGCGGCTCAGAGGGCGAGTCGCTCGCGGACGACGTCGGCCAGCGCGTGGGCCACGCGGTCGGCGGTCGCCTGGTCGGCGGCCTCGACCATCACGCGCACGACGGGCTCGGTGCCCGAGGGACGGAGCAGCACGCGGCCGGTGTCGCCGAGTTCGTCCTCGAACCGGCGGACGGCCTCGGCCACGCCCTCGTCGGACGCGGCTCGCGAACGGTCGACGTCGCGCACGTTGATCATGATCTGCGGGAAGACCGTCATGACCGAGGCGAGCTCGGCCAGGCTCTTGCCGGTCGCGGCCATGCGGGCCACGAGCGAGAGGCCGGTGAGGATGCCGTCGCCGGTGGTGGCGTAGTCGGCGAAGACGATGTGACCGGACTGCTCGCCGCCGAGGGTGAAGCCGTGCTCGTTCATGTCCTCGAGCACGTAGCGGTCGCCGACCTTGGTCTGGCGGACCGTGATGCCGTGCTCGGCCATGGCGCGGATGAGGCCGAGGTTGCTCATCACCGTCGCGACGAGCGTGTCGTCGACGAGGGCGCCACGTTCTTTCTGCGCCAGGGCGATGATGGCCATGATCTGGTCGCCGTCGACCACGGCCCCGGTGGCGTCGACGGCCAGGCAGCGGTCGGCGTCGCCGTCGTGCGCGATGCCGACGTCGGCCCCGTGCTCGAGGACGGCCTTCGCGAGGTTGTCGAGATGGGTCGACCCCACGCCGTCGTTGATGTTGACGCCGTCGGGATCGGCCCCGATCAGGGTGACCCTCGCGCCGGCGTCGGTGAACACCTCGGGCGAGACGGCCGAGGCGGCGCCGTGGGCGCAGTCGAGGACGACGTGGATGCCGTCGAGCCGGTTCGGCAGGGCGCCGAGCAGGTGCAGCACGTAGCGGTCCTCGGCGTCGGCGAACCGACGGATGCGGCCGACGTCGCCACCGATCGGCATCAACTGCGGATCGGCCATGGCGGCCTCGATGCGGTCTTCGACCTCGTCGGGCAGCTTCGTGCCGCCGAAGGCGAAGAACTTGATGCCGTTGTCGGGCGCGGCGTTGTGCGAGGCGCTGATCATCACGCCGAAGTCGGCGCCGATGTCGTCGACGAGGAAGGCCGCGGCGGGGGTCGGGATGACTCCGGCGTCGAGCACGTCGACACCCGAGCTGGCGAGCCCGGCACAGACGGCCGCGGTGAGGAACTCACCGGAGATGCGGGGGTCGCGCGCGACGACGGCGACGGGTCGTCGCCCCTCGGCGCGACGGGCATCGGCGTGATGCCCCTTCGTGAGCACCACCGCGCTCGCCTGGGAGAGCCCCAGGGCGAGCGCGGCGGTCAGCTCACGGTTGGCGAGGCCTCTGACACCGTCGGTACCGAACAAACGCGACATCGCGAGACCTGCCTTGTGTGGTGCTGGTTAGCGCTTCGAGAACTGCGAGGCCTTGCGGGCCTTCTTGAGACCGGCCTTCTTGCGCTCGATGACGCGGGCGTCACGGGTGAGGAAGCCGGCCTTCTTCAACGTGGCGCGGTTGTTCTCGCGGTCGATCTCGTTCAGCGCACGGGCGATGGCGAGACGGAGGGCACCGGCCTGGCCCGAGGGGCCGCCACCGGTGACCTTGACGGCCACGTCGTACGAGCCGAGCAGGTCGAGGACCTTGAACGGGTCGTTGATCAGCTGCTGGTGCAGCTTGTTGGGGAAGTAGTCCTCGAGGGTGCGACCGTTCACGACGATCGTGCCGGAGCCGGGCGTGAGGCGCGCACGAGCGATGGCCTCTTTGCGACGACCGACGGCGGAACCGCCGACGCTCAGCACGGGGCGGGGCGTCGCGGCGGCCTCGGGGGCCGAGCTCTCGGTGGTGAAGCTCTCGGGAGCCTGGTCGATGGAATCTGCGATCTGAGCCACTGTGTGGGGGTCCTTAAGTCTGAAGGCGGACGCTACTGGGCGACCTGGTCGAGGGTGTAAACCGTGGGCTGCTGAGCAGCGTGGGGGTGCTCGGCACCCGCGTACACCTTCAGCTTCTTGATCTGGGCACGGCCCAGCGAGTTCTTCGGCAGCATGCCACGGATGGCCTTCTCGACCGCACGGGTGGGGTGCTTCTCGACCATCTCGGAGTACGTAGTGGCCGTGATGCCGCCCGGGTAGCCCGAGTGACGGTAGTAGAGCTTCTCGGCCAGCTTGGAGCCGGTGAGGGCCACCTTGTCGGCGTTGATGACGATGACGAAGTCGCCCATGTCCATGTGGGGGGCGAAGGTCGGCTTGTGCTTGCCGCGCAGCAGGGCTGCCACGTGGCTCGCGAGGCGGCCGAGCACGACGTCGTTGGCGTCGATGATCAGCCAGTTCGGCTGAACGTCAGCCGGCTTGGGGGAGAAAGTGCGCGTCACAGTAGTGCTGCTTTCTGGTCGAGGTGAGAGGTTCGTGAATCCCGCTCCGTTGCCGTTGTCACCGCAGAGACGATGAGAACGAGTCAGGTGGAGGGCTCAACTTCGGGCGAAAGCGCGCAGTTGCGCAGACACCAAGGGTTCACGTTACCCGACACGAGCGGGACGGTCAACCGCCGCCCGCCGCCCGTCGCCCGCCTCACGCGCGGGCGTCACTCCCCCAGCTGGTCGTGCGACCGCTTCACCTGCGTCAGGGCCACCCGGGCTGCCATCTCGTCGTCGGGCGGGTAGCCGACCTCGACCATCGTGAGCCCGTGGGCGGGCACGACGCGGAACTCGCCGTTGCGCTGGGCCTCGCGCCGGACGCCCACCGCACGATGCGCCTCCATCGCTCCCTCGCCGACGGCCACGCAGGCGCCCACGAGGTTGCGCACGAGGTTGTGGCAGAAGGCGTCGGCCTGCACCGAGGCGACGAGCACGCCGTCGGCCTCGCGCCGCCACGAGAACTCCTGCAGCTCGCGGATGGTGGTCGCGTAGTCGCGGTGGCGGCAGTAGGCGGCCCAGTCGTGCAGGCCGAGCAGGCCGGACGCCGTCGCGTTCATCAGCTCGAGGTCGAGGCGTTGGTCGTACCAGAGGGTGTGGCTGCGCCTCGTCGGGTCGCGCTCGGCACCCCGGTCGGCGATGCGGTACTCGTACCGCCGCCAGAGCGCCCCGAAGCGGGCGTGGAAACCAGGAGGCGCGACTCGCGCACCCGAGATCACGATCTCGTCGGACGCGCCCGCGAGCCCGTTCAACCGCCTGGCCAGCACGGTCGGGGCGTCGAGCGGGGACTGGTCGCGCATGCCGCGATGCGGCTTCTGCAGCTGGGCGATCTGGGCGTCGGTGAGGTCGAGGTGCACCACCTGCCCGCGGGCGTGCACGCCGGCGTCGGTGCGACCCGCCACGGTCACGGTCGGCACGTCCCCCAGCCGGCGGAAGAGCGTCTGCAGCGCGGCCTCGATCTCGCCCTGCACCGTGCGACGGCCGGGCTGCTCGCTCCAGCCCGAGAAGCCGGTGCCGTCGTACGCGACCCCGAGACGGAGGCGCGTGAGGGCCGGGTCGTCGATCGTCACGCCCCCCATGCTACGAGAGCGGCGGTCACCGCCGGGACTCGGCCTCGAGCACCGTGTAGTCGCCGTCGGCGCAGCGCAGGACGACTCCGTCGGGGCGACGCCCGGGTTCACCCCGCCACACCGTGACCGGTTCTCCCCCGGCAGCGAGATAGAAGGCGCCGGGATAGGGACGCGTGGTCGCCCGGACCAGGCGGTCGACGTGCTCGACGGTGTCGAGGGCGGGGTCGAAGAGCCCGTCGGCGGGCGTCCGCCGCGCCCAGGTCGTCGCCCGCGACTCGTCCTGCGGGCGGGCGACCACCGTGCCGTCCCGCATCGCGGGCCAGAGCGCGCGGATCAGTCGGACGTGGGCGTCGTCGACCTTGGCGTAGAGCGTCGTCGCCGTCTCGCGCGCGTCGACCTCGATGGCCTCGGCGCCGAGCACCGGCCCGGTGTCGACGCCGGGTTCGAGCACGAAGGCCGTCACGCCCGTCTCGGGCAGCCCCTTGACGATCGCCCAGGGCACGGCCGCGTTGCCTCGCCCGACGGGCAGCAGGGTCGGGTGCATGCCCACGGCGCCGTGACGCGCGGCACGCAGCACCTCGGGACCGGCGATCTGAGACCAACCGATGACGAAGAGCCAGTCGAGGTCGGCGGCCCGCAAGGCCTCGGCCGCGTCGTCGACGTGCGGCACGGTGACGAGGTCGATGCCGTGCCGGCGGGCGATGTCGTCGACCTGGACGCGCCCCGCCTTCGTGGCGGCCCGGTGGCTCGGCAGGGTGACGAGCACGTCGACGGTCGCGCCCATCTCGAGCAGGGCCTCGAGGACGCTGCGCCCCACCTGGACGCACGTGACGAAGCCGATGCGCGGTCGCGGTCCCGCCTCAGCCACGGGAGGACGTCCGGTCGAATTCGATGGTCTCGCGAGGGTCGCGCTGCCCCAAGGACTCGAGCGTGAAGACCGACTGGAAGCGTTCGGCCGCGGGGACCCCCGCCGCCGACCCCGCGACGGCCAGGGCGGCGCGCAGGGTCTCGGACGAGCGAGGGTGCGGGAAGGGCCGCATGACGTCCCGGTAGCACTCGAGGGCGTCGAGCTTGGCCCGGACGTCGCGGGGACCGACCTCGACCCACGTGTTCGGTGCGAACGCGGACGCGGCACCCGGATAGGCCCATTCGGTGGAGGACAGGACCTCCATGAAGGCGACGTCGATGGCGCAACCGTTCTCGGGCCGGCGCTGGTTGCGTCGGGCGGCCGCCTGAGCGGCCTCCGACACCATCCGGTGGTCGACGTTGATGTCTCCGGGGTGGGTCGTGATCACGGTTCTCGCGCCCGTGCTCTCGATCGCCTGCTCGACGAAGCGGACCATGTCGAGGTGCGGCACCGTGTTCGTCGCGATGTTCGGGAACCCCCCGAAGATCGGCGGTTCGCTGCCGAGGACGGCAGCGGCGGCCAGCGTGTCGGCACGCAGATCGCCCTGTCCAGGGTGACGGTGTCGTTCGGATGCGTCACCGACGAAGATCGCGGTCGTCACGGGGACGCCGGCTCGTGTCAGCCGATGGATCGTCGCCCCCGCCCCCAGGGTCTCGTCGTCGGGATGGGCGACGACCACGAGCACGGGACGATCCGGTTCAGAGATGAGCATTCAGCAAGAATATCACATGCTGCTTTCCGCAGCCCCGCCAGGGGAACGTATATGGCGGACGACGGCGGCCGCGACACGGTCTCCCGTGCCACGACCGCCGCCGTCACCGTCGCGTGGCGACTACGCCCTGCGGGAGGCTCGGTGTCGACCCCCGAGGACCGCTCCGCCCAGGGCCATGAGCACGAGAGCGAGCGCGATCCAGCCCGCCACCGACTCGGTGCCCGTGTAGGCCAGGGGACCGCCGGCCGTCGGCACGGTCGTGCCGGGGGCCGTCGCACCAGGGACCGTCGCACCGGGGCCGGCGGGGTCGGCGCCCTCACCGGGCGTCGTGCCCGGGTCGGTCACCGGCGGAACGGGGTCGACGGGAGCGGCGAGCAGCGACACCCCGACGACGACCGGGTCGTGGTCGCTCGAACGGAACTGGTCGGCCTGGTAGAGCTGCCGCACGTTGTAGTTGAAGCGGCTGTACTCGAGGCCGATGCCCTCCCCCGAGTTGATGTTCCAGATGTCCACGCCCGTGACGGCCTCGGCCGCGGCGGGCGAGGCGAGCACGTGGTCGAGCGAACCGCTGAGGCCGCTGAACACGTAGCTGTACTCGTCGGTCTCGGTGGAGCCGAGGTCGACGTAGCCCGCGGCCCGCAGCACCTGGATCGGGTCCTCCTGGCTGTAGGCGTTGAAGTCGCCCAGCAGGAACACCTTGTCGGTTCCCGCAGCGGCCTCGCGTTCGGCGGCGAAGGCGACCAGGGCGTTCGCCTGGTTGACGCGCGAGCCGTTCGAACCGCCCTGGCCGTCACCCTGGTCGGCGTCCGCGCCCGAGCCGCTGCCCTTCGACTTGAAGTGGTTGGCGATGGCGACGAAGGTCGACTCGGCGTCACCGCCGACGGGACGGAAGGCCTGGGCGAGCGGCTGCCGAGCATTGCTGAAGGCAGCCGATCCGGTCAGGATCGTCGACCCTCCGACGGGCTCGGCGACGGACTTCTTGTAGATGAAGGCGAGACGGATGACGTCCTCGTTGGCGGGCAGCGCCTCCGGTGAGCGGGCATAGTCCCACACCTCGGCACCGGCCGCGGCGTTGAGCGCCCCGACCAGGGTCGCGAGCGCGGAGTCGCGGGGCTCGCCGAAGCGGGCCGAGTTCTCGATCTCCTCGAGCGACACGACGTCGGCGCCGAGGGCGTTGATCGCGGTGACGATCTTCACCTGCTGGCGGGCGAGGTTCTCGGCGTTCGCGGCACCACGAGCGTCGCAGCCGCTGTTCACCGTCACCGGCGCACCCGCGCGGTCGGTGTAGAACGTGCAACCGCGCAGCTGGTCGCCCGTCGTCGTGAAGTAGTTCAGCACGTTGAAGCTGGCGAGCTTCAGGTCGCCTCCCACCTCACGCGGGGCGTCGGTGCGGATGTCCTCGAACGTGACCGGCAGGTCGCCGTAGGCGGTGTCTCCGGTGAGACGGGCAGTCGGCTGGTACTTCCAGGCCGAGTTGCGGAAGTCGAACACGACCGGCTTCGTGAAAGCCACGGAAGCGCCCACCGTCACCGGGTTCTCGTTCGAGAGGTAGGGCACCGGGATCGACTGGTTGGCGGCCGTGAAGAAGTTCGTCGTGGCACCGTCGTCGAGGGTCACGGCACGGGCCGCGTTGTCGGCGACCACCGCCGCGTAGCCGGGCGAGCCCGGTCGGGCGACCTCGGTGGGCTGGATCAGCGGCCGGTCACCCGAGGCGAGCTTGACCTCGCCGTACTGGTTCGTCGTGTAGGTGTCCGCGACGGTGAACTCGCCCTGAGGCAGCACGAGCATGCTCTCGAGCGTCTCGCGCTGGGCGTCCGTGGCGGGCAGGCCGACGGTCGCCGCCCGCGGCGCCACCACGCTCGAGGCGTCGAGCGTCCTGAGCGACGACGCACCGGTGACGGTGATCTGCGTCAGGCCGAAGAACTCGGTGACCGCCCCGTCCACCTCGACGTAGTCGCCGACGGCGACCGAGGAGGCGGTGCTCGCGGAGTACACGAACAGTGCGTCCGACGCGAGGTGCGTCGCCAGGTCGAGCGCGCCTCCTGACCCCGGGGTCTGGATGACGTAACCGTCCAGGCCGCCCGTGGGGTAAGTCGCCGTGACGACGCCCCGCGTGGTCACCGTGCGACCGACGAACGGACTCGTGCCGGTCAGGCCCTGGACCTGCGCGATCGTCACGTCGGCCTCGGGGGTCGGTTCGGGCTGCGGCTCGGGCTCGGGGCCGGGATCGGTGCCCGTGCCGCCGGAGTTCTGCGGGGTGACGGTGGTCTGCGTCGAGAAGTCGGCCGCGTTGACGTCGGTGTCCGCACCAGCGGTGCGGGCCAACGAGTTGGGCGTCGGGTTCGTTCCGGTCACGGGAGCGACGGTCGTCTCGAAGGTGTTCGAGGCGCCGTAGCCGAGCAGGTCGACCACGCCCGGCGTCCCGGCGGGGATCGAACCGGGTGCGAGCGTCAACGGAACGGCGCCGTTCGACAGCAGGACCGTTCCCGTCGTGCCGCTCGGGTTGAGCGAGGCACTCGCGTCGGGGGCGGGCAGGTCGGCGCCCGTGGTGCCGTTGCCCGGGATCGCCACGAGGAAGTAGCCACCGGCCGCGATGGTGCCGGCGATTTCAGCGGCGGAGAACTCCCCGGCGCCCGTCGCCGAGCGGTACTGCAGGGACCAGCCGGCCAGCGACACCGACGCCGCCGTGGGGTTGTACAGCTCGACGAACTTGCGGTTGAAGGGAGCGTTGGCGCTGCCTCCCTTGAGGTAGGCCTCGTTGATGACCACCGACGAACCGTCGGGCGCGGCGAGGGCGGGCGCGGCGGTCACGAGAGGGGCGAGCCCGAGTGCGAGGGCCATGCCCGTCGTGAGGGCGAGGGCCTTGAGTGGCCGGGGGCGTGGGCGTGGGCGTGGCGACATGACGTCCTTCGTGATCGGGTCGGGCTCCGGTCACCGTAGGCGGCACAGGTGCACCACAGGTGTCGCAGAACAATCGCCAAGGTAAACGACCCCCGCCCGGGGGGCCAGTCCTCTCTTGTGCGGACCGCCTCCTGCTCCCTGCACGACGGAGGGCCCGTCACCTCACGGTGACGGGCCCTCCGGGTGGTGCTGGTGGGACTACTTGGCTGCTTCGTCGTCCGACTTCGCAGCGGCGTCGGCCTCGACCTCGTCGGCGGCAGCCGTCTCGGTCTCGGTCTCGACGGGAGCCGACTCCTCGACGGTCTCGGTCTCGTCTACGGGAGCCTCGGTGGGCTCCTCGGCGACGGGCTCGGCGACCGGAGCCGCCGCGGCGGTGGTCTTCGAGTTCTTGACCTTGGGGCTCACGGGCTCGAGGACGAGCTCGATGGACACCATCGACGCGTTGTCACCCTTGCGGAAGCCGAGCTTCGTGATGCGGGTGTAGCCGCCGTCACGGTTCTCGACCAGCGGAGCGATCTCGGTGAAGAGGATGTGTGCGGCCTCTTTGTTGTTGCGCAGGGTCTGCATGGCGCGACGACGCGAGTGCAGGTCGCCACGCTTCGCGAAGGTCACGAGGCGCTCGGCGACGGGACGCAGGCGCTTGGCCTTCGTCTCGGTCGTCTTGATCGTCTTGTGCTCGAAGAGCGAAGCGGCCAGGTTGGCCAGCATGAGGCGCTCGTGCGCCGGGCCGCCTCCGAGGCGGGGTCCCTTGGTGGGCTTGGGCATTGTCTGTTCCTAAGTGAGTCGAGAGTGGAGGGCGTCGGGCGGAGAGACCTAGTTGGTGGTCTCTTCTTCGTCGTAACCGCTGTAGAAGTGGGCTCCGTCGAACCCGGGGACCGTGTCCTTCAGCGAGAGGCCGAGCTCGACGAGCTTGTCCTTCACCTCGTCGACCGACTTCTGACCGAAGTTGCGGATGTTCATCAACTGGGTCTCGGAGAGGGCGACCAGCTCGGACACCGTGTTGATGCCCTCGCGCTTCAGGCAGTTGTAGCTGCGGACCGACAGGTCGAGGTCCTCGATCGGGGTCTGCAGCTCGCTCGACAGGACGGCGTCGACCGGCGCGGGGCCGATCTCGATGCCCTCGGCGGCGGTGTTGAGTTCGCGGGCCAGACCGAACAGCTCGGTCAGCGTGCGACCGGCCGACGCGATGGCGTCGCGCGGCGAGATCGACGGCTTCGACTCGACGTCGACGACCAGACGGTCGAAGTCGGTGCGCTCACCGGCACGCGTCGCCTCGACGCGGTAGGTGACCTTGAGCACGGGCGAGTAGATCGAGTCGATCGGGATCTGACCGGCTTCGCTGAACTCGCTGCGGTTCTGCACGGCCGACACGTAGCCGCGGCCACGCTCGATCGTGAGCTCGAGTTCGAACTTCGCCTTGTCGTTCAGCGTGGCGATGACGAGCTCGGGGTTGTGGATCTCGACACCGGCCGGAGCCGAGATGTCGGCGGCCGTGACCTGACCGGCACCCTGCTTGCGCAGGTAAGCCGTGATGGGCTCGTCGTGCTCGCTGGCGACGACCAGCTGCTTGATGTTGAGGATGACCTCGGTGACGTCTTCCTTCACACCGGGGACGGTCGTGAACTCGTGCAGCACGCCGTCGATGCGGATGCTGGTGACAGCAGCGCCGGGGATCGACGAGAGAAGCGTGCGGCGCAGCGAGTTGCCGAGGGTGTAACCGAAGCCGGGCTCGAGGGGCTCGATCACGAAGCGGGAGCGGAACTCCGAGATGTTCTCCTCGGTGAGGGTGGGGCGCTGTGCAATGAGCACTGTTTATTCCTTTCGGCGAAGAGTCCGCTATATGACTCTTGGCGGTACGACAGGTGGCTGGCCCGTCGGGTCTGTTGAGTTGTGGCACCTCGGGCGAACACGCAGGAGGCGGTGCTGACGCGGGGGAGCCCGCCGCACCGGCGGACCCCGAAGAGGGACCCGTGCCGGTGTGGCGGGCGGTAACTCAGTTAGACGCGACGACGCTTCGGCGGGCGGCAGCCGTTGTGCGCCTGAGGGGTGACGTCGTTGATCGAACCGACCTCGAGGCCTGCGGCCTGGAGCGAACGGATCGCCGTCTCGCGACCCGAACCCGGGCCCTTGACGAAGACGTCGACCTTCTTGACGCCGTGCTCCTGCGCCTGACGGGCGGCGGACTCGGCGGCGAGCTGCGCGGCGAAGGGGGTCGACTTGCGCGAACCCTTGAAGCCGACGGCGCCGGACGAGGCCCAGCTCAGGACGGCGCCCGAGGGGTCGGTGATCGAGACGATCGTGTTGTTGAACGTGCTCTTGATGTGGGCCTGACCCACGGCGACGTTCTTCTTCTCTTTGCGGCGGGGCTTACGCGCGGCCGTCTTCGGTGCTGCCAATTTTTTCTCCTACAACCTTGAGGGGCGTACGGCGGGAGCCGAGGCCTATCGAGCCTTCTTCTTGCCGGCGACGGTGCGCTTCGGGCCCTTGCGGGTACGAGCGTTCGTCTTGGTGCGCTGGCCGCGGACGGGGAGGCCGCGGCGGTGGCGGATGCCCTCGTAGCTGCCGATCTCGACCTTGCGGCGGATGTCGGCGGCCACCTCGCGGCGGAGGTCGCCCTCGACCTTGTAGTTGCCCTCGATGTAGTCGCGGAGCAGGACGAGCTGGTCGTCCGTGAGGTCCTTGACGCGGATGTTGCCGTCGATCTCGGTCTCGGCGAGAGTCTTGAGCGCGCTGGTGCGGCCGACTCCGTAGATGTAGGTCAGTGCGACTTCGACGCGCTTGTCGCGCGGGATGTCAACGCCTGCTAGACGTGCCATGATGGCCTCTTTTCAGAGATGGTGGAGGTCTGTCACAGCACCGGTGCCCGGGCCTCCGACCCGGGGTGTCCCCCGCCTCCGTCCACCCTGTCGGGCGTCCGTGACGAGTTCTGGTGCTGCTGGGAGGGTGTTGCTGTGTGACCCGGCTCGGCCGGGTCGGCATCGGCACGCCGCCGGAGCGGCGGACGAGTCAGCCCTGGCGCTGTTTGTGGCGCGGGTTGCTCTTGCAGATGACCATGACGTTGCCCTTGCGGCGGATGACCTTGCAGTGCTCGCAGATGGGCTTGACGCTGGGGTTGACCTTCATTGCTGATTCCTTGATCTCGCTGGCTTCGTGCCCCACGGGTGCGTGGGGCCGTTCCTTTCCAGCACGCCCTACTTGTAGCGGTAGACGATCCGGCCGCGGGTCAGGTCGTAGGGGCTGAGCTCCACGATCACACGGTCTTCGGGCAGGATGCGGATGTAGTGCTGCCGCATCTTGCCGGAGATGTGCGCGAGGACCCTGTGTCCGTTGGTCAACTCAACGCGGAACATCGCGTTGGGCAGAGCTTCGATCACTGCGCCTTCGATTTCGATGACACCGTCTTTTTTGGCCATAGCCTCACTGTCGCTAAGAATAGGGGTGTTGGTCGTGCGGGGATGCGATGCCCAGGCGCGCAGAAACGCACATGGAACACCAAAGATCGATCCTAGGTGATGCCGGTATAGTTCAGCAACCCGGCTGGTCAACCCGACACGCCGGAGCACCCGTCGACCTTCGCTGCCCGCCTCAGCCGTGGTCTCGCCGGGGATGCATCACGACTGCCGGGAGCACCATGCCTGACCGCTCGACCCCCCCCTCTTCCCCTCGGGGCGTCGCTCGCCACGGTCGACTCCGTCGCCGAGGACCCGTCCGCATGCTGCTGGCGCTCGTCGCCGGGGCGATGGCCGTCGTGCTCGTGAGCGGCGTGTCCGTCGCGGCGATCGCGGTCCGCACCGCGACCTCCGGGGTGAAGACCGTCTCGCTGGGCAACGAGGACGAGGTCGCCGGGGTCGACATCTCGGCCATCGAGGGCGGAGCCAACATCCTGCTGGTGGGCAGCGACGAACGCGACGACGGCAGCCAGGTCGACGCCGGCGAGGTCGACGGCATCCGCAACGACGTGACGATCCTGGCCCACCTCTCGGCGGACCACACCCAGCTGACGGCCGTGAGCTTTCCCCGTGACCTCATGATCGACGTACCCGAATGCGTCGGCGACGACGGCCAGGTGTACCCGGCCGAGGACCACGTGCAGTTCAACACGACCCTCGGACGCGGTGGGCTCTCGTGCACCGTCAAGACGGTCGAGGGCATGACCGGACTGGCGATCCCCTACGCCGGCAAGATCACGTTCGACGGCGTCATCGAGATGTCGAACGCCATCGGTGGGGTCGACGTCTGCGTCACGCGGACGATCCGCGACACCGACTCGGGCATCGACCTGACTGCGGGCACCCACACCCTGCAGGGTGCCGAGGCCCTCGCCTTCCTGCGGACCCGACACGGCGTCGGCGACGGTAGTGACATCGCGCGCATCAGCTCGCAACAGGTCTTCCTGTCGTCGATGATGCGCAAGATCATCTCGGGCGGCACACTCGGCGACGTGACGACGCTCTACAAACTCGCCTCGGCCGCCCTGAGCAACATGACGTTGTCGTCCACCCTCGACTCCCCCGACACGCTCGTGCGCCTGGCCCTCGCGCTGAAGGACATCCAGCCCGCGGGGATCGTCTTCGTGCAGTACCCGGTCGTCGACGACCCGCGCGACTCGAACCGGGTGATCGAGTCCACGACCGACGCCGCAGCCCTGAACGCCGCTCTCAACGCCGACGAGAAGTTCACCCTCGGCGACGACAGCGCGGGGCGTGGCTCCGTCTCGGACGGGACCGCCCCCGCCGAGACCACGGCTCCCGCCGTGCCGAGCGATGCGCCGTCGCCGTCCGATCCGGCTACCGACTCCACGGGCCCGGTCGACCCCTCCACGACGACCGCGCCGACGACCACGTTGCCGTCGACGATCACGGGGCAGTCGGCGGCCGAGGCCACCTGCAGCGTCGGCTCGTCCCGCTGAGCCGCACCGCGCCTCCTCGGCGTCTCCGGCGTGAGCCGAGGAGGCGCGGGTCAGGCGATCGGGACGGGTGTCACTCCCAGCGGTGCCAGCCCCGCGGCTCCGCCGTCGTGCGCCGTGAGCACCCAGATGCCGCCCTCGTGGACCGCGATCGAGTGCTCCCAGTGCGCGGCCAGTGAGCCGTCGCGCGTGCTGACGGTCCACCCGTCGTCGTGGGTGACGGTGTCGATGCCGCCCGTAGTCACCATGGGCTCGATGGCGATGACCAACCCGGGCCTGACGGCGGGGCCACGTCCGCGGACGCGGTAGTTGAAGACCGGGGGGTCTTCGTGCATCGACCGCCCGATGCCGTGCCCGGTGTAGTCCTCGATGATGCCGTAGTCGCCCTGCGCGTCGATGTAGTCCTCGATGGCCCTACCGACCTCGTTCAGGTGCGAAGCCGAGGCCAGGGCGGCGATGCCGTGCCAGAGGGATTGCTCGGTGACCTCGTTCAGGCGGCGGCGCTCGGCCACGACGTCGGGGCGGTCGACGTCGTCCAGGACGAACGTGCGTGCGCTGTCGCCGTTCCACCCGTCGAGTTGCGCGCCGCTGTCGACCGAGACGAGGTCGCCCGGGGCCAGGACGCGAGAGCCCGGGATGCCGTGCACGACCTCGTCGCCGACCGACGCGCACACCGTGTGGCGGTACCCGGGCACCAACATGAAGTTGGGTTCTCCCCCACCGTCGCGGATGGCGGCCTCGGCCACGGCATCGAGCTCGATGGTCGACACGCCGGATCGCACGGCGGCCTGGACGGCATCGAGCGATGCTGCCGTCAGGAGTCCCGGCCCGACCAGACGTCGCAGTTCGTCGGCGGTCTTGTAGATGCCGGAGCGGCGGAACGCCACGACGTCAGGAGGCCGAAGCGACGGACGTGAAGCCGCGGGCGGCGAGGGCCGATTCGATGCGCCCGGCGACCTCGTCGATGCTGCCCAGACCGTCGACCTCGACCAGCAGGCCACGCTCTCGGTACGTCTCGATCAGGGGCGCGGTCTCGCGGAGGTAGACGTCCTGGCGGTGGCGAATGGCGTCCTCGGTGTCGTCGGAACGGCCCTGATCGAGGGCACGCTTGCGGAGGCGCTCGACGATCTCGTCACGGTCGGCGACGAGCTGGACCACGGTCGTCAGGGACTGACCCTGCTCGGCGAGGTGGTCGTCGAGGAACTCGACCTGCTGCAGGGTGCGCGGGTAGCCGTCCAGGAGGAACCCCTCGGCCGCGTCGGCCTGGGAGAGCCGGTCGGAGATGAGCTCGTTGGTGAGGCTGTCCGGGACGTAGTCGCCCGCGTCGAGGATCGCCTTCACCTTGAGGCCGAGCTCGGTCTCGTTCTTGACGTTGGCCCGGAAGATGTCACCGGTCGAGATCGCCGGGATGCCCAGTGAGTCGGCGATGGCCACCGCTTGGGTGCCTTTGCCGGCCCCGGGAGGGCCGACGATGAGGAGGCGCGGGCTGAGTCGGGTCTCAGCGGCACTCATCGGAGCAGACCCTCGTAGTGACGCTGCTGGAGCTGCGAGTCGATCTGCTTGACCGTCTCGAGACCGACGCCCACGATGATCAGGATGCTGGCACCGCCGAAGGGGAAGTTCTGGTTCGCACCGACCGTGGCCAAGGCGATCAACGGGATGAGCGCGATGATGCCGAGGTACAGGGCACCAGGCAGCGTCACACGCGTCAGCACGTAGTCGAGGTACTCGGCGGTGGGGCGACCGGCACGGATGCCGGGGATGAACCCGCCGTACTTCTTCATGTTGTCGGCGACCTCTTCGGGGTTGAAGGTGATCGCGACGTAGAAGTACGTGAACCCGACGATGAGCGCGAAGTACAGCACCATGTAGAGCGGGTTGTCACCCGAGGTCAGGTTCGCCTGCACCCAGCTGACCCACGCGGGCGGAGCCGTGCCGTCGGAGGGCTGGTTGAACTGCGCGACCAGGGCCGGCAGGTAGAGCAGCGACGACGCGAAGATGACAGGGACGACGCCCGCCATGTTGACCTTGATCGGGATGTACGTGTTGTTCCCGCCGTAGGTTCGCCGCCCGACCATGCGTTTGGCGTACTGGACGGGGATGCGCCGCTGGGACTGCTCGACGAAGACGACGAGCGCCATGATGATCAGACCGACGGCGATGACGAGCAAGAAGATCTCGAAGCTGCGCGACTGCGCGATGCTCCAGAGGGCGGTGGGGAATCGGGCAGCGATCGAGGTGAAGATCAGCAGCGACATGCCGTTGCCGATGCCGCGCTCGGTGATGAGCTCGCCCATCCACATGATGAGGCCGGTACCGGCAGTCATCGTGACGACCATGAGCATGACGGCGTACCACGCGTCGTTCGTGATCAGCTGGCTGCACTCGGCGATGCCCGACGAGCCGAACAGGGCGCCGGAGCGGGCCACGGTGATGAGGGTCGTGGACTGGAGGACGCCCAGGGCGATGGTGAGGTACCGCGTGTACTGCGTGAGCTTCGCCTGCCCGGACTGGCCCTCTTTGTAGAGGGTGTCGAAGTGAGGGATGACCACGCGCAGCAACTGCACGATGATCGACGAGGTGATGTAGGGCATGATGCCCAGCGCGAAGACCGACAGCTGCAGCAGGGCGCCACCGCTGAACAGGTTGACGAGCTCGTAGAGACCCGACGTGCCCTGGTTGCCGGCGAGGCACGCCTGGACGTTCTGGTAGTCGACGAACGGTGCGGGGATGAAGCTACCCAGCCGGAAGAGCGCGATGATGCCGAGCGTGAACCCGATCTTGCGACGCAGGTCGGGGGTGCGCATGATGCGCGCGACAGCTCTGAACACGTGGGGCCTCCCGGTATGAAGGATAGACGACTGATGGGGGTGGCCCTGGCGGACCACCCCCTCAGGTGATTTTTACTTGCTGACGGACCCGCCGGCGGCGACGATCTTGTCTTCGGCAGAGCCGGAGACCTTGTCGACCGCGACGGTGAGCTTGACGCTCAGATCGCCCTGTCCGAGGACCTTGACCTTCTCGTTCTTCCGAACGGCACCCTTGGCGACGAGGTCACCGACGGTGACGTCACCACCCTGCGGGTAGAGCTCGTTCAGCTTCTCGAGGTTGACCACCTGGTACTCGACGCGGAACGGGTTCTTGAACCCGCGCAGCTTCGGAGTACGCATGTGGAGCGGCATCTGGCCACCCTCGAAGCCGACCTTGACCTGGTACCGGGCCTTCTGACCCTTGGTGCCACGACCGGCCGTCTTACCCTTCGAGCCCTCACCACGACCGACGCGCGTCTTAGCCTTCTTGGCACCGGGAGCCGGACGAAGGTGGTGCACCTTGAGCACCTGGGGACGCGCGACGTCGTCGGAGGACGTCGTCGAGGCGGGAGCGACCTTGGTGGTCGAGCCCGTCGAAGCAGCGGCCTTGTCGGCTGCCGGCTTCTTGGCTGCGGCCTTGGGAGCTGCAGCCTTGGTGGTCGTCGCCTTGGGGGCGGCGGCCTTCTTCGGGGCGGCCTTGGCGGCGGCCTCGTTCTTCTCGTCAGCCATTAGTCAATCTCCTCGACCTTCACGAGGTGGGCGACCGTGTTGACGTAGCCGCGGTTCTGCTTGGTGTCCTCGCGAACGACCGACTGGCCGATGCGCTTGAGGCCCAGGCTCCGCAGCGTGTCACGCTGGTTCTGCTTCTCGCTGATTACGGACTTGATCTGGGTCACCTTGAGGTTGGCGGCCATCAGGCACCTGCCTTCTCGGTTGCGGCGGTACGAGCTGCCTGCTCGGCACGGACCATGAAGGCCGGCATGACAGCGTCGATGTCGAGTCCACGACGGGCGGCGACGGCGCGCGGCTCTTCGAGCTGCTGCAGCGCCTCGACCGTGGCGTGGACGATGTTGATCGTGTTCGACGAACCGAGCGACTTGCTCAGGACGTCGTGCACGCCGGCGCACTCGAGCACGGCGCGGACGGGACCACCGGCGATGACACCGGTACCGGCCGAAGCCGGACGCAGCATGACGACGCCGGCAGCGGCCTCACCCTGCACGGGGTGCGGGATCGTGTTGCCGATGCGCGGGACGCGGAAGAAGTTCTTCTTGGCCTCTTCGACGCCCTTGCTGATGGCCGTGGGGACCTCGCGGGCCTTGCCGTAGCCGACACCGACCAGGCCGTTGCCGTCACCGACGACGACGAGCGCGGTGAAGCTGAAGCGTCGACCGCCCTTGACGACCTTCGACACGCGGTTGATCGTGACGACGCGCTCCAGGAACTGGCTCTTGTCGTCACGGTCGCCGCGCCCGCGGCCACCCTGGTTGCGGTCACCGCGACCCTGGCCGCCACGGCGGTCGGTGCGACCACCCTCGCGGTTGTTCGACTCCGAGCCGGCAGCGGTCTCGACGGGACGCTCGACGACGGCCTCAGCCGGCGCCTTGGTCGCTTCGGTCTCTGCGGGGGGAGTGGTGTTCGTAGCGTCGCTCACAGGTTCAAACCAGCCTCTCGGGCGCCTTCGGCGATGGCCGCGACGCGTCCGGCGTACTTGTTGCCGCCGCGATCGAACACGACGGCCTCGATGCCCGCAGCCTTCGCACGCTCGGCGACGAGCTCGCCGACCTTGCGGGACTTCGCGGTCTTGTCACCGTCGAACGTGCGCAGGTCGGCCTCGAGGGTCGATGCGCTGGCGACGGTGAAGCCCTTGCTGTCGTCGACGACCTGCACGAAGACGTGCCGGGCCGAACGGGTGACGACGAGACGGGGGCGCTCTTCGGTGCCCACGACCTTCTTGCGCAGGCGGGTGTGACGGCGCTTGGTGGCAGCCGACTTGCTTTTTCCTCGTGTACCGAGACCCATGATTACTTACCTGACTTTCCGGCCTTGCGGCGGACGACCTCGCCGGCGTAGCGGACACCCTTGCCCTTGTAGGGCTCGGGCTTGCGCAGCTTGCGGATGTTGGCAGCCATCTCGCCGACGGCCTGCTTGTCGATCCCGACGACGGTGAGCTTGTTGTTGCCCTCGACCGTGAAGCTGATGCCCGCGGGCGGCTCGACGGTGATGGGGTGCGAGTAGCCCAGGGCGAACTCGACGTTCGAGCCCTTGGCCTGGACGCGGTAGCCGGTTCCGACGACCTCGAGGCCCTTGGTGTAGCCCTCGGTGACGCCGATGATCTGGTTGGCGATCAGGGTGCGCGTGAGGCCGTGGAGCGAACGCGACTCGCGCTCGTCGTCCGGACGGGTCACGACGACCGTGCCTTCTTCGATCTTGGCTTCGATGGGGCTCTTGACGACGAGCGACAGCTCACCCTTGGGGCCCTTGACGCTGACGGCCTGGCCGTCGATCTTCACGTCGACCCCGGCAGGGATCGAGATGGGGAGTCTTCCGATTCGAGACATGACGAGTTACCACACGTAGGCGAGGACTTCTCCGCCTACGCCCTTCTTCTGGGCCTCACGGTCGGTCAGCAGACCGGAGGAAGTCGACAGGATGGCGACACCGAGGCCACCGAGCACCTGGGGGATCTCGGTCGACTTGGCGTAGACGCGGAGGCCGGGCTTCGACACGCGCTTGATGCCCTTGATGGAGCGCTCACGGGCGGGGCCGTACTTGAGGTCGATCGTGAGGGTCTGGCCCACGCGGGCGTCTTCGACCTTCCACGACTCGATGAAACCCTCACGCTTGAGGATCTCGGCGATGTGGGACTTGAGCTTGCTGCTCGGGAGCGACACGGTCTCGTGGAAAGCCGAGTTCGCGTTGCGCAGTCTGGTCAGCAGGTCTGCGACCGGATCTGTCATCGTCATGCGGTTTGTCACTTTCTCGTCCGGTTTCGACATCCGGTACACCGGATGCCGACCTGGGCGATCGATTGGTCTACGAGCGGTTCTCGTCGACCTCAGGGGAACGGCCGGCAACTCTGAGGAAGAGTTGCCGACCGGACGATCTTAGTTGGCCGAGTCGGCCGAACGGAACGGGAACCCGAGCGCCTTGAGCAGCGCGCGACCCTCGTCGTCGTTCTTGGCGGTCGTGACGACGGTGATGTCGAAGCCACGGACGCGGTCGATGCGGTCCTGATCGATCTCGTGGAACATGCTCTGCTCGTTGAGACCGAAGGTGTAGTTGCCGTTGCCGTCGAACTGGCGGTCGCTCAGACCACGGAAGTCGCGGATGCGAGGAAGCGCGAGCGACAGCAGCCGGTCGAGGAACTCCCAGGCACGGTCGCCACGAAGCGTGACGTGCGCACCGATGGGCTGGCCCTCGCGGAGCTTGAACTGCGCGATGGACTTGCGAGCCTTGGTGACCTGGGGCTTCTGGCCGGTGATGGCCGTCAGGTCCTTGATGGCACCGTCGATGATCTTGCTGTCGCGAGCGGCCTCACCGACACCGGTGTTGACGACGATCTTCACGAGTCCGGGCACCTGGTGCACGTTCGTGAAGCCGAAATCGGACTTCAGCTGCTCGATGATCTCGGCGCGGTACTTGGCCTTCAGCCGCGGGAGGGCCGTGGCGGCCTGCGTGGTGGTGTCGGTCATCAGAGGTTCTCACCAGACTTCTTGGCGTAACGGACGCGAACGGTCTTGGACACGCCGTCCTTGGTGACCGTCTCTTCGCGGAAGCCGACGCGGGTGGGCTTCTTTGTCTTGGGGTCGACGACGGCGACGTTCGACACGTGGATGGGAGCCTCGTGCGTCTCGATGCCACCGGTCTTGGAACCACGCTGGGTCTGGCCGACGCGCACGTGCTTGGTCACGAAGTTGACGCCTTCGACGACCACGCGGTTGCGCTCGACGAGCACCTCGAGGACCTTGCCCTGCTTGCCGCGGTCTCCGCCGCGGGCCTGCGAGGCACCGGTGATGACCTGCACGAGGTCACCCTTCTTGATGTTTGCCATGACTTAGATAACCTCCGGCGCCAGCGAGATGATCTTCATGAACTTCTTGTCGCGGAGTTCGCGACCGACCGGTCCGAAGATGCGGGTTCCGCGGGGGTCTCCGTCGGCCTTCAGGATCACTGCGGCGTTCTCGTCGAACTTGATGTAAGAGCCGTCCGGACGACGGACCTCTTTCTTGGTGCGAACGATGACGGCCTTGACGACGTCACCCTTCTTCACGTTGCCGCCGGGGATGGCGTCCTTCACCGTGGCGACGATGACGTCACCCAGGCCGGCGTAACGACGGCCGGAGCCACCGAGGACGCGGATGGTGAGGATCTCTTTTGCCCCGGTGTTGTCGGCGATCTTGAGGCGGGATTCTTGCTGAATCACTTGTGTCTCCTTCTACGCAAGCAGGCCGCGAGGCCTACTTCGCCTTCTCGAGGATCTCGACCAGGCGCCAGCGCTTGGAGGCGCTGAGCGGACGGGTCTCGCTGATCACGACGAGGTCGCCGACACCGGCCGCGTTGGCCTCGTCGTGGACCTTGACCTTGGACGTGCGGCGGATGACCTTGCCGTACAGGGGGTGCTTCACGCGGTCCTCGACCTCGACGACGATGGTCTTGTCCATCTTGTCGCTGGTCACGTAGCCGCGACGCGTCTTGCGGTAGCCGCGGACCTCGACGGCAGCCGAGTCGACCTCGGTCTTGTTCTCGGTGGCCATTACTTGCTCTCCTCGGCGGTCTCGTCAGCCGACTCGGCCGGCTTGTCAGCCTTCTTGGTCGACTTCTTGGCGGCCTTGGGGGCAGCCTCGACGGGGGCGGGGGTGGCACGGATGCCGAGCTCGCGCTCACGCAGGACCGTGTAGATGCGAGCGATGTCGCGCTTCACGGCACGCAGGCGGCCGTGGCTCTCGAGCTGGCCGGTGGCCGACTGGAAGCGGAGGTTGAAGAGTTCTTCCTTCGCCTTCTTCAGCTCATCGACGAGACGCTCGTCTTCGAATGTGTCGAGCTCGACAGGACGGAGCTCCTTGGAACCGATCGCCATTATGCGTCGCCCTCCTCGCGCTTGATGATGCGTGCCTTGAGGGGCAGCTTGTGGATTGCGCGAGTGAGCGCCTCTTTGGCGATCTCCTCGCTCACGCCGCTGAGCTCGAAGAGCACGCGACCCGGCTTGACGTTCGCGACCCACCACTCGGGCGAGCCCTTACCGGAACCCATGCGGGTCTCGGCGGGCTTCTTCGTGAGGGGACGGTCGGGGTAGATGTTGATCCACACCTTTCCGCCACGCTTGATGTGACGCGTCATCGCGATACGAGCGGACTCGATCTGACGGTTGGTCACGTAAGCGGGCGTGAGGGCCTGGATGCCGTACTCACCGAAGCTGACCTTGGTGCCACCAGTGGCCTGGCCACTACGGCCCGGGTGGTGCTGCTTGCGGTGCTTGACACGACGGGGGATAAGCATGGTTACGCCTCAGCTCCTGTGGTGGCGGGTGCCTTCTGCTCGCGGGGAGCGCGGTCGCCCCCGCCGCGGCGGGCGCCGTCACGGTCGTTGCGGCGCTCGGGGCGAGACGACTTCTGGTTCGCCTGCTCGCGCGCGAGCTCCTTGTTGGTGATGTCGCCCTTGTAGATCCAGACCTTGACACCGATGCGACCGAAGGTGGTCTTGGCCTCGTAGAAGCCGTAGTCGATGTTGGCGCGGAGGGTGTGCAGGGGGACGCGACCCTCGCGGTAGAACTCCGAGCGGCTCATCTCGGCGCCGCCGAGACGGCCCGACACCTGGATGCGGACACCCTTGGCACCGGCACGCTGAGCGCCCTGGAGCCCCTTGCGCATCGCACGACGGAACGCCACGCGAGCAGCGAGCTGCTCGGCGATGCCCTGGGCGACGAGCTGAGCCTCGGCCTCGGGGTTCTTGACCTCGAGGATGTTGAGCTGGATCTGCTTGCTCGTGAGCTTCTCGAGGTCGCCGCGGATGCGCTCGGCCTCGGCGCCACGACGACCGATCACGATGCCCGGACGGGCGGTGTGGATGTCGACGCGGACGCGGTCACGGGTGCGCTCGATCTCGATCTTGGCCACGCCGGCGCGGTCGAGCGAGGTCTTGAGCAGGGTGCGGATCTTGACGTCCTCGGCGACGTAGTCGCTGTAACGCTGTCCCGGCTTGGTGCTGTCGGTGAACCACCGCGACACGTGGTCGGTGGTGATGCCCAGACGGAAGCCGTACGGGTTGACTTTCTGGCCCATTACTTGCTCGCCTTCTTCGTAGCGTCGGCAGCCTCGACCTCATCAGGCGTCGAAAGGACGATCGTGATGTGGCTGGTGCGCTTCAGGATCTTGAAGGCGCGGCCCTGTGCACGCGGCTGGAACCGCTTGAGGGTGGCGCCCTGGTCGACGAATGCACGACTGATGTACAGGTCCTGCTCGTCGAGGTAGCTGTTCGAGGCATCCGCCTTGACCCGAGCGTTGGCCATGGCCGACGCGACGAGCTTGTAGACGGGCTCGCTGGCACCCTGAGGCGCGAACTTCAGGATCGCCAGAGCTTCGGCTGCCTGCTTGCCGCGGATCAGGTTAACGACACGGCGGGCCTTCATGGGGGTGACGCGGATGTGACGCACGCGTGCGATCGACTCCACCATTTCTCTCCTCCTTCACGTCGCCGCGTTAGCGGCGACGACCCTTCTTGTCGTCCTTCACGTGACCACGGAAGGTGCGGGTGGGCGCGAACTCACCGAGCTTGTGGCCGATCATGCTCTCGGTCACGAACACGGGGATGTGCTTGCGTCCGTCGTGCACGGCGATGGTGTGCCCAAGCATGTTGGGGACGATCATCGAACGGCGCGACCAGGTCTTGATGACGTTCTTGGTGCTGGCCTCGTTCTGCGAGACGACCTTGCGAAGCAGGTGGTCGTCAACGAAGGGGCCCTTCTTAAGACTGCGTGGCATCTTCTACAACTCCTACTTACGCTTCTTGCCAGCGTTACGACGACGGACGATGAGCTTGTCGCTCTCTTTGTTGGGGTGACGCGTGCGGCCCTCTTTCTGGCCCCACGGGCTGACCGGGTGGCGTCCACCGGAGGTCTTGCCCTCACCACCACCGTGAGGGTGGTCGACGGGGTTCATGGCGACACCACGCACGGTCGGGCGGACGCCTTTCCAGCGCATGCGGCCGGCCTTGCCCCAGTTGATGTTCGACTGCTCGGCGTTGCCGACCTCGCCGATCGTGGCGCGGCAGCGGGCGTCGACGTTGCGGACCTCGCCCGACGGCAGACGGAGCTGCGCGTAGGGGCCGTCCTTGGCGACGAGACGCACCGAGGCGCCGGCCGAGCGGGCCATCTTCGCGCCTCCACCGGGCTTGAGCTCGATGGCGTGGATGACGGTACCGACGGGGATGTTCTTGAGCGGCAGGTTGTTGCCGGGCTTGATGTCGGCAGCGGGGCCCGACTCGACGACGTCGCCCTGCTTCAGCTTGTTCGGCGCGATGATGTACCGCTTGGTGCCGTCCACGAAGTGCAGGAGCGCGATGCGAGCCGTGCGGTTGGGGTCGTACTCGATGTGAGCGACCTTGGCGTTGACGCCGTCCTTGTCGTTGCGACGGAAGTCGATCACGCGGTACTGGCGCTTGTGGCCACCACCGATGTGACGGGTCGTGATGCGGCCGGCGTTGTTACGGCCACCGGACTTCGAGAGCGGGCGCAGCAGCGACTTCTCGGGCGTCGATCGCGTGATCTCCGCGAAGTCGGCGACCGACGAACCGCGGCGACCCGGGGTCGTGGGCTTGTAGTTACGAATTGCCATGATTTATGCCTCTGCTCCCTAGCCGACAGCCGTGAAGATGTCGATGGAACCGGACTTCAGCGTGACGATGGCGCGCTTGGTGTCCTTGCGCTTGCCGGTGCCGAAGCGGGTGCGACGGGTCTTGCCCGTTCGGTTGAGCGTGTTGATGCTGTCGACCTTGACGTCGAAGATCTTCTCGATGGCGAGCTTGATCTCGGTCTTGTTCGAACGCGGGTCCACGAGGAAGGTGTACTTGCCCTGGTCGATCAGGGAGTAGCTCTTCTCGGAGACGACGGGCGCGATGATGACGTCGCGGGGGTCTTTTCCGTAGCCGCTCATGCGGTGGCCTCCTTCTTGGTCTTCGAGGCGACGAAGCCGTCGAAGGCGCTCTTCGTGAAGACGATGTCGTCGCTGACGAGGACGTCGTAGGCGTTCAGCTGGTCGAACGTGATCACGTGGACCGTGGGCACGTTGCGGACGCTCTTGAGGGTAAGCGTGTCGTCGCGGTCGGTGACGATCAGGACGTGCTTGCTCGAGGCGATCGACGCGAGCAGCTCGAGGGCGACCTTGGTCGAGATCGAGTCGGCGACGAAGCTCTCGACGACGTGGACGCGAGCGCCACGAGCGCGGTCGGACAACGCACCGAGCAGGGCTGCGGCGATCATCTTCTTGGGGGTGCGCTGTGCGTAGTCGCGGGGCTGCGGACCGTGGACGATGCCACCGCCGGTCATCTGAGGAGCACGGATCGAACCCTGACGGGCGCGGCCGGTGCCCTTCTGCTTGAACGGCTTGCGGCCGGCGCCGGAGACCTCGCCGCGACGCTTGGTCTTGTGCGTGCCCTGACGTGCGGCGGCCTGCTGGGCGACGACGACCTGGTGGATGAGCGGGACGTTCGTGACGACGTCGAACAGCTCGACGGGGAGCTCGACCGTGCTGGTCTTCTGGCCCTTGGCGTCGACGACGTCGACCGAAGCGGCCGATGCGGTAGTGGTGGCCATGAGCTACTTCCCCTTCACGGCGGTGCGGACGAAAACGATGCGGCCACGAGCACCGGGGACGGCGCCCTTGACGAGCAGCAGACCCTTCTCGGCGTCGACGGCGTGCACCGTGAGGTTGAGGATGGTGACGCGCTCGCCACCCATGCGACCGGCCATGCGCATGCCCTTGAAGACACGGCTGGGGGTCGAGGAGGCACCGATCGAACCGGGCTTGCGGTGGTTGCGGTGCGCACCGTGCGAGGCGCTGACGCCCTTGAAGTTGTGACGCTTCATGACACCGGCGAAGCCCTTGCCCTTGGACGTTCCGACGACGTCGACCTTCTGGCCGGCTTCGAAGGTGTCGACCGTGAGCTCTTGGCCGAGTGCGTACTCGGCGGCGTCGGCGGTGCGGACCTCGGTGAGGTGGCGGCGGGGCGTGACGCCCGCGGCGTCGAAGTGACCCGTGGCGGGCTTGTTCGACTTGCGGGGGTCGATCTGGCCGGCCGCGATCTGCACGGCGGTGTAGCCGTCCTTCTCGAGCGAGCGGACCTGGGTCACGACGTTCGGGGCGATCTCGACGACGGTGACGGGGACGAGCTTGTTGTTCTCGTCCCAGACCTGGGTCATGCCGAGCTTCTTGCCGAGCAGGCCCTTGACGTTCTTGGTGGTGCTGATGGTCATGGTCGCCCCCCCCCTACAGCTTGATCTCGATGTTGACGTCGGCAGGCAGGTCGAGACGCATGAGCGAGTCGACGGCCTTCGGCGTCGGGTCGACGATGTCGATGAGGCGCTTGTGCGTGCGCTTCTCGAAGTGCTCGCGCGAGTCCTTGTACTTGTGGGGCGAACGGATCACGACGACCACGTTCTTCTCGGTCGGGAGCGGCACGGGGCCGACGACCGTAGCGCCCGCGCGGGTGACCGTGTCGACGATCTTGCGCGCGGAAGTGTCGATGACCTCGTGGTCGTACGACTTAAGTCGGATGCGGATCTTCTGTCCCGCCATGTGTGACTCTCTCTCGTTCGGACGTCGCGCACCTCGGGGGCCGCCTGACGCTGTTCGCTGGGCGAACATCTGTTGGCACTACGTGTCTCTCGCGTACCGCTGTTCTTGTGTCAATCCATCTGCCGAAACCGGCCGGTGCCCGCGAGGAAGGACCCGGGGAGGGCCATCTTCGCCACCGCCACCTGCACCCGGGGCTTCGCCCCGGCGCACCGCGACCGAAGGTCACGGCGGTGGTTTCGTTGTGAGATGCGTCCTGCTACCCGCGGCCCAGACGCCTCACGTCTGTGCACTGCCTGGCAGTGATCCGACACCCGGCGCAGAGGCCAGGCTCGAAATGTTGAACTAGACGATTTTGCCACACGCCTGCATTTGCTGCAACCCGGGCGTGTCGCGGATCTCAGACCGCGTCGACGACCGGAGCCGGGCGGAACCACGGCGGGTAGACGGCGACGCGCGGTGCGTCGGCGCCCAGCTCGGCGAGCGTGTCCTTCACGGCGTCACGGACCTTGTCGTTCGGGACGCCCACGAGCGTCACCGAGGAGAAGGGCACCGAACCGGGGACGAGCACCTCCGGCCCGAGCAGGTCGGGGTCCTTCAGGCTGAAACGACGGACCATCGACGACGCGTCGTCGAGGCCCGCGGCCGCGCGGACGCCCTCGACGGCCGCATCGCCCTCGGTCACCACGAAGTCGTCGCCGAGCGACGCGACGGGAACGACGAGCATGACGAAGTCGATGGCGCGGGCCTCACGTGCGGCATCGGACCACTCGTAGCCCTCGGCTCCGGTACGGACGGCGTCCCAGGCGGTCGCGTGGGGCGACAGCGAGAACGGCACGTGCGCGGCGACGGGCTGACCCGACGCGGTCGTGACGGACGCGCGGAGGGCCCGGGTCGCCTCGGAGCTGACGTCGAGCACGGGGGTCGCGCCGGCCTGCAGCGCGCCGGCCTCGAGGATGCCGGGCAGGTTGGACACGTGCGTCCAGTGGTAGGCGCGCTGGGTCGAGAACTCGGGGACGGGGGTGGCGGCCGTCTGAGCGGCCACGGCGACGGCGGCCGAGTCACGGGCGAGTGCGGGGGTGCTGCGCAACGACTCGGGCTTGCGGTTGGAGGGGCGGCGGCGGGTGGTGACCGACCGTGCGGCGGTCGAGGGCATGCCGTCGGCGACGCCCTCGCGCTTGCGGGGAGCACAGATGTCGCACAACTCTCGCTCGAATCCGTGGATGCACTCGTCAGTCACTGCAGTTGTTCCTCTCGGGCGCCCCGAACGGGACGCGACCCTCTAGGTTACGTCACGACGGGGACCGTCCGCAGACCGTGGTCGACGACGTCGCCCGGGACTCAGCGGAACAGCAGCGCCCGGACCTCCGATTCGGCGGCGTGCAGGCGGGCAGGGTCGATGGTCTCCCCGTGCCGGTACGCATCGACCAGGCGGGGATCGACGTACGAGGACTTCGCGATGGCCGGGGTGTTGCCGAGCACGGCGGCGGCGTCCCGCATCGCCTGGGCGAGGCACCTCGACTGGCGGGAGGCCGAGGACTGCGGCCCGGAGCGAGCCAGGCTGACGGCGGCGGCGACGGTTCCGTGAAGGGTGCGGAAGTCCTTCGCGGTGAACTCGTCGCCGGCCCTCTCCTTGACGTAGTCGTTGATCTCGGTCGCTCGCAGCGGGTGCCATGCCGAGCGCGCCTCCCCCGCTCCCCCACCGTCGGCCTTCCAGGCGAGCAGCCGGGCCCGCCCGCCGCGCCGTTTCAGGCTGCGGACGACGGCCGCGAGGTCGACGTCGCGGATCTCGGAGTCCCAGTCCTGGCCGCTCTTGCCGGGGAAGGCCAGCGACACCGTGTCGCCGGAGACGGTCGCGTGCGCGCAGAGCAGCGTCGAGAGCCCATGGCTGCCGTGTTCCTGCGCGTAGCGCTCGGACCCCACGCGCAGGGAGCCGGTGTCGAGCATGCGGAAGGCGGCGGCCAGGACCCGCTCGCGCCCGGCCCCCGGGACGCGCAGGTCGTGCGTCACGAAGCGACGGGCGGTCGGCAGCGACTCGGCGAGGGCGAGGGCCCGGTCGAACTTGATGCGGTCCTTCTGCTCACGCCACGTCGGGTGGTAGATGTACTGACGCCGACCGGCGGCGTCGACGCCCGTGGCCTGGATGTGGCCGTTCTCGTACGGGGAGATCCAGACGTCGGTCCAGGCCGGTGGGATGGCGAGGTGCTCGATGCGGGCCCGCAGCTCGGTGTCGGCGACGGCCGTTCCGTCAGCGGTGCGGTACGAGAATCCCCGTCCTGCCCGGACCCGGGTCAGCCCGGGTCGGCTCGAATCGGTCCTCCGGAGGCGCGGCATCGGTCGAGTGAACACCGCGCGTCGCCGAGGGGCCTGGGCGGGGTACAGCGAAGCCCCCGCCGAGGAGACGGGGGCTTCGCAGGGGACGACCTACTGGTTGCCGAGCTTCTTGTCGGCCTGTTCTTTCGCCTGGTGGATCTTGTCGGTGTGCTTGCCACCGGTGGCCTTGTCGGCCGCGGCAGCGACGGCGTCGAGGATGTTGTCGCTGACACCCTCGGCCTTCTCGCTCTTGAGCGCGTCCTGCACCTTGCCGTCCTTCAGGAAGGCCTGCGCCTTCTTCGTGATGTCGTCGAAACCTGCCATGACGTCCTCCCGTCGGCGTCGGTCCGTCCGACGTCTCCCCCATCGTGCCCTGCCGACGCGAAAGAGGCCAGGCCCCGAAGGGCCTGACCTCTCTCGTCAGATCAGCAGTTCTGCGTGAACAGGAATTACTTGTTGATCTTGGTGACCGTACCGGCACCGACCGTGCGACCACCCTCGCGGATGGCGAAGCGCAGACCGGCTTCCATGGCGATCGGCTGGATCAGCTGGACGCTGATCTCGGTCGTGTCGCCGGGCATGACCATCTCGGTGCCCTCGGGCAGCGTGATGACACCCGTGACGTCGGTGGTGCGGAAGTAGAACTGCGGACGGTAGTTCGCGTAGAACGGGTTGTGACGCCCACCCTCGTCCTTCGACAGGATGTAGACGTTCGCCTCGAACTCGGTGTGCGGCGTGACCGAACCGGGCTTGACGACGACCTGGCCGCGCTCGACGTCCTCGCGCTTGGTGCCGCGGAGGAGGAGACCGGTGTTGTCGCCAGCCTGGGCCGAGTCGAGCAGCTTGCGGAACATCTCGATGCCGGTGACGGTGGTCTTGACGGTCGGGCGGATGCCGACGATCTCGACCTCTTCGTTGACGTTGAGCTGACCGCGCTCGACACGACCGGTGACGACGGTGCCACGACCGGTGATCGTGAAGACGTCCTCGATGGGCATGAGGAAGGGCTGGTCGGTGGCGCGAACGGGCTCGGGCACGTTCTCGTCGACGGCGTTCATCAGCTCGGCGACCGTCTCGGCCCACTTCTCGTCACCCTCGAGGGCCTTGAGAGCGGAGACCTGGACGATCGGGGCGTTGTCGCCGTCGAACTCCTGGCTCGAGAGGAGCTCGCGGACCTCGAGCTCGACGAGCTCCATGATCTCTTCGTCATCGACCATGTCGGCCTTGTTCAGGGCGACGACGATGTAGGGCACGCCGACCTGGCGGGCGAGCAGGACGTGCTCACGCGTCTGGGGCATGGGACCGTCGGTGGCGGCGACGACGAGGATCGCACCGTCCATCTGAGCGGCACCGGTGATCATGTTCTTGACGTAGTCGGCGTGGCCGGGAGCGTCGACGTGAGCGTAGTGGCGCTTCTCGGTCTGGTACTCGACGTGCGAGATGTTGATCGTGATGCCGCGCTGCTTCTCTTCAGGCGAGTTGTCGATCTGGTCGAACGCCGACGCCGTGTTGAGGGTGGGGTACTTGTCGTGCAGGACCTTGGTGATCGCTGCGGTGAGCGTGGTCTTGCCGTGGTCGACGTGACCGATGGTTCCGATGTTGACGTGCGGCTTGGTCCGCTCGAACTTGGCCTTAGCCACTGTGGGTCCTCCTCAGGACTCGGTTGCAGTGCGGCCCGGGGGCCGGGTCGATGACCCGGCCTACCGGTCGCCCTGCGGATTGGTGTGTGTACATGTTACGCGGTCGTCGGACGACCACGCGGTTCAGGACTATTCGCCCTTGTTCTTCTGGATGATCTCTTCGGCGACGGCCGAGGGCACCTCTTGGTACGACTCGAACGTCATCGAGTAGACGGCCCGGCCCGAGGTCTTCGACCGCAGGTCTCCGACGTAACCGAACATCTCCGACAGCGGCACGCTGGCCCGAACGACCTTCACACCACTGGCGTCTTCCATCGACGAGATCTGCCCGCGTCGCGAGCTGAGGTCGCCGATGACGTCGCCCATGTATTCCTCGGGCGTACGGACCTCGACCGCCATGAGCGGTTCGAGGAGAACGGGCTGGGCCTTGCGAGCCGCCTCTTTGTAGGCGATCGACCCAGCGATCTTGAACGCCATCTCGGACGAGTCGACGTCGTGCGCCGCACCGTCGAGCAGCAGCGCGCGGACGCCCACCGTCGGGTAGCCGGCGAGCACGCCGACC
The DNA here is from genome assembly GCF_000878135.1 of Frigoribacterium sp. MEB024. Classification (GTDB taxonomy): domain Bacteria; phylum Actinomycetota; class Actinomycetes; order Actinomycetales; family Microbacteriaceae; genus Frigoribacterium. The sequence continues at coordinate 58,377 of NZ_JXQZ01000009.1, forward strand.
TGCATGGCGTCCTGGATGCCGGCATCGACCGAGGGGATGTACTCGCGGGGGATGCGGCCACCGGTGACCTTGTTGACGAACTCGTAGGTCGACTCGGCCGTGACCTCGAAGGGCTCGAGAGCGATCTGCACCTTGGCGAACTGACCCGAACCACCGGTCTGCTTCTTGTGGGTGTAGTCGTAGCGCTCGATGCCCTTCTTGAGGGTCTCGCGGTACGCGACCTGGGGCTTGCCGACGTTGGCCTCGACGTTGAACTCGCGCTTCATGCGGTCGACCAGGATGTCGAGGTGGAGCTCGCCCATGCCCTTGATGACCGTCTGGCCCGTCTCGGCGTTGAGCTCGACGCGGAACGTCGGGTCTTCTTCGGCGAGCTTCTGGATGGCCAGCGACAGCTTCTCTTGGTCGGCCTTCGTCTTCGGCTCGATCGCGACCTCGATGACGGGCTCGGGGAACGTCATCGACTCGAGGACGATCTGGTCGGACGGGTCGCACAGGGTGTCACCGGTCGTGGTGAACTTGAGGCCGATGACGGCGTAGATGTGACCGGCCGTCACGCTGTCGACCGGGTTCTCCTTGTTGGAGTGCATCTGGAAGATCTTGCCGATGCGCTCTTTCTTGTCCTTGGTCGAGTTGATGACCTGGGCGCCGGACTCGATGGAGCCCGAGTAGACGCGGACGTAGGTGAGACGACCGAAGAAGGGGTGCACCGCGACCTTGAAGGCGAGAGCCGAGAAGGGCTCGGTCGACTCGGGCTTGCGGATGATGATCTTCTCGGCGTCGCGGACGTCGTGGCCCTCCATCGGAGGCACGTCGAGCGGCGAGGGCAGGTAGTCGATGACCGCGTCGAGCATGGGCTGCACACCGCGGTTCTTGAAGGCCGAACCACAGAAGATCGGGTAGAGCTCGGAGTTGACCGTCATCTTGCGGACGGCACCCTTGATCTCGGCGATCGTGAGCTCTTCGCCACCGAAGTACTTCTCGAGCAGCACGTCGTCGGACTCGGCGACGGTCTCGAGGAGCTTGGCGCGGTACTCGGCCGCCTTCTCCTTGAGGTCTTCGGGGATCTCTTCGATCTCGTACTTCGCACCCAGCTCGACGTCACCCTTGGCGTCGCCGCGCCACGTGAGGGCACGCATCTCGACCAGGTCGACGACACCCTCGAAGGAGCTCTCGGCACCGATCGGGAGCTGCATCACCAGCGGCTTGGCGCCGAGGCGGTTGATGATCGTGTCGACCGTGAAGTAGAAGTCGGCGCCGAGCTTGTCCATCTTGTTGACGAAGCAGATGCGCGGGACGTCGTACTTGTCGGCCTGACGCCAGACGGTCTCGGACTGGGGCTCGACGCCCTCTTTTCCGTCGAAGACGGCGACGGCACCGTCGAGCACGCGGAGCGAACGCTCGACCTCGACCGTGAAGTCGACGTGGCCCGGGGTGTCGATGATGTTGATCTGGTTCTTGTTCCAGAAGCAGGTCGTCGCCGCCGAGGTGATCGTGATGCCGCGCTCTTGCTCTTGCGCCATCCAGTCCATCGTGGCGGCACCGTCGTGGACCTCACCGATCTTGTGGGTGATGCCCGTGTAGTACAGGATGCGCTCGGTGGTCGTCGTCTTGCCAGCATCGATGTGAGCCATGATGCCGATGTTGCGGACCTTGTTCAGGTCGGTGAGCACATCTTGTGCCACGGGTTCCTCCGAAGGGATAGGTGGGGAAGTGGGGGGACGAGGAGGTGCGGTGCGCGTCGTGCGCACACCGCGCCTCCTCGTGCCGGTTACCAGCGGTAGTGCGCGAAGGCCTTGTTCGACTCGGCCATCTTGTGGGTGTCTTCGCGACGCTTGACAGCGGCGCCCAGACCGTTCGACGCGTCGAGGATCTCGTTCATGAGACGCTCGGTCATCGTCTTCTCGCGACGAGCCTTGGCGTAGCTGGTGAGCCAGCGGAGGGCCAGGGTGTTGGCGCGGTGGGGCTTGACCTCGACGGGGACCTGGTAGGTCGAACCGCCGACGCGACGCGAGCGGACCTCGAGGGTCGGGCGCACGTTGTCGAGCGCCTTCTTCAGCGTGGCCACGGCATCTTGGTCGTTCTTGGCGGTGACGCCGGCGAGAGCACCGTAGACGATGCGCTCGGCGAGCCCCTTCTTGCCGTCGAGGAGGATCTTGTTGACGAGCTGGCTGACGATCGGCGCACCGTAGACCGGGTCGGCGACGACAGGGCGCTTGGGCGCGGGTCCTTTACGAGGCATTACTTCTTGTCCTTCTTCGCACCGTAGAGGCTGCGAGCCTGCTTGCGGTTCTTCACGGCCTGGGTGTCGAGGGCGCCACGGACGATCTTGTAGCGCACACCGGGGAGGTCTTTGACACGACCGCCACGCACGAGCACCATCGAGTGCTCTTGCAGGTTGTGGCCCTCGCCGGGGATGTAGGCGGTGACCTCGGTGCCGTTCGAGAGCTTCACACGAGCGACCTTGCGGAGCGCGGAGTTCGGCTTCTTGGGGGTGGTGGTGTACACACGCGTGCACACGCCACGCTGCTGGGGGTTGGACCGCAGGGCGGGGGCCTTGGTCTTGACGACCTTCGGCGTGCGTCCCTTACGGACCAGCTGCTGAATAGTTGGCACTGGTTCTCCTCATCGGATCTCGGCGTCGTCCTCTCGAACGCGCCGAGTCGCGCTGCTCTCGCATCGCTCTGCTCTGTCCGGCTGATCAGCCGGCATCCTCGTCTCGGTGGCCGAGACGGTCTGCCCGTCTCGGCCGCGAGGTCGAGGGGGCTTTTATTCGGGCGCGCGGTCAGGCGCACACCCGAAAGAGCTTATCTTGCGGTAGTGCCTTAATCAAATGGTCGAGGCTCGGGGCGCCCTGGGTCGACGCGCGACAGGGCGAGGGTGCCCCCGACGACGAGTCCGGCGCAGATCGCCGAGCCGATCACGAACGGCGACACGGCGTACCGGGCGGCGAAGAGCAGCACCCAGACGAGCTCCTGTCGCACGAGGCCGTAGACGACTCCCCCGACGGCGAGCATCAGGACGTACACGAGGGCCGAGGTGACGATCGTCGGGACGAGGAGGTGCGGTGCGGGCCCTCGGGGGCCGGCCACCTCGTCACCGGTGCCGGAGCGCGTCCCACCCGAGGCGCCCGGGCGGGCGAGGACGGCGGGCTGGGCGGGGAACGTGCCCCGCACCTCCGGAGCCCTGTCGTCGCGGGCGTCGGAGAGCGCCGCCGACCGCAGCAGCGACAGCAACACGACGAGCACGGCGGCGGCGACCATCAGCGGGCCGAGCAGCGTGCCGGCGTCGGGCTCGTCGATCGGGTCGCGGTCGAGCAGCAACGCCTCGAAGCCCGCGACCATGATGACGAGCGCACCGAAGAGGACGGTGCCCATGACGGCGTAGACGGCTCGGGACATCCTTCGAGGCTACGCGCCCGCGGTGGGCGCGGTGGCCCGCCGATGCGCCACCCCGCCACGATGTGGACACGCCGCCACGTTTTCTCGTGGCGGCGTGTCCAGATCGTGGCGTCCTGGGACCGGCGGCGGCCGGGGCCCGGCCTGAGGGGTCTCGCGCTACTGGCCGGCGGCGGTGTCCGAGCTCGTGCCGTCGGTGCCCTCGGCCGTGGCGGCGGGGGTCTCGGCGGCCTGGTCGGCCTGGGTCGCTGCGGCGTCCTGGAGGACGTAGACGAGGCCGCCGACGGTCCACTGGTCGGGAACGCCGGTCGCGTCGCCGGCCTCGGAGCTGCCGGTGCTGGCGAACGTCGTCACGAGGAAGAGCCGCGACCCGCCCTGCAGCTTCGACAGGAAATCACGGGCCTGGGCGTAGCTGCCCTGGATGCTGACCGTGATCGGGATCGACGAGAAGTTCGTCGCGGTGACGAGCGGGTCGGTCACGAGGTCGGGGGCGGTGGGCGCGGCGGGGGCGGTGGCCGCCGCGTCGGTCCCGGCCGCGTCGGATGCCGCCGCGTCGGTCGCGG
>NZ_JXQZ01000090.1 GCF_000878135.1 Frigoribacterium sp. MEB024
CGACGGGGACCGCGGCGACGGGTACCGCGCCCACGGCGTCGGCCACCCCCTGGGCCAGGGCGGCCGCCTGCGGGGCGCGACCCGACACGGCCGCCGCGACCGCCGCCTCCCGGGTCTCGTACATGGTCGGCAGGTCGTGACCGCCCTCGGCCGTCTCGTAGCTCTGCAGCTCGAGCTCGGCGAGCCGGGCGAACTCGGCCAGCTTCTCGGACGACACGCTCTTCGCCTTGCGGGGCCGCGTGTTGTGCAGGCAGAAGGTGCCGATCGCCTCGCCGGACGACGAGTGGATCGGGTGCCCGGCGTAGAAGTACCCGTGGTTGAGGTCGAGGTAGGGGTTGTCCTTGAACCGGTCGTCCTTGCGGGCGTCCTCGACGATCACGGGTGCGTCGGCCGCGACGGTCACGTCGCAGAACGTCAGCTCGCGCGGGATCGAGACCGGCAGCAGCTCGGTGTTGACCGCGTAGTAGAGCTTCTTGCCGTCGAGCAGCGAGACGACCGCGACGTCGACGCCGAACTCCTTCTCGGCTCGTCGGGCGAGGTCCTGCAGGGTGTCCGAGCCACCGCTGCTCGCGAGCTCGACCAGCTTCTCGGCTCCCGACCACTCGAAGGTCGGCTCGGGCAGGGCCCGACGCGGACGGGCAGGAGGCGCGGTGTCGGTCGGCGGGACGGACGCGGTTCCGGGGGCGGTCACGGATGTGCTCACGGGTGCAGGCGTCGGCATCGGCGCAGGCGTCGCGGCCGGCGTCGCCGGCGGTCCGGCTACGGCTGCGGCCGCGGCTGCCGCGCGTGCCGCGACGGCCTGCTCGGCCTCGAGTCGGGCGACGGCCGCCCGTGCGGCCTCGAGCTGCGCGACGACCGGATCGACCGGGGCCGGTGCGGCCACCGATGCCGCCAGACGGGCCACCTCGAGCTGGGCGGCGACCCGCTCGGGCACGACGGGCGCGACGGACGTGCGGCCGATGTGCTCGACGGTCTCGCCGCGGCGCACCACGTCGAGGGTCGGGGCCACCCGGTCGGCGACCACGGTGCCCCACTGCCGGTACATCGTCTCGCAGCCGTGCGGTCGACCGGGCTGCAGCTCTCCCGGGGGCAGCCGGAAGTACGAGGCCGACGGGTGCTGCGCGGCGATCCGCTCGGTGATGTCGTTCATCCGGGCGGCGTGCCGGTCGGCGACCGATCCGAACGGGTTGTTGAACCGCGTGACCGAGCGCACGGGCTGCACGCCGACCAGGACGATGCGGGCGGTCGGGTGGACGCGTCGCGTCAGGTCGGTGACGAGCGTCGTCACGTCGCGTTGCCAGCCGTCGAGCGGGGTGAGCATGACGGCGTCGTTGAGGCCGAGCATCACGACGACCGTGTCGTACAGGCTGAGGTCGTGGTCGCCGATCCACGAGCGGGCCGAACCGGCGTTCATCATCTCGTCGCCGATGTAGTCGACCGAGCAGGCGCGACCGGTGCTCTTCGAGGTCTCCTTGGCGATCTGGCCGGTGAGCGCCTGCTCGTGGCTCGTCACGCCGAAGCCGTGGGTCGGACCCGTGCCGATCAGCAGCACGGTGTCGGGGTCGGGGGAGTCCGCCCGGTAGGTCGGCCGGCCGCGCGGAGAGGGCACGTGGCGCGAGCGCGAGAGCGTCCACAGGTAGAACAGGCGCATGGCAGGCCTCAGCCGCTCGTAGCTGCGCGTCGGGTGCGCGGGTGTGTCGACCGTCCTGGTCACGTGGTGCTCCTCGGGTGTCTCTCGGTGTGTCGTCCCCCCGTCCCAGGCTAGGCAGCGGGCGGGCACCGGGCTGCCCCCAGTGCGGGTCCGCGGTGGCCCCTCTTCTGGTCGCAGCCCCGTCGTTCCGGGGCGTCCACCCGAACCTGGACGCAGGAGGCGCGGGGCGAGCAGGCTGGTACGCGTGACTCCCGCAGACAGCACGTCCCCCGACGACGACCACGGTTCCGTCGCCACCGCCCTCGAGCTCGTGGCGGACGAGGTCGACGCCGCCGTCTCCGCGGTGCTCGACGCCGACGCCGGGAGCGACGACTCGTCCGACACGTCCGGGCAGCTCGACGCCTTCGCCGACCTCGTCGACGACGCCGAGCGCGTCTTCGTCCACGGCGCGGGTCGCTCGGGTCTCGCCCTGCGCATGACCGCGATGCGGCTGATGCACCTCGGTCTCGAGGTGCACGTCGTCGGCGAGGTGACGACTCCCGCGATCGCCGACGGAGACGTCCTGCTCACCGCGAGCGGCTCGGGCACGACGTCCGGCATCGTCGCCGCGGCCCGCACGGCCGTCGACGCCGGGGCCCGGGTGGCCGCGATCACCACCGCCGCCGACTCGCCGTTGGCCGACCTCGCCGAGGCCGTGCTCGTGGTCCCCGCCGCCGACAAGCAGGACCGCTCGGGAGCCGCGTCGTCGCAGTACGCCGGCGGGCTGTTCGAGCAGACCGTCGTGCTGCTCGGCGACGCCGTCTTCCACGCGCTGTGGAAGCGCTCGGGTGCCGATGCCGACGAGCTCTGGCCCCGCCACGCCAACCTCGAGTAGCCGCCCCCACCTCCGCGCGGCGGCGCCCTCAGCGTCGCGCCGCCGATGCGCTGTCGAACCACCCGAATGGATGGTTCGACAGCGCATCGACGGTTCGTCTCACGCAGAGGGTGAGGGTCCTGTGGAGAACCACGACAGGGCGGGGTCACGACCGGCAAGGTGTGGGGATGATCGATTCCCTACCGCCCGTCATCCGCTCGTCCCAGTTGGGTCACGGGACGCGCGAGTCCTCCTCGGTCCGTCGCCGGATCGACCGTGGTGAGCTCCTCCGGCTGTGCCCGGGTGTCGCCGTCGAGCGGGAGGCCTGGCAGGCTGCCACGCCGAGGCAACGCCATCTCCTGCGTGTGGTCGCGCTCCTGCCCAAGCTGTCGAGCCGGGTCGCCGTCTCACACGCCTCCGCGGCGGCCGTCTGGGGTGCCCCGATCCTGGGTGACTGGCCGGAACGCGTCCACGTCGTCGACCCCGCTCGTCGCACGACGCAGTCCACGCCGACGGTCGTCCGTCACGCCGGACTCCTCCTGCCCCAGGAGGCGCGGGTGGAATCCGGGGTGCTCGTCACCTCGCCGGCACGCACGGCTGCCGATCTCGCGTTGTCGTGGACCTTCCGGGAGGCCGTCGTCGCCCTCGACCAGCTGCTCCACCGTCGGTCGACCACGCGGGAGGAGATCGGTCGGTTCCTGGACGCGCGCCCGACGGCTCGGGGCCGCACGGGCGCTCGTCGTGCCGTGGCCTTCGCCACGTCGGCGGCCGAGTCCCCCGGGGAATCGCTGACGCGGGTCGTCCTGCACGAGCTGGGTGCGCCTCCTCCGGTTCTCCAGAAGGGCTTTCGCTGGGGTGATCACGGTCAGTTCGTGGACGTGGTCGACTTCTGGTGGCCCCGGTTCGGTGTCGTCCTCGAGTTCGACGGGCGGATCAAGTACGCGACGGGTCGGTGGCGGAAGGGGCGTTCTCCGGAGCAGATCGTCGTGGACGAGAAGATCCGTGAGGACCGCATCCGCAACCGGCCCGAGGTCGAAGGATTCGCTCGCACGGTGTGGGACGAGGTCATGCACCCGACGCGCCTCGCGATGAACCTGCGCGCAGCTGGACTGCCCCTGGGCTGACGCCCCGCGGCCGGTGGTCCCGCGAGTCGGGCACCGGGACGACACCATCGATGCGCCGACGAACCATCCACCTGCGTGGTTCGACGGCGCATCGATGGTTCCGGCCGGTGCGTCTGCCACACGTTTTACCCGCGCGAAACAATTCGTATACAAAACTGGGGCGTGCGGCAGGATTGTATGCAATCCACGCCGCACAGACCGATACCACCCGAGCATCGGAGGCCCGATGGCCCGCCCACCCCGCCCGACCCGCGCCGCGAGCGCCGGCGCGACCCGCGCCGCGAGCGCTC
>NZ_JXQZ01000091.1 GCF_000878135.1 Frigoribacterium sp. MEB024
ACGCCCCTGACACATGACCGCCGCGCCCGACCCGACCACCACCCCCGACGACGAGGCGGCCACCGCCGCGCGCGAGGCGTCGGAGCAGAAGCAGGTGCGACTCGACAAGCGCGCCCGCCTGCTCGAGGCCGGCGTCGAGGCGTACCCGGTCGGCGTGCCGATCACCGACACGATCGGTGCGGTCCGCGCCCGTTACGCCGAGCTCGAGACCGACAGCCGCTCGGGTGACGTCGTCGGCCTCGCCGGTCGCGTCGTGCACGCCCGCAACACCGGCAAGCTCTGCTTCGCCGCGCTGCAGGCGGGCGACGGCAGCCGCATCCAGGCCATGGTCTCGCTGGCCGAGGTGGGCGAGCAGCGCCTCGCCGACTGGAAAGAGCTGGTCGACCTGGGCGACCACGTCTTCGTCAAGGGCGAGGTCATCTCGTCGCGTCGCGGCGAGCTGTCGATCATGGTCACCGAGTGGTCCATCGCGGCCAAGGCGATCCTGCCGCTGCCGAACCTGCACTCCGAGCTCAGCGAAGAGACGCGCGTGCGCCAGCGCTACCTCGACCTGATCGTGCGCGACCAGGCCCGCGCCACCGTCCGCGCCCGGGCCGCTGCGGTCTCGTCGCTGCGCCGCACCTTCGACTCGTACGAGTACCTCGAGGTCGAGACGCCCATGCTGCAGACGATGCACGGCGGCGCCGCGGCCCGTCCGTTCCAGACGCACAGCAACGCGTTCGACACCGAGCTGTACTTGCGCATCGCGCCCGAGCTGTTCCTCAAGCGGGCCGTCGTCGGCGGCATCGACCGCGTCTTCGAGATCAACCGCAACTTCCGCAACGAAGGCGCCGACTCGACGCACTCGCCCGAGTTCGCGATGGTCGAGGCGTACCAGGCCTACGGCGACTACGACCAGATGGCCCGACTCACGCAAGAGCTCGTGCAGAACGCCGCCATGGCCGTGTCCGGTTCGCACCTCGTCACCCTGGCCGACGGCACCGAGTACGACCTCGGCGGCGAATGGGCCCGCGTGCCGATGTACGAGTCGCTCAGCGAGGCCGCCGGAGTCGAGATCACGCCGTCGACCACCGTCGCCGACCTGCAGGCGCTCGCCGCCACGGTCGACCTCGTCGTGCCACACGAGACCCACGGCAAGCTCGTCGAAGAGCTCTGGGAGCACTTCGTCAAGCCGTCGCTCGACCGCCCGACCTTCGTGGTCGACTTCCCGGTCGACACGAGCCCGCTCGTCCGCCAGCACCGCTCGAAGCCCGGTGTCGTCGAGAAGTGGGACCTCTACGTCCGCGGCTTCGAGCTCGCCACCGCGTACTCCGAGCTGGTCGACCCCGTCATCCAGCGCGAGCGCTTCGTCGAGCAGGCCGCCCTCTCGGCCCGCGGCGACGCCGAGGCCATGCGCCTCGACGACGACTTCCTCACCGCGCTCGAGCACGGCATGCCGCCGAGCGGCGGCATGGGCATGGGCATCGACCGCCTGCTGATGGCGATCACGGGCCTCGGCATCCGCGAGACGATCCTCTTCCCGCTGGTCAAGTAGGCGGCGAACGGCGAGTCTGCCCGTCCGCCCGGGAACCACGTTCCGCGCGATGAACCCCGTGTCTTCGTGGTTCATCGCGCGGAACGTGGTTCGTCGGGTGCTCGAGTGCTCGAGTGCTCGAGTGCAGGAGGCGCGGTGCCGGTCGGGCACCGCGCCTCCGTCGTCTCGTCGTCGAGAGGTGCACGTGGTTTTCCCCGGGAGGGCGACGTACCCTGGTCGGGTGCCTGAGTCCCTTGCCGGAGCCATCGTCTTCTCCGTGACGCCCACCATCGTCGTGGGCCTCATCTTCTGGTTCATCGTCAGGGCACTGCTGCGCTCCGACCGCACCGAGCGTGCCGTCTACGCCAGGGTCGAGGCCGAAGAGCGCGCCAAGGCCGAGGCCGAAGAGCGCGCCGAGTCGCGCGACCTGGCCGACCTGGCCGACCGCGCCGGCGTCGCCGCTCGGGCCGACCGAGCCGACCGCAGCGGTCGCGCCGACCGCAGCGGTCGCAGCGCGGTCTGACCTCGGTCCGTCCCACCACCGGGGTGCGTCGCCGACGCGCGCGTCCTCGGGTCACGGCACCGCGCCTCCTGGGCTCGCGGTGCCGTTCGTCGTACCCCGACAGATCAGCGGCCGAGTTTCCGGTGAGCGACCTGGGAATGTGTACCCCCGGCGTGATAGCGGTCGCCTATACCCGATCGTGGCTGCTGTCAAACGTCGTTCGCCTTCGTACCCCGTCGACGTCGAAACTCTGGACGTGCGCTCGGAGTAGTCCCGTCAGGGCCTGCACCAGCTTTTTCCCGCACGCCTCCGCACGCCAGACTCGAAGTACGCCGACGAGCTTCACGAACTAATCGACGCGACACCAGGTCAGTACTCGAGCAGGGAGAGAACGATGACGACCACTTCCGTCACCACGCGCAACACCACCACAGCCACCGACGACACCGAGGTCGAGGTCCTGTCGCAGGTCCGAGGGGCCTCCACCGACCAGGTCGGCGACTACCTCCGCCACATCGGCCGCATGCCGCTGCTCGACGCAGCGGAAGAGACCGAGATCGCCCGCCGCATCGAGGTCGGCCTGTTCGCCGGCGAGAAGCTCAAAGAGCTGCAGGCGGCCGACGCGGTCAAGAAGAACCGCACCAAGGCCCACGCCGAGATCCTCCGCGACCTCCGCTGGCTGCAGCACGACGGCGAGCGTGCCAAGGACCGCATGATCACCGCGAACCTCCGCCTCGTCGTCAGCATCGCCAAGCGCTACACGCAGCGCGGCCTGCCCTTCATGGACGTCATCCAAGAGGGCAACCTCGGGCTGGTCCGTGCCGTCGAGAAGTTCGACTACACGCAGGGCTACAAGTTCTCGACCTACGCCACCTGGTGGATCCGTCAGGCCATCGCCCGCGGCCTCGCCGACAAGGCGCGCGCCATCCGCATCCCGGTGCACACGGTCGAGCGCATCAACCGCATCTCGCGGGCCGAGCGTGACCTGACCGTCGACCTGGGCCGTGCGCCCACCGTCGACGAGGTGGCCGAAGAGGTCGCCATGGACGTCGCCGACCTGATCGAGCTCAAGTCGCGGTCGCACGAGCCGGTGTCGATCCACACCGTCGTCGGCGACGCCGAAGACAGCGAGCTGGGCGACTTCATCGAGGACGAAGAGACCCCGTCGCCCACGCAGGCCACCGAGAGCTCGCTGCTCAACCGCGACATGCACGCCCTCGTGGCGACGCTGCCCGAGGACGAGGCGCGCGTGATCCGCATGCGCTTCGGCCTCGACGACGACCAGCCGATGACCCTCGACGAGATCTCGAAGCGCGTGCACTCGTCGCGCCAAGCCGTCTCGCGCGTCGAGAGCCGTGCCCGCCTCCGCATGTTCGCGAAGGCCGTCAGCCAGGACCTGCAGCTCTACCTGCAGTAGGTCGTCTGCGGTCACGCCGCACTCCGCACGCCGCACCACGCGAGGGCCGTCGCCCCGGGTCATCCCGGGCGGCGGCCCTCCGTCGCGCCCGGGGCCCTCGCGTCTCGCGTCTCGCGTCTCGCGTCTCGCGTCGGGGGTCGAGTGGTCCCGAATCGTCCTTCCCCACGTCACGAAGGACGATTTGGGACCACTCGACCGCTCGGTGGGACGCGAACTGCTCGTCCCCATCGAGCGAAGGGGGGCGGTCGTGCACAGAGACGTCACGAGAGGAGGTGCGGGTCGGGTTCTGCCGACAGGGTCGCGTCATGCCCCGGATCGCCATCCCCCGAGAACTCGAACAGCCCTTCTCCGTCGCGCAGGGCAGGGCCGCGGGTCTCGGTACCGAGAGGATGCGGGGGCCGGATCTCGCGCGACCACACCACGGGGTGAGGGTCGCCGCCGGCGGACACCCGATCGAGACCGTCGCCGACAGGGCCCGAGGCTTGGTGCCGGTCATGATCGACGGGTGGTGTTTCTCCCACGTCACGGCCCTGGCGCTCTGGGGGTTGCCCGTCCCCGCCAGGGTGGACCGCGGGCAGGAGCCGCTGCACGTGAGCAGTTCGACGGGACGTAGCGTCCGTCGGAACGGTGTCGTGGGACATCGCGCCGCTCCCGAGCTGCTGGGACTCGTCGACGGGCTCCCGGTCGCTGAGCCGATCTCGGCGTGGGTGCGCTCAGGGCAGCTGTTGTCCCTCGACGAACTCGTCCGGGTCGGTGACGCCCTCGCCGGATCGTGGTCGCCCCTGCCCGAGGCGCGGCGCCGGCGACTCGGCGACCTGGACCGAGCGATCCTCGAGGTCGGACGAATTCGCGGCATCACGAGCCTGCGAGAGGCTCGAGCGCTGGTGCGGCCAGGGGTCGAGTCGCCGAAGGAGACCGAACTTCGTCTGCTCCTGACCCGGGCGGGACTCCCCGAACCCGAGATCAACATCCGTACATTCGACCAGGACGGGCGATACCTCGGCAAGCCCGACCTCCGGTACGCGTGGTGCAGGGTCGCGATCGAATACGAGGGCGACGAGCACCGTCGTGACCCGTCGAGGTTCCGGCGGGACATCCGGCGCCGTGAGAGGTTCGCCGATGCCGGTTGGCGCACCGTCCGTTGCACGGACGACGACCTGCACGGGCGCCGGGCGGACGAACTCGTCGCCCGCGTCCGTCGCTTGCTGTCGTGAGGCGCGTCGCGCCCCGCGCCCGCGCGTCACGCGCCCCGCGCCCCGCGCGTGTCACGCACGGCGACGATCGAGTGGTCTCGAATCGTCCTTCACGCGTCGACGAGCAACGATTCGGGACCACTCGACCGGCGGCCGGCGGGAGAACGACCGTCGACAGGGGAGGCGCGGCGCGGTACCGTGAGCGGACCAGGGCCACGAGCTGGCCGGGCCACGAGACACTCCACGAGAGGGGTGATGAGCATGACTGCCGTCAACGCACACCACGCGTACCCCACTCACCCCGAGACCCTCCGCCCGTAGCGACAGTCGCGCGACGCTCGTCGCGTCCGCCGGGCCGGTCTCACGCCTCCCCTGGAGCACAGCTTGACCTTCTCCGACGATTTCGTCGTACCCGCCTTCTCCGCCGTCGATCCCGACGCCGACCAACGCTGGTCCACCTGGCCGGCCGCCACCCCCACCGAACGCGGGCCCCGGCCGTGGCCCGATTGGGTCGTCACCTCCGCCGCCGCGATCGACACCGAGCTCGGCGTCGTCAAGTCCGGCAAGGAGGCCGACGTCCACCTGATCGACCGAGCCGTGCCGGCGGACGTCGTTCTGGGCGCCGGTGACGGAGCCCGCGCCTCCTTACTGGCCGCGAAGCGGTACCGCGGGCCTGAGCAGAGCGACTTCCACCGCTCGTCCGAGTACCGCGAGGGCCGTCGCGTCCGCAACACCCGCGACGGCCGAGCGATGGCACGCGGGTCGGCCCACGGGCGCCGGGTGCAGGCCGGACTCTGGGCCGCGGCCGAGTTCGACGCGCTCTGCCGCATGCACTCCCTCGGCGTCGCCGTGCCGTACCCGGTGCAGATCAGCGGCACCGAGATCCTGATGGAGTTCATCGGGCACGGGGTCGAAGCCGCGCCACGCCTCGCCCAGGTCAAGGACGACGGCGCCACCCTCTGGCCGCTGTTCGAGCAGGTGCACGAGATCGTGATCGGCTTCGCCCGGGCCGGCTTCGCGCACGGGGACCTCTCGCCGTACAACCTGCTCGTCCACGACGGACGGGTCGTCGCCATCGACGTGCCCCAGCTCGTCGACGTCGCGAGCAACCCGACCGGCGTCGAGCTGCTCGAACGCGACTGCCGCAACGTCTGCGCCTGGTTCGCCCGGCGCGGGTTCGTCCGCGACCCCGAGCAGGTCTTCGCCGAGGCGCTGGGCGAGGTGTTCTAGGCGGGGCCGGGGCGAGCCGGGCCGGGGGCCGGGGCCGGAGCCGGAGCCGGGGCCAGGGCAGGGCGGGCGTGTTCGTGTGACTCGGGCGTCCGCGACCGCCCGCCGAGGCCGAAGCCGCCCGGGTTCGTGCCGGGGCCGGGACCAGGGCCGGTGGCCGGGCCCGGGGCCGGGGCCGGGGGCCAGGGCAGGGCGGGCGTGTTCGTGTGAGTCGGGCGTCCGCGACCGCCCGCCGT
>NZ_JXQZ01000092.1 GCF_000878135.1 Frigoribacterium sp. MEB024
GGGGGCGGGAGCGGGGGCAGGGGCAGGGGCAGGGGCCGGCGCTGGGGCGGGCACGGGGGCAGAGGCAGGGGTGCCGAAGGTCTGGAAGGCGATGCGGCGCTCGAGGGGGTAGGGCTCCCGGCCGGTGATCGACGCGATGATGCTCGAGTTGCGCCAGGCGCCGAAGCCGAGGTCGGGGGCGGTGAGGCCGTGGGTGTGCTCCTCGGCGTTCTGGACGAACAGTCGCCCTCGGCCCCCGTCGATCGAGTAGTCGCGCGCCACGGACAGGCGACCCAGGTCGTCACGGTCGACCCGGTCGCCGAGGGCGTCGAGGAACGACGGCACCCGGGCGGCGTAGCCCGTCGCGACGACGAGCGCGTCCGTGCGGCGCGTGGTCGTGGTCCCGAGCTGCGCGTGCCGCACGGTCAGCTCGAGCTGCTCGTCGGCGTCGACCCACCGGGCGTCGACCAGCTCGGTCTCGGTCAGCAGGGTCGAGTCGACCGGCCCGTCGACGCTCAGCCGGTAGAGCGTGTCGTACACGTCGTCGACGAGGTCGCCGCTGATGCCCTTGTAGAGGCTGCGTTGCTCGCGGCCGAGCCGGTCGCGGGTCTCGCGCGGCAGCGAGTGGAAGTGGTCGGTGTACTCGGGGCTCGTGAGCTCGAGCGTGAGCTTCGTGTACTCCATCGGGAAGAACCGAGGCGAACGGGTGACCCAGTCGAGCCGGTGCCCCGGGCGGTCGCCGACGCGGGTCGTGTCGAGCAGGTCGCGGTAGATCTCGGCGGCCGACTGCCCGCTGCCGACGATCGTCACCGAGTCGGCGGCGCGCAGGCGGTCCCGGGCCCTCAGGTAGCCGGCGCTGTGCACGACCGGACCGGTGGCGTCGCCCCGACCGACGAGGTGCCGCAACCCCTCGGGGAGGCGCGGCTCGGTGCCCACCCCCAGCACGACGTGTCGGGCGTGCCAGGTCTCGACGGCCTGGTCGGCAGCGCGTCGCGAGGTCACGACGTACGTCCCGTCGGGCTGCTCGTCGACGCTCGTGACGCGACGACCCCACCGCAGGGTGTCGAGCTGGTCGGCGACCCAGCGGCAGTAGGCGTCGTACTCGGCGCGGAGCGGGGAGAACTCCTCGCGGATGTAGAACGGGTAGAGCCGCTCGGTCGTCTTCAGCCAGTTCAGGAAGCCGAAGCGCGAGGTCGGGTCGGCCATCGTCACGAGGTCGGCCAGGAACGGCACCTGGATCGTCGCACCTTCGATCATCATGCCGGGGTGCCAGGCGAAGCCGTCGTTCTCGTCGAGGAACACCGCGTCGACGTCGTCGAGCGGATCGGTCAGGGCGGCCAGGCCGAGGTTGAACGGGCCGAGGCCGATGCCGACCAGGTCGTGGAGGTGCGCGGCGTCGCGGGGTGCGGTGGTGGTGGCGGCGGTCATCGGGCGGCCTCCGTCCCGGCGGCGACGAGGGCGGGGCCGTCGCTCTCGAGCAGGGCCCACGAGGAGGCGCGGACCAGCTCGAGCACGCCCCTCACGTCGTCGAGACCCGCGTCGGGGTTGAGCAGCGTCAGCTTGAGGCAGGGACGCCCGTCGACCACGGTCTTCGCGACGATCGCCCTGCCGGACTCGAAGAGCACGCGTCGGACGAGCGGGACGAGTCGGTCGGCGGTGGTGTCGTCGACGTCCGACGGCTGCCAGCGGAACAGCGCCGTGCTGAGCTGCGTCTCGGCGAGGAGGACGAACTCGTCGTCGCCCCGCAGCAGGTCGTGTGCCTCGGCCGCGAGGTCGACCACCCGGTCGACCAGCTCGCCCACGCCGTCGGGGCCGAGGGCGCGCAGCGTCGCCCAGAGCTTGAGCGCGTCGAACCGGCGGGTGGTCTGCAGCGACTTCGAGACCTGGTTCGGTTCGGGGTCGGAGAGCGGGTTGAGGTAGTCCGCGTGCCAGGCGACCGGGTCGAGGTCGTGCCCGTCGCGCACGATCAACGCACTCGACGACACCGGCTGGAAGAACGTCTTGTGGAAGTCGACCGTGACCGACCGGGCGTGCTCGATGCCGTCGAGCAGGTGCCGCCGCGTCGGCGAGACGAGCAGGCCGCCGCCGTAGGCCGCGTCGACGTGCAGCCAGACGCCGGTGCGGTCGCAGACCTCGGCGATCGCGGCGAGCGGGTCGAGGCAGCCGCGGTCGGTCGTGCCGGCCGTCGCCACCACGGCGACCGGCAGGTGTCCGGCCTGCACGAGGGCGTCCAGGGTGACGGCGAGTACCGCGGGCAGCATCCGACCGGCGTCGTCGGTGGGGACGGTCACGACGGCGTCCTCGCCGAGCCCGAGCAGGCGGGCCGACTTCTGCACGCTGAAGTGGCTCTCGGCGGTGGCGACCACGACCATGCGGCCGAGCAGGTCGTGCAGCGCCGTGGCGCGCGGGACGGGGCGGTGACCGGGGGCGGCCGTGTTCCGCAGCCGCGCCTCCTCGTCCCGGGCGTCGGCGCGGGCACGGGCCGTGGCGTGTTCGCGGGCGAGCAGCAGGGCGTGCAGGTTCGACTGGGTGCCGCCCGAGGTGAAGACGCCGTCGCGGGTGGCCGGATCGAAGCCGATGCGCTCGGCCGTCCAGTCGACGAGGCGACGCTCGATCAGGGTGCCGACGGCCGACTGGTCGTAGGTGTCCACCGACGGGTTGACCGCGGCCAGTACGGCCTCGGCGGCGACCGCCGGCAGGGCGACCGGGCAGTTGAGGTGTGACTGGTAGGCGGGGTCGTGGAACCAGACCGCGTTCGCCGTGAAGAGCTCGTCGACCTCGCGCAGGGCGTCGTCCGTGCCGGTGCCCGGTGCATCGAGGTCGACGGAGTCGACGAGGTGCTGCAGGTGCGCGCGGCTCTCACCCGAGAAGGGTTGGCGCGTCGTGCGGAAGCGGTCGGCGATGCGCGTGACGGCGGCGCCGGTGAGGCGTTCGTACTCGTCGGCGGTCGCGGTGGTCAGCAGTGCGGACGCGTGGCGTTCGGACACGGGTCTCCTTCGGATCGTGGTGGAGCGGTGGGGCATGGCGCGGTTGCGCGGTTTCGCGGTTTGGCGGGTCATGCGGGTCGGGCGGGCGGTTGGACGCCGACGTGCCCGTCGGGGGCGTGGTCGACGACGTCGGATGCGGCCCGCGGTTCGTTAGGTTAGCCTTACCTTATGTCGACCCGCCGCCCGCCCGTCAAGCCCGCCGACCCCCGAGTGCACCGTCTCGAGGTGCTGCGTTCGGAGCGCGTCTCGCCGAGCTTCCAGCGCGTCACCGTCGTCGGTGACGACCTTCACGAGTTCGGCGACATGGGCTTCGACCAGTGGTTCCGGCTGTTCCTACCGGTGCCCGGCAACGACTCGTTGCGGCTGCCGCGGGCGACCACGTCGCTCTGGTACGCGCAGTACCTGGCGATCCCCGAGGCCGAGCGGCCGCACTGCGCGAACTACACGGTGCGCGAGTTCCGGCCGGCGGGTTCGGCCGGGACGGAAGCGGGTGCGGGTGCGGCCGGGGCGTCGCGCGCCGAGCTCGACATCGACTTCGTGTTGCACCGTGGCGAGTCCGGCGAACTCGAAGGAGGCGCGGCGATCTGGGCCTGCGCCGCCCGCCCCGGCGACGCCCTCGGCCTGCTCGACCAGGGCGTGCTGTTCAACGCCCCCGACGACGCGACCGAGATCCACCTGGTCGCCGACGAGACCGGGCTGCCGGGGACCGAAGGCATCGTGCGATCGCTGCACCGCGCCTCCGTGGGATCGGTGATCCAGGAGGTGCCGACCCGGGCCGACGTGCGTCCGCTCGACGCGCCCGACGGCGTCGAGGTGACGTGGGTGGTGCGGGACGAGCTCGACGCCCGGGCGCTCGGCGTCCTGGGGTCCGGCACCCGGGCGCTCGGCGGCGACGACGACGCAGACGATCGGGGCGCCGGTGGCGCCGGGGGCGTCGCGCCGGGGGAGGGGGCGCTCGCCGCACTGCTCTCGCGGTCGGCGGCCGACCCACGGGCCTACGCCTATGTCGTGGGCGAGTCCGCGCTGGCGACCGGCGGGCGGCGGCACCTGCACGCGGCGGGCCTGCCGAAGAACCGCATCACGTTCTCGGGGTACTGGAAGCGCTGAGTCCGGGGCCCGCCGGCGAGGTCGCACCACCGTCGCGTCGTCGAACCACCTACTCGCGTGGTTCGACGACACGACGGTGGTGCGACGTGGTCCCTGACCATGGCGCTCGAGGGCGAACCGGTCACCAGGCCGCGGGCAGCGGGTCGCCGGCCGCAGGCGGGTGCTCGACGAGGGCGACGGCGTCGTCTCGGTCGACGTGGCCGGGGAAGTTGTAGCGCGCGAACCGGCCGGTCGGGTCGTGGATCGAGGTCGGCATGGCGACGGAGGTGCGGCGCAGCGCCTCCGCCAACACGGCGGTCGAGGTCGGGTCGAGGGTCGCGTCCTTCCGGTCGCGCAGGATGAAGTCGACCCGCGCCTCCTTGGCGGTCAGGCGGAGCACGAGCACGCGGCCGCCGTTGCCGACCGGGGCCGTCGTCAGGACGGCACGGTCGACCCGGGCCAGGGGGACGGGGCGGCGGGTGCCGGCGCGCAGCTGCCCGGAGTCGAGGTCGATCCAGGGCTGCGGGGCCCGGGCGTTCCGGATCACCGTGATCAGCGCGAAGATCCCGACCGTCACCCCGACGGCCACCAACAGGGCGAGATCCCACCGGAAGTTGATCTCGGCGATGCGGAAGACGAACTGGACTGCCTGGATCGCCGCGAAGGAGGCGAACGCGGTCGTCGCCCCGACCCACGTCGACCACCAGCGGCGCTCGCCGACGCGCACCCAGCCGTGCGGGAGCCCGGCGGGTGCCGGGTCGGTCGCGTCGGGGGCGGGGGCGGGGTCGCTCGGGTCGGTCGGTGCGGGGGCGCTCGCTCGGGCCGGGGCGGTCGGGTCGCGCTCGGTCGAGTCCTCAGGAGGCGCGGGCGCGTCGTCGGGATCGCTCACCTCGCCGACGCTACCGGGGTCTGCGGCGTGAGGTCCGGGGCACGAGTCGCACCGTCGGATGAACGTCGCACCGTGCACAGGGGCGGTGCGACGTTCATCCGACGGAGCGACTCGTGCTCGCGTCGGGGGCCCGTGCCCCGTGCGGCGTGCCGAACCCGACCGCCCGTGCCCCGTGCGGCGTGCCGAACCCGA
>NZ_JXQZ01000093.1 GCF_000878135.1 Frigoribacterium sp. MEB024
CCGGACGTGCCCGGCGGGCCGGGTCGCGCGTCGTGGGGTCGCGCCCGACCCGGGTGCTGGCACGGCACGTCACGGCGAAGGGACCCCTGCTCGCGGCCGGGCTCACCTACCAGGCGCTCTTCGCGTTGTTCGCCGCCCTGTGGGTGGGCTTCTCGGTCGCCGGGTTCGTCGTCTCGGGCGACCAGCTGCTGCGGGACGAGTTGATCGTGTTCATCCGCTCGGCCGTGCCCGGGCTGATCCAGGACGTCGACGGCACGGGCGTGGTCGACCCGGAGCTGCTGCTCGACGCGTCGGTCTTCGGCTGGACCGGGGCCGTCGCCCTGCTCGGCCTGCTCGTGTCGTCCATCACGTTGCTCGGCAGCATGCGCGACTGCGTCCGCATCGTGTTCCGGGCACCCCAACCCGTCACTCCGCTCGGTCGACTGATCGTGCGCGACCTCGGCCTGGCGCTCTGCTTCGGCGCCGCCGTGGTCGTCTCGGCGACGCTGTCGCTGCTCAGCACCACGGCGGTCTCGGGCCTGTTGTCCGGGGTCGGCGTCTCGACCCGGTCGATCGTCGGCGAGGCGACCCTGCGCGTGGTCGGCATCGTGCTCGTGTTCGCCTTCGAGACCGCGGTGCTCGCGGTGCTCTTCCGCGTGCTGGCCGGACTCCACATCCCCTTCCGTCGACTCCTCGCGGGGGCCATGATCGGCGCGGCCGGGTTCGTCTCGTTGACCGTGGTCGGAGGCGTCGTGCTGCGCGCCACGGGCTCGAACCCCCTCGTCGCCTCGTTCGCGGCGATCGTCGGACTGCTGATCGTGATCAACCTGTTGTGCCAGGTGCTGCTGCTCAGCGCCGGTTGGATCGCCGTCGGCATGGACGACCTCGGCGTCCTCGCCGACCCGCACGAAGAGGCGGCCCGTCTGCGGCGCCTCGAGGAGGAACGGCGAGCCCAGGAGGCGCGGGCCCGGTCGCGCGGTGGTCGCTTCGTCGACGGCGCCCGCGGCCTGCTCTCGCGGTCGCTGCGTGCCGTCCGTCGAGGTGACCCGCCCGACGTCCCGCCCACGAGCCCTCCTGACGGTGCCCGCCGCTAGTCTGGAGCCCATGTCCACGCGCCTCCGTCTCGCCACCGTCAACGTCAACGGCGTCCGTGCCGCCTTCCGCAAGGGCATGGGCGAGTGGCTCTCGGCGCGCGACGTCGACGTCCTCACGCTGCAAGAGGTGCGCGCCTCGACCGACGACCTCGAGGGCCTGCTCGGCCCCGAGTGGAACGTCGTCCACGATCCGGCGACCGCCAAGGGCCGGGCGGGGGTCGCCATCGCCAGTCGGGGCACGGCCCACGTGCACCGCGTCGAGCTCGGGCCCGACGACTTCGACAGCGCCGGCCGTTGGCTCGAGGCGGACTACGAGATCGACGGCACCGTGGTCACCGTGGTCAGCACCTACGTCCACTCGGGCGAGGTCGACACCCCCAAGCAGGACGAGAAATGGACGTTCCTCGACGCCATGTCGGCGCGACTCCCCGAGCTCGCCGCCCACAACGAGCTCTCGGTGGTCACGGGCGACCTCAACGTGGGGCACCGCGAGCTCGACATCAAGAACTGGAAGGGCAACGTCAAGCGCGCCGGCTTCCTCCCCCGTGAGCGGTCGTACTTCGACCGCTTCCTCGGGCCGGCGGGCCAGCAGGTCGAGACGGTCGACGGCACCGGCGGCGAAGGCCTCGGGTGGGTCGACGTGGGTCGACGCTTCGCGGGCGAGGTCGAGGGGCCCTACTCGTGGTGGTCGTGGCGGGGTCAGGCCTTCGACAACGACACCGGTTGGCGCATCGACTACCAGTTGGCCACCCCGGCGTTGGCCGACAAGGTCGAGCACTACGTGGTCGACCGGGCGGCCGCCTACGACCAGCGGTGGTCGGACCACGCTCCGGTCGTCGTCGACTACCGACTCTGACCCCGCGCCCCACCCCTCCCTTCTCGCACCACCCCGACCGAGGACCCCATGACCAAGCCCCGTCTCTTCTCCGGCATGCAGCCGTCCGCCGACTCGCTCCACGTCGGCAACTACATCGGCGCCCTGCAGCAGTGGAAGTCGCTGCAGACGACGCACGACGCCCTGTTCTGCGTCGTCGACCTGCACGCCATCACCGTCCCGCAGGACCCCGCGGCGTTGCGGGCCCAGATCCGTGGCACCGCCGCGCAGTACATCGCGGCGGGCATCGACCCGGCGCAGTCGACCCTGTTCATCCAGTCGCACGTGCCGGCGCACACGCAGCTGGCCTGGGTGCTCAACACCCTGACCGGGTTCGGCGAGGCCAGCCGCATGACGCAGTTCAAGGACAAGGCGGCGAAGCAGGGGTCCGACGCGGCCTCGCTCGGACTGTTCGCCTACCCGACGCTGATGGCCGCCGACATCCTGCTCTACCAGGCCGAGACGGTTCCGGTGGGTGACGACCAGCGTCAGCACGTCGAGCTCACCCGCGACCTCGCCACCCGGTTCAACTCCCGCTTCGGCGAGACGTTCGTCGTGCCCGAGGCGACGATCCAGAAAGAGTCCGCGCGCATCTACGACCTGCAGTCGCCCGAGTCGAAGATGAGCAAGTCCGCGGCGACCGACTCGGGTGTCGTGTGGATGCTCGACGAGCCGAGCCGCACCGCCAAGAAGATCAAGTCGGCGGTCACCGACGCCGAGCGCGAGATCCGCTTCGACCGCGGGGCCAAGGCGGGTGTGTCGAACCTGCTCACCATCCTGTCGTCGTTCTCGGGCGACAGCGTGGCCGACCTCGAGGAGCGCTACGCCGGTCGCGGCTACGGCGACCTGAAGAAGGACGTGGCCGAGGTCGTCGTCGAGACCTTCGCACCCGTCCGCACCCGGGCGCTCGAACTGCTCGACGACCCGACCGAGCTCGACCGCATCCTCGCGGTCAACGCCGATCGGGCGAACGAGATCGCCCAGGCCACGATCGACACCGTGTACGACCGCATCGGCTTCGTCCGCAAGGCCTGATCGTGCTGCCGTTCGTGCTCGCGTCACCGACCCTCGAGTTGGTGGTGCCGAGCGCGGCCGACGTGCCGGCCATCGTCGACGCCTGCCGCGACGAGACGCTGCAGCGGTTCACCACGGTGCCCGTCCCGTACGCACGGTCCGACGCCGAGTTCTTCCTGCGGCGCATCGTGGACGACGGGTGGGCAACCGGACGCGAGTTCACGTGGGGGCTGCGCCGCCCGGGGTCGGGCCTGCTCGAGGGCGTCATCAGCGTGCGACTCCGCTCGTCCGACGTCGGCTTCTGGACGGCCCCGGCCTCGCGTGGGCTCGGCCTGATGACCGAGGCCCTCGGCCTCGTGGCCGACTGGGCCTTCGGTGCCGGCGGGCTGCGCGAACTCTTCTGGGAGGGCTACGTCGGCAACGACGCCTCGGCCGCCGTCGCCCGACGCACGGGGTTCACGTACCAGGGTGTCGGTCCGGGGCTCCACCCCGACCGTGACGGGGGCCACCCCCTCTGCTGGAAGGCCCGCCTGCGACCGGACGACGCGCGGGTGGCGCGGCCGGGCTGGCCCGACCTGGGACGTCCCGGGACCCGCCCCGGCCGCTCGACGGAATACCCCGTCGCCGACGGCGTTGACTCCCTCACCGATGCCGTCGACGGCGTCGTCCGCCCGTCCCCCACCGCGCACGCCCCGGCGCGCGACCGTTCCGTCCCGGAGGCCCCGTGAGCATCGACTCGATCGACCACGAGCTCCTGGAGCACGCTATGAGACGGGCCGTCGCGCTCGCCCGCCGGGGGCCGGCCCGCGGGGTCAACCCCCAGGTCGGTTGCGTCCTGCTGCGCCCCGACGGCAGCACGGCCGCCGAGGGGTGGCACCGGGGTGCCGGCACCCCGCACGCCGAGGTCGACGCCCTCTCGCACCTCTCCCCCGGCGAGGCCCGCGGCCTGACCGCCGTCGTCACGCTCGAACCCTGCGACCACGTGGGGCGTACCGGGCCGTGCAGCGTCGCCCTGATCGAGGCGGGCGTGGCCCGGGTCGTCCACGCCGTCCCCGATCCCGGGGCGTCCTCGGGTGGCGGGGCCGAACGACTCCAACAGGCCGGCGTCGAGGTGCTCGACGGCGTCCTCGCCGACGAAGCAGCCGAGATGGCCCGCCGCTGGCTGGTGACGGCACGCACGGGCCGACCCTTCGTGACGCTCAAGTGGGCCTCGAGCCTGGACGGCCGCACCGCCGCGTCCGACGGCAGCAGCCGATGGATCACCGGCACCGCGGCGCGGCAGCACGTGCACGAGCAGCGGGCGGCCCACGACGCCATCCTGGTGGGCACGGGCACCGTGCTGGCCGACGACCCCAGCCTGACCGCCCGGGGCGACGGCGGTGAGCTGCTGCCCGACCAGCCGCTGCCCGTCGTCGTCGGCACGCGCCCCGTGCCGGCCGACGCCGCCCTGCGCCGGCACCCCCGCGAGCTCCTCGAGACGGGCACGCACGACCTCGAGGCCGTGCTCGACGACCTCGGACGCCGCGGGGTGCGCAGCGTCTTCGTCGAGGGCGGGCCGACCGTGGCGAGTGCGTTCGTCCGGCTCGGACTCGTCGACGACTACGTGGTCTACCTCGCGCCCACGCTGCTCGGCGGCCCTCGGACCGCCCTCGACGACCTCGGCGTCGACCACATCGACGGGCAACGACGACTGCGCGTCACCGACGCGCACCCCCTCGGCGACGACCTGGTGGTCGTCGCCCGCGACACCCCCAGGAGACCCGCATGACCACCACCCCCGCCGCATCGTCCCAGGTGTCGTTCGAGGTCGAGACCACGGTCCCCACCAGCCACGGCACCTTCCGCATGAGGGCTTACCGCGACACGGTCACCGGGGCCGACCACGTGGCGATCATCGCGAGCGACCCGACGGGCCTCCCCCCGGCGGACGACGCCCTCGTCCGCGTCCACTCCGAGTGCCTGACCGGCGAGGCCTTCGGCTCGCTCAAGTGCGAGTGCGGCCCGCAGCTCGACGCCGCGCTCGACACCATCCGGGACCACGGCGGTGTGGTCGTCTACCTGCGCGGCCACGAGGGTCGGGGCATCGGCCTCGTCAACAAGCTCCGGGCCTACCGCCTGCAAGAGGACGGCCTCGACACCCTCGACGCCAACCTCGCCCTCGGGCTGCCGGCGGACGCCCGAGACTACGGCGCGGCTGCCGACGTGCTGCGCGACCTGGGCCTCACCCGCGTCCGGTTGCTCAGCAACAACCCCGAGAAGAGACGTCAGCTCGGCGAACACGGCATCGAGGTCACCGAACTGGTTCCGCTCGTCGTCGGCGTGGGGGCGTTCAACGAGGGCTACCTCGACACGAAGCGCGACCGGATGGGCCACGAGCTGCCCGGCCACCTCGGCTCCGACGACTGAGCCCGCGGCCGGGGCCGCCCTCGTGGTCCCGAACCGCGTCCCCGTCGGGGTACAACCGAGGTAAGCTGGGCGTCGGCCGTCACGAGCGGCCACCGTCTCACCCGGCCGAGCGATCCGCAGATCCCTGCGCCGCGCCTCCGTCCGACCCGCTGCGCCGCATCACGCGCCCGGTCGTCGACGTCCGCCGGGACCTCGACCCCTGCCCCGGAGTGCCCCGTGTCCGTACCCACCGTCGACCCGTCGACGTCGTCCGCCCCCACCACCAACAAGCGCTCGCGCGTTATCGTCGCGAGCCTCATCGGCACCTCGATCGAGTTCTACGACTTCTACGTCTACGCGACCGCCGCGGTGCTCGTCTTCCCGACGATCTTCTTCGCCAACGACGACCCCGCCGTGGCGCGCCTCGCCTCGTTCGCGGTCTTCGGCGTCGCGTTCATCGCCCGGCCCGTCGGGTCGATCGTCTTCGGGCACTTCGGCGACCGCATCGGTCGCAAGGGCACCCTCGTGGCCTCGCTGCTGACGATGGGCATCGCGACGGTGCTGATCGGGTGCATCCCGGCCGGCACCACGCCCGGCTGGGCGGTCGCCGGCCCCGCCTGCCTCGTCGTGCTGCGCTTCTGCCAGGGCCTCGGCCTCGGCGGCGAATGGAGCGGTGCCGCGCTGCTCGCGACCGAGAACGCCCCGGCGAACCGCCGAGCGATCTACGGCACGTTCCCCCAGCTGGGTGCGCCCATCGGCTTCATCATCGCCAACCTGCTCTTCGTGCTGCTGAACACGACCCTCACCGAGGAGCAGTTCCTGGCCTGGGGTTGGCGCCTGCCGTTCCTGGCGAGTGCCGTGCTGGTGATCATCGGCCTCTACGTGCGCTTCAAGCTCATCGAGACCCCGGCGTTCCAGAAGGTCGTCGACTCGGGCAACGTCGCCACGCTGCCACTCGCCCGCGTCGTCCGGTCGAGCTGGCGCCCCCTGCTGCTCGGCACGTTCATCATGCTGGCGACCTACACGCTCTTCTACCTGATGACGACGTTCACGCTGACGTTCGGCACGGCCGACGCCGCGGGTGACCCGGCAGGTCTGGGCATCCCCCGGACGCAGTTCCTCTGGATGCTGATCCTCGGCGTGGTGTTCTTCGGCATCTTCACCCTGGTGTCGGGGCCGCTCGCCGAGAAGTACGGGCGCCGCGCCATGCTCATCTGCGTGACGGCGGGCATCCTCGTCTTCGGCTTCACGTTCGCCCCGCTGTTCGCGGCCGGAGCCCTCGGGGCTCAGGCGCTGCTCATCATCGGCTTCGTCCTCATGGGGCTGACCTTCGGACCGATGGGGGCCGTGCTGCCCGAGCTGTTCCCCACGAGCGTGCGCTACACCGGTTCGGCGATCAGCTACAACGTGGCCAGCATCCTGGGAGCCGCCGTGGCCCCCTTCATCGCCGTGGCACTCTGGACGGCGGCGGGCGGCAGCACCTGGCTCGTGGGCCTCTACCTGTCGTCGATGGCGGTGTTGACCCTGATCGCGCTCGTGCTCAGCCGCGAGACCCGCGACGTCGACTACGACACGGCCGGCTGACCGACGCGACCTGCCCTGCCGCCCGGCCCGCGCCTCCTGACCGGAGGCGCGGGCCGGTT
>NZ_JXQZ01000094.1 GCF_000878135.1 Frigoribacterium sp. MEB024
GCTGACGCGACCCGCCGCGCACCGTCGGGCACAACCCGCGATCCGCGACCCGCGCGCCGTCGGGCGCGACCCGCGTCGGGTGGCGACCCGCGCCTCCTGGGGGCTGCCCCGCGTCGCGCGCACGCCGCCGGGTGATGGGCACAGCGCCAGGACATGGTCACAGCGCCAGGAGGTGGTCACGGCGCCAGGCTTTCTCGTGGTGCGGTGTCCACCTCCTGGCGTGGTGGGTGGGGGCTGGTCGTGCCGCACCGCACCACGCCACGAAATGAACATCCCGCCACGCGATGTCGTGGCGGGATGTCGACTTCGTGGCGGCGTGCCCGGGTGGCGGGACAGCCGAGGAGGCGCGGCGTGGCCAGCTCGCGCCGGCGCGGCCGACCGCGCGGGGGTCAGCGCTGCAGCGTCGCGCTGGGGTACTCGCCGAAGCGCTCGACGTACGACGCCGTGAAGCGGCTCAGGTGCGTGAAGCCCCAGCGCTGCGCGACGGCGCCGACGGTAGCCTCGCCCGGGGCGAGCTCGATCAGCTCGGCCCGCACGTGGTCGAGACGGATGGTGCGCAGGTACTCGGTGGGCGTCACGCCGAGCTGTCGGCTGAAGGCCTGCTGCAGCCCGCGCGGCGTGAGGTGGACGGACTCGGCCAGCTGGGTCATGTTGACCGGCAGGTGCGAGTGCGTGTGCAGGTACTCGACGGCCTCGCGGAGGCGGGCGTTGCGCGGCACGAGCAGCGCGGGCGGCAGATCGATCGACCGGTGCGAGAACGTGTCGAGCAGGGCGAACGCCGACTCGCGCTTGAGCTCGGACCGCAGCAGCTCGGTCGACTCGCCGCCGAGGATGGTCTTGGCCGCGTTGGTGATCGTGGCCTGCCAGCGACGTAGGTTCGCCAGGTCGGGCACGGCCGTGTGGTCGAACTGCAGCGGTCCGGCGAGGGCGCCCTCGTGCTCGGCGGCCATGCGTTCGAGGTACGCGGCGTCGAAGTGCACGAGGTTCTGGCGGTACTCGCGGACCTCGAACTCGAAGGCCTTGCCCGTCGGGAACATCAGCGGGCGGCCGATCTCGAACGCGGCCTCTTCGGCCCCGACGTCGACCCGGCCCTCGCCCGCGGTGATCCAGGCGACGACGTACTCGCGCTCGGGCTGGATCGCCCCGCGGATGTCGCCCAGGAACATCGCCGATCGCAGCGTCATGTCCTCGTCGCCGGCCGTCGTGTAGCGGTAGGCGAAGGTCTCTTGTCGGGTGTCAGTGCGGAACCCGGCGCCGTTGTAGGTGTCCTCGAACAGCGCGCGCGCCTGGTCCATGTCGCGGCCGCCCATCTCGGAACGCACCGGGGGCAGGGTCTGTTCGGGTTCCATCACAGTGATCTTGCCACGACCGAGCCCCTGAAAGAACGTCCTGACCGGGCGGAAGCCCCGAAGCGGGGGCGGAGGGGCGTGGGGCTCACGCGCCCGTCGGGCTCGTCGCCGGGCCGAGGGCCTTCGTGAAGGCGGCCTTGAGCACGGCCTTGAAGCCGGAGGGCAGGCGCGTGCGGTGCAGCACGTCGGCCTCGACGACGAGAGCGAAGAACGTCTCGCCCTCGACGAGCCACCAGGCCCGCACCGTGTCGGTCGAGAACACGGCCTCGCCGTCGGGCTCGTCGGGGCTCTCGACGATGACGCGGTCCTCGTAGAGGGCCACCGCACCGTGTTCGCCGTTCATGGACGCCGAGCACTCGAAGACGAGGTCGGGGTCGAGAGGAGGCGCGAAGTCACCGAAGAACAGGTCGGCAGCCGGCGTGCGGGCCGCGTCGCCGATCTCGCCGAAGTCGCTGGCGACGTTGAAGTCGCCGAACGCGGTGTCGGGGGCCGTCGAGGTGTCGGGGCCGGGTACGCGGCGCGACGTGTCGCTCTCTGCGTCCACTGGTTTCTCGACTCTCGTCCTGATCCGGTGCGTACCTTCTCACCGCCGTGCACCTTCTGCACCGGTTCCATTAGAGCGCCTAGCTACTGTGGATCGCATCCCAGGGGTCGCCACAGTTCGGTTTGTGGCCATGCCCGGCCTCGAACGCAGGAGGCGCGGGTCGCGACGGTCAGGACACCCGGGTGATGCGCTCCACGGCCTCGCGGGTCAGGGCGCGACTCGGCGGGGACGGGTCGAGGGCGCGGTGGATCGAGATCCCCTCGATCAGGGCGTCGACCTGGCGGGCGGTGTCCGGGTCGAAGTGGCGCTCGAGCTCGACCCGGCTGCGCCGCATCCACTCGCGGGTGATCTCGCGGAACCGCGGCTCGCGCGCGGCCAGCGTGTAGAGCTCGTAGCTGAGCACCTGGTCGCGGACCGCGGCAGGGCCGGTCAGGTCGTCGTGGACCAGGGCGACCACCGCCTCCTTGGCCTCGTCGCGGGTGGTCGCGGCGCCGAGCCGCCCCTCGAAGCGCACGATGATCGTCTCGGCGAAGCGGGAGAACGCCTCGTGCAGCAGCTCGTCCATGCCGTCGAAGTGGTAGGTCATCGAACCGAGGGGCACGTCGGCACGCGCCGCGATCCTGCGGTGCGAGGCGCCGGCGACGCCGACCTCGGCCACGACGTCGAGCGTCACGTCGATCAGGCGGTCACGACGGTCGGGCTCGGTGCGGCGGGCGGTCCCCATGACTAGATGCTCCTCACCACGCGGGCCGGGTTGCCGACCGCGACCACGTTCGCCGGGACGTCCTTCGTCACCACCGCCCCGGCACCGATCACGCTGTTCTCGCCGATCGTCACCCCGGGCAGCACGATCGCGCCGCCGCCGAGCCAGACGTTGTCGCCGATCGTGATCGGCTTCGCGGCTTCGAGCTTCTCGCGACGGGGCTGCGGCTCGACCGGGTGCGTCGGCGTCAGCAGCTGCACGTTCGGGCCGATCTGACAGTCGGCCCCGATCGTGATCGGGGCCACGTCGAGCGCGGTCAGGCCGTAGTTGACGAACGTGCCGGCCCCGATGGTGATGGAGCTGCCGTAGTCGACGTACACCGGCGGCCGGACGTGGGCCGTCTCGTGCAGGCTGCCGAACAGCTCGCGCGCGACGGCCTGCGCGGCGTCGACGTCGTCGGCGAAGGCCGCGGCGAAGCGCGCCTGCAAGCTGATCGCCCGCTGCTGCCGCGCCGCGATCTCGGGGTCGTCCGCGATGTAGAGGTCGCCCGCGAGCATCCGCTCGTGGTTCGTGCGCGGGTCGCCGGCGAAGTGGTCGGTGGTGGTCATGCACGACACCCTAGACGACGAGCGTACGAACGTACACACTGGACGCATGACGAACCGACCGCCGTTCAGCCCCGAGCTCGCCCGACGCCGGGCGGCGGTGTTCGTGTTCATGGCGGTCGTCGGCGTCTCGCTCGCCTCGTGGGTCGTGCGGACCCCGGCCATCCGCGACCTGCTGCAGGCGTCGACGGGCGAGATGGGCCTCGTCATCTTCGGCCTGTCGATCGGGTCCATGGGCGGCATCCTGTCCTCGGCGCCGATCGTGCGACGCCACGGGGCCCACCGCGCGGTCGCGATCGGCGGCAGCTCGCTGGTCGCCGGCGTGGCCCTCGTCGGCCTGGCGGCGTCGCTCTCGATCACCCCCGGCGTCTTCGTCGGCCTCGCCCTGGTCGGCGCAGGAGTCGGCCTGGCCGAGATCGCCGTCAACATCGAGGGCGCGGCCATCGAGACCGCCTCGGGCCGGTCGGTGCTGCCCGTGCTGCACGGCTGCTTCAGCCTCGGCACGATGGCGGGGGCCGGCCTCGGCATCCTGCTCACCGCGACGCACGTGCCCGTCCAGTGGCACCTGCTCGGGGTCGCGCTCGCGGGCGGCGCCGCCCTGGTCTGGGCGGTGCCGATCGTGCCGCGGACGACCGGACGCTCCGACGAGCGGGCCGAGCGCGCCTCCGGGGTGCGGGCCCGGCTCGCCGGGTCGCTCGCCGTCTGGCGCGACCGCCGGCTCGTGCTGCTCGGCCTGATCGTGCTGGCGCTCGCCCTGGCCGAGGGGTCCGCCAACGACTGGCTGCCGCTGCTCTTCGTCGACGGGCACGGGGTCTCGGCGACCGCCGGCACGGTCGTCTTCACGGCGTTCGCGGCGGCGATGACGGTCGGCCGCTTCCTCGGCGAACCGCTGCTCGCCCGCTTCGGGCACGCCACCGTGCTGCGCGCCAGCGCACTGGTCTCGGCGGTCGGCATCGCCCTCGTCGTCTTCTCGGACTCGGTCGTCGTCGCGGGCGTCGCCGTCGTGCTCTGGGGCCTGGGTGCCGCCCTGGGCTTCCCGGTGACCGTCTCGGCCGCAGCCGACAGCGACGACCCGACGACGGCGGTCGGAGCCGTCGCGACGATGGCCTACGTGGCGTTCCTGGTCGGGCCGCCGCTGCTCGGTTTCGTCGGCGAGCACGTGGGCCTGCGCAGCGCGATGATCGTCGTGCTGGTGGTGGTCGCGGGTGCCTCGCTGATCACCTCCGCGGCGCGTCCCCGCGAGCGCTCCACCGCCGCCCGCCCTTAGTGTACGTTCGTACACCATGACGTCATCGACGACCTCTCCCGCGGCCCCGGCCCGCACCGTGCCGACACGCGAGGACCGCCGGGCCCGACTCGGCGTCGCCCTGCTCTTCTTCACCAACGGCGCACTCATCGCGAACCTCCTCCCCCGCTACCCGGCGATCAAGGACGGCCTCGAGTTGTCCAACGCCGACTTCGGCCTGGCGGTCGCGGCGATGCCGGTCGGCGCGCTCGTCGCGGGGCTCGGCGCCGGGTGGCTGATCCGCCGCCTCCGGTCGTCCCGGGTGGCCGTGGTCGGCACGGTCGTCACCGGGGTCGCCGTCCTGCTGGCCGGCATCGCCCCGGTCGGTGGGTTGCTCGCCGCGGGCTTCCTGCTCGCCGGTGCCCTCGACGCCATCGTGGACGTCTCGCAGAACTCGCACGGACTGCGCGTGCAGTACCGCTATCGCCGGTCGATCCTCAACTCGTTCCACGCGGTGTGGAGCATCGGGGCCGTCCTCGGCGGTCTCATGGGCGGGGCGGCCGCCGGACTCGGCATTCCGATCGTCTGGCACCTCGGGGCCTCGGCGCTGATCTTCGCCGTCGTCGCGCTCGTCGCGTACCCGCTGCTGCTCGCCGGGCCCGAACCGGCCGAGGGCACGGTCGAGACCGCCGACGCGGCGGTCCTGCCCGGCGACGACGTGACCGCGGGCACCGGGGCGGCGGCCGCACCCGTCGCGACGGGCTCCCCCGACGACGGAGCGCAGGAGGCGCGGGCCGGCTCGACCACCGGGGCGGGCTCCGTCGACGACGCGACCCGCGCCTCCTCGGCTCGTGACGGTCGCCGCGTCTCGCCCGGCTTCGTCGCGAAGTGGGGCGTGCTGCTCGCCCTGGTCGTGATCGCGTCGTCAGGAGCCGTCGTCGAGGACGCGGGCAGCACGTGGGCCGCGCTCTACCTGGGGTCGCTCGGAGCCGGCGTGACGGTCGCCGCCCTCGGGTTCGTCTCGCTGCAGGGGGCCCAGTTCGTCGGACGACTGCTGGGCGACGGCATGGTCGACCGCTTCGGACAGAAGGCCGTCGCCCGGGCCGGAGGCGTGTTCGTCGCGGTGGGCATGGGCGTCGCGCTGGCGTTCCCCTCGGTGATCGGCACGATCGTGGGCTTCGCGGCGGCGGGGTTCGGCGTCGCGACCCTGATCCCGGCGGCGATGCACGCGGCGGACAACCTGCCCGGGTTCCGGGCCGGCACGGGCCTGACGCTGGTGAGCTGGCTGCTCCGGCTGGGGTTCCTGGCGTCACCGCCCGTCGTCGGGTTCGTCGCGGACTCGGCCGGGCTGCGGTACGGACTGCTGCTCGTGCCCGTGGTGGGCGTGGCCGTGATCCTGCTCGGCGGGGTGCTCGAGGGGCGCCGGGCCCGGGGGTCGGCGCCGCGCGGCAGCTGATCCGGTCCGTACCGCTCCTCCCGCGTACCGAACCCGACCAGCCGAGCTCGACACGCCGCTCACGCACGGCGTGTCAGCGCCCAGAAGTGGGGAGTGCGGCGGGGCCGGACGGCGTGCAGAATCGGTCCAGCCCTGAGCCCGAGGAGGCCCGCCCGTGCTGTCCACCGTGTACGTCAGTCGATCGTCGTACCCCTTCACCGACGACGACCTGGCCAATCTGCTCATGACCAGCCGGTCGAACAACGCCCGCCTGGGCATCACCGGCATGCTGCTGCACCGCGAGGGCCGCTTCATCCAGGTGCTCGAGGGGCCCGAGGAGGCGGTCCGCGAGCGCCTCGCCGTGATCGCGCGCGACCCCCGGCACACGGCCGTGCACACCATCGTCGACGAACGCGTCGAGGACCGGCTGTTCCCCGCCTGGACCATGGGCTACCGCGCCGTCACGGACGACCTGGCCACGGTCCTCCCGGGCTACGCCGACGTCTTCGACTCCGGCTCCGGCACGGGCGCCGGCACGGCCTCCCTCGCGGGTGCGGGCGTCCGCGACGACTTCAGCAACCTGTCCCCGTCGTCGTCGCACAAGGTCCGCACCCTGCTGCGCTGGTTCCGCGACCAGCCGACCGACGTGACCGACGGTCTGTTCTCGCCCCGCGCCTCCTGATCGGGGCCCGCTGACCGGGGCCTCCTGACCCGCGGTCGGACCCCGCCGGGGTTGTGACGCCCGCGCGTCGTCGGAGATACTTTTCGGACGAAAGTATCTGCCGCCGTCTGGAGCATCCGTGTCGCACCCCACCCCGTCGCCCACCGTCGTCGCGCCGTCCCGGGCACCCGACGCGTTCGTCCACCTGAGCAGCGCCGGCGTCAGCCTGCTGCTCGACGTCACCGAAGCGCGCCTGCCGGCGGTCCTGCATTGGGGCGCCGCCCTCGGTCGGCCGACCCTCGACGACGTGCTGTCGCTCGCGGCCGCCGCGGTGCCGCCGTACGTCAACAACCTGATGGACGAACCGGTGCGACTGGCGATCCTGCCCGAGCACCACGCGGGCTGGTCGGGCAAGCCCGGGGTCGGCGGCCACCGCTCGGACGGCGCCGACTGGTCGCCACGGTTCACGGTCGACACGCTCGACGTGACGGGCGAGGCGGAGGCGACCCGCGCCTCCTCGGGTCCCGAGCTGGTCGACGCGGGAGCCGCCGTCGTCACGGTCGAGGCACACGACGACGTGGCCGGACTCGCGGTCGTGCTCGAGATCGAGCTGACGGCGAGCGGGCTCGTCCGCACCCGGGCCGAGCTGACGAACGTCGCCGGGCGACGCGGGGGCGGGCTGCGCGGGGGCGGGGGTGCCACCGGCGACGACCGGACGACGAGCACCGCCGCCGGGGCCGCGAGCACCGCGGCCGACGTCTACACGCTGACCGACCTGCACCTGGCCCTGCCGGTGCCGCCGCGAGCCCGCGAGATCCTCGACTTCGCGGGCCGCTGGGGCAAGGAGCGCACACCGCAACGCCGCGAGCTCGTCGTCGGCGTGCACGAGCGCGAGGGACGCAAGGGCCGCACCGGCCCCGACGCCGCCACCGTGCTGAGCGTCGGCGTGCCCGGGTTCGGCTTCGGGGCGGGCTCGGGCGAGGTCTGGGGTCTGCACGTCGGGTTCAGCGGCAACCACCGGCACTACGCCGAACGCCTGTCGACCGGAGCGCAGGTGCTGGGCGGCGGCGAGCTGCTGCTGCCGGGCGAGCTGCGGCTCGAGGTGGGCGAGTCGTACCGCAGCCCGTGGATCTTCGGCTCGTACGGCGACGGCCTCGACGACCAGGCCCGGCGGTTCCACCGGTGGCTGCGCTCCCGCGAGCAGCACCCGACCCGCCCGCGCCCGATGACGATCAACGTCTGGGAGGCCGTCTACTTCGACCACGACCTCGCCCGCCTGCGCGACCTGGCCGACCGGGCCGCCACCCTCGGCGTCGAGCGGTACGTGCTCGACGACGGCTGGTTCCGGGGACGACGCGACGACCACGCCGGCCTCGGCGACTGGGTGGTCGACGCCGACGTCTGGCCCGACGGCCTGTCACCGCTGATCGACCACGTCACGGGCCTCGGCATGGAGTTCGGCCTCTGGTTCGAGCCCGAGATGGTCAACGAGGACAGCGACCTCGCCCGCGAGCACCCCGAATGGCTGCTTCAGACCGGCGACCGGCTGCCCCCGCGGTCGCGCGACCAGCAGGTGCTGAACCTCGGCATCGCCGGGGCGTTCGAACACGTGCTCGGCCAGATGACGGCGATCCTCACCGAGTACGACATCGCCTACCTGAAGTGGGACCACAACCGCGACCTCGTCGACGCCGGCACCTGGCCGACCGGTGCCGCGGGCGTCCACGAGCAGACCCTCGCGGCGTACCGGCTGATGGACGAGCTCAAGGCGAGGTTCCCCGGGCTCGAGATCGAGTCGTGCTCGTCCGGCGGCGCCCGCGTCGACCTCGGCGTGCTCGAGCGCACCGACCGCGTCTGGGTCAGCGACTGCATCGACCCGCTCGACCGGCAGCAGATGAACCGCTGGACGATGCAGCTGCTGCCGCCCGAGCTGCTCGGCTCGCACATCGCCTCGGGCGTCAGCCACTCCACCGGCCGCTGGCACGAGCTGTCGTTCCGGGCCGGCACCGCCCTGTTCGGCCACCTCGGCATCGAGTGGGACCTCGCCCGGGCGACCGACGCCGAGAACCGTGACCTCGCCGCCTGGATCGCCCTCTACAAGGAGCACCGTCAGCTGATGCACACGGGCGACCTCGTGCGGGTCGACGAGGCCGACCCGTCGCTGCTGGTCTACGGCTCGGTCGCCGCCGACGCGAGCGAGGCCCTGTTCTTCCTCGCCTCCGTCGGACGGTCGGACGTCGCACCGCTCGGCCGCGTGCTGCTGCCCGGGCTCGACCCCGAGCGGCGGTACCGGGTGGCCCCCGTGACCGTGGGATCGCCGGACCACGGCCTGACGCCCCCGCCGTGGTGGGGCACGGCGGACGAGGGCGGCGCCTACCCCGGGGTCGAGCTCGACGGGCGCGCCCTGGCGGTCGCCGGGGTGCAGGCGCCGTCGTCGTTCCCCGAGCGCGTCGTGCTGCTGCGGGTCACCGCCGAGAGGTGAGGGCGGGCGGCTCTCGGTGCCGATGAACCCCGTTCCGTGCGATGAACCACGACGATGCGTGGTTCATCGCACGGA
>NZ_JXQZ01000095.1 GCF_000878135.1 Frigoribacterium sp. MEB024
ATCTCGGTGGTCGGTGACTCGGCCAGCACGGGCACCAGCACCGGCACCGGCACGACGGGCACCGGCACGACCGGTGGCACCACGAGTGGTGACGACGGCATCCTCGGTGGCACCCAGATCGTCCCCTCGATCTCGCTGCCGATCGACCTGTCCGGCAACGCCGTCGCGGTGATCGGCGACACCGACGTCACGGACGGGACGACCGGCACCACGCCGACCGACCCCACCACGCCGACCGACCCCACCGACCCGACGATCCCCGTCGACCCGGCCGAGCCGTTCGACCCGACCGACCCGACCGACCCGACCGACCCGGTCGACCCGACGACGCCTGCCACCCCGGGTGACGACGGCACGATCACGCCCGGCACCGAGGACACCGCCGGCATCGACGGCTTCGGCGGGACCACCGGGACCACCGGCACCGTGCTCGTGACCGCCGCGGCGGCCGACCGCAGCGTCCTCGCCTCGGGGACCAGCGCCTCCTCGGCTCTCGCCGCCGACTCGTCGCTCGCCTTCACCGGCGATGACGCGACGGCCCCGCTCCTGGGCGGACTGCTGGCGCTGCTCGCCGGACTCGGCCTGCTCGTGGCGGCCCGCCGCCGGACGGCCCGCGCCTGACGGCCACCTCCGTCGCTCGCTTCTGAGCGACTCCACACCGACGGTGCACCGCAGACCTGGTTCAGGGGCCTGCGGTGCATCGCCGTGTCCGGAATCGGCGGATGCCCCCGTGCGTTGCACGACACATGACGTCCGCACCCACCATCGGCATCCTCGGCGCGGGCAAGGTCGGCACCGTCCTCGCCCGCCTCGTCCACGCCGCCGGCCACCCCGTCCTCCTCTCCGGCTCGGGAGACCCTGCCCGCATCCGCCTCATCGTCGACGTGATCGCCCCCGGGGCCCGAGCGGTCTGGTCGGCCGACGCGGCACGGGAGGCCGACATCATCGTCCTGGCCCTGCCGCTCGGCAAGCTCGACTCGGTCCCGGTGGATGCCCTGGCGGGCAAGGTCGTCGTCGACGCCATGAACTACTGGTGGGAGACGGACGGCCTGCGCGACGACCTCTCGGACGTCCGCACCTCGACGAGCGAGCTCGTCCAGCAGCACCTGCCCACGTCACGCGTCGTGAAGGGCTTCAACCACATGGGGTATCACGACCTCGACGAGGGAGCCCTGCCCGCCGGTGATCCCGAGCGGAGCGCGATCGCCCTGGCGTCGGACGACCGAGAGGCACTCGACGTCGTCGCGGACCTCGTGGACGCCATCGGCTTCGACCCCGTCGCCCTGCCCACCCTGGCCGACGGCATCGCCCTCGAGCCGGGGTCGCTGGCCTTCGGGGCGGACGTCGGTGCATCCGAGCTCCGCGAGACGGTGCGCGACTTCTGGAGCTCGCAACGCGGACTCGCGGTGGCTCGCGCGCGACGTTCGTCGAACCCGGGCACCGGTGTCGACGAGACGTCGGAGGTCACGGCGGGGTAACGAAGTAGATGCGTTCCAATCCTTTTCGGGTGCGGTGGCGAACCCTG
>NZ_JXQZ01000096.1 GCF_000878135.1 Frigoribacterium sp. MEB024
GTGGCCGCTGCGCGTCGCGGCCCGGCGCGGCATCCGGCGGGTGCTGCGCGCCGCGGGCGGCGTCGACCTGCTGCACCTGCGGATGGCCGACGTGGGCAGCCTCGCAGCGGCCGACGTCGCCCGCGAGCTCGACATCCCCGTCGTGTTCACGGTCGCGCCCGACCCGCACGCCGTCATCCAGTCGCTCGACCTCTCGGGCGCGCTGACCCGTGAGACCTTCGGCGACGTCGACGAGGTCGAGCACTTCTGGTTCCGCACCCGGCTCGTGCAGCAGCTCGCCTCGAACGCGTCGCACACCGTGCTGTTCCCCCGGCCCGAGCTCGAGCGCGACATGCGCGAGCTGGTCGGCATCGACGTCACCTCGCACCCCGAGCGCCACACGATCGTGCCCGAGGGCATCGACCTCGACGTGGTCGACCGTTCGGTCGCCGAGGCCGCCGAGCACGCCGCGGGCCTGCCCGCGACCCCGCCGCTCGCCGAGCTGTGCGCGCTGCTCGAGACCCTGCCGCCCGAACGCCGCGGCCTGCCGCTGCTGGTCAGCGTCGGACGACTGCACCGGGTCAAGGGCATGGCGACGATCGTCGAGGCGTGGGCCGACGGACCCCTGCGCGACCGCGCGAACCTGCTGCTGATCGGCGGCGACCTCGAGCACCCGAGCGCCGACGAACGCGAACAGCTCGACCTGATCGACGCGATCGTCCCGGCCGACCGGCACCGCGCCTCCGGACTGCTGCTGCCCGGCCACCGGCCGAACGACACGGTCGCCCGGTGGGTCGCGGCGGCCCGCTTCGGCCTGCCGGGGCTCGCGGCGCCGCGCGGCGTCTACGTCTGCGGCAGCCTGAAAGAGGAGTTCGGCATCGCCCTGCTCGAGGCGATGGGCTCGGGGCTGCTCGTCGTCGCGCCGCAGGGCGGCGGCCCCTCGACCTACGTGCGCCAGGGCGACACCGGCTGGCTCACCCGCACCTGGGACGTCGACGCCCTGCGCCAGGCGATGGGCGAGGCGCTCACCGCGGCCTCGCTCGAGACGACGGAGGCGCGCGCGGCCCGGTCACGCGACACCGTCGAGCGGTCCTTCACGATCCAGGCCATGGCGCGGTCGCTGTCCGGCGTCTACGACACGGTGCACCACGACGAACTCGAACAGCGCGAGTGGAGCGTGAGCGCACGATGACCCTGCTCGTCATCAGCCCCGACTACGCGTCGCACCTGCTGCCGCTCGCCACCCTGGCCACCGAGTGGCGCGACCGGGGCGAGCGCGTCGTCGTCGCGACCGGCCCGGCCACCGCCGCCATCGTCGAGTCGTTCGGCTTCGAGCGCGTGCGCCTGCAGCTCGGGCGCGGCTCGAACCCCGGGGTGATCCGCGCCGAGGAGCAGGTGGCCGAAGAGGACGCCTCGCTGCGCGGGTTCTTCGACGCCACCCGGCTCGGGATGGTCGAGACGCTCTCGTACCAGGCGCGCGAACGCCTCACCGACCTCATGTGGCAGCCGGTCGCGACGGCCCGGGCCGTGCTCGACGTGGTCGCCGCCGTCCGGCCCGACCAGATCGTCCTGGACCACCTCGCCTTCAGCGCCCGACTCGCCCTCGTGGCCGGCGGCGTGCCGTTCGCCGACGTCGTGCTGGGGCACCCGACCGCGCTGCCCGTGGGCGACGAGGTCTACGGGTGCCCGCCCGAGTGGCCCGCGGCGTTCGGCGGTGCCGGTGCTGCCCGGCCCGTCGGCGATGCAGGACGCACCACCGATGTGGTGTCGAACCACCCACATGCGTGGTTCGACAGCACATCGGTGGTGCGACCCGGGGCCGGGTCCGACTCCGAGGGCATCGCGGGGCTGCGTGAGTTGTGCGAGCGGGTGGACGCCTCGTTCACCGCCGAGTGGAACGCCGCCCTGGCCGAGCTCGCTCCGCACCTGCCGCCGTCGACGAGCGCCTTCGGCGAGCACGGCGACCTGCTGCTCTACAACTACCCCGGCGAATTGGCCGACCCCGAGCGTGAGCACCTGCTGCCGCCGCACGTCTGGCTCGGCTCGGCCGTCCGTGCCGAGCCGATCGACGCCGAGGTCGCCGCCTGGCTGGCCGCCGGGGCCGACCCCGACCCCGCGCCAGACCACGACCCCGCACCCGCCCCGTTCGTCTACGTCAGCTTCGGCAGCTTCCTCTCGGTGCGGTCGGACGTGCTCGGGCGCGTGGCCGAGGCCCTGCGGCGTGTCGGGGTGCGGGCCGCGATCGCGCTCGGCTCGGGCGACCGGGCCGACCTCGGCGAGGTGCCCACCGACTGGCTGGTGCGGGAGTTCCTGCCGCAGGTGACGCTGCTCGACGCGGCGACCGCGGCCGTCACGCACGGTGGCAACAACAGCGTGACCGAGGCGATGACCGCGGGCGTGCCCGTCGTCGTCCTGCCGTTCTCGACCGACCAGTTCGCCGGGGCCGCCGCCCTCGAGCGCACGGGGGTGGGCGTGGCGCTCGCCCCGAACACGGCGACCGTCGACGAACTGGCGGAGGGGCTGCGGCACGTGCTCGATCTGCCGACGCGCGACCCCGGTGCGGCCGGGCGCCTGGCCGGGCTGGCGGCGTCCCTGCGCGAGACGCCCGGACGGGCACGAGCCCACGCGGCACTCACCGGGCGCGACTGACCGACCCGGCCCGCGCCTCCTCGGCTCGTCGCGTCTCGAGATGCCACGACGTGCCGCTCGCCTTCGCAGGTGAGCGGCACGTCGTGCCGTGTCGACCGTCCGGCCGAGGCGCGGACGGCAGGAGGCGCCGGTCGGCAGGAGGCGCGGACGGCAGGAGGCGCCGGTCGGCAGGAGGCGCGGGTCGGCCTACATGGTCCGGGTGTTGAGGATGCCGCCGTCGACGTCGAGCAGGGCCCCGTGCACGAAGGCCGCCTCGTCCGACGCCAGGTAGCGCACCGCGTGGGCGATGTCGACGGGACGCACGGGTCGACCGGCCGGGGTGGCGGCGGTCAGGGCGTCGAGGACGGCCGCGGACTCGGCGTTGCCCGGCGTCGACGTCGCGCCGGGCGCCACGCTGTTGACGCGGACGCCGCGCGGGCCGAACTCGGCCGCCCAGGTGCGGGTCATCTGCTCGACGGCGGCCTTCGACGCGGTGTACATGGCGCCGAACGGCACCCCGACCCGGGTCATCCACGAGCCGATGTTGACGATCGAGCCCGCTCCGCGGTCGGCCATCGCCGTGGCGAGGGCACCGACGAGCACGTGCGGCGCCCGGACGTTCGTCGCCAGGATGGCGTCGAGGTCGGCGTCGGCGAGGGCGTCGGTCGGCATCGTCGGGTAGACGCCGGCGTTGTTGACCAGGATGTCGACGCGGCCGCCGAGCACCTCGGTGGCCCGGGCGGCGAAGGCGCGGAGGTCGGCGTACGGGCCGGCGAGGTCGGCGGGCACGGCGTGGGCCGAGCCGCCCCGGGTGGTGATCGCGTCGACCACCCGTCGGGCTCGGGCGTCGTCGCGGCCGCTGACGACGACGGTGGCGCCGGAGGCGGCGAGCACGCGGGCGATCGCCTCGCCGATGCCGCTGGTCGAGCCGGTCACGAGGGCGGTGCGACCGGCCAGGCGGTCGTCGGTGGGCAGGGAGTCGAGGACTTCTTCATTGGACTGCATGGTCCATTGCTAGCACGGACTGGACCGTCGAGTCCAGTATTCGTGGACCGATTGGTCCAGTCGACGTAGGATCCCACCGTGGACGAGACGAAGATCACCGAGCGCGGGCGGCTCACCCGCCAGAGGATCATCGACGAGACCGGTCGGCAGATCCTCGCCGCGGGCATCGGCGGGACGACGCTCGACACGGTGCGGGCCGCGACGCTGACCAGCAAGAGCCAGCTGTTCCACTACTTCCCCGGCGGCAAGACCGAGCTGATCCACGAGGTCGCCCGATGGGAGGGGCGTCAGCTGCTCGAGGCGCAGGAGCCCGAGATCCACGACCTCGGCACCTGGGGGTCGTGGGAGCGCTGGCGCGCCGCCCTGGTCGAGTACTACATCAGCCTCGGCCGCTGGGCCTGCCCGATCGGCACGCTCGCCGCCCAGGTCGCCGCCACGGACGCCGAGGTCGAGCGCAGCGTCAAGGCGAGCTGGGACGCCTGGCGCGAGCAGCTGGCCGCGGGCATCCGGCGGCTGCAGTCCTCGGGGTCGGTCGACGCCTCGGCCGATCCGGTGCGCGTCGCGACCGCGATCATCGCCGCGATCCAGGGGGGACTGCTGCTCAGCCAGTCGGAGCGGGCGGGCTGGCCGCTCGAGGCCGCACTGGACCACGCGCTCGGCCCGTTGCACACCGTCCGCAGCGACTGACGCGGGTCGTCCGCGAGGACGCGCCCCGCGCCTCCTGCGCTGTCGCGCTGTCGCGCTGTCGCGCTGTCGCGCTGTCGCGCTGTCGCGCTGTCGCGCTGTCGCCCTTCCGCTCTAGCTGCCGAAGACGACCGCGCGCATCGCGTCGGCGCCGACCGCCGCGTCGCGGTACCGCTGCATCAGCGCGGCGTTGGCGTCGTACTGCGGCCCCTCGCGCACCTCGGCCTGGTGGTGCAGGGCGAAGACCATGCCTTCGTGTCGACGCGGGGCCTCGCCCAGCAGGGTGGTGTGGGCGAGGTACCAGGCGGCGTCCTCGAAGCCCCAGCCCCGGAAGCGTTCGTCCTGCCCGCCATGACTGCGCCACGAGGAGGCGCGGGTCACGTAGACCCCCGAACAGGCCCCGCGCACGAGCTCGAAGTCGCACCGCTCGAGGGGGGTGCCCGCGGCCGCCTGCGCGGTGCCGTCGCGTCCCAGCCAGTGGTACTCGGTGTAGGGCAGGTGCACCCGGCCGCTCGTGCGGGCCGCCTCGATCGCCGCGAGCAGGGGCTCGCGTTGCGGCAGGGTGTCGGCGTCGCCGATCACGGCGACCTCGTCGTCGGCCAGGCCGGCCACGCCGAGGTTGCGGCACTGGGCCAGGTTGAACACCGGATCGGGCGAATCGATCGTGCGGATCTCGGCCTCGGGCAGCGCGTCGGCGTACCAGTCGCGGACGACCTCGAACGCCGCCACGCGACTGGGTTGCGGACGCCAGGGGAGCACGACGGTGACCATCCCGCGAGCCTAGCGGCGTGCGCCGGGCCGCCCCGCGCCTCCCGCCGCGCTGCGCCTCCCGCCCCGCCCCGACGCACGATGCACCCGGTTCCGAACGATGAACCCGGAAGCAACCGGGTGCATCGTTCGGAACCGGGTTCATCGCCGTCCGAGCCCGAGCCCGAGCCGAGCCCGAGCCGAGCCGAGCCCGAGCCGAGTCGAGCAGGCCTCAGGAGGCGCGGGTCGCGTCCGCCGCACCCGGCAGCGTCAGCTCGAGTGCGTGGCCGCGCACGTGTGACAGGGCTCGCTCGACGGCGCCCGTGGTCACGACCGCGTCGCCCAGCGTCGAGGCGACGACCTCGGGCGCGGCCCGGTGCGTGAACCGGCTGAGCCACGGCGTCGTCCGCTCGAGCAGCAGGCCGATCGAAGGTGCCACGGCCCCGGCGACGACGATGCGGTCGACGTCGAGCATGCCGCTGAGCACGGCGCAGACGCGTCCGAACCGTTCGGCGGCCTTCTCGACCAGGCGCAGGGCCGTCGCGTCGCCGGCGTCGGCCGCGGCCAGCACGGCGGGGGCCTCGAGCTCGTCGAGCGGGATCGCCCGCAGCGGTGACGAGGCCGGCACGGTGCCGAGCTCGCGCGCGGCCCTGGCCCAGTCGCGCAGCAGGGCTCCGAGGCCGTCGGCCGATCCGACGCCGTCGACCAGGTCGAGGAGGCGCATCTCGCCCGCGGCACCGCGGTTGCCCCGCACGAGGGCTCCGTCGAGCACGAACCCGGCGCCGAAGCGCTCGCCGGCCAGCAGGGTCACGAACGACGCGGTGGCGGCACCGGCACCCCCACCGACCTCGCGGTCGGCCCGGGACGCGGCCGCGGCCTCGGCGACGGCGGCGAGGTTCGCGTCGTTCTCGACGACGACGGCCCAGCCGCGCAGGGCGAACAGGCCGACGTAGTCCGGGTTCATCAGCTCCCAGAAGTCGGCGCCGGCCTCGACCGGTGA
This sequence comes from Frigoribacterium sp. MEB024, assembly GCF_000878135.1. Lineage (GTDB taxonomy): Bacteria > Actinomycetota > Actinomycetes > Actinomycetales > Microbacteriaceae > Frigoribacterium. Next base: position 6,044 of record NZ_JXQZ01000096.1, read on the forward strand.
CCGGCCCTCGGCGTCGGTGGGGGCGGGGACGCCGACGGTCACGGCGAGCACGTCGTCGTCGGCGAGCGAGGCCGAGGCGAGGGCGTCGTCGACCAGGGCCGACACGATGCCTCGGCGGTCGTCGGTCGAGCCGCAGGGGTCGATGCGGCGGACGGCCCGCGCGAGCACGTCGCCTCGCAGGTCGGCGACCACGGCGGTGAGCTGGTGCTGACCGGCGTCGACCCCGACGACGTGCCCGGCGGAACGGGCCAGGGCGTAGCGCCGCGCGGGGCGGCCCTTGCGGTACTCGCCGGTCGAGCGGGCATCGGCGAGCGAGACCATCCAGCCGTGGTCGATGAGGTCGTCGCAGACCCCGAGCACGGTGGACCGGGTGAGCCCGGTCAGGGCGATCAGGTCGCTCGCCGTGACGGCGTCGACGGACCACGCGTGCCGCAGCACCTCGGCCGCGTTCATGCGGCGGAGCAGGCTCGGCGACGACACCCCGGTGCTCAGCGCCACCCGCGCCTCCTCGTGCTGTGGCCGGTGCCTCGCGACACGGCGGATCTTTTCGACGACGACCCATGGTGCCACGCCGCGAATTGATCTAGGGTCTAAATCTACACACCAGATCAACTCGGTCCCGACGCTGTCGTCGGGGTCGCGACCCGGGAGACGACGACGTGCCCACACCCCCACTGCCCTCCGGTGCCGGCCTCAGCCGACGCACCCTCCTCGGCGGGATCGGTGCCGCCGGGGCGGCGCTCCTCCTCGCCGGCTGCGCCCCGTCCGGCTCGGGCCGCGGACGCACCGAGATCACCTTCTACGCGACCAAGCCCGAGGCGATCCCGTACTTCTCCGACCTGGTCTCGCGGTTCAACGAGTCGCAGTCCGCGATCCGGGTGATCCACGACTCGACCTCGGGCATCTCGGCCGGCTTCGTCCGGGGCAACCCGCCCGACGTCGCGGCCTTCACGTACAACCTCGAGATGGCCCGCTTCATGGAGCGCGGGGCGCTGAGCGACCTGGGCGACCTGCCCGAGGCGGGCACGATCCGCCCCGAGGTGCAGGAGCTGGTCGACCAGTACGCGACCTACCCCGGCCGGACGAGCGTGCTGCCGTACTCGATCACCGCCGCGTCGGTGATCTACAACCAGCAGGTCTTCGCCGACCTGGGCGTCGAGGTGCCGACCACGTGGGACGAGTTCCTCGCGGCGTGCGACACCTTCACAGCGGCCGGCGTCACGCCGATCTACAGCACCTTCCGCGAACCGTGGACCGTCGCGCAGGGCCTGTTCGACTACACGACCGGCGGGTCGCTCGACGTCGCGGCCTTCTACGAGAAGATGAACGCCGAGGGCACGAGGGTCGGCCAGGGCGGCTCGGTCTCGTTCGAGAAGGACTTCCGCGAGCCCGTCGAGCGCATGGTGCAGCTCGGCCGGCTGTCAAACGCCAACCGCAACAGCCGCGGCTACGGCGACGGCAACCTCGCCATGGCCCAGGGCGAGGCGGCGATGCTCATGCAGGGGCCGTGGGCACTCGGTGAGATCACGAAGGCCAACCCCGAGGCGAAGGTCGGCACGTTCCCCCTGCCGATGACCGACGACCCCGCCGACCGCAAGGTGCGGGTCAACCTCGACCTGGCCCTGTGGGTGCCCGAGCAGTCGCGCAAGCAGGACGCCGCCCGCGAGTTCCTGACCTACCTGATGCAGCCCGAGATCCAGGACGCCTACAACCGCGACTTCCTGGCGTTCGGCACCACGAGATCGGCCCCCGCCGTGACCGACGAGCGCATCGCCGGCATGCAGAGCTACTACGACGACGCGCGGTTCTACCAGGGGGCCTCCAAGGCGATCCCGCTGACGATCCCCGCCGAGAACTACGTGCAGGGCATCGTCACGGGCGCCAGCGTCGAGGGCACCCTGCGCACCATGGATGCCGACTGGCGCCGTCTGGCGCTCCGCGCATGAGCGCGATCGACGGAACGGCACGCACCACGGGCCCGGGCGTCCGGGCCACGACGACCACCGCCCGAGTCGAAGGAGACCCGATGGCCACCACCACCCCCACGGCCGCGCGAGGCGCCCGCACCTCGTTGAGCGGCAGCACGGCCGGCAACCCCCGGCGTCGCGGCAGGCGCGTCGACCCGGTCTTCTACGTCTTCCTCGTGCCGACGCTCGTCCTTTTCTCGCTGGCGATCACCCTGCCGGCCGTGATGGGCGTGTTCTACAGCTTCACGAACTCGATCGGCTTCGGCGAGTTCGACATGGTCGGCGTCACCAACTACCTCGCGATGGCGACCGACCCGGCGATCCTCGGCTCGTACGGCTTCACGATGGGCTTCGCACTCGTCACGGTGATCGCCGTCAACGTCGTCGCGCTGCTGCTGGCGATCGGCCTGACCTCGCAGATCAAGGCCAAGACCGCGCTGCGGGCCGTGTTCGTGATCCCGATGGTCATCTCGGGCATCATCATCGCCTTCGTCTTCCAGTTCCTCTTCTCGAACTCGTTGCCGGCCCTCGGCGCCTCGCTCGGCATCCCGGGGCTGCAGGACAGCATCCTCGCGAACGCCGACACCGCCTGGATCGGCATCGTCGTCGTGACCGCGTGGCAGGCGATCCCGAGCACGCTGCTGATCTACATCGCGGGCCTGCTCGCCATCCCCGGCGAGGTGTACGAGGCGAGCAGCCTCGACGGCGCCTCGGGCTGGAAGCAGCTGCGGTCGATCACGCTGCCGCTCGTCGCGGGCTACGTCCTGATCAACACGATCATCGGCTTCAAGAACTTCCTGAACTCGTACGACATCATCGTCGGCCTGACGAACGGCGGCCCCGGCACGTCGACGCGCAGCATCGCGATGACGATCTTCACGGGCTTCACCGGTGGCGACTACGCCTACCAGATGGCCAACGCGACCATCTTCTTCGTGATCGCCGTCGCGATCGCGCTCGTCCAACTCCGGATCACCCGCGGAAAGGCGGCCGTCTGATGGCGAACACCGCACTCGTCACCCCGGCCGCCTCGGCGGCCCCCACCCCGGGAGGCGCGGGTCGCGACGCCGACGCCGTCTCCCGTCGTCGACGCGGTCGCGTCGGTCGGGAACGCCCGAACCGGCTCGTCACCGCGTTGCTCGTGCTCGGCTCGATCACCGTGCTGATCCCGATCTACGTCACGATCACGATGTCGCTCAAGACGTCGGCCCAGGCCGTCGACGGCAACGCGTTCAGCCTGCCGGCGCCGATCGACTTCTCGAACTTCGCGGCCGCCTGGCAGCTGACCGACTTCCCACGGGCGTTCGGCATCTCGACCCTCGTCACGGCGGTCACCGTCGTCGGCACGGTCGTGCTGGCGTCGATGGCGTCGTACGCCATCTCGCGCAACTGGGACCGCAAGCTGTTCCGCTTCTCGTTCTTCTACCTGCTGGCCGCGATGTTCCTGCCGTTCCCGGTCGTCGCGCTGTCGCAGATCAAGCTGACCGGCATCGTCGGCCTCGACAACCCCGCCGGCGTCGCCCTGCTGCACGTCATGTTCCAGCTGTCGTTCTCGATCCTGCTGTTCACGGCGTTCCTGCGGTCGTTGCCCGAAGAGCTCGAGGAGAGCGCGCGGCTCGACGGCGCCACCACGTGGCAGGTGTTCTGGCGCCTGGTCTTCCCGCTGCTCGCCCCGATGAGCGCCACGGTCGGCATCTTCGCCTTCCTGGCCTCGTGGAACGACTTCGCGATGCCGTCGCTGATCACCGCCGACCCCTCACTGCAGACCCTGCCCGTGCTGCAGCAGATCTTCCAGACGCAGTTCAGCAACGACTACAACGTCGCCTTCGCCTCGTACCTCATGGCGATGGCCCCCGCGATCGTCGTCTACCTCTTCACCCAGCGCTGGGTGATGGCGGGCGTGACGCAGGGCGCGATCAAGTAGGCGTCCGTCGGGGACGCGACCCGCGCCTCCTGACCCCCCCAGGCAACCCACCACCCCCGAGAGGACCTCGCTCCACGATGACCGACACGCTCCGCACCGCACCCTCGACCGAGCTGCTGACCGACGACCCGACCTGGTGGCGCCAGGCGGCGGTCTACCAGATCTACCCCCGCAGCTTCGCCGACTCGAACGGCGACGGCATCGGCGACCTGCCCGGCATCACGGCGGCGGTGCCCTACCTGCAGCGGTTGGGCGTCGACGCGGTCTGGCTCAGCCCGTTCTATCCGTCGGCCCTCGCCGACGGTGGGTACGACGTCGACGACTACCGCGACGTCGACCCCAAGATCGGCACGCTGGCGCAGTTCGACGAGATGATCGACGCGCTGCACACGGCCGGCATCCGCGTGATCGCCGACCTCGTGCCGAACCACTCGTCCGACCGGCACGTCTGGTTCCGGGAGGCGCTGGCGGCCCCCGCGGGATCGCCCGCCCGGGCGCGCTACATCTTCCGCGACGGCCTCGGCGAGACCGGCGAGCTGCCGCCCTCGGACTGGACGTCGATCTTCGGCGGCCCGGCCTGGACCCGCGTCGCCGACGGCCAGTGGTACCTGCACTCGTTCGCGAGCGAGCAGCCCGACTGGGACTGGGACAACCCGGAGGTGCGCGAGGACTTCCTGACCACGCTGCGCTTCTGGTCGGACCGCGGGGTCGACGGCTTCCGGGTCGACGTGGCGCACGGGCTGGCGAAGAGCCTGCCCGAGGTGCTGCCGTCCACGGCCGAGCTCGAGGCGCTGCCCAAGGGCGACGGCGACCACCCGCTGTGGGACCGCGACGAGGTGCACGAGATCTACGCCACGTGGCGTGAGGTGTTCGACGAGTACGACCCGCCGCGCATCGCCGTGGCCGAGGCCTGGGTCGAGCCGTCGCGTCGCGCCCGCTACGCCAGCGCCGAGGGGCTGGGCCAGGCGTTCAACTTCGACCTGCTCGAGGCCGACTTCGACGCCACGCAGTTCCACGACATCATCACCTACAACCTCGACGCGGCCGAGGCCTCGGGGTCGTCGACGACGTGGGTGTTCTCGAACCACGACGTCGTCCGCCACGCGACCCGTTACGGCCTGCCCGCCCTCGACGGTCGCGACGTCAAGCAGGGCGCCGAGTGGCTGCTGTCGGGCGGCACCTCGCCCGAGGTCGACGTCGAGACCGGCCTGCGTCGGGCCCGTGCGGCGTCGCTGTTCATGCTCGGCCTGCCCGGTTCCGCCTACGTCTACCAGGGTGAGGAGCTCGGGCTGCCCGAGGTCGCCGACATCCCCGCCGACGACCGCCAGGACCCGTCGTTCTTCCGCAACCCCGGCGTCGACATCGGTCGGGACGGCTGCCGCGTGCCGCTGCCCTGGACCCGGTCGGGCCCGTCGTTCGGCTTCGGCCCGGGCGACGCCCACCTGCCGCAGCCGAGCTGGTTCGGCGAGTACTCGGTCGAGGCGGAAGAGGCCGACGCGACCTCGACGCTGGCGCTCTACCGTGCGGCCCTCGCGGCACGACGCGACCTGCAGACCGACGAGACGCTCGAGTGGTTGCCGGTCGAGGGCCGCGACGACGTGCTGCACCTCGTCCGGCCCGGCGGATGGCACGTGGTGTGCGTGTTCGGCACCGAGCCCGTCGACCTGGCCGCGCTCGGGCTGGGCTCGAGCGAGGTGCTGGTCTCCAGCGGGCCGCTGACCGACGCTGGGCAGCTGCCGGGCGAGACGGCGGCCTGGTTGCGGGGCTGACGCCGGTCCGGTTGCGCGGCTGACGCCGGCCTGGTTGCGGGGCTGACGCCGGCCGTCCCCGGGCTGTGACCCGCGCCTCCTGGGCGTCGAGCGGGCGTGTTCGTGGTCGGCGGGCGTCCTCGGACGCCCGCCCGCCGCGGACCCGCCCGTCTCTGCGTCCGTGGCCGCCGCCGCCCGGGAGGCGCGGTGCCGGTCAGGCGGGGACGTCGTCGCCGGCCGTGGAGCGTCGCTGCTCGACCTCGGCCTCGAGCTTCGCCAGGCGCGCGAGCCGCTCGTAGTGCTCGGCCTCGCGGTCGAGGTCGGCGAGCTGCTGCTCGGTGCTGCGGACGCGGTGGTCGAGCGTGCGGGCCGCGGCCTCGTGGTACCGGCTCTGGTCGCGCGGGCCGATCTGCTCGACGCGTCGGCCGTACTCGCGGCCGGCGGCGAACCAGACGATGCTGCCGATCAGCGGCAGGAACAGCACGATCATGATCCACAGCCCCTTGGGCAGGTGGCGGACGTCGCCCTCGGGACGCGTGACGATGTCGACGAGCGCCCCCACGATGAGCAGGAGGGGCAGGGCAGCCAGCACGAAGGTCACGGCCCGAGGGTAGGGGGTGCCGTCGGCCCGGCGGAAGCCCCGCGAGGTGGGGTGACCGCGCCCCGCCTGTGCCGCGTTCTGGGTGTGACGGGCCCTTCGGACGGTCGGTAGCGTCGCCCGCATCACGGCGATCGACCCCGGTCAGGAGGTGCGGTGCCGGTCGACCACGAAGGGTGAAGCTCCTGAAAATCCGCCTCCACCCCTGGTCAGCGGGCGTCTCCGATCGTAAGGTGGGTCGGTCCGCCCGAACGAGGAGAACCGTGAGTCGATGCGCCGTCCGTCCCAGGAAGCGCTCATGACCGACCCCTCGAACACCCCCGAGTCCTCGACGCCGACCGAGCGGACGCCCCGAGCCGACCCGCCGCTGACGCGTCGCGAGGCCCGCGCGCTCGAGCGCGCCGCCGCCGC
>NZ_JXQZ01000097.1 GCF_000878135.1 Frigoribacterium sp. MEB024
CCGCCGCCGCCACCCCCGCCGCCGAAGCCGCCTCCGCCGCCCCCGCCGAAGCCGCCTCCGCCACCGCCGCCGAAGCCGCCTCCCCCGCCGAAGCCGCCGCCACCCCCGCTGAAGAGTCCACCGAGCAGCATGCCGGTGACGATGCCGCCGAGATCGGCCCCGGCCGACCCGCGCGTGCCGACGCCGCCGCCGAACGGGCTCGCCTGCTGGTAGGACGAGACCTCGGCCTCGGCGCCGGCCGCTGCGGCCTGCGACAGCTGGACGGCCTGGTGGGCCTCGAACAGGGCCGCGTCGCGGTCGGACGTCGCGAGCGACACCGCGGTGGCCAGGTGTCGTTCGGCCTCGGACAACCGGGTGCGCGGCTGCGGGCCGATGCCGCCACGACGCGTCTCGATGAAGTCGCGGGTGGCGCTGATCTGGCTTCGGGCGGTCAGCAGCGCCTGGTCGAGGGCCGCCTGGGCCCGTCGCTGTTTCTCGGTGTCTTCGCGCACGGCGGCCAACACCTGGTCGATGCGGTCGTTGGCGGCACCGAGCGAGGCGACGACGGCGAGCGGGTCGTCGGTCGTCGTCTCGGCCAGCGCGACGGAGGCCCGTGCGGCCGAGACGGAGCCGGCGACGTCGACGCCCCGCGGGGCCGAGCCGTCGGGCAGGCCTTCGGCCGCGGCGATGTCCCGCCGCAGGTCGAGGGTCATCGCCGAGATGGTGCTGCCCGCCGTCCGCAGCGACTCGGCGGCCCCGTCGATCGCGGCCAGGAGCTGGTCGACCTGCGCCAGGGCCTGACGGGCCTCACGGATGGCGATGACGGCCTCGGAGGTGGAGGACGACGCCACTGCGGTCGTCGCCGTGCCGGTCCGCTCGTCGGCGAACTCGAGCAGGCGGTCGGCCTGGTCGTCGTTCTGTTCGATCGACGTGACCGCTCGCGCCGAGTAGATCGTGGTCAGCTCGCCGATGAGGGTGCGGGCCTCGGCGAGCCGGGCTCGTCGGGTCTCGATCTCGCCGGGGAGGGCCGCCACGTCGCGCGGCGCCCGACTCTCGGCCTCGCGCAGCGCGTCGAACGCGGCGGACTGTTCGGCGAGCGACGCGTCGGCCGCCTCGCACAACTCGATGATGCGCGTGGTCCACTCGCGGCGTTGCTCGGGGGAGTCGGGAACGGAGTCGTCCAGCTTCTGCTGCAGGGCGAACGCCTCTCGGGCGTGCACCCGGGCCGCGTCGAGTGCCTCGGCGAACGGCCGGGCCGCGTCGTCACCGAACTGTGCCGCCGCGAAACCGACCTCGTGCGCGCCCGCCGTCAATTCGTCGTCGAGGGCGACCAGCACCCGTGCGGCACGCTTGTCGAGTTCGTCCTGACGGGCCTTCTGTGCGTCGGACTCGCTGCGTCGACGTCGTGCCCGGCGGACCACGACGACGACGACGACGGCCGCCGCGACGAGGACCAGCACGAGCAGCGCCCAGAGCACCCAGCTGAGGTCGGGGCCGGCCTCGTCGTTGCGGATGCCGTCGGCCAGGGCGACGGCGGCACCGGCCCAGTCGCCATCGCGCAGCTCGGGGACGACGACGTCGGTCTGCAGCGCCTCCCGGTCGGATTCCGGGATCACGGACGTGTCGGCCGAGAGGTCGTAGAACTGGTCGTCGACCGCCACCGAGAGCAGCACGTCGTTCGCACCCAGTTGGTTCAGGGACGCCGTCGCCTCGCCCCAGGCCGTGCGGTCGGAAGGCGAGGAGAAGGAGTCGACGTAGACCACGAAGAGGTTGACGCCGGTGTCGGTCGAGAGGCGGTCGAGGGCGTCGGTGACCTCGGTCTCGTCCGCGCTCGACAGCACGTCGGCCTGGTCGACCACGTAGGCGCCCGAGAGGTCGACCGGCTCGACCGCCTGGGCGGGGACCGCGCCGAGGGTGATCGTGCCCACCACGGCCAGGACCGCCGCGGCGACGGTGGTCACCGTTCGTCTCGTCGGTCGTCGGCCGGTCGTCGATCTCGTGCTCACGACGCTCCCCTCGCTCGTTGCGGGGGAGTCTATCGACGGCCCCCGTCAGACCGCCCGCGTCGTGGTGCGCACGGATCGGTCGACGACGACCCGGTCACGGGACGGGTCAGGAGACGAAGAGCAGACCGACCGACGCGACGGCACAGACCGCCCCGACCGCGTAGAGCACGACCCCCACGGTGCGGGGTGCCCGTCCGTCGTCGTGCGGAGGGTGGACGCGGGCACGGTGCGGGCGGTCCGGGTCGTAGTGCACGGTGAGCTCGGTCTCGAGCGGCGTCGTCACCGGGACGTCGCCGAACTGCGTCTCGTGCAGCTGCCCGTCGACGTCCATCCACCGGGCGGTCGCGGCGCGGGCCCAGTCGGGCGGCGGGATGACCACGCCGACGGTGCTCTCGAGGCGGGTCGCGCGGCGCCGCAGCACCCAGCCGGCCAGGAGGAAGGGCGTGCCGACGATGAACCCGAACCAGCCGAAGAGCTCCACCACCGGCGAGATGACGGAGAAGGCGTCGCTCATGCCACGATCGTACTGTGCCGCCGCGCACCCCGTGACGAACCCGGAGCCCCGTGAACCCCAGCCCCCTCGGCCGTGTGCCGTCGCCCTTGCTCGCCGTCGCGGCGATCGTCTCGGTGCAGTTCGGGGCGGCCCTCGCCAAGACGCATTTCGAGGCCCTGGGGCCCCTGGGCGCCGCTGCGCTCCGCCTCGCGTTCGGCGCCACCCTGCTCGTGCTGGTCTTCCGCCCGCGCCCGTGGCGGTGGCCCGGCCGCACGTGGCTCGGAGTGCTCGTGCTGGGTCTCGCCCTGGCCGGGATGAACTCGCTCATCTACCTCGCGATCGACGTCGTGCCGCTCGGGGTCGCGGTCACCCTCGAGTTCCTCGGTCCGCTCGTCGTCGCACTCGTGCAGACCAGGCGGTGGTGGGACGCCGCCTGGGCCCTCCTCGCCCTCGCCGGGGTCGTGCTGCTCGGCTCCGACTCGACCGGCTCGATCCCGATCGCCGGTGTGCTGCTCGCCCTCGGCGCCGGGGCGTTCTGGGCCTGTTACATCCTGGCGAACGCCGCCCTCGGTCGCGGTCGCGACCCGATGGGTGCCCTCGCGACCGCCATGCTCGTCGCCGCGGCCGTCGTGGTGCCGTTCGGAGCACACGACGCGACGGTGGCCGTCCGGGCCGACCCGCGCCTCCTGCTGGTCTTCCTGGTGGTGGCGGCGCTGACCTCCGCGATCCCGTACGCCCTCGAGTCGGTGGCGTTGCGGCGACTGCCGACCCGCGTGTTCGGCGTCCTGTCGAGCCTGGGGCCGGCGGTGGCCGCCCTGGCCGGGCTCGTCGTGCTCGGCGAGGCGCTGGGGGTGCGCGAGGTCGTCGCCCTCGCCTGCGTCACGGCGGCGAGCGTCGGGGTCACGATCGCGGCCGGTCGACGCCGGCGTCGTGGGCCCCTGCCCGAGGCCCCGCCGGCCTGATCGGACCCCCAGGCCTCGCGTCTGTCCGAGGAGCGAGTCAGAGGTTCAGTCTGACAACTCCACGGGGACTTGTACCCCACATGCGGGGTACGCTGCGATGACGGCCCGGTTACGAGGGCCGGAGAACGATGAAGGAGACATCATGGGTGCTGTCTTGGAGCGCACGTCCCGAGCGGAGGTCGTCCCCCTGGGTGACGGATTCCACCGCGTGTCGACGCCGACCGCCGGGGTGATCGGGTTCGTGCACGAGTCCGACGGGTTGTTCGAGGTGCTGCGGGGCCGCGTCCGCACCGCCGTCCGGCGTGAAGGTTCGTACCGCACGCTCGACGTCGCGGTGATCGCGCTCACCTACAGTTGAGTTCGATCCACCACTGACGCACGCCTCCGGGCGGACGTCCTCGAGGCCTCGCCGTCGGCGGGGCCTCACCTCTCTGTCCACCCTCGCCTCGCCGGAAGGCCCCCCGTGACCGTCGTCGGGTACGCCCGCATCTCGCGAGACGACCCGTCGTCCGATCGGCAGACCGAACGCCTCCGGGCGGTCGGGTGCGACCGCGTCTTCGTCGACCACGCCACCGGCACCAGGCAGTCCCGCCCCGAGTTCGCCAAGGCCATCGGCAGCCTGCGCGAGGGTGACGTCTTCGTCGTGACGAACGTCGACCGCATCGGCCGCTCGGTCGCCGAGCTGGTCGGCGTGATGGCGACCCTCGACGCGCTCGGCGTCGCCTTCCGCTCGATCGACGAGCAGATCGACGAGCTCAACGCCTACGGCCGCTTCTTCTTCCGCGTCACCGCCGCCCTGGCCCGCTTCGACGAGCAGGTCGGCGGCGAGCTCCACCGCGCCGAGACCCGCAAACGGCAGGAGGCGCGGGTGGCGCAGACCCCGAAGCCTCCGGTCTCGAGACGCCGCCTCGACGCCGCCCGCCAGTTGCGCGCCGGGGGAGCGAGCATGCGCGAGGCCGCCGAGCACGTCGCCGTCTCCGAGCGCGTCCTCCGTCGCGAGCTCGAGCGCGACGACGCCGACCGCGCCCGCCGCCAGCAGTCCGACTGATCCGACAGGGCCGCTGTCCGACCGGCGACGAAGGACCGTCGCATCGAGAGGGCCTCGAGAAGAGAAGTGGTGCCCCCAGGCAGATTCGAACTGCCGCCCCTGCCTCCGGAGGGCAGTGCTCTATCCCCTGAGCTATGGGGGCCCGGGAACGTCGTCCAGGTTAGCAGCGAATCGGTCCGGTCTGGGACGACCTGACGGTGTGGGGTGCATCGTGGGGGAGTGACCGACGACACCCGCACCGACCGAGCCGACACCGGCACCCGCTCAGACCGCACCGACCCCGACGGCCCGACGCTGCGCGAACGCCTCCGCTCCGCCAAGGTCTTCCACCCCGAGCTGCCCACCTTCGACGTCGACGACGTGGCCGACGACGCCGTCGACCAGTTCGTCGCGTGGCTCGTCGAGGCCGTCGACCAGGACGTCGCCCAGCCGCACGCCATGGTCATCTCGACCTCGTCGTCCGACGGCGACGTGACGGCTCGCACCCTGTTGCTCAAGGACGTCGACGACGGCGCCCTCTGGTTCGCCACCTCGTCGATCAGCCCGAAGGGTCGTCAGATCGCCGAGAACCCCCGGGTGGCCCTCACCCTCTACTGGCGTGAGCAGGGCCGTCAGGTCCGCGTGCTCGGTCGGGCGACGCCCGGCCCGCGCGACGTCAGCGAGAAGGACTTCACCGCTCGCCACCCCGACTCCCGTGCCGTCGCGATGACGCAGCCGCAGAGCAGCCCGATCACCGACGAGGCCGAGACGCGTCGTCGCCTCGCCGAGGCCAAGGCGGCGATCGAGTCCGACGACACCCTCGTGCCCGACGACTGGACCGCGTGGCGGGTGGACCCCACCTCGATCGAGTTCTGGCAGGCCACCACGGGCCGCGACCAGGTGCGCCTGCGGTACGACCGCGACGGCGACGGCTGGACCCGCGCCTCCTTGTGGCCCTGACCGCCACGGCGGGCGCCGACGGCGCGACCGCGACGGAGGCCGTGGCGCGGACGTAACGCGGCGACACGCACCTGGCGGGCCGTCGGCCGCGACGGCAGCATGGTCGCATGACCTCGTACCGCGCCCCGTCGATCCGCCCGAGCGACCTCACCGTCGCCTCGATGCGTCTCGCCGTGGTCGAGGTGACGCGGCACCGGCCGCACGCTCCCGAGTACCACGCCTACGTCGACGACATGAACTCCCGGGTGAGGGCGACCGCCGAGGCCGCGGGCTGGCAGGCGACGCGCCTCGCCGCGGGCGACCTCGGCACCGACGAGCTGCTGCGGGTGACCGCCGACGCCGACGCGATCGTCGTCCTCGGTGGCGAGGACCTCTCGCCCCGTCATTACGGAGGCGCGCCCGGCTACCCGGGCGAGGGCCGCCACGACCCCGTGGCCGACGAGGCCCAGCTCGCGCTCGTGCGCCGCGCGGTCGCCCGCCGCACCCCGCTGCTCGGGGTCTGCCGCGGCCACCAGGTGATCAACGTCGCCCTCGGCGGAGACCTCGTTCAGCACCTGGACGACCACGACGGGGTGCACCGCACCCCCGACGCGCCGGTCGATCAGCTCATGCACCCGCACGCCGTCGGGCTCGAGCCCGGCAGTCGCCTCGCCCGGGCCCTCGGCACCGAGCCCGTCGTGCAGAGCGCGCACCACCAGGCCGTCGGCCGCCTGGGCCGGGGCCTCCGCGTCGTCGGCCGCGCCTCCGACGGCACCGTCGAGGCCGTCGAGCACGACTCGGCCCCGGTGGTGGGCGTGCAGTGGCACCCCGAAGACAAAGGAGCCCCGGTCGGTCAGCTCGAGGCGCTGTTGGCGTCCTTGGCCGCCTCCGTCGAGGCGGGGCGCCTCGCCGCGTCCGCCGGCTCGCGAACGGACCAGGAGGCGCTGGTCGCCTAGGCCGCGCCCGTCACCCGAGCGCGCCCCCCGCGCCCGCGCCGCCTGCCCTCGCGCCTCCCGCCCTCAGCCGACCTGCTTCAGTGCGGAGAGCACGGCCGACACGACCGGCTCGGCGTCGCCGGGTTCGAGGAACGTCGTCGAGCGGGCCACGACGAAAGCAGGGGACGAGAACGCCTCGGCCGTGCCGATCTCGCCCGGGGTGTCGAAGTAGCCCTCGACGCCGAAGGTCGGCACCGAGTTGCTGGTGGCGACGAGCTCGTTGGCCAGTTCGTCGAGGCTGTCCGGGTCGAAGTGCGCCACGCCGACCGTGACGGTGGCGCCGCCGGAGTCCTGCCACGTGCACGTCGTGCCGTCCGCGTCGGCCACTTGCTGCAGGGCCCCGCCGTCGCGACTCTCGTCGCCGCTCGCGCTCTCGTCCGGCACGGCCGTCAAGCCCGGGTACCAGGACGCGAGCGAGCCCGTGTCGAGCAGGTCGTCGCAGTCGATCGTGAACGGGGTGCTCACGAGGTCGGGCGTCGGCGTCGCGGTCGGCGTCGCGCCGGGGGTCGCGGAGGCCTGCGCATGTGACGTCGGCGTGGCGCTCGGTGCGGCCTGCGACGGGGCCGTGCAGGCGGTGAGGGACAGGGCGAGGGCACCCGTCACGACGAGGGTGCGCAGGACGACGGGGGAGCGGGTCGGGGCAGGGCTCATCTCCCCATCATCACCGACGGCGGGCTCGTCGTCGGCCCCGTGGCTGCCGGTAAGATCGACCCTCGTGACTCCCGCCGAACTCTCCACGTCCCTGCTCGCCGTCGTCCAGGGCGTCCTCGAGCGCCGAGGCACCGTCGACGTGGCGGTGACCGAGGGCGACGTGGCGCTCGAACGGCCGAAGAACCGCGACCACGGTGACTGGGCATCGAACGTGGCGATGAAGTTCGCCAAGCGCGTCGGCACGAACCCGCGCGAGCTCGCCACCGAGATCGCCGCCGAGCTGGCCGAGGTCGACGGGGTCGCCGACGTCGACGTCGCGGGCCCCGGGTTCATCAACATCCGCCTCGACGCCGCCGCTGCGGGTCTGCTCGCGCGGTCCGTCGTCGAGCAGGGCGAGGCGTACGGCCGCGGCGACTACTACCGCGGCGTCACGATCGACCTCGAGTTCGTCTCGGCCAACCCCACCGGCCCGATCCACCTCGGCGGCGTGCGCTGGGCCGCGGTGGGCGACAGCTTGGCCCGCGTCTTCCAGGCCCAGGGCGCGCTCGTCACCCGCGAGTACTACTTCAACGACCACGGCGGGCAGATCGACCGCTTCGCGCGCAGCCTCCTGGCCAGCTCGCTCGGCGAGCCCACCCCGGACGACGGTTACGGCGGGCAGTACATCGCCGAGATCGCCGCGCGTGTCGAGGCGACCTTCGACGGCGACGTGCGCGACCTGCCCCGTGACGAGGCGCAAGAGCTGTTCCGGGCGGTCGGCGTCGACTTCATGTTCGCCGACATCAAGGCGTCGTTGCACGACTTCGGCGTCGACTACGACGTCTACTTCCACGAGAACTCGTTGCACGAGTCGAAGGCCGTCGAGCGCGCCGTCGCCCGCCTGCGCGAACTCGGCCACGTCTACGAGTCCGAGGGTGCGACCTGGCTGCGCACCACCGAGTTCGGCGACGACCGCGATCGCGTCATCGTCAAGAGCGACGGTGAGGCCGCCTACATCGCCGGTGACCTGGCCTACTACCTCGACAAGCGCGAGCGCGGCTTCGAGCGCAACCTGATCATGCTCGGCGCCGACCACCACGGCTACGTCGGCCGCATGATGGCGATGTGCGCGGCGTTCGGCGACGAGCCCGGCGTCAACCTCGAGATCCTCATCGGCCAGATGGTCAACCTGCTGCGCGACGGCGAACCGATGCGCATGTCCAAGCGTGCGGGCACCGTCGTCACGATGGAGGACCTCGTCGACGCCGTCGGCGTCGACGCCGGCCGGTACTCGCTGGTCCGCAGCCCGGTGAACAGCTCGATCGACATCGACCTCGACCTGCTCACCAAGCGCAGCAACGACAACCCGGTCTTCTACGTCCAGTACGCCCACGCCCGCACCCGCGCGGTGGCCCGCAACGCCGAGGCCGCCGGGGTGACGCGTGACGCGTTCGACGCGTCGCTCCTCACGCACGAGACCGAGAGCGCCCTGCTCGGAGCCCTGTCCGAGCTGCCGCGCGTCGTCGTCCAGGCCGCCGAGCTGCGCGAGCCGCACCGCGTGGCCCGCTACGTCGAAGAGCTCGCCGGCACCTACCACCGCTGGTACGACAACTGCCGCGTCACGCCGCTCGGCGACGACGAGGTCACCGACCTGCACCGCACCCGCCTCTGGCTCAACGACGCGGCGGGCCAGGTCATCCGCAACGGGCTCGGCCTGCTGGGCGTCTCGGCACCCGATCGCATGTGACCTCCCACGCCGCGTCTCCTCGGTCTCGACCGCAGGAGGCGCGGCGTGAGCGATCCTCGCCGCCCGGCTGACAAGATGGCCCGATGAGCGACATCGAGTCCGACTTCTTCGAGGCCAAGCCCGTCGCCCGCCGCCGGGGCCGAGGCTTCGGCATCTTCCTCTTCGTGCTGGTGGGTCTCGTCGTGGTCCTCGGCATCCTCGCCGTGGTCGCCGACCTCGTCGTCCGGACCGTCGCCGAGGACCAGGCCGAGAAGCAGATCTCGCAGCAGCTCGGCGACGCCGCCGGCCCCGTCGACGTCCAGATCGGCGGTTTCTCGATGCTCTGGCAGCTCGTGCAGGGCAGCATCGACCAGGCCACCATCTCGTCCGCCGGATCGTCGGGCGGGCTCTCGTTCGACTTCGACGTCCGGGACGTCCCGACCGACCTGAGCGGTTCGACCGGCGCGATCACCGGCACGGTCACCGCCGACGCGGCGACCGTCAACGGCCTCGCCGCCGTACAAGAGAGCGGCGGAGCGATCTCGTTCGGCGACGGACAGGTCACCTACGCCCGCGACTTCACGATCCCGCTCGTCGACACGGTCGTCCCCGTGGACGTCGTCGCCACGCCCTCGATCACGAGCGAGGGTCGAGTCATCTCGCTCACGCCGACGACGGCGTCGCTCCGGGACACGTCGGTGTCGCTCGACCTCGCACCCTTCATCGGCGGCTACGCCTTCGACGTGTGTGCGGCGCAGTACCTGCCCCAGGGCACCACCCTCACCGGCGTCGACGTCACGTCGACGGCGGCGACCCTCGACGTGACCTCACCGGGCCTGCCGATCTCGTCGAGCGGCATCGGCACCAAGGGCTCCTGCTCCTGACCTCGCCTGCGCCGTCGAGGACGTCCCGACCGTGGCCGTCACGGTCGCCGGCGGTCGGTAGGCTCTGATGTCGTTCCCCGTCCTTCGAACCCCCGAGGTCCGCGTGTCCCCGAACCCCCTGGCCCCTGCCTGGCTCGTCGAGCCGACCGACGCCGACGCCCTCGATCCGGCGGTCTGGTCGGCGACGGCCCAGCGGTCGTCCGACGGTGAACTCGTGCTCGGCGGCGTCACCGCCTCCGACCTCGTGGCGTCGTTCGGCACGCCGCTGTACGTCCTCGACGAGGACGACGCCCGCACCCGGGCCGTCGAGGCCGTCCGCTCGTTCGAGCGCGAGGCGGCTCGCATCGGCACGACGGCGACGGTCTACTACGCCGCCAAGGCGTTCCTCTCGGCCGAGGTGGCCCGCTGGGTGGCCGAGGCGGGCATGGCCGTCGACATCTGCACCGGCGGCGAGTTCGCCGTCGCCCGGGCCGCGGGCGTCGACCCGGCCCGCATGGGGTTCCACGGCAACAACAAGTCGCTCGCCGAGATCGACCGCACCGTCGAGGCCGGCATCGGCACCGTGGTGCTCGACAACGCCGCCGAGGTCGGCCGGGTCGCCGCGGCGGCCGAACGGCACGGGCGCGTCCAGCGCGTGCGCCTCCGGGTCAACTCGGGCGTCCACGCCTCCACCCACGAGTACCTCGCCACCGCCCGCGAAGACCAGAAGTTCGGCGTCCCGCTCTCCGAGACCGCCGACATCGTCGGCTCGATCCGCCGGCAGCCCTCGCTCGAGTTCGTCGGGCTGCACTCGCACATCGGCTCGCAGATCTTCGGTTCGGACGGCTTCGCCGAGGCCGCCCGTCGCCTGCTCGCCGTGCACGCCGACCTGCTCGCGACCGGCCCGGTCCCCGAGCTCAACCTCGGCGGCGGTTTCGGCATCGCCTACACGAGCGCCGACGACGCCCGCCCGCTCGACGACCTCGCCGTCGCCCTGGTCGACATCGTGCAGGCCGAGTGCCTCCGCCTCGGCGTCGACGTGCCGCTCCTCGCGGTCGAGCCCGGGCGCGTCATCGTCGGGCCCGCCGGCACCACGCTGTACGAGGTCGGCACCATCAAGGACGTCACGGTCTCCTCCGACGAGGGCAGCGCGGTGCGACGGTACGTCAGCGTCGACGGGGGCATGAGCGACAACGCGCGGACGGCCCTCTACGCGGCCGACTACTCCGTGCGCATCGCGAACCGCACCTCCTCTGCTCCGCCCGCGCTCGTGCGCGTGGCCGGGAAGCACTGCGAGAGCGGCGACCTCGTCGTGCTCGCGGACTACCTGCCCGGCGACGTCGCCCCGGGCGACCTGCTCGCCGTGCCCGCCACCGGCGCCTACTGCCACAGCCTCGCGAGCAACTACAACCACGTCGGGCGTCCCCCCGTCGTGGCCGTCCGTGACGGTCGGGCCCGCGTGATCGTGCGGGGCGAGAGCGAAGCCGACCTGCTGGCCCGCGACGCCGGCCTCGACTGACCGACCCGCGCCTCCTGACCTCGTGCGAGCACCGCACCCCGACGACGAAGCACCCGAGAACGGACTGACATGATCGAATACCGCAACGTGAGGGTCGCCCTGCTGGGCGCCGGCTCGGTGGGGTCGCAGGTGGCGCGGCTGCTGCTCGAGCAGGGCGACGACTTCGCCGGGCGCGCGGGGGCCGGCCTCGAGCTCGTCGGCATCGGCGTGCGCGACGTCGACGCGCCGCGCGACGTCGACCTGCCGCGCGAGCTGTTCACGACCGACGTCGAGTCGCTCATCGTCGGCGCCGACATCGTCGTCGAGCTGATCGGCGGACTCGAGCCGGCCCGCAGCTACGTGCTGCAGGCGCTCAACTCGGGGGCCGACGTCATCACGGGCAACAAGGCCCTGCTCGCGAGCCACGGCACCGAACTCTTCGACGCCGCCGAGCAGGTCGGCGCGCAGGTCTACTACGAGGCCGCCGTGGCCGGGGCCATCCCGATCATCCGCCCGTTGCGCGACAGCCTCGCCGGCGACCGCGTCCAGCGCATCATGGGCATCGTCAACGGCACGACCAACTTCATCCTCGACCGCATGGACACCGACGGCTCGAGCCTCGAGGACGCCCTGGCGACGGCCACGGCCCTGGGGTACGCCGAGGCCGACCCCACGGCCGACATCGAGGGCTACGACGCGGCGCAGAAGGCCGCCATCCTGGCCAGCCTCGCCTTCCACACGGCCGTTCCCCTCGCCGCCGTGCACCGCGAGGGAATCACCTCGGTCACGCACGACCAGGTGGTCGCCGCGCGCAAGGCCGGGTACGTCGTGAAGATCCTCGCCATCTGCGAACGCCTGGTCGACGACGAGGGAGTCGAGGGCGTCAGCGCCCGCGTGTACCCAGCGCTCGTGCCGCTGAGCCACCCGCTCGCGGCCGTGCACGGAGCCAAGAACGCCGTCTTCGTCGAGGCGGAATCGGCCGGCGACCTCATGTTCTACGGCGCCGGCGCCGGGGGAGTCGAGACGGCGTCCGCCGTGCTGGGCGACCTCGTCTCGGCCGCTCGACGGCACGTCATCGGAGGCCCCGGCGTCGCCGAGTCCACCCACGCGAACCTGCCCGTCCTGCCGATCGGCCGCGTGTCGACCCGGTACCAGATCACGCTCGACGTGGCGGACCAGCCGGGCGTGCTCGCCGAGGTCGCCGGGGTGCTCAGCGACCACGGCGTGAGCGTCCACAGCGTCGAGCAGACGTCGGGTGCGACGCCGGGCGTCACGGTCGAGGGTGACGCCGTGGCCACCGCTACGCTGATCATCGGCACCCACCGGGCGCGCGAGTCCGACCTCGCCGCGACGGTGACCGCCCTGAAGAACGCCACGGTCGTGAACTCCGTCACGAGCGTGCTGAGAGTCGAAGGAGCCTGATGGCCCACCAGTGGCAGGGTGTCCTGCGCGAATACGCCGACCGTCTCGACGTCACCGACGCCACCCCGATCGTCACGCTGGGCGAAGGCGGCACGCCGCTCATCCCGGCTCCGGCGCTGTCGAACCGCACGGGCGCCAAGGTCTACGTCAAGTACGAGGGCATGAACCCGACCGGTTCCTTCAAGGACCGTGGCATGACGATGGCGATCTCGAAGGCCGTCGAGCACGGTGCCAAGGCCGTCATCTGTGCGTCGACCGGCAACACGTCGGCCTCGGCCGCGGCCTACGCCGCCCACGCCGGCATCACCGCCGCCGTGCTCGTGCCCGAGGGCAAGATCGCCATGGGCAAGCTGAGCCAGGCCGTCGCACACGACGGTCAGCTGCTGCAGATCCAGGGCAACTTCGACGACTGCCTCGACATCGCGCGCGACCTCGCCGCCAACTACCCGGTGCACCTCGTCAACTCGGTCAACAACGACCGCATCGAGGGCCAGAAGACCGGTGCCTTCGAGGTCGTCGACGTGCTCGGCGACGCCCCCGACTTCCACTTCATCCCGGTCGGCAACGCCGGCAACTACACCGCCTACACGCGTGGCTACCGCGAGGACCTCGAGATCGGCCGCGCCACCAAGCTGCCGCGCATGTTCGGCTTCCAGGCCGCCGGCTCGGCGCCGATCGTCGCGGGCGAGGTCGTCAAGGCCCCCGAGACCATCGCCAGCGCGATCCGCATCGGCAACCCCGCCTCGTGGCAGCTCGCCCTCGAGGCGCGCGACCTGACCGACGGCTGGTTCGGCGCCATCACCGACGAGGCCATCCTCGCCGCGCAGAAGATCCTCTCGGCCGAGGTCGGCGTGTTCGTCGAGCCCGCGTCGGCCATCAGCGTGGCGGGTCTGCTCGAGCGCGCGGACGCCGGGGTCATCCCCGCCGGTGCCACCGTGGTGCTCACCGTCACCGGCCACGGCCTGAAGGACCCCCAGTGGGCCCTGCGTCGCCCCGACGGCAGTGACGTGCAGCCGACCGTGGTCGCGAGCGACACGGCCCGGGTGGCCGAGGTGCTCGGTCTCGCACCGGCCTCTGCATGACCTCCGGGGTCGTCGGGCGTTCGGTGCTGGTCAAGGTCCCCGCGACCTCGGCCAACCTCGGCCCCGGCTTCGACACGCTGGGCCTCGCGCTCTCGCTCTACGACGAGCTCGAGGTCACGGCGACCGACGAGCCCGGCGTCTCGGTCGAGGTCACGGGCGTCGGGGCCGGTCAGGTGCCCACCGACGGGTCGAACCTCGTCGTGCAGGCCGTCGCCGCGGCCTTCGCCTCGGTCGGCGTCCCCGTGCCCGGGCTGCGCCTCCGGGCTCGCAACGCCATCCCGCACGGCCGGGGACTCGGGTCGTCCGCGGCCGCGATCGTCTCGGGCATCATGGCCGCGAAGGGGCTCCTCGAGGGCACGGTCGAGCTCGACTCGGCGGCGTTGCTCGCCCTGGCGACCGACATGGAGGGGCACCCCGACAACGTGGCGCCGGCGCTGTTCGGCGGCCTCACGATCGCCTGGATGAACTCGCACGGCCCGTCGCACAAGCGCCTGCTCGTGCACCGCGGGGTCTCGCCCGTGGTGTTCGTCCCCGAGTCGACCCTCTCGACCAAACTCGCCCGCAGCCTGCAGCCCGCCTCCGTGCCGCACGAGGACGCCACGTTCAACGTGTCGCGGTCGGCGCTGCTGGTGGCGGCGCTCGTGCAGAGTCCCGAGTTGCTGCTCGCTGCCACCGAGGACCGGCTGCACCAGAGCTACCGCGCCAGCGCCATGCCCGAGACCGACGCCCTCATCCGCATGCTCCGCGACGCCGGGCTCGCGGCCGTCGTCTCCGGGGCCGGTCCCTCGCTCCTGGTGCTCGGCAGCGACCCGGCCCAGCGCCTGTTCGCCGCCGAACTGGTGCGCGAACACGCCGTCTCCGCGTGGCGTCCGTTGATGCTGGCCGTCGATCTCAAAGGTGCTACAGTGGTGCCGCACCCGGTAGAAAACTCAGATTTCCTGGGCATCTAGCTTCGTCCCCGCCGTTCTTCGTGGGGGCTACCGCGTGGGGTCACAAGTCTTCGAGTCCCCGGGTCGCACATCCCGTAGTGCACATCTAGCAGTGCTCGTCTGCCGATCTGGTCGGCGCGCACCGCACCTCCCAGGCCTCCTGCTCATCCCGGGCAGCTGCTCGTTCAGGGCAGAGCCGGCACAGGGTCAGCCCCTCGGGGCGAACCCGATCAGTGCAGGTCCGAGGCCACGAGGTGTGACCAGCTCTGCCCCGCCGATCAACGCGGGGGAGCGAAAGGAACCCATCACTCGTGACTGACGTCCAGAACGGCGCCGCTGCGCCGTCCACGCCCGAACTCACCGCCATGCGCCTGCCCCAGCTGCAGGCCCTCGCCTCGTCGCTGGGCATCAGCGGCATCTCGAAGCTGCGCAAGGGCGACCTCGTGGCCGCCATCGCGGCGAAGCAGGGCGAGGGGGCCGCGGTCGAGGTCGCCCCCCAGCCGACGCTCGACGGTGTCGTCGACGCCGGCGTCCCGGCCTCGGTCGAGACCGCCGTGGCCGAAGGCACCGAGGCCGCCACGGTCGAGGCGGCCACCGAGCCCGCCGAGGCACCGACCCGCGCCCGCCGCGGCTCGCGTCGTGCCACGTC
This sequence comes from Frigoribacterium sp. MEB024, assembly GCF_000878135.1. GTDB lineage: Bacteria > Actinomycetota > Actinomycetes > Actinomycetales > Microbacteriaceae > Frigoribacterium. The sequence goes on from NZ_JXQZ01000097.1 coordinate 15,201, forward strand.
CGCCGCCGGGGCTCCCGAGTCCCGTGCCGCCGGCGAGCACGTGAACGCTGGCGACACCGGTGTCGCCCCTCTGGTCGAGGTGCCCGCCACTGAAGCCGCCACCGTCGGCGCCCCCGCCGCCGAGCAGGGTTCGACCGAACAGGGTTCGGCCGAGCAGGCCCCGGCCGAGCCGGTCGCCGCCTCCGAGCGTCCGTCGCGCCGTCGTGGCTCGCGCC
>NZ_JXQZ01000098.1 GCF_000878135.1 Frigoribacterium sp. MEB024
GGGACGGCGCCGTCGCCCCGGCGCTCCCGACGTCGGCCCACGACGGCGTGGCCGACGCCCGACAGTCCGGCGAACGCGATGGCCGTCGCCGCGATCGACGCGCCGGCGGCCGTCGCGGCGTGCCACGAGACGAGCAATCCGACGGCGACGGCGAGCACGCCGATCACCGCGGAGAGGACCATCCGCGTGGGCAGGCGCGACGTCCAGTGGCCCGCGGCGACGGCCGGTGCGAGCAGCAGTCCGACGACGAGCAGCGACCCGACGGCCTGGTACGAGGCCACGACGGCGAGCGTGACCAGTCCCACGAGCACGGCCTGGGCCGAGCGCGGACCGAGCCCCAGCACGGCGGCCAGTCGCGGGTCGAGGGCGAGGGCCAGCAGGGGGCGGTGGAAGGCGGCCGCGAGGCCGACGCCGACGATCGTCGCACCGGCGAGCAGGCCGAGGTCCGCGGAGGTGATCGCGAGGACGTCGCCGAACAGGATCGACGTGGCGTCGGTGGCGAAGCTGCCCGAGTGCGAGATGACGACGACGCCGAGGGCGAGCATCGCGACGAAGAGGAGGCCGATGCTCGTGTCGTACGACAGGCGACCGCGTCGTTGCAGCGCCGCGACGCCGAGGCTCATGACGACGGCGCTGAGCGCCCCGCCGACGAGGACGGGAGCCCCGAGCACGGTCGCGAGGGCGACGCCGGGCAGCATGCCGTGCGCGAGCGCCTCGCCGAGGAAGGCCATGCCGCGCACCACGACCCAGGTGCCGACGACGCCGCAGAGGATCGCGACGAGGCCGCCGCCGACGAGGGCGCGCTGGACGAAGTCGAGCGAGAACGGCTCGAGGACGGCGGTGGAGAAGAAGGGCACGAGACATGACCGTAGCTGAGAATGAGAACGCTTATCAACTAGGGTGGTCGCATGACGACGAACACCGCCGCCGTTCCCCCGACCCCGGCGCGCCTCCTGGGGGTGGGCGTGTCGTTCGGCGACCGCACGGCCCTCGCCGACGTCGACCTCGACGTGCCCGTCGGGGTCGTCACGGTGGTGGCCGGTCCGAACGGGGCCGGCAAGTCGACGCTGCTCGAGGTCGTCGCGGGCGTGCGGCAGCCGACGTCGGGCACGCGGTCGGTCACCGCGACGATCGCGTTCGTCCCGCAGCGCACGTCGATCCCGGACGGGCTCCCGGTCACCGTGCGCGACGTCGTGACGGTCGGCGCCTGGGGTCGCGTGGGCCGGTGGCGTCCCCTGGACCGTCGAGCCCGCGCCGCCGTCGACGAGGCGCTCGACCGCCTGGACGTCGCCGATCTCGCGCAGCGACCCTTCGCCGCGCTCTCGGGCGGTCAGCGGCAGCGCGCGCTCCTCGCCCACGGGCTGGCGCGCGGGGCCGACCTGCTGGTGCTCGACGAGCCCACGACCGGGCTCGACGCGGTGAGCGCCGAACGCATCCGGGTGACGCTGCTCGACGAGGCGACCCGGGGCGCGGCCGTCCTTGCCGTCTCGCACGATCCGCTGCTGCTCGACGCGGCGCACCGCGTGACGAGGCTCGAGGCCGGCCGGATCGTGTGAGGCGGCTCGGGGTCCGGCACGGCTCGGCAGGGTCTCGAGAGCGGGGCGGGCCACCCGGCCCCGGGTGGCGCTGGCGACGAGGAGGCGCGGTGCGGCACAGTGGCGTCGTGACCGACCGCAGACCCTCGCCTCCCGACGACCCCGACGCCCCCGCCGCTGCCTCGCCGTCCGCCCCGTCCGTCGAGGTGCTGCACCTGACGGCCTTCGCCGACGGGCCGGGCGGGGGCAACCCGGCCGGCGTCGTGCTCGACGCGTCGGCCCTCTCGGCCGCCGACATGCTGCGGATCGCCGCCGAGGTGGGGTACGCCGAGACGGCGTTCGTGGTCGAACCGTCACGCGCCGGGGACGACCGGCACGTGGCCGTGCGCTACTTCTCGCCCGGGGCCGAGGTGCCGTTCTGCGGCCACGCGACGATCGCCACCGCCGTCGCCCTGGCCGAGCGTCGCGGGGTCGGAGCCTTCACGCTCGCGACGGCGGTCGGCCCGGTCGTGATCGAGACGTCGCGCGGCGGTGCCGACGTCGTCACGGGCCCGGTGACGGCGTCGTTCACGAGCGTCGACACCGTCGTGCGCGACCTCGACCCGGCCGTCACCGACCGGCTGCTGGCGTTGCTGGGCCTCGCGCACGCCGACCTCGACGAGCGTCGTCCGGTGCGGGAGTCCTTCGCGGGCAACCGGCACCCCGTGGTGGCGGTCCGCGACCAGCGGGCGTTCGACGACTTCGGTTTCGATCCGATCGCCGTGAGGGCACTGATGGAGGAGCAGGACTGGGCCGGCACGATCACGGTGATCCACGCCCGGGGCGTCGACGAATCCGGGGCGACCGTGGTCGAGGCGCGCAACCTGTTCCCCGTCGGCTCACTCACCGAGGACCCGGCGACGGGGTCGGCGGCCGCCTCGCTGGGCGGCTACCTCCGAGCGCTCGAGCTGATCGCGCCTCCTGCCCGTGTCGTGGTGAGGCAGGGGCGGCACGTCGGGCGGCCGAGCCTCCTCGTGGTCGACGTCCCGGTCGAGGGCGGCATCACGGTCACCGGCACGGCGACGCCGCTGACCCGCTGACCCGCCGACGCGCCGACCCGTTGCCCGGCCGCCGCCCGGCCGCCGTCCGGCAGCCGTCCGGCCGC
>NZ_JXQZ01000099.1 GCF_000878135.1 Frigoribacterium sp. MEB024
CAGGGTTCGCCACCGCACCCGAAAAGGATTGGAACGCATCTACTTCGTTACCCCGCCGTGACCTTCACCCCTCCCGATCTGGCTCATCCGGCGAGGAACTCGTCGGTGTCCGCGGCGATGCGGGTCGCCTGCGTGTGGTGCAGGTAGTGGTCTCCCTCGAGCGCGACGACCTGGCCGCGGACCACGCTCGCGGCCTGGTTCTCGTGCAACTCGAGCCAGCCGCCGGCGTCGGGGTCGGCGTCGTCCTGCGCGACGAAGAGGAGGACGGGAAGGTCCGCCGGGAACGTCCGTCCGCTGACCGACGCGAAGTTGCTCGCGGTGTGGTCCATCTCGTCGAGCAGGGTCGGAGCGGTCGAGTTCTTCGTGGTGAGGAAGCGCATCTGCTGTTTCGTGCCCTCGTCGTACGGCAGCCCCGCGTAGGCGTCGCCGGCGAGAGCGCTCGCCACGCGGAGCACACCGAGGCTGCGAAGCAAGGCCGTCCCGTCGGTCGGCACGGGGTCCTCCGCGCCGGGCTGGTCGGGGACGCTGCTGTCGATCCCGATGAACGCGGTGACCTCGCTCGCGAAGAGCCGGCTGTATTCGAGGGCGTAGACGCCCGAGATCGAGTGCCCCATGAGCGCGTAGCGGTCGATGCCCAACTGGCCCAGCGCCTCGTGCACCTCGCCCGCGATGTTCTCTGCCGTCCGGGGTGAGTCGGTCTGGTCGCTCAGCCCGGAGCCGAACGGCTCGACGGCGACGACGCGATGGGTGTCGTCGAGCTCGGAGACGAGCGGCCCGAAGTCCAGGCCGGGTGCCGCCGTGCCGAGGCCCGGCAGCAGGACGATCGTGTCCGCTCCGGACCCGCTGATGACGACGTTCATCTCTTTCCCGTCCACGGGCACGAGCTCGCCGTACGGCGTGATGGCGGCCAGCTCCGACCTCGTGGCGACCAGGTCGACGATCGACGTCGTCGTCAGCGTCAGGACGGGCACGGCCACGAGGGCGCCGACGGTCCACAGGGTCACCTTCAGGGATGTCCGCACGAGGTCCTCTCTCCGGGCGTTCGAGTCGGGTCCGAACGCTCCTCCGGAAGCACACCAGAGGGCGACGTCCTCGAGAAGTGCCGAGGCGTCACCACATCCCGTGACGGATGTCATCGACGGTCCTCTTCTCCCTCGCGGGTCGTCGCTCTCCGTTACTTTCGTGGGGTGATTGACTCCCGTGGCTCTCGTTCCCCCGACGGTCGTGGACGGACGGGTCTCGACTTGACCGGCCGCGATCTGACCCGCAACCCCGACGTCGTGGTCCGGGACGTCGAGGTGACCTCGGACGGGTGGCACGTGCTCCGCCGCACCACCTTCGACGTGAGGGGTCGTGACGGGCGGTGGTCGACCCAGCAGCGCGAGACGTACGACCGCGGCAACGGGGCGACGATCCTCCTGTTCGACCCGCATCGGGGCACGGTCCTCCTGACTCGGCAGTTCCGGTTCCCCGCCTACGTCAACGACCATCCCGACGGCATGCTGATCGAGACCGCCGCCGGCCTGCTCGACGAGGACGACCCCGAGACCGCGATCCGCCGCGAGGCGCAGGAGGAGACGGGCGTCGAGGTCGGTGACCTGATCCACGTCTTCGACGCCTACATGAGCCCGGGCTCGGTCACCGAGCGGGTGCACTTCTACGCCGCCCCCTACTCTGCGGCGGATCGCACCGGTGACGGGGGTGGTGTCGAGGAGGAAGGGGAGGACATCGAGGTGATCGAGCTGCCGATCCGGGACGCGCTCGACATGATCACCGACGGGCGCATCGTGGACGGCAAGACGATCATGCTGCTCCAGTGGGCCGCCCTGAACCCGGGCCGACTCGCCTTCCCGTCCTGAGCGGGTGGCCGCGGGTGGTCCGGATCACGTCTTCGGGAGCCACTCCCGGATCGTGGCCGCGACCAGATCGAGGTGTGACTCGAGCAGGAAGTGTCCACCGTCGACGAGCTCGACGCGAGCGTCCGGGGCGTCGCGGGTGAAGGCACCCGCACCGGCGGCATCGAAGATCTCGTCGTTGCGGCCCCAGATCGCGAGGACCGGGACGCGGGAGGCGCGGAGCCAGGAGTGAACGGCGGGGTACAGGGCGCGGTTGGTGGCGTAGTCGCGGAAGAGTGCCAGTTGGACGTCGTCCTGTCCCGGCCGGGCGAGGAGCGCGAGGTCGTGTTCCCAGGCATCGGGGTCGACGGATGTGGGGTCCGGCACGCCGTGGGTGTACTGCCATTCGACCGCCTCGCGGCCCAGGGCGGGTCGGAGCGCGTCGCGCGTCTCGGACGTCCGTTCGGCGGCGTCGGCCCAGATCGGGTCCCAGAAACTCGGCACGAAGCCTTCTCCGTACGCGTTGCCGTTCTGCGAGACGACAGCGGTGACCGCATCGGGCTCGGCCAGCGCGAGGCGCCACCCGACGGGGGCGCCGTAGTCCTGCACGTAGATCGCGTACCGCGCGACGCCGATGGTCGACAGGAAACGACCGGTCACCCGCGCCAGGGCCTCGAAGGTGTACTCGAACTCGTCGACCGACGGAGCGGAGGAGCGGCCGAAACCGATGTGGTCGGGGGCGATGACGCGGTACCGGTCGGCCAGAGCGGGGATGAGGTGGCGGAACATGTGCGAGCTCGTGGGGTAGCCGTGGAGGAGGACGAGAACGGGCGCGTCGGCGGGGCCGGCATCGCGGTAGAAGACGTCGAGCCCGTCGACAGAGGCGGTGCGGTGGTGGACGGTGACCATGTCTAACCCCTTTGGATTGTTTTAGTGGTTATCCCGACGGTAGCATGGTCGAGATGCGCCGGACGGTGCGAGAGAGCAGGGAGACGTGTTTCGCGACGAAGAGCTGCTCCTGGCCGTGCTGAACAGCGCACCGGTGGTCGACGGCGTCCCGACGGACGCCCTCGAGGGCGCGGCAGGGCGAGATCTGGTGCGGACCTGGGGTGGCACGGGCTCATCGGGCGAGGTCGCCCAGCTCAGGCGCGTGCGAGAGGCCCTGCACGCCGTCGTCCGCGGTGGCGACGACGGGGCCGTCGCCGAGCTCGCCGACGTCATGGACCGGACCGTGCAGATCCCGCGGACGACCCGGGACGGCGTCGTCTGGGAACTCCGGGTGCCCGGCGACGACCGACTCGCGGTCGCAGCCGTGTCGGCGTGGTCGAGCGTGACCTCGACGCTGCCCGGGCGCCTCCGTGCCTGCGCGAACGACGAGTGCAACCTGTTCCTGGTGGACCACAGCCGTCCCGGCACGGCGAAGTGGTGCTCCATGGCGACTTGCGGCAACCGGATGAAGGCGCGGGCCCACGCACGCCGCGCGAAGGACTGAGCGTGCCTCCTGAGGGCTGCGCGCGTAGCGTCGCCCCGGTGGATGCACCGGCCCTCGGCGCATCCCTCGATCGAGGGAGCGCGTCGTGAAGGTCGTCATCACGGGATCACGGGGCAAGGTCGGCCGTGCCGCCGTCGGGCGGTTCGTCGAGGCCGGGCACGACGTCCTCGGCGTCGACCTCGTCCGGCCCGTCTTCGACACGGGCGTCGACGAACCCGGCCGCTACGTGATGGGCGACCTGACCGACGCGGGGACCGCCTTCTCGGTGGTGGCAGGGGCCGACGTCGTCGTCCACGTCGCGGCCATCCCGCAGCCCACCGCGAACCCGGCCCACGTCGTGTTCCACACCAACCTGATGTCCACCTTCAACCTGGTCGAGGCGGCCGTGCGGTTCGGCGTGCCCCGCTTCGTCAACGTGTCGAGCGAGAGCATCGTGGGCAACTTCTTCCCCGAACGGCCCTTCCTGCCCGACTACGTGCCGGTCGACGAGGAGCACCCCCTCCACCCGCAGGACCCCTACGCCCTCTCGAAGGCGTTCGGCGAGCAGCTGATGGACGCCGCCGTCCGGCGTTCCGACCTGCGCGCGATCTCGATCCGCCCGAGCACTGTCCACGACGACGGCAACTACGAGGCCAACCTCGGCCCTCAGGTGCGCGAGGCTGATCCCGAGAGTGCGAACTTCGGCAGCTACGTCGACGCCGACGACCTCGCCGACGCGCTCCTGCTGGCCGCCGAGTCCGACCTGCCGGGTCACGAGGTCTTCTACATCGCCGCAGCCGACAACGCCGGCGGCCACGACGTCGCCGCCACCCTCCGAGAGCACCACGGCGACCGCATCGAACTGCGCGAGCTCGACCGGGTCGACGCGTCGGGCATCTCGACCGCCAAGGCGGCCCGCATGCTCGGCTGGAGGGCGAAGCGCTCCTGGCGGGACCACCTCGACACCGAGGGTCACGCCCTGCCGAAGGCCTGACCGCCGACGAGCGTCAGAGCAGCTCGGCCAGCAGCGCGAAGGTGCGGTCGGGTGCCTCGAGCTGCATGTCGTGGTGGACGCCCGGCAGGCGGCGGATCTGCCAGCCGGCCCGCTGGTAGCCCGACACGAGACGCTCGGGCAGGACGGCGGAGGAGTCGTCGGACAGCACGATGACCGAGGGCACCGTGGGCTCCGTCGTCGCGACGGGGTGGAAGGCGACGTCGCGGAACACGCCCACCGCCATGCCCGAGTCGAACCGGGCGTGGGCCTGATCCAAGGAGGCGCGGGTCGCGTCGTCGTACCCGGCGCGCAGTCGCGCGCTCTTCCGCGCCTGGGCGAGGGCCGCGACACCCATCGTCACGGTGGGGGCGGCCCAGAAGAGCCGGCCGGCGAGGCCCGTCGTCGGCAGGGCGAGGGAGAACCCGGGGTCGAGGTAGACGGCCGTGCGGGGCTGCAGCCGTTCGACGGCGCGGACGAGCGCGGAGCCGCCCAGCGAATGCCCGACGACACCGTGCAGTCCCTGGGGCAGGGCCGAGGCGACGTCGTCCGCGAACTCGTCGAGCCGGTACGACGACGCCCGGTCGCTCTCACCGTGACCCCGCAGGTCGAGGGTGGTGACCGTGTACGAACCGGTCGCGACGAACCGGTCGACGATCGGCTTCCAGGTCGCACCGTCGGCGCCGAGCCCGTGGACGAGGGCGACGTGGCGGTCGCCGTCGCCGATGGTCGTGACATCCAGGTGCATGACGACCATCCTGCCTGTCACCATGGGGCGTACGCCGACCCGACCGAGCCGACGCACGCACGAGAAGGGCACGATCATGGCCGACACCGGATTCAGCAAAGAAGAGAAGGCCGCCATGAAGCAGCGCGCCGCCGAGCTCCGGGCCGAGGCGAAGCGCCAGAAGTTGGCCGACAAGTCGGCCGCCGAGGCGCAGGACGCCGCGGACGCCATCGCGGCCATGACCGACGTCGAACGACCGATCGCCCAGATGGTGCACGAGGTCGTCGCCGAGCACGCCCCGAACCTCGCCCCCAAGACCTGGTACGGCTTCCCCGCCTACGCCCGTGAGGACGGCAAGGCCGTCGTTTTCTTCCAACCCGGCGCCAAGTTCGGCACTCGCTACTCGACCCTCGGGTTCCAGGACGGTGCCCAGCTGGACGACGGCACCCTCTGGCCGACCTCGTACGCGGTGACCGGCGCCGACGACGCGACCCGCGCCTCCGTCGCCGCCCTCGTCCGGAAGGCCGCCGGACTCTGACGCGTCAGTACGCGTCGGCCGACAGGGCGATCAGCGGGTAGGCGACCGGCCCGGCGAACGCGAGGAGCACCGCCAGGGTGACGGCGGTGATCGGCAGCCCCATCAGGCGCTGTCGGAGCGCGAGGGACAGCACACCGACGACGAGGGTCACGATCGCGAGGACCCAGCACAGCACCGACGCCACCGTCGCGACGCCGAAGGCGTGGATGCCGTACGCCGCCGCCTCGCCGCGGTAGGAGTGGATCATCGGCTGGAGGACGACGAAGGGGACGACCCCGGTGACGACCGCGAGCACCACCGAGGTGATCGGCAGGACGAGACGGGCGGGGTGAGGTGGCCGACGGCGAACCGGAGCCGGCGGGGGCGCCGGAGGTGCGGGTGGTGCGACGGGAGGCCGACTCATGCCGCCACCCTAGGCGGACCGATCGGTCGATGCCGCCGTGACCGTGACCCTCGGCCCGGCGCTATGATCGTCCCCACAACACACGGGAGTCCGGTGAGCCGGGCTGAGAGGAAGCGAACCACGCTTCGACCGTCGAACCTGATCTGGGTCATGCCAGCGCAGGGAGGAGAAGAACAGATGTCCACGTCCACGCCCGAAAACCGTTCCACGGCGGCTCGCGACAGCTCGACCGGCTTCACGCCGAAGGCCCCCATCACCCCCACCCGGCGCTGGCGCGTCGTCGACATCGTGATCGCCAGCGTCATCGGCGTCGCCGCCGGCGTCGTGTTCTGGGCCTGGGGCCTGGCCTACACGCCCATCGACAGCGTCCTGAGCTTCTCGGGCGGCTTCGAGGGCATCCTCAACGGCGGCTGGCTCTTCGCCGGCGTGCTCGGCGGCATCGTCATCCGGAAGCCCGGCGCCGCCGTCTACACCGAGGTCGTCGCGGCGGTCGTCTCGATGTTGATCGGCACCCAGTGGGGCTTCTCGGTGCTCATCTGGGGCATCGTCCAGGGCCTGGGCGCCGAGATCGTGCTCGCGGTCTTCCTCTACAAGTCGTGGCGGATCGGCACGGTGCTGCTCGCCGGTGCCGTCGCCGGCCTCGCCGTCGGCCTGATGGACACGAGCTTCGCCTCGGCGGCCGCCTACGCCGCCGGGTCGAAGACGATCTACGTCGTGACCTCGGTCGTCTCGGGCACCGTCCTCGCCGGTCTGCTCTCGTGGCTCGCCGCCCGCGGCCTCGCCCGCACGGGCGCGCTCTCGCGGTTCGCCTCGGGACGCTCGGCGGACGCCCGGGTCTAGGCGCGCCTCCTCGTGGTCCTTCCCGTGAGCAGGGCGAGCGGCGGACGGTGGGCGCCGGAGGACGGTGCCCGCGTCACCGCCCGGGGCTGGGGGTGGCGGCACGCCGGTCGTCGCCGGCCCGCCGTCTCGCAGCTCGACCTCGACGTCGCCCCCGGTGAGCGCGTCCTGCTGCTCGGCGCATCCGGTGCGGGCAAGTCGACGTTGCTCGCCGGTCTCGCCGGTGTGCTGGGCGGCGACGACGAGGGCGACGAGGCCGGCGACCTGCTCGTCGACGGCCGCGCCCCCGCCGAGCAGCGCGGACGGATCGGCCTCGTCCTGCAGGACCCCGACTCGCAGGTCGTCCTCGCCCGGGTGGGCGACGACGTCGCGTTCGGGTGCGAGAACCTGGGCGTGCCCCGCGACGAGATCTGGCGCCGCGTCGGCCACGCCCTCGATGCCGTCGGGCTCGACCTGCCGCTGTCCGCGTCGACCTCCGAGCTGAGCGGCGGCCAGAAGCAACGGCTCGCGCTCGCCGGGGCCCTCGCCATGCGGCCGGGCCTGCTGCTCCTCGACGAGCCCACGGCCAACCTCGACCCCCGAGGGGTCGTCGAGGTGCGCGACGCCGTGGCCCGCGTCGTCGCCGACACCGGGGCGACGCTCGTCGTCGTCGAGCACCGGGTGTCGGTCTGGCTGCCCGTCGTCGACCGGGTCGTCGTGCTCGACGCGGGCGGGGGAGTCCTGGCCGACGGCCGACCCGACGACGTGCTCCGCGCCGAACGCGACCGCCTCGTCGACGCGGGGGTGTGGGTCCCCGGTGCCGCGCCTCCTGCGCCCGTCCGGTCGCGCACGACCGGTGAGCTGCTGCTGACGGCCGGGGGCCTCGACGTGGGCCACAAGGGGCCCAAGGGTCGCGCGGTCGCCGCGGGGATCGACCTCACCGTCACCGAGGGGCGTGCCCTCGCGGTGACCGGCACGAACGGCTCGGGCAAGTCGACGCTCGCCCTCACCGTCGCGGGGCTGCTCGCCCCCGTCGCGGGCGCCCTCGAGGCCACGCCGTCGTTCGCCCACGGTGCCGGCCCGTCTCCGATCCGCTGGAAGCCCCGGCAGCTGCTCACCCGGGTCGGCACGGTCTTCCAGGACCCGGAGCACCAGTTCCTGACGGCGACCGTCCGCCGCGAGCTGGCGGTGGGTCCGGAGGCGCTGGGCGCGTCCCCGAGAGAGGTCGCGTCGCGCGTCGACCACCTCCTCGACCGGCTGCGGCTCGACCATCTCGCCGGCGCGAACCCCTTCACGCTCTCGGGTGGTGAGAAACGCCGACTCTCGGTCGCGACCGTGCTCGCCTCACGCCCGTCGATGCTCGTGCTCGACGAACCGACCTTCGGGCAGGACGCCCGCACCTGGCGAGAACTCGTGGCCCTTCTCGCCGAGCTGCTGGACGAGGGCCGGGCGGTCGTCGCCGTGACCCACGACGCCGAGTTCGCGTCGACCCTCGCCGACGACGTGCTCGACCTCAGTGCCCACGCTCGCCGCACCGACCCCGCCGAGCTGCGCCGATGAGCGTCCTCACCCCGGTCGTGGCGACCGGCGTGGTCGGGCGCGTCAATCCCGTCGCCAAGCTGCTCGCCGCCGTCGTGCTCGCGATCGCCCTGCTGCTCTCGATCGACTGGGTCTCGGCCGGCACCGCGCTGCTGCTCGAGGCCCTGCTGCTGCCCTTCGCCGGTCTGTCCGCCCGGCAGCTGCTCGCCCGCACGGCACCGCTCTGGATCGCCGCCCCGACGTCGGTCGTCGCCATCGCCCTCTACGGACGCGACGGCGGGGCGTCCGTGGTCGAGTGGGGGTTCCTCTCGGTGACCGAAGGGTCGCTGGCCCTCGCCGGGGCGATCGGCCTGCGCATCCTCGCCGTCGGCGTGCCCGGCATCGTGCTGTTCGCGACGACCGACCCGACCGACCTCGCCGACGGTCTCGGTCAGGTGTTGCGACTGCCGGCACGCTTCGTGTTGGGGGGCCTCGCCGGGCTGCGTCTGGTCGGGCTGTTCATGGACGACTGGCGGCAGCTCGCCCTGGCCCGTCGCGCCCGGGGCGTCGCGGACTCGGGCGGGCCGGTCGGGGCGCTGAGGCGGTTCGGGCAGCAGGCCTTCTCGCTGCTCGTGCTGTCGGTCCGACGCGGCAGCAAGCTCGCCACCGCCATGGAGGCCAAGGGCTTCGGCGGCGACGCCCCGCGCACCTGGGCTCGTCCGTCGTCGTTCGGACTGCGAGACGGCGTGCTCGTCGCCCTCGGCGTCGTCATCGCCGCCACCTCGGTGACCGCGGCCGTCCTGGCCTGCACGTGGGAGTTCGTCCTTGCCTGAGCAGGTCATCGTCGACGACGCCGTCGGGGCCCTGCTCCGCCGAGCCGAGGAGGCGCGGGTCGGGTCGCGTCGCGTGGTCCTGTTGATCGACGGCCGCTCGGGCTCGGGCAAGACCACGCTCGGCCGTGCGGTGGCCGCCGCGTGGCCCGTCGACCGGCTCGGACCCGTGCGCCTGGTGCACCTCGACGACGTCTACCCGGGCTGGCACGGGCTCGAGGCGGCGTCCCGCGCGGTCGAGACGTCCATCTTGTCGCCGGTCGACCCGGGATGGCGGCGGTGGGACTGGGAGCACGACCGCGCGGCGGCATGGGAGGTGCTCGACCCGGCCGTCTCGCTGATCGTCGAAGGGGCCGGGGCCTTGACCCGCGCCTCCTCGGCGCTGGCCGACGTCCGCGTGTGGCTGGAGCTCGACGCCGACACCCGTCGGCGACGGGCCCTCGACCGCGACGGTGCCGCCTTCGAGCCGTGGTGGGACGTCTGGGCTGCCCAGGAGGATCGGCACCTCGACCGGTGGTCGCCGACGGGCCTCGCCGACCTGGTCGTCGAGGCGCGGTAGCGCCCAGGCGTCAGAGCACCTGCCGAGCGCGCAGCAGGTCGCCCAGCACGGGCGAGACGGCGAGCGCGAAGGCCGTCGTGAGGTGCACGCGGTCCTCTTTCACGGGGACGGTGCCGACGAACGCCGGACAGAGGTCGCTCACGCAGGTCAACACCCGCAGGTCGACGAACGTCCCGCCGACCGCGTCGAGGACCTCGCGGTCGGCCGCCGCCCGGTCGAGCCACGTGCGGGACGTCCGCGAGATGCAGTCGACCGGGCTGCCGCCTCGCCGGAAGCACGACGCGATGTCGGCGTCGTCCGGTGGCGGGGTCAGGACCACGACCGACCCGGCGGCGGCGGCCGCGCGTCGAGCGTGGGCGCCGAACCCCTCGGACCATCGATCAGGTGTGATCGTGCCCGCTCCGTCCTCGGAGAGCGTCTGATAGGAGTTGGTCACGAGGACGACGTCGGGGCGCGTGTCGTCGATCAGGGCGAGGGTCTCGTCGTTGTGCGCGCGACAGGACTCGAGGATGCCGGCGACGTCGTTCTGGACGCGGATGTCGACGAACGGGCACGCGAACTTGGCCCGGTTGATCAGCGTGAATCCGCCGTCGGTCGACTCGGCGAGGGGGACGAGTGCATCGAGGTGGTGCATGGCCGTCGAGTCCCCGACGAGCAGGACCGTGGTGGTCGCGGTAGGGGAGGACCACGTGCAGTCGTCGGGTGTCCGCCCCTGGGCCTCGGCGTCCCCGCAGGCGAGGTGGGGGCTGCCGGGTCGCGTCCGGTCGAGGACGGACTCGATGCCGGGGTCGAGGTCGGGCCACGAGGTGGCCGAGAGGGCTCGTCCCACCTCGGCGGACCACTCGTCGAGTGCCGGCAGGTCGAGGTCGTCGGTGCCACCGGCCCCACCGGCGTCGCCGTCACCGTCGTCGACCCCGTCGTCGGGGCGTCCGTCGGCCGATGTGGCGGGCAGGACGGGAGGAGCGGCCGTGGGCCGCACGGCATCGACGGCCAGGGCGGTGGCCGTGACGGCGGCCACCGCGAGGAGCGCGACCCCGCCGCGCCGGTACGTCGACCGATGGTCTCGTCGCCATCGTCGCCAGGCGCGTCCGGGTGGTCCCGGCTCGAGGAGGGGGGAGGCGATGAACGGTCGCTCGACGAGGTGGTACGTCAAGGCCGACAGGACGAGTGTGGCGACGAAGACGGTCGGCCAGAGCCTGGCCGGATCGTCGCCCAGCAACGAGGTGCCGACCACGAGCACGACGAAGTGCCACAGGTAGATCGAGTACGAGAGGTCCCCGACGATCGTCACCGGTCGGCTGGCGAGGGGCCCGAGCCACGGTGTGCCGACGCAGCCCGTTCCCGAGGCGAGGACGAGCAGCGTGGCCGCCACGGGCAGCAGGGCTCCGGGAGCCGGGAACGGAACGGTGCTCGTCGTGACCCAGGCCGAGGCCACGACGCCGACGAGGCCGATCCACGCCAGGGCCGGACGGAGGACGACGGGGAGCCGGGTCATCGTGGGGGCCGCCGTCGCGAGGAGCGCTCCGAGGGCGAGCTCCCATGCGCGGGTCAGGCTCGAGAAGTAGGCGACGGTCGGCGATGCCGTGGACTGCTGCCAGGCCCAGGCGAGCGATGCCACCACGAGCACCAGCAGCAGCGTCCCCAGGGCCACCCTCGGGACGGCCGGGCCGGGCCGTCGCCGGGCGACGGCGACGGCGGCGACGACCACGAGGGGCCAGACGAGGTAGAACTGCTCCTCGACCGCCAGGGACCAGTAGTGCTGGAAGGGCGACTCGGGGCCCTGGGCCGCGAAGTAGTCGGTGCCGGTGGCCGCGAAGTGCCAGTTGGCCAGGGACGCGGCGGACCACAGGGCGTCCACCGCGGCCGAGGTGCCCCGGGCCGGGCCGACGGCGGACCAGGTGACGAGCGTCCCCACCAGGAGGACCAGGACGCTCGCCGGCACGATGCGGCGGACGCGGCGTCGCCAGAAGTCGGCGAGGGAGACCCGCCCGTGCCGGTCGGCCTCGCGCAGCAGCAAGCCCGTGATCAGGAATCCCGACACGACGAAGAACACGTCGACCCCGACGAATCCACCGGCGGGCCGACCCGTGACGTGCTCGACGACGACCATCGCCACGGCGAGGGCCCTGAGCGCCTGGACGTCGAGACGGTGAGCGCGGGCACGGGCGGGACGGCGCGGCGCGATGTTCTTGTCGATGGTGTGCACCCGATCTTCTGACGACATGTGGTGAGGCATATATTACCCACGCTCGTGTACCCTGACGCCATGACCGATCCCCTCGCCGAGACTCCGACCCGTTCGCGTCGCGGATTCCTGTTGGTCGGCGCGGCGGGCATCGCCGCGGCCGGTGCCGCGGCGGTCGCTCCCGCCGTCCGACCGGCTCGTGCCGCCGACGGGCCCTCCGCCGACGCGCCTCCCACCGACGGGGCCGGTGCGGCACCGGCAGCCGGTGTCGCGGCATCGGACGATCGCACGGGAGTCGACGTCCGTGACCACGGCGCGGTCGGCGACGGTCGGACCGACGACACCGCCGCGTTCGCCGGGGCCGTCGAGGCGGCCAGGGCGGTCAGGGGGCGTGTGCTCGTACCGGCCGGCACGTACGTCGTCGACTCGGTGACGGTGCCGCTGCTGGTGTCGATCCGGGGCACGGGGGCCGACGTCAGTCGGTACGGGGCCTCTACCGACGGCGGTGTCACCATCCGGCACCTCGCCCGATCGACGAAGCCGATGTTCGTCGTCGACGGCAACGGCGTCACCCTCGAGGGGCTGACGCTCCAGGGCAACGGCTCGACGGCACCCCTCGTGCAGGTCGTCAACGGTTTCGAGTCCCGTTTCGACCGGGTGCAGTTGGCCGGCGTGACCGGCACGGCCCTGCTCGTCGAGCGGGTCAACAACAATCTCTGGTCGGACCTCTTCGTCAACAACTGCGGGTCGGCCGACGCGGCCGCGGTCGTCGTCCGGTCCCCGGCCTCGGGTGGGTCGAACACGAACACGTTCACCTGCGTGAACCTCCACATCGAGGGCAGCGCGAACGTCGCGCTCGATCTCGCCTGGGGTTCGACCGCCGAGTACTTCGTCGAGTTCGTCCGGCTGATCGCCCCGCACATCGAGACGCTGCAGCGGGCGGGCTCGGGCACCGACGCGACCGTGCGCATCGGCAACGTCCGGCAGGTCGAGTTCGTCGCCCCGACGATCTACGGCGGGCCGGGACCGTTGATCGAGCACGACGAGAGACGACGTCGGGGCGTCGACCTCGACGGGGGCATCCGATTGCTCGGCGGTGCGCTGCTGGGGGCCGACCCCGCCCAGGTCGGTGCGTCGAGCGTGCTCGTGCGGCTCACCAAGGGCGACGACTTCGCCCTGGTGGGCACCCGTCTCGGTCGCTTCACCCAGGCAGGGGTCGAGTTGGGGGCGGGGTACGGCTCGCGGTTCGCCGTCGATCCGACGACGCGGATCGCCACGACCGGCTCGGCCGTCGACGTCGTCGACCGACGAGAGGTCGAGGCTCGGCCGCTCTGGGCCTGGGGTGGCGACCTCGCGGTCGGGCGTCGGTTGCTGGGGGCCCTCGGCGGCCCCTCGCCGGTGGCGTCGGCCATGGGGCGGAACGGCGACGGCGCACCGGCTCCCACCCTGGCGGGTTCCGATCTGAGGGGAACGGTCGGCTTCGGTTCGGGTCGGGCCCGTCGTTCCGGTACGCAGGTGCGGGTCCGGTATTCGAAGCCCTTCGCCACGGCGCCGGTGGTCTCCATCTGTCCGGCCTCGAACGCGGCGGCATCGGCCCAGTTCTTCGTCGTCTCGCGTCCCGACGCCTTCGACGTCGAGATGGTCGGCGACCTCGCGGACGGCCTCCCGGCCGACGCCTACCGGTTCACGTATCAGATCATCGGGTGACGGCGGCCTCCGTCAGGCCCAGCCGAGTTCGTGCAGTTGGTCGTCGTCGAGGCCGTAGCAGTGGGCGATCTCGTGGACGAGCGTGACGTGGATCTCGTCGGCGAGCTGGTCGAGGTCGTCCACGGCGGCGAGGTGCGGTTCGCGGTAGAGGATGATCCGGTCGGGTAGCTCGCCGAAGCCGTACTGGCCACGTTCGGTGAGGGCGACGCCGTCGTACAGGCCGAGCAGGTCGAGCGTGCCGTCCTCGGGGCGGTCTTCCGTGACGAACACGACGTTGTCGAGCCCGTCGACCATGTCGTCCGGCAGCAGGTCGAGTTGGTCGACGACCATCGCGTCGAACGCCTCGGCGCTCACCTCCGCCGGGTCGATCCCGGTCGCGTGTCGTTCGTCGGCATCCAGCGCGTCGTCGCCGTTCTCGGGGGAGTCGTCCACTCGCTCACTCTCGCACGCCCACACGGCCTGTCGCTGGGCGCTTCCCCGAGCCCCCTGCCGCGACGAGCGCAGCGATGTCGCACACCCCGCGATGCCGTGACCGCGACGAGCGCAGCGAAGTCCTGACCCTCGACGTCGTGGATGCGCTCGCGCATCCGCGACCAGAAGGCCCTGGAGCCCGATAAATCCCCTGCCCGTCGGAGGGCAGGGGTTTCCACTCAGGTGAGTAACGGGGCAGGAACCAGTCTGCGAGACTGCCCACCCCGCCCTCTTTCTCTTTTTAAACATGGCAGGCGGGCCGGCTGATGCTGCTGTGAGGGTAGGCCGAAAAGTGCCGAGAAACGCTGGCTTATGTAGCCGCGGCCACATTTAGCTACGCGCTCGCCGAGGCCTAGCCGGCAGCATCGGGGCCCTCGTTCACATCTTCCTGCCGGACCACTAGGGGCATCGTAATGCCCAGCTCGGGACGGGGCACGAACGCATCCATGAGCTCAATGTTGGACTGGTAACGGCCACGTCCTACCTCGCGGATGAGCTTTAACTCGAGCAGCTTCGAAATGTCGCGGCTGAAGAGTCGGTCGCTTGCTGTCGCGTACATGACGGCGATGTCCGCATTGAGGCGCTTGATGTCCCTCTTGGTGTACTCAACATCGGGGAGCAGAGCAAGAACAACGGCGCGGCGCCGTTTGGCGATCTCCGTCGAGGGCTCACTCTGAAAAGCCTCGTGGACATAGTTGATCCAGGCCACCCGTCTCTGCTGGGTCTGGACCTCTTCGATTTGCTCGCGGAGCTCATCGCGGAAGCCGATCGCGCTGTAGGCAATGAACCCAGGCAGGTCCATGGCGCGGGAAGCAGCTTCAAGGCGCTGGTAGTAGCGAGGCTTGGTCTTGTTGTAGTAGTTGGACAGGACCGTGGTGCTGACCCAGGGGACAGTACTGGAGTGCGCGAGGATTGCTGCCTCCACAAGCCTCGCCGTCCGGCCGTTGCCGTCGCCGAAGGGATGGATCCAGGCGATGTAGATATGAGCAAGCGTCGCCGCAAAGAAGCTAAGGAAGAACCGCTGGTCCAGGGTGCGACTCTTCTCGGCCTGCTCGATAATGCTGTTGATCCAGGTCGACATCTCCTCCATGAGGTAGGGCACATCCTCGGTCGGAGCGCCCTTGTAGGTGCCGACGCCAACAGCGACGGTGCGCAACTCGCCAGGGACAACGTGGTCTTCGAGTTCGAGGTCGCGCATCAAGAGGGCATGCTTGGACAGCATCCATTCTGTGGACAGTCGGAAGGTACCTGACGCGGTTATTTCACCTCTGACATCGATGAGAGCGTCGACGACGTTCCGCACTTCCTGCTCCTGGTAGCGCTGCGACTCAGGGAGCGAGCGATTGTTGACGAGGATGTCTTCGACTTGGTCCTCGTTCAAGGTGTTGCCCTCGATGGCGGCCGAGGCCAGGGCTCCGCGACGCAGGAAGACCTCGGACAGATGCATGGCAAGGGCAGGCTGCAGCGGCGTGCCGATCAAGTGCTGGCACTTGGAGAACGCCTCGCCGAGATGGGCCCAGGCAATGGAGCCGAGAGATTGCGGATCGAACTTGAAGGTCAGCCACTCATGCGTCGTCTGGTAGGTCCGGGTGGGGGTCATGGGATAAACACTACCTGTTTTTGTCCACATCCGTGTCGCGGAACGTGTCCAGGATTCCGTCCTCGAACTGGTGATTAAAGGTGCCGACTTCTAAGCGGTTGCATCTCGAGCGCTATCGCCCCCGGTTCCCTCGCCCGCCTCGGTCGAGCCGCTCGCTGATGCCCCGGCGGCACCCTTGGCCACGTCGCTCTTTGACGGCGTGTACAGGGTGGTGAAGGCCGCCGCCGTGATGACGGTAAGGAAGAGCGCCACGATGACTAAGACCGCCACGGAGACGACATAGAGCCAGGCTGGCCCATCTTCGCTGAGGCGCCGAACCCAGGTCCAGGTGTAGTAGATCGCCAGTGTGGTGCCGGCGAAGAGAATCAGCGTCAGTATTAAGTTGCCGACGTTCAGCTTGCGGCTGTGACGCCGTGCCTCGCGCTCGGCCAGCCATCTAACCTCATCTGCGAGGAGAGCCTGCATGCCGATCTCCGCGGCGCCAGAATCTTTGAGCTTCGCCAACAGATCCGCGTGGTGATCCACCCTCTTCGACAGCCGACTGGTTCCCTTGAACAGGGTGGCGATGACGCCAAGAAGAGGGACGGCGATGGCGCCAAGTGCTTGCCACATTCCGGTGGTCCTTTCAGTTCGCGGGCGCTCGCCGGTCAGGCGGCTATGAGGTTGAAGCGGTGGAGGTTCCAATAGACGCTGATCAAGCGGGTGGAGACTCCCATCTCGTGGGCCCACCTCGACGTACCGGGTGACCATCGCATGAGGTCGACCGAGTCGGGGTGGACGTACTGGTCGACCCAGTCGCGGAACGTGGGCCCGTCACCGGCGGAGGGCTGCCGGGCTTCCCACATGGCGAGCGCCGCAGCTGCGCCGACGCGGTCGATGAGGCCGCCGAATTGGCGTGCGCCGGCCTCGTGCTTGAAGGACTTCGATCGCATGGCGGCACCGAGTCGGAATTGGACCCGCCGGCAGATGCGTCCGTCCTTCATTCGACACGGTAAAACAGCGGCCAAGATGCCTCCAAGAGTGGGCATCCGCCGGGAACGAAACAAGCGGATGTAGCCCTAGCTAATGACCTTGGCTTACATCCGCTTGCTTTTTCGGGTGAGTAACGGGGCTTGAACCCGCGGCCTCCTAGACCACAACCAGGCGCTCTACCAGCTGAGCTATACCCACCATGCGCGACTGCCGAGGCGATCGCAACGAGAAGACTCTACTACAAGCGGGGGGCCCATTCGTCCACGACGGCCTTCGAGATCGCCTGGACGTCGTCGGTGGTGGGGCCGGGGTCGGCGACGAAGCCGGCGCGACGGTAGTACTCGAGTTCGCGGATGGATTCGAGGATGTCGGCGAGGGCGCGGTGGCCGCCGTGCTTCTGGGGGGCGTTGAAGTACACGCGGGGGAACCAGCGGCGGGCGAGCTCTTTGATGGAGGACACGTCGACGCTGCGGTAGTGCAGGTGGCCGTCGACGCGGGGCATGTACTTCGCGAGGAAGGCCCGGTCGGTGCCGATGGTGTTGCCGGCGAGGGGGGCGTGCTGCTCGGTGGGGACGTACTTGAGGATGTACTCCAGCACCTCGAACTCGGCCTCGGCGAGGCTGACGCCGTTCGGGATCTCGTCGATGAGCCCCGACGAGCGGTGCATCTCGGTGACGAACTCACCCATGTTGTCGAGGGCGGACTGGTCGGGTTTGATGACGATCGTGAAGCCCGGGTGCACGGGCGTCAGGTCGAAGTCCGTGACGACCACGGCCACCTCGACCAGTTCGTCGACCGAGAGGTCGAGCCCGGTCATCTCGCAGTCGATCCAGACCAGTCGGTCGTTGCTCGTAGCCATTGGGCGAGTCTAGTCCGGTGCCCTTCCGGCACCGCGCCTCCTGCGGTGGTCGGGTGCAGGAGGCGCGGTGGCGGTGGATCAGATCGCCTCGCCGGCTCCGATGGCCTCGGCTTCGACGCGAGCCGGTTCGGGGCCGTCGTCGACCCGGCGCAGGGCGCCGCGCGCGGCCACCACGACGACGAAGGCGACGGCGACGCTCGCGGCGGCGAACACGTAGGCGGCGCTCGGGGCGATCGTGTCGGCGAGCAGGGTCGCCACGGGCGGGGCCACGGCGCCGCCGAGGAAGCGCACGCCCGAGTAGGCGCTCGACGCGACCGAGCGGGGCAGGTCGGTGGCCTCCATGACGGACTCGGTCAGCACCGTGTTGAGCACACCGAGCACGAGGCCGCCGACCACCACGCAGACCACGAGGGCGGCCGGCGTCCGGACGACGACCGCGGCGGCGACGAGGTCGAGCGCGAGCAGGGGGAGGGCGATGCGCAGCACGGTCGTCCGACGCAGGCGTGCGGTCAGCAGCGGGGCGACCCAGACCGAGGTGATCGCGAGGCCGACGCCCCAGCCGAAGAAGGTGAAGCCGATGCCGAGCGCGCCGAAGCCGAGCGGGTAGGGCGTGTAGGCGAGCAGGACGAAGAAGCCGATGTTGTAGAAGAGCGCCGTCGCGGCGAGGGCACCGAGCGCCGGGTTGCCCAGGGCGCGGAACGGTGCCGAGAGTGCCGTCGGCGTGGGTTTCTCCGTGGCGCCGCCCTTCAGGAACAGCACGATCGCGATGAAGGCGATCGCCATCAGCGTGGTGACGCCGAAGAACGGGCCGCGCCAGCTGACCGAGCCGAGGAGGCCGCCGATCAGGGGGCCGATGGCGATGCCGAGACCGAGGGCCGCCTCGTAGAGGATGATCGCCGAGGCCGTGCCGCCGGACGCCGCGCCGACGATGGTCGCGAGGGCGGTCGAGATGAACAGGGCGTTGCCGAGCCCCCAGCCGGCGCGGAAGCCGATGATCGACCACACGTCGCCGCTGGTGGCGGCGAGCAGGGCGAAGACGACGATCAGGGCGAGCCCGATCAGCAGGGTGCGCTTGGCGCCGAGTCGGCTCGACACCCAGCTGGTGAAGAACATCGCGACGCCCGTGACGGCGAGGTAGCTGGTGAAGAGCAGCTCGGTCTGCGTCGGGCTGGCCTTCAGCGACTCCGCGATGGCGGGGAGGATCGGGTCGACGAGGCCGATGCCCATGAAGGCGACGACGCAGGCGAAGGCGATGGCCCACACGGCGGTCGACTGCTTCAGGATGCTCGGCTTCGGTTCGGGCGTGGTGCGGGCGGAGGCAGAGGCAGGCGCGCTCACGCGAACACCGCCTCGGCGGCGTCGAAGCGGACGTCGGCACGGGTGCCGACCCGCGAGGCCAACAGGCGGGTGGCGTGCTCGAGCACGGTCCACTCGCCGTCGTCGAGGTCGGCGAAGAGGCCGCCGAGCGAGTCGGCGAGTTGCCCCCGCCACTCGGTGAGCGCCGCCGTGCCCTTGTCGGTGATGGCGATGAGCCAGGCCCGGGAGTCGTCGGTGTCGGCGATGCGCTTGACGAGCTCGTCCTCGGCGAGGCCCCGGAGGAGCTTGGTCATGGTGGGCTGCGACACGCGGCTGGCCCGGGCGAGGTCGCCGACACGGAGTTCGCCGTCGGTCGTCAGGATCGAGAGCGTCCGCCAGACGGCGGGCGAGGTGGTGCGGCCGGTCTCCTGCGCGGCGATGCGCGTCAGGCGATGGGTCGACGTCAGGAGTGATTCCAGGATGTCTGTCGGCTGTGAAGTCATCCGTCGAGTGTATAGCCAAGCTATATAGCTTGGCTATGTTTTTCGGACCGGCGAAGCTGGGCGCCGACTCCGCGCCTCCTGGTAGACCTGTGGGCATGACAGACAGCAAGCCCACCGTGGCCGAGGGTTCCGAGTACGTCGTCTTCTTCGACGGCGGTCCGAGCGACGGCTCCACCGACACCCGCATCAGCACCGACGGCTCGTACGACGAGCAGATCACCGACTTCGTGTTGATCGACGGCATGGAGACCGGCATCGTCTACACCGCGACCGAGGCGAAGATGGTCGGCGAGCAACTGCAGGTGCACTACTCGCTCGACGCGAAGGACAGCGACCCCGTCGACGACCCCGAAGACCGCAACGACGACCGCGACAACTGACGTCGGCGGCTCCGGCCGCGACGACGCACGAGACCGCAGGAGGCGCGGGGGAAGTTTCCCCCGCGCCTCCTCGTTGTCCCCGGCATGATGCTCGAGCTGTACACGTCCGCCTTCTGCGGGCCCTGCCACGCGGCCAGGGCGGTCGTGGCCGAGGCGAGGGGACTCGTGCCCTCCCTCGTCGTCGACGAGGCCGACGTCGCCGCCCGGCCCGAGGCTGCCGAGCGGCGTGACGTCCGCAGCACGCCGACCATCGTGATCACCCGGGACGACGGCGAGGTCGTGTTCCGCTCGCCGGGAGTGCCGACGTTGGACCGCCTGCTCGGGGCCCTGTCCCTCGCCATCTGATCGCGGCGCCCCGTCATGGAAGGCTCATAGGATCTCCACGGCGTCGCCATCGACCGGTGCGAGGCCGCTGATGGCGTGGCGACCGATCGTGGTCCCATGCCTGACACCGACATCCTGCGTCTCGACATCGTGGTGCCCGTCTTCGACGAGGCCGCCACCCTCGAGGCCAGCATCACGAGCCTCCATGACCATCTGACCCGCCACGTCACCGAGACCTGGCGCATCACCGTGGCCGACAACGCCAGCACCGACGGCACGCCGGCCCTCGCCGACGACCTCGCCCGACGCCTGCAGTGCGTGACCGCCGTCCACCTCGCCGAGAAGGGCCGAGGCCGTGCCCTCAAGCAGGTCTGGGCGGCCTCGCCCGCCGACGTGCTGGTCTACCTCGACGAAGACCTCTCCACCGACCTCTCGGCGCTCGGCCCGCTGGTGGCACCGCTGCTCTCCGGCCACTCCGACCTCGCGATCGGCACCCGGCTGAGCCGATCGTCGCGGGTCGTTCGCGGCGGCACGCGAGAATTCGTCTCGCGAAGCTACAACTTCCTGCTGCGGCGCACGATGGGGGTCGGGTTCAGCGACGCCCAATGCGGCTTCAAGGCGATCCGGCGCGAGGCCGCCGAGCGACTGCTGCCCCTCGTCGAGGACACCGGGTGGTTCTTCGACACCGAACTGCTGATCCTCGCCGAGCGCTCGGGCCTGCGCATCCACGAGGTGCCGGTCGACTGGGTCGACGACCCCGACAGCTCGGTCGACATCGTCTCCACGGCCGCCGCCGACCTCAAGGGGATGCTGCGCGTGGGCACGGGCATCGCCCGGGGCGCGATCCCGGTCCAGGCGGTGTACGACGCGATCGGGAGGCGCCCGTTCGAGCCGCCCGCGCCTCCGACGTTCTTCTCGCAGGTCGTGCGGTTCGGGGTCGTCGGGGTCGCCTCGACCGCCGCGTACGCGCTGCTCTACCTCGTCGCGCAGCAGGTGATGCCGGCCCAGGCGGCGAATTTCGTGTCGTTGCTCGTCACGGCCGTGGTCAACACGGCCGCCAACCGGCGGTTCACGTTCGGGGTACGGGGGGCGTCGGGCGTGGCGCGACACCAACTGCAAGGGCTGATGGTCTTCGTGCTCGCCTGGGTGCTGACCTCGGGGTCGCTCGTCGTGTTGCACGCCGCGGCTCCCGCGGCCGGCGCGCAGGCCGAGCTGCTGGTCTTGACGGCCGCGAACCTCGTCGCGACCGTCCTGCGCTTCGTGCTCTTGCGCGTCTGGGTGTTCCGGTCGGAGGCGACGCACGTGACGCCGGGACCGGCCGACGAGCGGGGCGGTGTCGCCGACCCCGTGTCCGACCTCGCCACCCGCGTCGCCGCCGTGGCCGGCGACGACGACGTCACGGTGGTCGGTCGATGAGCGCCGGGACCACGCCGGTGCCGCTGACCGATCGACGCGCGCCGTCCGGGTCGGCCGGCCCGCGCCTCCGTTCGCTCGCCCGTCGCCTGGTGCGCGGGCGTGAGGACGCGGCACGGTGGGAGCGACCGGCGTTCCTCGCGCTGCTGGTCGCCACGGGGGCCTTCTACCTGGTGAACCTGTCGGCGAACGGCTGGGCGAACTCGTTCTACTCGGCCGCGGTGCAGGCCGGTTCGCAGAACTGGGAGGCGTTCCTCTTCGGTTCGTCCGACGCCGCCAACTCGATCACGGTCGACAAGCCGCCCGCGAGCCTGTGGATCATGGCGTTGTCGGTCCGGGTGTTCGGGCTGTCGTCGTTCAGCATCCTGCTGCCCGAGGCGCTGATGGGCGTCGCGACCGTCGGACTCGTCTGGGCCACGGTGCGGCGGCACTTCTCGGGCGTCGCCGCGTTCGTCGCCGGTGGAGTCCTCGCCCTGACCCCGGTCGCCGTGTTGATGTTCCGCTTCAACAACCCCGACGCGCTGCTCGTGCTGTTGCTGACCCTCGCCACGTACCTGACGCTGCGCGGCGTCGAGACGGGCCGCGTCCGCTGGGTCGTCTGGGCCGGCGTGGCGATCGGCTTCGGCTTCCTGACCAAGCAACTGCAGGCGTTCGTCATCCTGCCCGTGCTGGCCGGGGTGTACCTCGTCGCGGCGCCCGTCCTGCTGCGCCGGCGGGTGCTGCACCTGCTGGCCGCGCTCGGTGCGGTCGTGGTGTCGGCCGGCTGGTGGGTCGCCCTCGTCGAGCTGGTGCCCGCGAGCATGCGGCCGTACGTCGGTGGCTCGCAGACCAACTCGTTCCTGGAGTTGACCTTCGGCTACAACGGCCTCGGACGGCTCACGGGTGACGAGACCGGCAGCGTGACGGGCGGGGGCGGCGGCACCGGCGCTGCCACGACGGGCATGTGGGGCGAGACCGGCATCACCCGGCTCTTCACGGGCGAGTTCGGTGGCCAGATCACCTGGTTGCTTCCCGCCGCCCTCGTGATCGGCGTCTCGGCACTCGTGCTGCTCGGCTGGCGACACCGGACCTCGGCCCGTCGGGCGACCCTGTTGCTGTTCGGTGGCTGGACGGTGCTGACCGCCCTCGTCTTCAGCTTCATGTCGGGCATCTTCCACGCGTACTACACGGTGGCGCTCGCCCCGGCCGTCGCGGTCACCCTCGGGGCTGCGGCCGACGTGTTGTGGCGACGACGGACCCGGTTGTGGGTCCGGATCGTGCTGGCCGCGTCGGCTCTGCTCACGGGCGTCTGGGCCTGGGTGCTGCTCGGTCGGGCGGAGTCCTGGCAGCCGTGGCTCCGGTACGTCGTCGTCGCGCTCGCCGTCGTGGGCGCCGTGCTCGTGCTGCTGCCGCGACGGGGTCGGACGCTCACGGCGGCGACCCTCGCCGTGCTGCTCACGGGCGGCCTGCTGGCTCCGGCGGCCTACTCGGTCGAGACCGTGTCGACGGCCCACACCGGTTCGATCGTCACGGCCGGCCCGACCGTGTCGGGTGGCACGGGCGGGTTCGGCGGTGGTGGCGCAGGCGGCGCCGGTGGCTTCGGCGGTCGCGGTGGAGCCGCTGGTGGCGGGCCCGGTGGCGCGGCTGGCGGAACGCCCCCGCAGCTGCCGGGCGGCACCGGCGGGGGAGCGGGCACCGGCACCGGCACCGGAGCGGGAACCGCGGGAGGCGCGGGTACGGCCACGCGCGCACTCCCCGGTGGCGGGGGCGGAGCCGGCTCGCTGCTCGGCTCGGGCTCGGTCAGCGACGAGCTCGCCGCCGTGGTCGGCGCGGACTCGGACCGCTACACCTGGGTCGCTGCGGCCGTCGGGTCGAACAGCGCGGCGGGCTACCAGCTCGCGACCGGCGACCCGGTCATGGCGGTCGGCGGGTTCAACGGCAGCGACCCGTCACCGACCCTGGCGCAATTCGAGCAGTACGTCGCCGACGGGCAGATCCATTGGTTCGTCGGAGGGACCGTCGGGCAGTCGAACGGCGGCAGCTCGTCCTCGAGCGAGATCGCGGCCTGGGTCGAGGCGAACTTCTCCTCGACCGAGGTCGACGGGGTCACGCTGTACGACTTGACCAGCTGACCGACCGGACGACGCCACCGGTCCGCCCGGCCGTCCCGCACCTCCGGGGCGCGCGAGACACCGGGTTTCGTGCACCGCACCGCGACGAGTCGGGGCGCGGTGCACGAAACCCGGTGCGGAGCCTAGGTGGACCGCTACCGGGACGGAGGGGCGGGCACGGTATCGTGGACGGGTTCGCCCCCGTAGCTCAGCGGATAGAGCAGGAGCCTTCTAATCTCTTGGTCGCAGGTTCGATTCCTGCCGGGGGCACCACGCCACCGATGATCTACGCGGTGCTTCTCGTCTCTTCGTACATTGTCGGTACCGGCTTAGCTGCGATGCCTGACACCACTGCAGTCCCGAAACTTCAATCTGTCCACTAGGTTGTCGAAGGCGGCTCAGTTTTATGGATGCTGCGCAATGTCTATTAAGACCACTCACAAGCCGGGGGGCTTCATGGCTCAAATAATTTCGATGTTTAACCACAAGGGTGGCGTGTCGAAAACCACGACAACGTTCAACCTTGCGTGGATGCTGGCAAACAAGGGGAAACGCGTCCTCATGGTCGATGCTGATCCCCAATGCAACCTCACGGGCGTAGTGCTTGGGCTTAATCCAGAGTGGCCCGACGATGACCTTGAGGACGGCTTAGGGCTCCTCGAAGGGGACGAAGAGAGCGAGGATTTCGACAAGACTCAGTCAGCAGCAGAGGACTTTTGGACTACGAACTTTGAGAAGACCCTATTTGGGGCATTGAAGCCTGCGTTCGACTCAGAGCCGAGAATGTTGGAGGCTGTCGACTGTATTCCCGTAGAGGGTCGAGATGGCCTATTCCTCCTGCCGGGGCATCTGCGCCTTGGGGAATATGAAGTGTCACTTGGAATTGCACAAGAGTTGGCGGGATCGATGCCAGCCCTTCGAAACCTTCCCGGAGCTATGCACTACTTGCTGACGCAAACGGCAGAAAAACTCGACATCGATTACGTCGTGATCGATATGAGTCCTAGCCTTGGTGCCCTTAATCAGAATCTCGTGTCGATTAGTGATCAGCTAATCGTTCCAACGTCACCAGATTTCTTTTCGATAATGGCGCTCCAATCGCTGGCCCGCGTATTGCCTCGATGGGGCCGATGGGCAAAAACAGCCAGCCAGAACGAGGTTCTGGGCGAAGCTTCGTACCCCTTCCCTGAGCCGCGACTCAAGCTAGGCGGCCTAGTCATTCAGCGCTACCGGCTCTACCGATCCGCAACTGACGATGAACCGTATGGAACTCCCACGGGCCCATTCCAATCGTGGATTGAAAAAGTAGAGGAGGCTTCTCGAGATCAGTTTGTACCCGCGTTGGCTGCATCTGGATTAACATTTGACATGGATGCTTATGAAGCAGCCGGTATTCCGTCCTCTCTTGTCTTAGCCCAAGTTCAAGAATTCAACAGCCTCCTACCGAAGTCGCAAGACTTCCACGTGCCTGTCTACGAGTTGTCGGACGTTCAGCTTGGCCAGGCCGGAATCGTTCTCGAAGGGTCGAGAGCGCAAATCGAGTCCCTAAACAGAATTTTTTCCCAGTTTGCGGATCGCGTACTGGAACTTCTAAGTAGGGAGTCCTAGGTGTCTGCTGAGGCACTAGGCGTCTTCGAGCGCCTGATGGCTCAGGTAGAACAAGTTGAGGAGGCGGCCCTTCGAGCGGAGCGAGATGGGTACTTAGAGTCTGCGCCCATCCTGCGTAGAAGCGCGTTTGTTCTGGCCGTGGCCAGTGTAGATACGTACTTCCACGAACGCGTGGTGGCGATGTTGTCGTCTCGCATCCGCCGGGGCCCGGACGAAGTGACCGCCATTGTTAGTTATCTTCGCCGTGGTACTGATCAGGAGCTTTCAGGATCAGACGGGCTGGGGCACATCCGGCTTGCTCTTTCGTACAAGACTCTGGTATCCCCGGACATGATTGATAAGGCTCTACTGGCCGGAGGTGTCGATCCGCAAGCCATTTGGTTGAGTGCTGCTCTCAAGATCGGCTCCAGACCAGATCGAATTCGGCTACAGCTCCAGTTGTATTACGACCGTCGCAACCAGATCGCGCATGAGGGCGATTGGGACGCTATCCAGCTCGAGTTTCGTGCCATGCAACAGGCGCATCTTGAGGACTGTACGAAACAACTTGCAATGATCATTAGAGCTGTTGAAGACGCATTAGCTTTGGCGGAACGGAGCTAAGGCGTGTCATAAGACGCGTGCACCCGGAGGGACGCGTCGAACAAGAAGGTTGTATAGCCCCGAATTGATCAGGCTCGATTATCTTGCGACAGTTCGGGTGCCGTGCGGCGGCGGACCTGGCTCGCACTGACCGGCTGCTCGTAGCGCTCGTCGTCCATCGGGTCGTCACGCGTGTCGTCGTGGGAGGCGTCACCCGACGTGACGGCGGGTGCCTCGGGCGCGGACATCGGCGACGGTCCGGTCAGCGGGGCGGGAGCCGTGGGTGCTCGGTAGGCCTCGTCGCCACCCCGGACCGGGGCATCGTCGAGGGCCGCGGGGCGGAGCGTCGCCGAGGGGGCGGCACCCGTGGGCGCGGAGGCCTCGGTGCGTCGCTGCTCGGTCGCCGACGCGGCGCGCTGCTCGGCCTCCCAGGCTTTCTGCTTCGCGGCCGTGTCTCGGTCGACGTCGGCCTCTTCGTACTTCCAGCGGGCGAGATCGTCGCGGAAGAGCTTCTTGGCCCGGCCGGGGCGGTTCTGCCACTCGACGAGGCGGTCGCGGAGTTCACCGAGCGTCTGCTCGGACTGGAAGCTGAAGGACGCCGAGTTGCGCTTGATCTCGGCCAGTTCGTGAGCCGCCCAGTCGGCGGCGAGGGTGCTGCCGGTCGCGGGCAACAGCCGCAGGCGGACGTCGGCTTCGTGGCCGAGGTGATCGGCGTAGGCACGCTCCTCGACCCCGAGCGAGGTGTAGACGGCACCCTTGCGGGCCGCCGAGACGAGGGCCGCGACGGCCGCGGCTTTCGCCTCGTCCTCGTGCGACGACACGACTCGCCGCGTGCTCGCCCGGCCGATGAGGGCTGCGACGACGCCGGCCACGACGATGGCGACGAAGGGGATCACCGCATCGGTGACGACACGCCACCCGTTGTCCGAAGAGAGCCATTCGACGAGATCGTTCCACCACTGCATGGGGCGAACACTACAGCCGAGGTCGAAGGTTGGACGGCTGCGACATGCTGTCGGGGAGGCCGTCACGGTGCCCGGGCGGAGGCATCGGGATCAGGCGAACCGGAAGCAGTCGGTGGCGTCGTCGCGACTCCAGAACTCACCGATCTCGACGAAGCGACGCTGACGGGGCAGGAACCGCTTGGCGCGGTAGCGATCGCCCTGCGGGTCGTCGAAGCGCTCGACGTAGCCCACGATCTCACCGCCGGGTCGGGTCACCCGAGCGAGGTCGTCGTGCACCTGGACGAGGTGCAGGCCGCCCCGGGTCGAGCGCAGGGAGGGCAGGGGAACGCCTGCGTGAGCGTGCGGGGCAGACGGGACGATCGCGTGGTCGAGGGTGCTGCTGGTCATGAGGTGCTCCTGAGGTCATCCGGCCGATGCTGTCGAGAACACCCTTGACGCTAGGGGTGACCACCGACATCGACCTCGGGCACCTCGGACCTCGGAGAGCGCGGTGCCCCGTCGGCACCGCGCCGTCCGGTCAGCGGCCCGTGCCGTCGACCGCCAGCGGCTCGATCGCCGCGAGCTCGTCCTCGGTCAGCTCGGCACCGTCGAGGGCGTCGAGGCTGTCGTCCAGCTGGGCCACCGACGAGGCGCCGATGAGGGCGCTGGTCACGGCGGGCTGACGCAGCACCCAGGTGAGCGAGAGCTGCGCGAGCGACTGGCCCCGCGCCTCCGCGATCTCGTTCAGGCCGCGGACGCGCGAGAGGTAGGTCTCGTCGAGGGCGTCCTCGGAGAACCACCGGCCCTCGGCCGCGCGCGAGCCCGCGGGAGCACTGCCCGAGAGGTAGCGGTTCGTCAGGAGGCCCCCGGCCAGGGGCGAGAACACGATCGAGCCGACGCCGCGGGTCAGCAGGGTGTCGAAGAGCCCCCGCTCGGGCCGGCGGTCGAACATGTTGTACCGCGGCTGGTGGATCAGCAGCGGCACGCCCTCTGCCGCCAGGGCGTCGATCGCGGCCTCGGTCTGCGCCGGGTCGTAGTTGGAGATGCCGGCGTAGAGCGCCTTGCCCTGCCGGACGGCCGTCGCGAGCGCCCCCATCGTCTCGTCGATCGGGGTCTCGGGGTCGGGGCGGTGCGAGTAGAAGATGTCGACGTGGTCCATGCCGAGCCGCCCGAGGCTGGCCTCGAGCGAGTTGAGCAGGTACTTGCGCGACCCCCCGTCGCCGTACGGCCCGGGGGTCATGTCGTAACCCGCCTTGGACGACACCACGATCTCGTCGCGGTAGGGGCGCAGGTTCGCCGCGGCGATGCGGCCGAACTGTTCTTCGGCCGAGCCGTAGGGCGGGCCGTAGTTGTTCGCCAGGTCGAAGTGGGTGACCCCGCGGTCGAACGCGCGGAGCACGATGTCGCGCTGGGTCTCGAGTCCGCGGTCGGAACCGAAGTTGTTCCAGAAGCCCAGCGAGATGCGGGGCAGCTTGAGCCCGCTGCGGCCCGTGCGGACGTAGTCGAGTCGTGAGTACCGTGCGTCGTCGGCGACGTAGGGCGTGAAGGGTGATCTCATGCGGTCAGCCTAGGGCGGGGCCCCGAGTCGGGAGTAGGTTCACGGGCATGACGACATTCGTTCTCGCCGGCGGTTGCTTCTGGTGCCTCGACGCGGTCTACCGCACCCTCGACGGCGTCACCGAGGTGGTCTCGGGCTACACCGGCGGAGACACCGTGGAGCCGAGCTACGACGACGTGTGCACCGGCCGGACGGGGCACGCCGAGGCCGTCGCGGTCACCTTCGACCCCGAGAAGATCCCCGCCGACGTCGTCCTCGACGTCTTCTTCACCCTGCACGACCCGCGTCAGCTGAACCGGCAGGGCGCGGACGTCGGCACCCAGTACCGTTCGGCGATGTTCTCCGCCGACGACGAGCAGGCGGTGCTCTTCCGGGCGGCCCGCGACCGCGCCTCCGAGGCCTGGGACGGCGGTGTCGTCACGACCATCGAGCCGCTGCCCACCTGGTACGACGCCGAGGAGCACCACCAGGACTTCTTCGCCAAGAACCCCGGCCAGGGCTACTGCACGGCCGTCGCTCTGCCGAAGGTCACCAAGATCCGCAAGTCGTACGCGAAGTACGTGCTCGCCTCGTAGACGGGCCGCGCCGACCGGCGCGACCGACCGAGAGAAGAGGAAAGGGGCGCTCGACGATGAGTGACCAGAACACCTTGCACCGACAGACCTGGGTGGCCGTGGGCCCGGCAGGCGCGGTCGGCACCATCCTGCGGAGCGACGGCGACTTCACCGTGCGCCTCTCCGCGAAGGGGACCGACGGCGGCGTCTATCCGACCCTGGCCGTGGCCAAGAGCGCCCTGTTCGCGGCGTTGGGCCCGGGAGCCGAGTACCCCGAGTTTCACGAGCACTGAGGCGTCCGCGGACGACCTCGCGTCGCGTCGTCCCCCGAGCGGCCCCCGCCGTCCTTCTCCACAAGGAGGCGCGGGTGCCGTCCCGGGGGAGTCCCGCCTTCGCGAGACTCCCGTCATGACAGACACCATCACCCTCACAGGGATCATCGCGACCGACCCCCGGGCCCTCGTGACGCAGTCAGGCCTCTCCATCTCGAGCTTCCGGCTCGCCTCGTCGCAACGCCGCTACGACCGCGTCAAGGGCGAGTGGGTGGACGGCGAGACGAACTGGTACACCGTCACGGCCTTCCGCCAGCTCGCCGACAACGTGCTCGCCAGTCTCCGCAAGGGGCAGCGGGTCGTCGTCACCGGGCGGGTCCGCATCCGCTCGTGGGAGTCCGGTGAACGCAGCGGCATGACGGTCGAGGTCGACGCCGACGCGATCGGTCACGACCTCGTCTGGGGAAGGTCGACGTTCGAACGACGGGTCGCGTCCGCCCCGGCCGTCGGACCGGTGGCGCCGACTGCCGCGGGTGGTGACGACCCGGCCGCGACCTCCGGCCTGGACGGGGTGGCACCCCGGACGGAGGGCGACGGTGGGGTCGGTCACGGAGGTCCCTCGGACGGTTCCGCCTCGGATGCGTCCTCGTCGGACCCCGACCGGGTGGCGGTCCCGGACGAGGGTGCGGACTGGGGTGCTCCACCGGCCATCGGTGCCGACGAGGCGCCGGCCCCGTTCTGAGCTCCGGAGCGCCCCGTGCTCCCGGCCCGCGGGTCGGCACGCCGTAGACTCGACACGGCTCGCCGACCCGCGGCCGCCACCCGCGACGAAGGGCACCTGTGCACGGTTCGAGACCCCCACGCGGCCTGGGGCTCGCCGCGATCCTGCTGGCCGTGGCGGTCCCCCTCGCGGGCTGCACCTCGTCCCCCGAGCCGACGCCGACGACGCAGCCCACGGCGACGTCGACGGGCGCTCCGGCGTTCTCGTCCGAGTCGACGACGGCCGAGGCGCTGGCCCACTTCGACGAGGTGAACGCGGCGACCGTCGCCGCGAACGCCCGCCCGGGCGGGCGCGCGGTCGTCGACGCGCTCGTGGCTGCGGGCTTCGACAAGTCGTCGATGCAGGTCACCGCCGACACGACCTCGATCGGCCGCGACGCCGACAGCGTGCAGTTCTCCGTGCTCTGGGGTCAGGACTGCCTGATCGGGCAGGTCTCGGGCGCGGGGTACACGAGCCAGACGGCGCCGGTGCTCGGCACGGGCGCCTGCCTCGTGGGGTCGACCCGAGCCATCGACTGGTGACGTCGGGGGCGGGGCCCCGCCCGATAGACTCGCTGCCATGGCCGAATACATTTACTCGATGGTGCGCGCCCGCAAGGCGGTCGGCGACAAGCTGATCCTCGACGACGTCACCATGTCGTTCATCCCGGGGGCGAAGATCGGTGTCGTGGGGCCGAACGGCGCCGGCAAGTCGACGATCCTCAAGATCATGGCGGGGCTCGACACCCCCAGCAACGGCGAGGCGAAGCTCAGCCCCGGTTACTCGGTCGGCATCCTCATGCAAGAGCCCGAGCTCGACGAGACCAAGACCGTCCTCGAGAACGTCCAAGAGGGCGTGGGGCCGATCAAGCAGAAGCTCGACCGCTTCAACGAGGTCTCGGCCGCCATGGCCGAGCCCGACGCCGACTTCGACGCGCTGCTCGCCGAGATGGGCACCTTGCAAGAAGAGATCGACGCCGCCGACGCGTGGGACCTCGACTCCCAGCTCGAGCAGGCCATGTCGGCCCTGCGCACGCCTCCGGGTGACGCCGAGGTCGCGAACCTCTCCGGCGGTGAGAAGCGCCGCGTCGCGCTGTGCAAGCTCCTGCTGCAGAAGCCCGACCTCCTGCTCCTCGACGAGCCCACCAACCACCTCGACGCCGAGAGCGTGCTCTGGCTCGAGCAGCACCTCAGCAAGTACCCCGGCGCCGTGCTCGCCGTGACCCACGACCGGTACTTCCTCGACCACGTCGCCGAGTGGATCGCCGAGGTCGACCGCGGCCGTCTCTACCCCTACGAGGGCAACTACTCGACCTACCTCGAGAAGAAGGGCGAGCGCCTCCAGGTCCAGGGCAAGAAGGACGCCAAGCTCGCGAAGCGCCTCGCGTCCGAGCTCGAGTGGGTCCGAAGCAACGCCAAGGGCCGCCAGGCCAAGTCGAAGGCGCGTCTGGCCCGCTACGAAGAGATGGCGAACGAGGCCGAGCGCACGCGCACCTTGGACTTCGAAGAGATCGTGATCCCCGTGGGCCCGCGCCTCGGCTCGCAGGTCATCGACGCCAAGAAGCTGCACAAGGCGTTCGGCGAGCGGGTGCTCATCGACGACCTGTCGTTCACCCTGCCCCGCAACGGCATCGTCGGCGTCATCGGCCCGAACGGCGTCGGCAAGACGACCCTCTTCAAGACGGTCGTCGGCCTCGAGCCGCTCGACGGCGGAGAGCTGAGGGTCGGCGAGACGGTCGACATCTCGTACGTCGACCAGAGCCGTGGCGGCATCGACCCGAACAAGAACCTGTGGGAGGTCGTGTCCGAGGGGCACGACTACATCCAGGTCGGCAAGACCGAGATCCCGTCGCGGGCCTACGTGTCACAGTTCGGCTTCAAGGGTCCCGACCAGCAGAAGAAGGCCGGCGTGTTGTCCGGTGGTGAGCGCAACCGTCTCAACCTGGCGCTGACCCTCAAGCAGGGCGGCAACCTGCTGCTGCTCGACGAGCCCACCAACGACCTCGACGTCGAGACCCTGGGCAGCCTCGAGAACGCGCTGCTCGAGTTCCCCGGCTGTGCCGTGGTCATCACGCACGACCGGTGGTTCCTCGACCGAATCGCGACGCACATCCTCTCGTGGGAGGGCCTGAACGACGACGGCACCCCCAACTGGTACTGGTTCGAGGGCAACTTCGAGGCGTACGAAGAGAACAAGGTCGAGCGCCTCGGTGCCGACGCGGCGAAGCCGAGCTCGGCCACGTACCGCAAGCTCACGCGCGACTGACCGGCACCCCACCGTCATGACCCGCCTGCACGTGCCGACCCGAGTCCGCTGGAGCGATCTCGACGGGTACCGACACGTGAACAACGCGTCGATGCTGCGCCTCCTCGAGGAGGCGCGCATCGACGCGTTCTGGTCGGCCGACGGGGCGATCGACGAGCGGTCGTCGGCCGCCGTCCTCGACGGCAGCCCGAACGCCACGACGATGACGCTCATCGCCCGTCAAGAGCTCGAGTACCTGATCCCCATCCCGTACCTGCGGGCCCCACTCGACGTGCAGATCTGGGTCGGACGTCTCGGCGGAGCGAGCCTCGAGGTCTGCTACGAGGTCTGGTCGCCCGAGGGCGTCGAACCCCGGCAGCTGTTCACGAAGGCCGCCACCACGATCGTGCTCGTCGACTCGGCGACCGACCGGCCACGACGCATCTCGGACGTCGAGCGCGACGCCTGGTCACCGTTCGTCGAAGAGCCCCTCGCCTTTCGCCGGCGCTGACCCGGCACGCGTCCCGTCAGCCTCGCGGCACCCGAACCATGCCCTCTTGCGCGACGCTCGCCACGAGCGTGCCCGCGCGGTCGTAGATGCGACCGAGCGAGAGCCCGCGGCCACCGACCGCGTTGGGGCTCTCTTGCACGTAGAGCAGCCACTCGTCGACCCGCGCGGGGCGGTGCCACCACATGGCGTGGTCGAGGCTCGCGACCTTGAGGCCGGGGGTGACGAACGCGACGCCGTGGCGGCGGTAGATCGGTTCGAGCAGGGTGTAGTCGCTGGCGTAGAGCAGGGCGGCGCGGTGGAGGTCGGCGTCGTCGGGCAGCGGTCCCGTCGCCTTGAGCCAGACGGCCTGGTGGGCGACGTGGTCGCCCTCGACGCTGAAGAACACGGGCGACGGCACGTGACGCATGTCGAACGGGCGCCGCGCCCACGACTGGGCGACGGGGTTGTCGACGGCCGACAGCAGTTCGGCGTCGCTCGGGACGTCCTCGGGGTCGGGCAGCCCGGTGGGCATGTCGACCTGGTGGTCGAGCCCCTCGTCGGGGGTCTGGAAGGACGCGATCATCGAGAAGATCGGCACCCCGTCCTGCGAGGCCTGGGTGCGCCGGGTCGCGAACGAGCGGCCGTCGTGGATGCGGTCGACCGTGAACGTGATGGGGATGGTGAGGTCGCCGGGCCGCAGGAAGTACGAGTGCAGCGAATGGACGTCGCGTCCACCGCCGACGGTGCGCTGGGCGGCCACGAGGGCCTGTGCCGCGACCTGTCCGCCGAACACGCGACCGAGCGGCTCGGGTTGTGACCCCCCGGTGAAGACGTCCTGCCCGCCGACGTTGCCCGCTGGCGAGAGGTCGAGGGTGGACAGCAGGCTCTGCAGCGGATCGACGGTCACCCGATGTAGTTTAGGGGGCCGATGAACGACGCATTCACCCTCCCCGACTCCCTGTCCCTCAGCGATCTCGCGACCTATCTCGGGCGTGCGGGCCGGGTCGAGGACGGCTCGGTCCGGCTCATCGCCGGCTCGGGCGTCCTCGCCGTCTACGTCGCCGTCTTCTACCCGATGGGGCTGCTCGACTCGAGCCCCACGGTGCTCGGACTGCGCACCTTCCAGCTCGACGACCGTCCCGAGTTCGACGCCGTGGTGCCGGTCCGGTCGTTGAAAGAGCGCCTCGTGCGCCTGCAGAACGACGTCGTCGACCCGACCGCGCCCGTCACCGTGTCCGTGCCCGCCACGGTCAACACGGTGACCTGGGCGGCCATCTCACCGCCGCGGGGCGGCTGGGCACGGCTCGAACCGATCGAGTCCGACCGCCTCCGCTCGACGGCCGAGGCGGGCATCGCCCGCGTCGCCGAGGCGATCCCGACGGGCACGGGCGAGCAGATCGTGCACCGGGTGAGGGCCGACGTGTGGTCGGCACCCGTCGAGGGCGCCGAGGGAGTCCCCGCCGGTGCCGGCTTCGGTGCGCTCAGCCTCGGCTTCCTCGACGGCGAGGACGAGGTCGCCGTCTTCGAGACGGGCACCTGGACGCGCCTCACGACGCCCAAGGGCCACGTCCTCGTCAAGCGGCGGTCGTCCCTGCTCTGACGCGGTCCGCGGTCGTCAGCGCTCGAACGTGTTGACCATGGCCTGGGCGGCGCGGTCGAGGTAACCCCAGAGCATCGCGTCGTCGAGGGGTGCGAGTTCGAGTTCGTCGACGGCCACCCGCATGTGCTGCAGCCAGTGGTCACGCGCCTCGGGCGTCACCCGGAACGGCATGTGCCGCATGCGCAGGCGGGGGTGCCCGCGCTCCTGGCTGTAGGTGGTGGGCCCACCCCAGTACTGCTCGAGGAACCCCGTCAAGCGCTGGATCGCGCCCTCGAGATCGGCCTCGGGATACATCGGCCAGAGCACCTCGTCGGTCCGGACGCCCTCGTAGAAGCGACGGACCAACTTCTCGAAGGTCGGCCGCCCGCCGATCTGCTGCCAGAAGTTGCCCTGGGCGGCGTCGTCACCGAGACCCCGCCGGACGGTGACCGGCACGGCCGACGGCGGGGGAGTCACGGGCTGCGCGGTGGACGGGCGTGGCGTCAGCGGGATGTCGGTCACTTGCGCTTGCTCCGCGGCACGTGGGGCGTCGGCACCGTGCGCGGCGCCCGGGCGCCCTGGACCGAGGAGGCGCTGTCGAAGCCGGTCAGGACGACGCTCGTCAACGAGGGCAGCACGATGTCCATGGCGTCCAGGGTCTTCTTGAGGCGCGACCGCAGCTCGCGGTCGACGTTGTCGCGATCGGAGGACCTGGTCTTGGCGACGATGCGGATCACCACGTGTTCCTCGGAGATCGACTGGATGCCCCAGACCT
This sequence comes from Frigoribacterium sp. MEB024, assembly GCF_000878135.1. Lineage (GTDB taxonomy): Bacteria > Actinomycetota > Actinomycetes > Actinomycetales > Microbacteriaceae > Frigoribacterium. Next base: position 34,855 of record NZ_JXQZ01000099.1, read on the forward strand.
CGGGCTGGTCGATGATGGCGCGCTTCCACTTGGGGATCGCCGCGAGCTCGTTGGCCGTGTTCAGCATGGCGTCCTGCACCTGGTCGACGTCGGCGGAGTACGGGACGGCGAGGTCGATGACCACCCGCGTCCAGCCCTGCGACATGTTGCCCACGCGCAGGATCTCGCCGTTGCGCACGAACCACAGCACGCCGTTGACGTCGCGGACCTGCGTGACGCGGATGCCGACGGCCTCCACGACACCGGCCGCGGGCCCGACGTCGACGACGTCGCCCACCCCCAGCTGGTCCTCGGCGACCATGAAGATGCCGTTGAGCATGTCTTTCACGATGTTCTGGGCACCGAATGCGAGACCCGCCCCCACGACCCCGGCGGCGCTGACGATGGCGACGGCGTTGAAGTTGAGCTCGCCGAGGATCAAGACGAGCGCGATGCCCGCGACGACGACCGTGACCACGTTGTTCAGCACGCTGCCGAGCGTGCGAGTGCGCTGCACGACCCGGACCGCCTGGAGGGGAGAGGCCATGAGGGCCTGCGTGTCGTCGACGTTCTGCTTGCGTTTGATGCCGTTCACGACCTGGTCGACGACCCGACGGATCGTGAAGTGCAGGGCGACGCGCAACAACACCGCGACGAGCAGGATCGCGACGATCCGGATGGGAACGCGCCACATCGTCCAGAACGCCTCCCAGTCGAAGGCGATCGGGGCGGCGGGGTCGGTGGCAGCTGCGAGGAGGAGGTCCATATGAGCGACAAGTCAAGCACGCCGCCGCGACCCCACCCGGGAGGCGCCTGGACGCCGGAACGGCGGGCCCTGTGAGAGGGCCCGCCGTCCGGGTCGTTCGTCGGGTCGTCGTGCGACCCGGGGCGCGACTACTGCTGGTCGACCGCCTGCACCCGCAGGGCCCGCTCGACGCCCGCGACGCTCTCGCTCACGATGCGGCGCAGGGCCGGCGTCTCGGGGTTCGCCTCGAGCCACGCGTAGGACGCGTCGACGAGCGCCTGGTCGGCGAGGCCGGCCGGGTACAGCCCCGAGACGAGGGTGTCGGCGATGTGGTAGCTGCGCGACTCCCAGATGCCGGTGAGCGACGAGAAGTAGCGCTCGACGAGCGGCTGCAGGATCGCCGGGTCGTTCGTGTGCTGGTACCCGAGGGTCGTCGCCCGGACGATGGCGTTGGGCTGTTCGGCGCTGTCGACGACCGACGCGAAGGCGGCGAGCTTGCCCTCGGTGGTCGCGATCGTCGCACGGGCCCGTGCGGCCGCCTGGGCACCGTTCGCCGTGTTGTCCTCGGCGAGGGCGGCGTCGATCTCGGCCTCGCCGGCACCGCCGACGAGCACGAGGCCCTCGAGCAGCTGCCAGCGCAGGTCGGTGTCGACGGTGAGGCCCTCGAGGGCGAGCGATCCGTCGAGTAGACCGGCCAGCGCCTCCTCGTGCGCCTCGGTGGACGCGATCGCGGCGAAGAAGGTGACGAACTGGAACTGTGCGTCGGATCCGGCCTCGGCGCCTTGGGCCAGGGCCCAGAGGCCGTCGCCGACCTCGGTGATCGTGGAGGCGCGGCGTGCGGGTGCGACGTAGCTGCGGGCGGTCTGCAGCAGCTGCGAGAGCGTGGTGCGGATCGTCGTCGACTCGGTCTCGGTCGCGATGTTGTCGAGCACGAGTCGCACGTAGTCCGAGGCCGAGGTCTCGGCGTCGCGCGTCGCGTCCCAGACCGAGCCCCAGACGAGGGCACGGGCCAGCGGGTTCGAGATCGTCGACAGGTGCGCGATCGCGGTGGCGAGCGACACCTCGTCGAGGCGGATCTTCGCGTAGGCGAGGTCGTCGTCGTTGATCAGCACGAGGTCGCCGCGCTTCAGGCCGACCAGCTCGGGCACCTCGGTGCGGGTGCCGTCGACGTCGATCTCGACGCGGTCGGTGCGCACCAGGGCGTCGCCCTGCAGAGCGTAGAGGCCGATGGCGAGGCGGTGCGGGCGGATGGTGGGGTGGTCGGCCGGGGCCTCTTGCAACACGGCGAACGACGTGATGACGCCGTCGTCGTCGACGTCGAGCTCGGGACGCAGCGTGTTGACGCCCGCGGTCTCGAGCCAGAGCTTCGACCAGCTGGTCAGCTCGCGGCCCGAGGTCGCCTCGAGCTCGACGAGCAGGTCGCCCAGCTCGGTGTTGGAGTGGTGGTGCTTCTTGAAGTACGCGGCGACGCCGGCGTAGAAGGCGTCGATGCCCACCCAGGCGACGAGCTGCTTCAGCACCGACCCGCCCTTCGCGTAGGTGATGCCGTCGAAGTTGACCTGCACGTCTTCGAGGTCGGTGATCGTGGCCACGACGGGGTGGGTCGAGGGCAGCTGGTCCTGGCGGTAGGCCCAGCTCTTCTCCATCGCCTGGAAGGTGGTCCAGGCCTCGGTCCACTCGGTCGCCTCGGCGGTCGAGATGGTCGAGGCCCACTCGGCGAATGACTCGTTCAGCCAGAGGTCGTTCCACCACTTCATCGTGACGAGGTCGCCGAACCACATGTGGGCGAGCTCGTGCAGGATCGTGACGACGCGGCGTTCCTTGATGGCGTCGGTCACCTTGCTGCGGAAGACGTAGGTCTCGACGAAGGTGACGGCACCCGCGTTCTCCATGGCGCCGGCGTTGAACTCGGGCACGAAGAGCTGGTCGTACTTCTCGAACGGGTACGCGTAGTCGAACTTGTCCTCGTAGTAGGCGAAGCCCTGACGGGTCTTCTCGAAGATGTAGTCGGCGTCGAGGTACTCCGTGAGCGAGCGACGCGTGAAGATGCCGAGCGGGATCGTGCGGCCGTCGGAGCTGGTGAGGTCGCTGCGGACGACGTCGTACGGGCCGGCGATGATCGCCGTGACGTAGCTCGAGAGCACGGGCGTGGGCGAGAACGTCCAGGTGCCGGTCTCGCCGTCGACGACGGGGTCGGGGGTGGTCTGGTTGCTGACGACCTGCCAGCGTGCGGGCGCGGTGACCGTGAACTGGAACGTCGCCTTGAGGTCGGGCTGCTCGAAGACCGCGAAGACGCGGCGGCTGTCGGGCACCTCGAACTGCGAGTAGAGGTAGACCTCGCCGTCGACCGGGTCGACGAAGCGGTGCAGGCCCTCGCCGGTGTTGGTGTACTCGGCGTCGGCGACGACCTCGAGCACGTTGTCGGCGGCCAGCTCGGCGAGCTGGATGCGGACGCCGTCGGAGACCGCGTCGACGTCGAGCGCGGTGCCGTTGAGGGTCACCGAGTGCACGGTGCGGGTGAGCGCGTCGATGAACGTCGACGCGCCGGGGGTGGCGGTGAAGCGCACGGTGGTCGAGCTGCCGAACACCTCGTCGCCACGGGTCAGGTCGAGGGCGATCTCGTACGACTGGACGTCGACGACGCTCTTGCGCTCTTGCGCCTCGACGCGGGTGAGGTTCTCTCCGGGCACGCTGGCTCCATCCGTCTGGGGGGTGAGGGGGGACTCGTGGTCCGCTGAGAGCCTAGACCGGCTGTACGACACCGGGGTGTTGACTGAGGGCATGACCGACACCCCCGTCCCCGCGCCCCACACCGTCGTCGACTTCTGGTTCGACCCCTCGTGCCCCTGGGCCTGGATGACCAGTCGTTGGGTCGACGAGGTCGCGAAGCACCGCGACCTCGACGTCACCTTCCACGTCATGAGCCTCGCGGTGCTCAACGAGGAGAACGACGTCAGCGACGAGTACAAGGCGAACTTCGCCCGCATGCTGCGCTACACGCGTCTCGTCACGGCGGCGGGCGAGCTCCACGGTCAGCAGATCGTCAAGCCCCTCTACGACGCCCTGGGCGCCCGCATCCACCACGAGGGCGAGAAGGACGGCGACGTCGTCATCGCCGGTGCCGTGGCCGAGGTCGGACTGCCCGCCGAGTTCGCGCGGTACGCCGACGGTGACGAGTTCGACGAGCAGATGCGCGCCAGCCACTTCGACGGCATCGGCCGCGTCGGTCAGGACGTCGGCACCCCCGTCATCGCCGTCGACGGCGTGGCCTTCTTCGGCCCCGTCATCTCGCCCGCGCCGAAGGGCGACGAGGCCGTGCGCCTCTGGGACGGCGTCGTCGCCGTGGCGTCGTACCCGGGGTTCTTCGAGATCAAGCGCTCTCGCACGGTCGGGCCGATCTTCGACTGAGGACCCGCGCCTCCTCGGGCCCCGACGACGGACCACGAGGAGGCGCGGTGCCGGTCGGCCCCGTCGTGGCCCGGTTCTAGGATGGTCACCATGCGCATCCACGTGGCGACCGATCACGCCGGCCTCGACTTCAGCACGACCGTCATCCAGCACCTCACCGACGCGGGCCACGACGTGACCGACCACGGTCCGACGAGCTACGAGCCGCTCGACGACTACCCCTCGTTCTGCATCGCGGCGGCGCGGGCGACCGTGCGTGACCAGCGTGCCGGTCACGAGGCGCTCGGAGTCGTCTTCGGCGGCTCGGGCAACGGCGAGCAGATCGCCGCGAACAAGGTCGAGGGCGTCCGGGCGGCCCTGGTCTGGAACGACTCGACCGCGAAGCTCGCCCGCCAGCACAACGACGCCAACGTCATCGCGATCGGTGCACGTCAGCACACCGAGGCCGAGGCGCTCGCGTTCATCGACGCCTTCGTCGCCGAGCCGTTCAGCCACGACGAACGCCACGTGCGCCGCATCGCGCAGGTCGGCGAGTACGAGACCACGGGCGCGATCGCCGGTCACCCGGTCGACTGACGACGTAACGTCGAGAGCGGCGGGACCCCGACCGGGGCCTCGCCGCTCCGTCGTCTCCGCCGTCGAGCGCAAGACCGACACACCGACCACCAGAGAGGTGCCGCCGTGCCCGAGGGCCATTCCGTCCACCGCATCGCCAACCAGTTCGAGCAGAGTTTCGTCGGCCACCGCGTCGAGGTGAGCTCGCCCCAGGGCCGGTTCGCCGACGGTGCGACCCGGCTCGACGGCGCCACGATGGTCGACGCGAAGGCCGTCGGCAAGCAGATGTTCCTCGAGTTCGACAACGGGCTCTGGCTGCACGTGCACCTGGGGCTCTACGGCGCCTGGGACTTCGCCGGCGACATCGCCACGGGCCACTCGATGGCCGAGTCGCGGACGCGCCGGGCGGCGACCCGCAAGGCCGAGAACGCTCCCGACGACGACGGCGAGGACTCGATGGCCAGCATCGGTGCTCCTCGCAGGACGCGCGTGCGCATGGCCGAGCAGGAGAAGACCGAGGACGACATCGAGTCGTTCCCGCCCGAGCCCGTCGGGCAGGTGCGCGTGCGACTGCTGACCGACACCGCCGTCGGCGACCTCCGTGGCCCGACGAAGTGCGAGGTCCTCGATGCGGCCGGGGTCGACCTGGCGATCTCGAAGCTCGGCCCCGACCCCTTGGTCGACTCGCCCAAGAAGGGCAGCGACCGCTTCGTCACGACCGTCCGCAAGAAGCGCACCCCGATCGGCCTGCTGCTGATGGACCAGAGCGTGGTCAGCGGCATCGGCAACATCTACCGCGCCGAGTTGCTGTTCCGGGCCCGGCTCGACCCGCACACGCCCGGCAACCAGGTGCCCGAAGAGGTGCTGCGTGCCCTCTACAAGGACTGGACGAAGCTGCTCAAGAGCGGCGTCGAGCTCGGCCAGATGATGACCATGGACGGCCTCACCAAGGCCCAGCACGCCAAGGCACTGCGCAGCCGAGCCGACCGACACTGGGTCTACCACCGTGAGGGCCTGCCCTGCCGGGTCTGCGGCACGAACATCGTGATGGAGATGGCCGCGGGCCGCAAGCTCTACTGGTGCCCGACCGACCAGGTGTGACCGGGCCGCCGTGTCACGTCCCCGTCACGGCTTCCGGTCGCGGCTGAAACCTGTGCCAGGGTGACACCATGCGGCACACCCCCACGTTCGTCCTGTCCGACGTCGACGAGGTCAAGCGGTTGATCCGCGAGAACCCGTGGGCCACGATCGTGTCCCACACGGCCGCGGGACTCGTGGCGTCGCACTACCCGGTCGTGCTCGAGCAGGACGACGACGACCCCGACGCCATCGTGGTCGTCAGCCACGTCGGCCGCCCGGACGAGCGCTCGCACGAGCTCGGTGAGCACGAGGTCATGGTGATCGTCCAGGGCCCGCACGGCTACGTCTCGCCCGGCTGGTACCCGGCCGAGCAGATCATCCCCACCTGGAACCACGTGACGGCGCATCTCTGGGGCACGCCAGAGATCCTCTCCGACGACGAGAACTTCCGCGTGCTGGGCGAGCTCGTCGACCACTTCGAGCGCGTCATGCCCGAGCCGTCGACGCTCACCCTCGACGAGGCAGGCTCGCGACGGGTCGCGAAGGGCACCGTCGGCATCCGCCTGCGCGTGACCCGGTTCGACGCCCGCGCCAAACTCAGCCAGAACAAGGCGCCCGAGGTCGTCGACCGCATCGTCGACGAGCTCGAGCACGGCGACCACTACGCGCAGCCGGCGCTCGCCGCCGAGATGCGCCGGGTGCGCGACCGATGACGGTCGGCGGCGGCACCCCGGCCGAGGAGGCGCAGCGCACGCTGCTGAGGGACGTCCGTCTGGTCGGTGGCGGGCCCGCCCCCGTGGACGTCCTGCTCGACGGCGGCCGCGTCGTCGCGCTCGCGTCCGGTCTCGCCCCCGACGGTGCCGAGGTCGTCGACCTCGACGGCCGCTGGCTCGCCCCGGGCCTCTGGGACTCCCACGTCCACATGGACCAATGGGCGCTGGTGCGCCGTCGCCTCGACCTGTCGCGGGCGAGGTCCGCCGCCGAGGCGGCCTCGATCGTGGGGGAGCGCCTGCGCGACGAGCCGGTCGAGGCGGGAGGCACCCTCGTCGGCTACGGCTTCCAGGACGCGCTCTGGCCCGACGCCCCGAGTCGGGCGCTGCTCGACTCGGTGGCGGGCGACGTGCCGGTCGTCCTGGTCAGCAACGACCTGCACTCCGTCTGGCTCGACTCGGCAGCCCTGGCCCGTCACGGTCACGCCGACCATCCGACCGGTCTGCTGCGTGAGCAGCCGGCCTTCGACGTCAGCGCCGCCGTGAGCGTCGTGCCGGACGAGCAGCTCGACCGGTGGGTGGCCGAGGCCGTCGACGCGGCCGCCGCGCGCGGGGTCGTCGGCGTCGTCGACCTCGAGATGACGCTGTCGCTCGACCGCTGGAGCCGCCGCGTGGCCGGCGGGACCCGCGGGCTGCGCATCCGTCCCGGGGTCTACCCGCGCGATCTCGACGCCGTCGTCGCCCGCGGGCTGCGCACCGGCGACGAGATCCCGGGCACCGACGGGCTCGTCACGATGGGGCCGTTCAAGATCATCACCGACGGCTCCCTCGGCACCCGCACCGCGTGGTGCCACGACCCGTACCCCGGGCTCGAGGACGACCCCGCGGCCCGGGGGCTGCGCATCTACGAGACCGACGAGCTCGTCGGGTGGCTGCGCCGCGCCTCCTCGGCGGGGTTCGTGCCGGCCGTGCACGCGATCGGCGACGCCGCGAACGCCCAGGCGCTCGACGCCCTCGAGGAGGTCGGCTGTGGCGGCAGCGTCGAGCACGCGCAGTTGCTCGACGCGCGCGACGTCGAGCGGTTCGCGCGCCTCGGCATCGTGGCCAGCGTCCAGCCGGAGCACGCCATGGACGACCGCGACGTGGCCGACCGCTTCTGGGCCGGTCGCACCGGTCGCGCCTTCGCCTTCGAGAGCCTCGTCGCCGCCGGCGTCCGCCTGCAGCTCGGCTCGGACGCCCCCGTGGCGCCGCTCGACCCCTGGGTCGCGATGGCCGCGGCGATCTCACGCTCGCGTGACGGACGCGAGCCGTGGCACCCAGAACAGCGACTGGTCGCCTCGGCGGCGCTCGCCGCGTCGACCGGCGGCCGGGCACGGGTCGAGGTGGGGTCGGTGGCCGACCTCGTCGTCACCGAGGTCGACCCGCTCACCGCGACGGACGACCAGCTGCGCCGGATGCCCGTCGTCGGCACGGTCCTGGCGGGTCGGTGGACGCACCGCACGCTCTGACGGGGCGGTGTCGACCCGACACGGCGAAGGCCGCCACCCCGGGCGGGGTGGCGGCCTTCGTCCGTCTGGCGAGGGGGTCAGCCGGCGACGTGCGCGGCGAGGAACCAGCGGTCCTTCTCGAGGCCCCGCGAGATCTCGATCGCGACGTCCTGGCTCGAGGCGTCGAGCTCACCGAGCTCGTCGATGGCCTCGCGGACGGCGACGAGCGAGGCGTCGATCTGGGCGACCAGCTCGGCGATGGTGACGTCGATCTGGTTGAAGCCGGGGGAGGTCGGGGGGATGACCGTCTTGGCGGCGACGGTCTCGATGCGTCCGTCGACCGGCAGGCCGAGGGCGACGACGCGCTCGGCGGCGAGATCGGCCCATTCGCGGGCGTGGTCGACGACCACGTCGATGAGTTCGTGGACGGCGACGAACGCGATGCCGCGCACGTGCCAGTGGGCCTGCTTGCCGTTGACCGACAGGGCCGTCATGTCCGTGACGATCTGGCTGAGGAACTGGGCGACGCCGGCGGCGACGTCGGGGTCGACGGAACCCTGGGGGACGGTGCGGGTGATGTCGGTCATGACGTGGTCCTTTCCTAGACGATGGAGGCAACGCTAGACGTCTGGGAGAATTCCGCAAGCAAGCTGAGGCTCGGCTCACCTAGGCCAGCCTCACCTCACCCCGCTCGTGAGGGGGGATAACCCCACCGGCGTTCCGGGCGCTGGCACCATGGGGTGGACGCCCCGCGCAGACCAGGCTCGAAGGCATGATCCAGGAGACCACCATCACCGCCGCGAACCCCTACCTCTCGCCCCCGTCCCGCCCCGGCGGCTACCGACGACGCTGGCGCGAGTTGCCCCGCGAACTCGGCTACGTCGCGCTCTCGGCCGTCCTCGTCGTCATCGTGACGGTGGCCGCCTCGTTGTTCCTGCACACGGTCAGCGGGTCGAGCGACTCGTTGTTCACCCTCGTCTTCCTCGCGATCGTCGTCTTCGGCGCGCTGTGGATCGCTCGGTGGTTCGGCACCTTCGAGGTGCTCCGCCTGGGCTGGGCCAGCGACCGTCCGATCCGACCCGTCGACTGGACTCCCAACACCGCATGGGGTCGGTCCACGAACCGCTTCGTGCGGGCGGTCTCGGTCTTCGCCAACCCGCACTACTGGCTGTACCTGCTCTACGGCGTCGTGGTCTTCCCGATCGTCGCGGGCTTCACGACCTTCGTCCTCGTGAGCCTGCTGGCCGGCCCGGTGCTCGCGGTCCTCGGGGTCGTGCTCGTCTTCCAGGCGTTGCCGCCGTTCGACACCTTCAACTGGGCGTCCGCGATCGGCAACGGCGGAGGCGCGGTGCTCGTCGTCCTCGCGCTCGCCCTCTTCGCCGTGGTCGTCCTGGTCTACCCCTACGTCGTGCACGGGTTCGTCGTCATGCACCAGGCGATCGCCGGCGTGATGCTCGGCGGGTTCCGCAGCGAGCAGCTCGAGGTCGAGCTCGCCGACCGTGAGATCTCGCGCACGGCCGCCCTGTCCGCCGAGGGCACGGCCCTCCGCCGGCTCGAGCGCGACATCCACGACGGGCCCCAGCAGCGCCTCGTGCGCCTGCAGATGGACCTCGCGGCGGCCTCCCGCGCCGTCGACACCGATCCCGAGAAGAGCAAGTCCCTCATCGAGGAGGCGCGGGTGCAGTCCCGCGAGGCCCTCGAGGAGCTGCGCGCCCTGTCCCGCGGTTTCGCGCCTCCGTTGCTCCTGGACCGCGGCCTGGTCGCGGCACTCGAGTCGCTCGTCGACCGCTCGGTGGTTCCGACCACGATGCTCAACCGGGTGCCCGCGCACGTCGCGATCCCGAGCGACATCGAGCGCAACGCGTACTTCATCGCGTCCGAACTGGTGACGAACACGGGCAAGCACGCCGAGGCGGCCAGCGCCGACCTCGTGCTGCGCACGCGCCAGGCTCCCGACGGCATCGGCACGCTGCTCGAGCTCGTCGTGACCGACGACGGACGCGGCGGTGCCGGCCTGCGCGACGGCCACGGTCTCGCCGGGGTGCAGGAGCGCCTCGTGGGCCTCGGCGGCTTCCTCGACATCAGCAGCCCGCAGGGCGGGCCGACCATCGTCACGGTGAGCATCCCGATGACGATCGAGGTGCCGAGCAACCCGACGATGCCGCTGCCGACCGAGCCGCTGCCGCCGTTCTCCTCGACGGCCGTGACCGAGCCGCTGCCCGACGGGGCGCTGCCCGACGGGCCGCTCGACCCGCCGGCCGGGCCGCCCGCGCGACCGTAGTCCGTGGGCCGCGCCCGTAGTCTGGACGCGTGAGTCTCGAGAGCCCCTCCCGTCAGCCCCTCCGCGTCGTCGTCGCCGACGACTCGGTGCTGCTGCGGGAGGGGCTCGTCCGACTCCTCGACGAGATCGGGGTCGAGGTCGTCGGGGCGTACGGCGACGCCGACTCCTTGCTGGCCGACCTGGACGAGGTCCGTCCCGACATCGCCGTGCTCGACGTCCGCATGCCGCCGACCCACACCGACGAGGGCGTCCGGGCCGCGATCGAGGCGCGACGCCGTCGGCCCGACCTCGGCATCCTGCTGCTGTCGCAGTACGTCGAGGTGGCCTACGCCCGCGACCTGCTCGAAGCGGGCTCGGGCGGCGTCGGCTACCTGCTCAAGGACCGCATCGCCTCGTTCGACGAGTTCCGTGACGCGCTCGGGCGGGTGTCCGACGGCGGCACGGTCCTCGACCCGCAGGTGGTCTCGCAGTTGCTGGGTCGTCGCAGCGACCCGCTCGCCGCGCTCACGCCGCGTGAGCGAGAGGTGCTGACGCTGATGGCCGAGGGGCGCACGAACGCCGCCATCGCGGCCGAGCTGGTCATCGGCACGGGTGCGGTGGAGAAGAACGTCACCTCGATCTTCCAGAAGCTCCTGCTCGAGGACAGCGGCACCGACCACCGTCGGGTGCTGGCGGTGCTCGCCTTCCTGCAGCGCTGAGTCGGCTCGTCCCCGGTTCGGTGGAGCTCCGGCGACCGGCTGACAGAGCGCCGGACGGGTGTCGTCAGCTGGTCGTGCCCGGCGCGCCGTCGGCCGGGTCGGCGGGGGAGTCCGCCTGAGGGGCGACGGCCCGCGGGCCCGCCACGTCGAGGACGGCGTCGCGCAGCGCGTGGCCGAGGGCCTCGTAACCGGCTGTCGTGGGGTGGATGCCGTCGACGGTCGTGCCGGCGGCGAAGACGTCGCCCGCCCGGGCGAACCCCCAGGGGTCGGTGAAGGTCCAGCCCTTGTCGGCGACGTAGCGCTCGAGTTGCCCCTCGTACCGCGCCGCGGCCCGCGGTGCACGGTCGTAGGGCGGGATCGCGGCCACGACGACGTGCTCCGGCCGGATCGTGTCGACGATGGCGTCGTAGGACGCGGCGGACTCGGCGAAGCTCAGCCCGAGGCGCACGTCGTTCGTGCCGGACATCAGCACGAGGACGTCGACGTCGGCGACCGGGCGCACCGCCGCGGCCTGCTCCTGCACCGTCGAGCCGCCCTTGGCGTAGCCACCCACGTAGTCGATGCCGTCGCCCTGGGCGTAGGTCATCCAGGTGTCGGCGGTGAGCCCGGCGCTCAGCAGACGACCGCCCCCGGCGGTCAACGAGTCGCCGACGATCGCGACCCGCACGCCCCCCGAGCTCGGAGCGACGGCCACGCCGGGCCCGGCCGCGGCCTGCGCGATCGCGCCGGACCCTGAGGCGCGGGTCGCCTCGGTCGGAGGGGCGGCGCATCCGGCCGCGAGGGTGGCCACGACCGCACCGACCAGCGCGACCCGTGCGAACGTCGCGCGTCTCATGTGGCCATCTTGGGTCACGTCGCGCCGAGAAAAATCATCCGCCAGCACGACTTCCCGCCGAGCCGCCCGAGAGACCCCTGAAGAGCGCCGACACCGACGTGCAAGGCCCGGAGAACATTTCATTGAAGGCGCCCCCGGCGCCGGACGCCTGCGTGCAAGGCGCGAAGAAGATTTCATTCAAGGCGCCTACCGGCGCCGACGCCTGCGTGCAACGTGCGGAGAAGATTTCATTCAAGGCGCCCCCCGGCGCCGACGCCGGAGGCGTCGAACAAACACAGAGGGGATGACGGGAATCGAACCCGCGTGATCAGTTTGGAAGACTGAGGCTCTACCATTGAGCTACATCCCCGTGAGCGGCCGAGCCGCACGGGTGAGACCAGCATAAGGCATCCGACGAGGTCGCTCAGTCACGGGCCCTCGGCGTCGGCTAGACTCGACGCGGCCTTCACGTACCCGACCTCAACGGGGCTCACGCGTGCCGGCCGGTTCCAGGCTGATACACGGGGCGTAGCGTAGTGGCTAGCGCGTCCGTTTTGGGGGCGGAAGATCGCAGGTTCGAGTCCTGTCGCCCCGACGATCGTCTACCTGCTGTCTCGGATGTGAGTTCAGCGCCACCAACACAGGAGAAGCCCCACATTGGTCCAGACCACGGTTGAGAAGCTCAGCCCCACGCGCGTCAAGCTCAACATCGTCGTCACCCCCGACGAACTCAAGCCCAGCGTCACGCACGCCTACGGTCACATCGCCGAGTCGGTCAACATCCCCGGGTTCCGCAAGGGCAAGGTGCCGCCGCCCATCATCGACCAGCGCGTCGGTCGTGAAGAGGTGCTCAACCACGCCGTCAGCGAGAGCCTCGACAAGTTCTACCGCGAGGCCGTGACCGAGACCGAGATCCGCGTCCTCGGCCGTCCCGAGGCCGACGTCGTCGAGTGGCCGAACGTCAAGGACTTCTCCGGCGACCTGAAGATCGCCGTCGAGGTCGACGTGCGCCCCGACTTCGACCTGCCCGAGTACGACGGCCTCGAGCTGACGGTCGACACGGTCGACATCACCGACGACGAGATCGCCGAAGAACTGACGAACCTGCGTACCCGTTTCGGCACGCTGGTCACCGTCGACCGTCCCGCCACCACGGGTGACTTCGCGCAGATCGACCTCACGGCGACCATCGGCGACGACGTCGTCGACACCGCCAAGGGCATCTCGTACGAGCTCGGCTCGGGCGAGCTGATCGAGGGCATCGACGAGGCCCTCGAATCGCTCACCGCCGGTGAGAGCACCACCTTCGAGTCGAAGCTGCTCGGCGGCGATCGCGAAGGCGAGACCGCCCTCATCGCCGTCGACGTCACGGCCGTCAAAGAGCGCGAGCTGCCCGAGGCCGACGACGACTTCGCTCAGATCGCCAGCCAGTTCGACACGATCGACGAGCTCAAGGGTGACCTGAAAGAGCAGCTGGCCAAGTCGAAGACCTTCGGTCAGGGTGCCCAGGCACGCGACCAGGTCGTCGAGAAGTTGCTCGAGGCCGTCGAGATCCCCGTCCCCGAGAAGCTCGTCGAGGACGAGGTGCACCGTCACCTCGAGCAGGAGAACCGCCTCGAGGACGACGAGCACCGCGCCGAGGTGAAGGAGAGCAGCGAGAAGGCCTTCCGCAACCAGATCCTCCTCGACGCCATCGCCGAGAAAGAGGCCGTCAAGGTCGAGCAGGACGAACTGACGCAGTACCTCATCCAGGGTGCGGCCCAGTACGGCATGGAGCCCGGCGAGTTCATCAAGGTCCTCGACCAGAACGGCCAGATCCCCGCCATGGTCGGCGAGGTCGCTCGCAGCAAGGCCCTCGCGGTCGTGCTCAGCAAGGCCAAGGTCGTCGACGGCAAGGGCGACTCGGTCGACCTGTCCGCCTTCACCGCGACCGCGGGTGTCGGCGGCGACGACGACCACGCGGGTCACGACCACGCGTAAGCAACAGCGGCGGGTCGGCTGACCCGTCACGTCGAGAGGGCCGGGTGCGAGTGCACCCGGCCCTCCGTCGTTCCCGGCGCCGCGCCTCCCGGGCTCTCGGGCGTGCCCCGCGTGGCCGTGGAGGCGCGGTATCTGCCGTGGGCGAACAGCCCGGAACCCGTGCGTTGGCTCCGATAGATTCGACGACAAGCGACAACGAATGGGAGCTCCACCATGGCCGACGTGACACTGCCCAACAGTGTTTTTGACCGACTGCTCAAAGACCGGATCATCTGGCTCGGCTCTGAGGTCCGCGACGAGAACGCCAACGAGATCGCCGCGAAACTGCTGCTGCTCGCTGCGGAAGACAGCGAGAAAGACATCTACCTCTACATCAACTCGCCCGGCGGGTCGATCACGGCGGGCATGGCGATCTACGACGCCATGGAGTTCGTGCCGAACGACATCGTCACCGTCGGCATCGGCATGGCCGCGTCGATGGGCCAGCTGCTCTTGACGGCCGGCACCAAGGGCAAGCGCTACATCACACCGAACGCTCGCGTCCTGCTGCACCAGCCGCACGGTGGGTTCGGCGGCACCTCGTCCGACATCCAGACGCAGGCGCAGCTCATCCTCTCGATGAAGCGTCGACTGGCCGAGATCACGGCCGCGCAGACGGGCAAGACCGTCGAGCAGATCAACGAGGACGGCGACCGCGACCGCTGGTTCACCGCCGAGGAGGCCCTCGAGTACGGCTTCGTCGACCACATCCGCGGCTCGGCCACCGACGTCGTCGGCGGCGCCGGCACCGACCAGGCCTAGGCCCTTCGCCCCTTCGTCAGAACGAGAAAGAGAAGAACTCATGGAACTCCCGATGATGGGTGGCGCGGGTCGAGTGCAGACCCCCAGCTCCCGGTACATCCTGCCCAGCTTCGAAGAGCGCACGGCGTACGGCTACAAGCGCCAGGACCCCTACGCGAAGCTGTTCGAAGACCGCATCGTCTTCCTCGGCGTGCAGGTCGACGACGCCTCGGCGGACGACATCATGGCCCAGCTGCTCGTGCTCGAGAGCATGGACCCCGATCGCGACATCACGCTGTACATCAACTCGCCCGGTGGCTCGTTCACGGCCATGACGGCCATCTACGACACGATGCAGTACATCCGTCCCGAGATCCAGACGGTCTGCCTCGGCCAGGCCGCCTCGGCCGCGGCCGTCCTGCTCGCCGCGGGTCAGCCCGGCAAGCGTCTCGCCCTGCCCAACGCCCGCGTGCTGATCCACCAGCCCGCGACCGGTGGCAGCAGCGGCGGCCAGGCCTCCGACATCGAGATCCAGGCCGCCGAGGTGCTCCGCATGCGCACCTGGCTCGAAGAGACCCTGTCGAAGCACTCGAACAAGACGCCCGAGCAGGTGAACCGCGACATCGAGCGCGACAACATCCTGGGTGCCCAAGAGGCGCTCGAGTATGGACTCGTCGACCAGGTCCTGGGTTCGCGCAAGAACCAGCCGGCGGCGCTGACGCGCTGACCTCGGCATGACGACGAAGGCCCCGGGCTCCCGCCCGGGGCCTTCGTCGTGGTGATCGCCGGGTCGTCGGCACGGCGTCCTCCGACCATCCCCGTCGGATGTGCTCGAACCACCCGGGTCGGTCCGTGAGGGTCGGCGGATCGGGTTAGGCTCGGTGCACACGACGACCGGTCCCGGTCGATGACCTCAGCCAATCAGGGAGGCCGAGCATGGCGCGCATAGGTGAGAGTGCCGATCTGCTCAAATGCTCGTTCTGCGGCAAGAGCCAGAAGCAGGTCCAGCAATTGATCGCCGGTCCCGGCGTGTACATCTGCGACGAGTGCGTCGAGCTCTGCAACGAGATCATCGAAGAGCGCCTCGCCGAGGCCGGTGACGAACCCGCGAGCGAGTTCGACCTGCCCAAGCCCCGCGAGATCTACTCGTTCCTCGAAGAGTACGTGATCGGGCAGGACGCGGCGAAGCGTGCCCTCTCGGTGGCCGTCTACAACCACTACAAGCGCATCCGCGCCGCCTCGACCCTCACCGCCGCCGAGTCGCTCGCCGACGAGGTCGAGATCTCGAAGTCGAACATCCTGCTGATCGGCCCGACCGGCTGCGGCAAGACCTATCTGGCGCAGACCCTGGCCAAGCGGCTGAACGTGCCGTTCGCCGTCGCCGACGCCACGGCCCTCACCGAGGCCGGCTACGTCGGCGAGGACGTCGAGAACATCCTGCTCAAGCTGATCCAGGCCGCCGACTACGACGTCAAGCGGGCCGAGACCGGCATCATCTACATCGACGAGATCGACAAGATCGCCCGCAAGGCCGAGAACCCGTCCATCACGCGCGACGTCTCGGGCGAGGGCGTGCAACAGGCGCTGCTCAAGATCCTCGAGGGCACCGTGGCCTCGGTGCCGCCGCAAGGTGGCCGCAAGCACCCCCACCAAGAGTTCATCCAGGTCGACACGACCAACGTGCTCTTCATCGTCGCCGGGGCGTTCGCCGGGCTCGAGGACATCATCTCGAACCGCGCAGGCAAGCGCGGCATCGGTTTCGGTGCCCCGCTGCACAGCAAAGAAGACGAAGCAGCCCTCTTCAGCGAGGTCCTGCCCGAAGACCTCCACAAGTTCGGTCTGATCCCCGAGTTCATCGGTCGTCTGCCCGTGGTGACCACGGTCACGCAGCTCGACCAGCCCGCGTTGATGCAGATCCTCACCGAGCCGAAGAACGCGCTCGTGCGGCAGTACCAGCGCATGTTCGAGATCGACGGGGTCGAGCTCGAGTTCGACCGCGGCGCCCTCGAAGCGATCGCCGACCTGGCCGTCCTGCGTCAGACCGGCGCCCGCGGGCTCCGCGCCATCCTCGAAGAGGTCCTCGGTCCGATCATGTTCGACGTCCCGTCGGACGACACCGTCGGGCGAGTCGTCATCACACGGGCCTCGGTGCTCGAGAACGCCGCGCCCACGATCGTGCCGCGCCTCGTCGAACAGCGCACCGAGAAGTCCGCCTAGCAGCGACGTCAGAACGCCCCGGCCGGTTCGGCCGGGGCGTTCTCGTGTCAGGCGAGGCCGCGGCGCGCGAGCAGGGGCTCGACCCGGGCGTCCCGACCACGGAAGTCGCGGTAGGCCTCGAGTGGGTCCTTCGAGCCGCCGACGCCCAGCAGGCGTGAGCGGAACCGGTCACCGTTCTCGCGGGTGAGCCCGCCGTTCTGCTCGAACCACTCGACCGTGTCGGCGTCGAGCACCTCGCTCCAGATGTACGAGTAGTAGCCGGCGTCGTATCCGCCCGAGAAGGTGTGGGCGAAGTACGTGCTCGAGTAGCGGGTGGGGACCGACCCGAGGTCGAGGCCCACCGCGGCCAGCGCCTCCTGCTCGAACGCCTCGACGTCCGTGATCGCCGCGGCCTCGGCCGACGACACGGTGTGCCACGCCTGGTCGAGCAGCGCCGCGGCGAGGTACTCGCTCGTCTCGAAGCCCTGGTCGAACCCCTGCGAGGCGATGAGCGCGTCGACCAGCGGCTGGGGGAGGCGTTCGCCGGTCTCGTGGTGCACGGCGTAGTTCGCGAGCACCTCGGGCCAGAGCATCCACATCTCGTTCACCTGGCTGGGGAACTCGACGAAGTCGCGGAAGACGTTCGTGCCCGAGAAGCTCGGGTAGGTCACCAGGGCGACGAGACCGTGCAGGGCGTGACCGAACTCGTGGAAGAACGTCGTCACCTCGTCGAGCGTCAGCAGGGTCGGCCGGCCGGCCGGTGGCTTGGGCACGTTGAGGTTGTTGACGACCACCGTCGGCAGTCCGGTCAGGGCGGACTGCGAGACGAGCGGGTTCATCCAGGCACCGCCGCGTTTGCTGTCACGCGTGTACAGGTCGAGCACGTAGAGGCCGACCTCGCGGCCGTCGGCGTCGGTCACCTCGAAGACCCGCGCCTCGGGGTGGTAGGCGACCAGGTCGGGGCGCTCGGCGAACCGCAGGCCGTAGAGCTGCCCCGCGGCGAAGAAGACGCCGTCGTGCAGCACGCGCTCGGCCTCGAAGTACGGCCGCATCGCGGCCGTGTCGACGTCGTGCTTCTCGGTGCGGACCCGTTCGGTGAAGAAGGCCCAGTCCGACGCCCGGATCGTCCGGCCGGCGACGCGCTCGAGCTCGGCCTGCTCGGCGCGCGCGTTTCGGGCGGCAGGAGGCGCGAGTCGCCCGAGCAGGTCGGCCACCGCCTCGGGCGTGCCCGCCGTCTCGCCCGCCGTGACGTAGGCGGCGTGCGACCGGAACCCGAGCAGCTCGGCCCGCTCGGCGCGCAGCCGGGCGATCTCGAGCACGAGCCCGCGGTTGTCGTGGTCGCCTCCGCGGCGTCCGCGCGAGAGCGACGCCTGCATGATGCGCTCGCGCAGCGCCTGGTCGGTCAGGCTCGCGAGGTAGGGGTGGCCGCTGAACAACACGAGGGTGATGACGTAGCGCCCCTCGAGTCCACGCTCTCGGGCCGCCTCGGCGGCGGCGGCGATCGCCCCGGCGTCGAGTCCGTCGAGTTCGGCGACGTCGTCGACCACGACGGCGAGGTCGTTCGTGTCGGCCAGCAGGTTCTTCTCGAACCGCGTGGTCAGGGTCGAGAGCCGGCCGTTGAGGTCGCGCAGGCGGTCTTTGTCGTCGTCGCCGAGGGCGGCCCCCGAGCGAGTGGCCTCGGCGACGAGTCGTTCGACGAGGTATCGCTGCTCGGCGGTCAGGTCGAGGGCGTCCCGGCGCTCGTGCACGCTGCGGAGACGGGCGAAGAGGCGCGGGTCGAGCCGGATGGCGTCGGCGTGTGCCGCGAGCCGCGGGGCCAGCTCGAGTTCGAGGGCGTCGGTGGCCTCGGTCGAGTCCGACGAGGTCTTGTTGAAGAAGACGTGCTCGACGCGGGTGAGGATCGCGCCGCTGCGTTCGAGGGCGGCGACCGTGTTCTCGAAGGTCGGCTCGTCCGGGTCGGTCGCGATCGCCTCGACCTCGGCCAGCTGTTCGGCGAACCCGGCGTCGAACGCGGGGCCGTAGTCGTCGTCGGTGATGCTCGCGAACGGCGGCAGCGAGTACGGCAGCGTGCTGGGGGAGAGGAACGGGTTCGTCATCAGCCCACACTAGGAGGCGCGCTAGGGTCGCCACATGAGCGAACGCCCCGAGACGCCCGCCCGGTACACCCACGGCCACCACGAGAGCGTGCTGCGCAGCCACTCGTGGCGGACGGTCGAGAACTCCGCCGCGTACCTCGAGCCGCACCTCGTGCCCGGGGTCAGCGTCCTCGACGTCGGGTCGGGGCCGGGGACCATCACCGTCGACATCGCCGGCCGCGTCGCGCCCGGTCGCGTGATCGGCATCGACGCCGCGGCCGCCATCGTCGAACAGGCGACGTCCCTCGCGGTCGAGGCCGGCCTGCACAACGTGCACTTCGAGACCGCCGACCTCTTCGCCCTGCCGTTCGACGACGACGCGTTCGACGTCGTCCACGCGCACCAGGTGCTGCAGCACGTGGGCGACCCGGTGGCCGCCCTGCGCGAGATGCGTCGGGTGACCCGCCCCGGGGGAGTCGTGGCCGTCCGCGACGTCGACTACCACGGCTGCGTCTGGGCTCCCGAGAACCCCGGGCTCGACCGGTGGATGGACGTCTACCAGGCCGTGCACCGCGGAAACGGCGGTGAACCCGACGCCGGGAGGCGCCTCAAGGGCTGGGCGCTCGAGGCGGGCTTCGTCGACGTGGCGAGCAGCGCCTCCGTGTGGTGCTTCGCCTCGGACGAGGACCGCACCTGGTGGGGCGACAGCTGGGCGACCCGCGCGACGGAGTCGGCGTTCTACGCCGACGCGATCGACAAGGGCGTGGCCACGCACGACGAACTGCACGCGATCGCCGACGCCTGGCGCGCCTGGCGCGACGCCCCCGACGGCTGGCTCATCATGCCGCACGGCGAGCTGCTCGCCCGCGCCTGACCGTCAGCACCGGGCGGCGAGAGCTCGAGAAGAGACGACATGCCGCTCACCGTCGACGGTGAGCGGCATGTCGTGACATCTCGGCCGACGTGGCGTCAGTCGTCGTCGCCCTCGGCGTCGTCACCCTCGGTGTCGACGGGCTCGTGGATGCGGGCCTCACCGGTGACGGCGTCGACCCGGACGACCGTGCCGTCGTCGAGCTCGACGACGGGACGGTGCTCGAGCCAGGTCAGCGTCCAGCGCCACGAGGTCGCGTCGACTCCTTGGTCGGAGAGCTCACGCTCGACCTGGGCGACCGCCCCGAGGACGGGAGCAGGCAACTCGGCCGGGGCCGCGCCTCCCACGCTCCACCGCGTGCCGAGCTGCATCAGGCACCCGCCGTCGTGACAGGAGCGGCACCGGAGCCGGTGCCGGCCGCACCGGCGTCGGCCGGCACCTCGGCGAACACGATGTCGCCGACCGCCAGCTCGTCGCCCTCGGCGAAGGACAGCTCGGCGATCTTGCCGACCGCCGCGAGGTCACCCGCCGCGAGCTTCACGAGCTCGAGCTGGGCCGAAGGGCCCGTGATGACGGCCGAGGCCACCGGGGTCTTCTGCGAGGCCTTGGCGTCCGACTTCGCCCGCCGGACGAAGATCAGTGCCTGCCCGACGAGCCCCACGAGACCGGACGAGGTCTCGCCCTCGGTGAGGCCGAGCTCGTCGACGGTCGGCCACGCGGCCCGGTGCACCGAGTCGTCGTGCGTCCAGGACCAGACCTCTTCGGTGGCGAACGGCAGGTAGGGCGCGAGCAGGCGCAGCAGGCCCTCGAGCACCGTGCGCAGTGCGAGCACGGCGGAGGCCTGCTCGGCCGGCGTGGTGGCGCCGTAGGCGCGCTCCTTCACGAGCTCGAGGTAGTCGTCGCAGAACGTCCAGAAGAACTTCTCGGTCGTCTCGAGCGCCCGGGCGTGGTCGTAGCCCTCGAGCGCCTCGGTCGCGGTCTCGATCACGGCGGCGAACGACGCGAGGAGGTCACGGTCGAGCGGCTGGGTGATCTCGAACTCTCCTGAGGGCAGCTCGAACGAGTACACGAACTTGGCCGCGTTGAGCACCTTGATGGCCAGACGGCGGCCGATCTTGATCTGCTTGGGGTTCTGCGGGTCGAACGCCGCGTCGGTGCCCAGCCGGCTCGACGCCGCCCAGTAGCGCACCGAATCCGAGCCGTGGTCGTCGAGCATGGCGGCCGGGGTCACCACGTTGCCCTTCGACTTCGACATCTTCTTGCGGTCGGGGTCGACGATGAAGCCCGAGATCGACGCGTTCTTCCACGGCACGGTGCCCGACTCGAGCTGCGACCGCAGCATCGTCGAGAACAGCCAGGTGCGGATGATGTCCTGCCCCTGGGGGCGCACGTCGTAGGGGAACACCAGGTCGAACAGCTCGGGGTCGCGCTCCCAGCCGCCGGCCAGCTGCGGGGTGAGCGACGACGTCGCCCAGGTGTCCATCACGTCGACCTCGCCGACGAAGCCGCCGGGCACGCCGCGCTGCGACTCGTCGTAGCCGGGAGCCGCCTGGGAGGCCGGGTCGATCGGCAGCTGCGCCTCGGTGGGCACGATCACCTGGTCGAAGACGGGGTTGCCGTCGCCGTCGAGCGGGTACCAGACCGGGATCGGCACGCCGAAGAACCGCTGGCGCGAGATGAGCCAGTCGCCGTTCAGGCCGTTGACCCAGTTGTCGTAGCGGACGCGCATGAAGTCGGGGTGGAACGCCACCTGGCCACCGCGCTCGAGCAGCGAACCCTTGAGCTGCTCGTCGCGGGCGCCGTTGACGACGTACCACTGACGGGTCGACACGATCTCGAGCGGCTTGTCGCCCTTCTCGAAGAACTTCACCGGGTGCGAGATCTTGCGGATCTCGCCCACGAGCTCGCCCGAGGCGGTCAGCTGCTCGACCACGGACTGCTTGGCGCTGAACACCGTCTTGCCGGCCAGCTGGGCATAGGAGGCGCGCCCCGCCTCGGACGTGATCGCCTCGGGGGCCTCGCTGACGAAGCGGCCGTCGAAGCCGATCACGGCGCGGTTCGGCAGCTGCAGCTCGCGCCACCAGACCACGTCGTTGGTGTCGCCGAAGGTGCAGACCATGGCGATGCCGGAGCCCTTGTCGGGCTGGGCGAGGTGATGCGCCACCACGGGCACCTCGACGTCGAACAGCGGCGAGCGGACGGTCGTGCCGAACAACGCCTGGTAGCGCTCGTCGTCCGGGTGCGCGACGAGGGCCACGCAGGCCGGCAGCAGCTCGGGCCGCGTGGTGTCGATCAGCACGTCGCCCTGGCCGTCGGTGCGGTGGAAGGCGAGCTTGTGGTACGCCCCGGGCATCTCTTTGTCCTCGAGCTCGGCCTGCGCCACGGCCGTGCGGAACGTGACGTCCCAGAGCGTCGGCGCGTCGGCCTGGTAGGCCTCGCCGCGGGCCAGGTTGCGGAGGAACGCCTTCTGCGCGATGGCCTGCGAGTCGTCGTCGATGGTGCGGTAGCTCTGGGTCCAGTCGACCGAGAGGCCGAGCTTCCGCCAGACGTCCTCGAACTGCTTCTCGTCCTCGACCGTGAGGCGCTCGCACAGCTCGATGAAGTTGCGACGCGAGATCGGCACCTGGTCGGCGGCCTTCGACGACTTGTTGTCGCCGCCCTCGAAGGGCGGGGTGAAGTCGGCGTCGTAGGGCAGCGACGGGTCGCAGCGCACACCGTAGAAGTTCTGCACGCGACGCTCGGTGGGCAGGCCGTTGTCGTCCCAGCCCATCGGGTAGAACACGCGCTTGCCGCGCATGCGCTCGAACCGGGCCTTGACGTCGGTGTGCGTGTAGCTGAACACGTGGCCGATGTGCAGGCTGCCCGAGGCGGTCGGCGGCGGGGTGTCGACCGAGAACACGGAGGCGCGGGTCGCGTCGGTGCGGTCGAAACGGTAGGTGCCGTCGGCCTCCCAGACCTGACCCCAACGGGCCTCGAGTCCTTCGAGGGCGGGCTTCTCGGGCATCGCTGACGTCATGGTCTTCTCCGGTTCTGTGGACGGCACCGTGTCGGTGGGGAGGTGCCTGGTTGTGGGACTCCGACCAGTGTACGCACCCTCGCGAGGGCTCCTCGTGGACCGCCGCCGCGCCTCCCGCGCGCTGCGCCCACTGCACCCCTGCGCACGCTGCACTGGTACTGACATGGCGGTTCTGTTAGGCTAGACGGGTTTTTTGCCGACGCTGGGGTCGACTGCCACCGCCCGACGACCTGGAGGCCTCACCCGATGTCAGCCAAGAAGAACGACAGCAAGAAGCCCGCCCGCCGCAGCCTGACCACCGACGACGTCACCGTCGTCGAAGAGGGTCTGCTCAAGCGCGCGGTCAGTGCCGCAGCCCTCGGCAACGCCATGGAGTGGTTCGACTTCGGCGTCTACGCCTACATCACGACGACGATCGCCCAGGTGTTCTTCCCGCCGGGCAACGACGCGCTCAACATCCTGTTCACCTTCGGCACGTTCACCGCCGCGTTCATCGTGCGCCCGATCGGCGGCGCCTTCTTCGGCCCGCTCGGCGACCGCATCGGACGCCAGAAGGTGCTCGCGCTCACGATGATCCTGATGGCGGCGGGGACGCTCGCCATCGGCCTCATCCCGTCGTACGCGACCATCGGCCTCTGGGCGCCCGTCCTGCTGCTGTTGGCGCGCCTCCTGCAGGGCTTCTCGACCGGCGGTGAGTACGGAGGCGCGGCCACGTTCATCGCCGAGTACTCGCCCGACAAGCGCCGCGGCTTCATGGGCTCGTGGCTCGAGTTCGGCACGCTCGCCGGCTACGTGCTCGGTGCCTCGCTGGTCACCGGCCTGCAGCTCGGCATGAGCGAGGAGGCGCTGCTCGCCTGGGGCTGGCGCATCCCGTTCCTGATCGCCGGGCCGCTCGGCCTGATCGGGCTCTACCTGCGCCTCAAGCTCGAGGAGACCCCGGCGTTCCAGAAGCAGCAGGAAGAAGCGGCCGGGCGCGAACACGTCAAGGTGCCGTTCGTGAAGCTCTTCGCCGAGAACTGGCGTGCGCTGATCGTCTGCATCGGCCTGGTGCTGGTGTTCAACGTGACCGACTACATGCTGCTGTCGTACATGCCGACCTACCTCACCAACACGCTCGGACGCAGTGCCACCTCGGGGCTGCTGCTCGTGATCGTCGTGATGGTCCTGATGATGATCGTCATCACGTTCAGCGGGCGCCTGAGCGACCGGTTCGGACGACGTCCCGTGCTGTTCGCCGGCTGCATCGGGTTCCTGGTGCTGTCGTGGCCGGCCCTTAAGCTCGTGCAGTCCGAGAGCACCCCGCTCGTCTTCGTCGGCCTGCTGGTGCTCGGCCTGGTGCTCGTCACGTTCACGTCGACCATGCCGTCGACGCTGCCCGCGCTCTTCCCGACGATCATCCGCTACGGCGCCCTGGCCATCGCGTTCAACGTGTCGGTCTCGCTGTTCGGCGGCACCACGCCCCTGGCCACCGAGGCGCTGGTCGTCTGGGCCGAGGGGAAGGGCTTCTCGTGGGCCCACGACATCCCCGCTTTCTACCTGATGGCCGCGGCCGTGATCGGCCTCGTCGCCGTGTGGTTCACGAAAGAGACGGCCAACGAGCCGCTGCTCGGTTCGGGCCCGTCGGTCGCGACCGACGACGAGGCGCGCGAGCTGGTCGAGGCCTACGCCGACGAGTCGAGCGAGGTCGCGAAGTCGGATTGGGCGCTCGAGTGGGCGCAGTCCGGGCTGATCGACGTGGTCGACCCGAAGGCCGCCGAGGCCGACGCCGCCCGCCGCGGCTGACCCGGGTCCCACCCTCCGCGGTCGAGACATCACGACGTGCCGCTCACCCTCGGAGGTGAGCGGCACGTCGTGTCATCCGGCCGGTCCGGGCCGGGCCGGTCGGGCGGGGCTAGGGGCTAGGGGCGAGCGGCGAGCAGGGCGCGGGTGTGGGCGTGCTGCGGGGCGGAGAACACGTCCGCCGTGCGGCCCTGCTCGACGATCCGGCCCTCGTGCATCACGGCGACCCGGTCGGACATGTGCTCGACGACGTCCAGGTCGTGCGAGATGAAGACGTAGGCGAGCCCGTCCTGCCGCTGCAGCTCGTCGAGCAGGTCGAGCACCTGGGCCTGGACCGAGACGTCGAGCGCCGAGACCGGCTCGTCGCAGACGATCACCCGGGGTCGCGGGGCCAGGGCGCGGGCGATCGCCACCCGTTGCCGCTGCCCGCCGGACAACGTGTCGGGCCGTCGCGCCACGGTGTCGGCGTCGAGCCCGACCCGTGCCAGCAGGGCGACGACCTCGCGCTCGACGGGGCCGAGGCGCGTGCTGCGGCCGGCCGTCAGCGCGTCGGCCAGCAGCCGACCGACGGTGAAGCGCGGGTCGAACGAGCTCGAGGGGTCCTGGTAGACGGCCCCGAGGTCGCCCCGGCGGGGACGGCGATCGCGCTCGCGCGCCGGGGCCCAGGTCGTGCCGAGCAGGTCGACCGTCCCGGCGTCGGGGTCGTCGAGGCCGAGCAGCAGACGAGCCGTCGTGGTCTTGCCCGAGCCGGACGCTCCGACGAGGCCGAGCGTCTCGCCGGCCCGCAGCGAGAGCGAGACGTCGTCCACGGCGACCCGGTCGGGCCCCCGACGGCTCGCGAAGACCCGGCGCAGGCCCGTCGCCACGAGGACGGGGCCGACCGGGGGAGTCGTCGACGTGTCGGGCGTCGACGGGCCGGGCGCGCCTCCTGACCGGGGTGTGCCGGGAGTGACCGGCGTCGTCGACGCAGGCGCGCCTCCCGCGTCCGGGCCGTCGGGCGTCACGGCGGCCGACAGGCGCCGACCCCGCGGGGCCCCACCCGGCAGGGCGGCGAGGAGCATGCGCGTGTAGTCGGCCTGCGGTGAGTCGAGCACGGTCGCCGTGGCCCCCTGCTCGACCACGCGTCCGTCGCGCATCACGACGACGCGGTCGGCCAGGCGGCGAACGACCCCCAGGTCGTGACTGATCGCGAGGACGGCCGTCCCTGCGTCGCGGAGGGCCGCGAGCCGGTCGACGACCAGGCGCTGCACCTCGGCGTCGAGGGCGGTGGTCGGTTCGTCCGCGACGATCAGGCCGGGCCGCAGGGCGAGGGCCGCGGCGATGAGTGCCCGCTGCCGCAGCCCTCCCGAGAGCTCGCCCGACCGCAGGCCGCGGCGCGCCTCGGGGTCGGGCATGCCGACCTCGGTGAGGACCTCGAGCACCCGGGCCCGACGGGCGGTCGGCGAGAGGCGCGTGTGCAGTCGCAGGGCGTCGTCGATCTCGCGACCGACCGGGCGCAGGGGGTCGAGCGAGACCAGGGCGTCCTGCAGCACGAGCCCGATGCGCGGGCCGCGCAGCCGACGCCAGCGTCGTTCGGTCAGCGTGAGAAGGTCGTCGCCACCGAGTCGCAGGGCGTCGGCCGTCACCGTGCCACCGGTCAGCCCGAGCAGGGCCCGGGCGGTCACGCTCTTGCCCGATCCTGACTCGCCGACCAGGGCCACGCATTCACCGGGACCCATCGAGAACGACACGTCGTCGACGGCGGTCACCCCGTCGAACGCGACGTGCAGGCGGTCGACGACGAGGTCGTCCGAGGAGGCGCGGTGCCGGTCACCGAGAGCGGCGCCGGTCGCCGGCGGGTCCGTGGTCATCGTCGGCCTCCTCGCCCGCGTCGCGCGAGACCGCGCCCCAGGACCGTGGCCGACGCGGCCGTCACGACGACGGCGAGCCCCGGGAAGACGGTCATCCACCAGGCGACCGCGAGGTACGTGCGCCCGGCCGAGAGCATCGCACCCCACTCGGGTGCCGGGGGCGGCGACCCCAGTCCGAGGTAGCTCAGCGACGACGCCCAGACGACGGCCTGACCGAGGCCCAGCGTGGCGAGCACGACGACGGGGGCGAGGGCGTTCGGCAGCACGTGGCGCAGCAGGACGACCCCCGGGCGGCGACCGAGCACGGTCGCGGCCTCGACCATCGGCGACCGGCGGACGGCCGCCACCTGGCTGCGGACGATGCGGGCGTACCCGGGGGCGGTCGCGAGGCCGACGGCGATCGTCGCGGGCACGGCCCCGGGCCCGGTGAACGCGATGACGACGAGAGCCAGAAGCAGGCCGGGCAGGGCGAAGAGGACCTCGAGCACGCGACTCACGCCGACGTCGGTCGCCCGACCGACCAGGCCGCGACCGCCGAGGCCCGCCAGGACGCCGAGGGCCACACCCAGGCCCGTGCCGATCAGCGTGGCGACGAGTCCGATCGTCAGCGAGGCGCCGGCTCCGTGGACGACGCGGGTCCAGACGCCCCGCCCCGACTCGTCGGTGCCGAACGGGTGCGCGGCCGACGGGCCGGCGAACGCGTCGGTCGGCGACACGGCGAGCGGGTCGGCGGGGGCCAGCAGGGCCGGCGCGACGGCCATCACGACCACGAGCGACAGCAGGGCGGCCGCGACGAGTTCCGCGGGGCCGAGCGGCGAGCGCCGCCGGGCGGCGCGCATCGAGGAGGCGCGGGTCGGGTCGGCACCCCGGGGCAGGTCGGGCAGCGCGGTCATGCCGCGCGTCCTCTCGGGTCGACCGCGCGCTCGGCCAGGTCGCCGAGGGCGACCACGACGACGTAGGCGAGGGCCGAGACGAGGGCGACACCGGTCACGAGAGGGATGTCACGCAGCGTGACCGCACCGAGGAGGGTGCGGCCGAGTCCCGGGCGCGCGAACACCGACTCGACCACGACGGCGCCGCTGAGCAGCGAGCCGAAGGCCCAGCCCGACAGGGCGAGCCCGGGCAGGGCCGCGTGCCGGAGCAGGTGACGGACGAAGAGCCCCGACGGACTCTCGCCCCGGGCTCGGGCCGAGAGGGCGAACGGGGTGGCCGCGGCGTCGAGGAGCGAGTCGCGGGTGACCTGGCCGAGAAACCCCGCGACGGGGATCGCGAGCGTGACGACCGGCAGGACGAGCCCCGCGGGGGTGCCCGTGCTCACCGGGGGGAGCAGCCCGAGCTCGGTGCTGAAGACCAGGATCAGCAGGCTGGCCAACCAGAAGTGCGGGACGGCCGAGGCGACGACCTCGAGCCCCGACGACACCGCCGAGGCGATCCGACCGCTGAGGGTCGCCCACCAGGCCGTCGCGATCGCCAGCAGCCAGGCCACGACCAGGGCCAGCAGGGCCAGGCCGATCGTGCCCGGCAACTGGTCGAGCAGCAACCGGCCGACGTCGGTGCGCAGCGAGTACGAGGTGCCGAGGTCGCCCGTCGCGAGTCGACCGAGCTGCGCGAGGTACTGGACGAGCAGCGGCTGGTCGAGGCCGTACTGCCGGCGGACCGTGTCGAGGGCCTCGGCCGACGCCTGCGACCCCGGACCGCCGAGGATCGCCTCGGCCGGGTCGCCCGGCACGAGCCGGATGGCGAAGAAGATGAGCGTCGCGACGGCCCAGAGCACGAAGACCGCACCGAGCAGGCGGCCGACGAGCCACCGACCCGCCCGTCGCCACCGCCCGGGACGCACCCGGTCAGCTCGCCTCGTAGGCGTCGTACATCGTCGGCGCCTGGACCGTCGGCAGGGCACGGACCCCCTGGACGGCCGAGCGCACCAGGTAGTGGTTCTGCTGGTCGTACAGCGGCAGGACGTGCCACCCCTCGAGGATGATCTGCTGCGCCTGCTGGTAGAGGTCGGCGCGCTCGTCGGCGTCGCTCGTCTCGGAGGCGCGGGTCAACAGGTCGTCGAGGGCCGGGTCGCTCGTCTGCGACAGGTTGGCGAAGTAGCCGCTCGGGGCCGGGGTGATGCCGTCGCTGTCGTAGAGGATGCGCAGCACGTCGGGGCCGACCTTCGTGTACGGCGCGCTCACCAGGTCGTACTCGTTCGCGGCGAGGGCGCCGTACCAGCTCGAGAGGTCGAGGGGCTCGAGGGTGACGTCGAAGCCGAGGTCCTTCGCGCCGGCCTGGACCTGCTCGAAGAGCGACTGCTCGGCCGGGATCGACTGGTTCGTGCTGACCGGGAACGTCGCGGCGAGGCGCACACCGTCCTTCGTGCGGTAACCGTCCGCGTCGCGGGTGGTCCACCCGGCCCGGTCGAGCAGGTCGTTCGCCGCGTCGGTGTCGACGTCGAAGAGCGACTCGTCGGAGAATGCCAGCGGCTCGACGCTCGACAGCGGGCTGTACGACCGCGTCGCCGTCCCGAAGAAGAGCGAGTCGATGCCCGAGTCGACGTCGACGCCACGGATGAACGCCTCGCGGACGGCCAGGTCGTCGAAGGGCGCCTTGCCGGCGTTGAGCTCGATGCGGTTCGAGGCCCCGGGGCGAGGGGCGTCGATCTCGTCGAGCGAGTCGTCCTTGGCCGCGGCGACCAGGGTGTCGGGCTGGGCGTTGTCGATCACGTCGACCTGGCCGGCCTGCAGCGCGGCGTAGCGCGACGCCGAGTCGGGGATGAACCGCCAGACGATCTCGTCGAGGTAGGCGGGCCCCTGGTGCCCGGCGTCGGCCGGCGGCGAGCTGTAGTCGTCGTTGCGGGTGAGGACGACCTGCTGCTGCTTGGTCCACGACTCGACCGCGAACGGGCCGGTGCCGACCGGTGACTCGCAGTTGACCTCCTGGCTGCGGGTCAGGGCGTCGGGGGACTCCATCGCGAGCCAGGGCTGTGAGAGGGACTCGAGGAGGGCGCTGTCGGGCTCGCGCAGGTCGAAGCGTGCCGTGCGGGCGTCGACCGCCTGGACGCCGGTGACCTTGCCGAGGGCGAGGTACCCGGTCGACGACAGCGTCGTGGGGTCCTGGAGGTGGGCGACGTTGGCGGCCACGGCGGCGGCGTCGAACGGGGTGCCGTCGGTGAAGGTCACGCCGTCCTTCAGCGTGAAGGTCCAGCTGAGGCCGTCGGATGCCTCTTCCCAGGAGTCGGCCAGCCACGGGACGACGTCACCGTTCGCGTCCTTCGAGACGAGCGACTCGAGGTACTGCGTCGACACGAGCGCCTGCGGGTAGTTGCCGCCCACGTGGGGGTCGAGGCAGGTCGGCTCGGCGTCGCCCGAGGCGTAGGTGAGCGTGCCCCCGGAGACCGGGGTGGAGGAGGCGTCGGGGTCATCCCCGCTCGTGCAGCCGGCGAGCACGAGGCTCGCGACGGCGGTGGCGGCGATCAGGACGGGCAGGCGACTGCGCATGGGGCTCCGGGCGTGGGGACTGACGGGACGTCGGGTGTGATCCACTGCCTCCGAGACGAGGGCTGCATTCGTGGACCGGGTGCAACAAGTGCGGCGTCGAGTCTAGCGGCATGATGGTGGCCATGTCAGATGGACCAGGTCCGATCCGCCCGCGGCGGCCGGTCGGCCGACCTCGCCGCTCGTCCGCCGAGATGCTGGCCGACGCGGCCGCCGAGCTGTTCCTCGAGAACGGCTACGCCGGGACGACCGTCGACGACATCGCCCGCCGGGCCGGCGTCAGCCGCGGCACGTTCTTCAACTACTTCGAGGCCAAGTCCGACCTCTTCTGGCTCGACCTCGACCAGAGCCTCGCGGATCTCGGGGACCTGCTGCGCGCCTCCTCGGGGCTCTCGCCGGTCCGGGCGGTCGAGGCGGCGCTCGTCGCGCTCGCCGAGGCCCACGATCCCGAGCGCGTGCCGTGGGCGCTGACCCAGTCCGAGGCGATGGCCCTCGGTGACGACCTGGTCGCGTCGGCGGCCGTCCGGTTCGTGCGCCAGCAAGGGGCGGTCGCATCGTACGTCGCCGAGCGCTCGGGTCGCGATCGGTCGGACCTGTCGGCCCAGGTGGTCGGCTCGGCCTTGATCGCCGCCGCGGCGGCCGCGATCTCGACCTGGGCCCGAGCCGGTGTCTCGCGCGGGCCCCTCGGACCGGTCGTCGCGGCGGCCGTGGGGCCGGTCGCGGACGGACTCGACGCCCGGGAGGCGCGCTCGGCCTAGACGGTCGGTGTCGGCGACGTCGAGGGGGACGTGGGCGAGAGGACGTCGACCAGCTCGGCGCGCTTCGGGAAGACCCACTTGTTCATGGCCCAGTAGCGGAAGACCATGGCGAGCATGGTGCCGACGATCGGGCCGCTGACGAAGTCGGCGATCTCTTGCGCGGTTCGCGAGACGTTCGGCACCTCGAGGCCGAAGCCGTAACGCGAGAGGTAGAGCGGCGCCGAGTTGAGGCCGACCCCGATGATGCTGACGATGACGAAGAGCAACATCTCGTGCGCGGTGTGACGCTCGCCGCGGTCGTCGAACGACCACTTCTTGTTCATCCAGTACGAGAAGACCGTCGCGACGATGATGCCCAGCGCGAGGGCGGTGACGGGGTGCTGGGGGATGACGAACAGCTTGAGCCCGTAGTTGATCACCATGGTGATCACGAAGCCGATGCCCCCGACGACGAGGAACCTCGCCGCGGAGGGGTGCTCTCTGATGAGCTTGATGACTGCTTGCACTGCATCACGGTAGCCGAGCGCGCCATGAAGTGGCTGGAAGCGACCGCGGGATGCGTCACGAATCACCCCCCGAACGAGAGGGTGAGCCCGCGCGGCGCCGGAGGGTTGAGGGCGGCTCAACCTTGCGGATGACTTCTCGTCACGGCCTGATCACGGCGTGAGGATCTGTCGCCCTCGGTGGCTAACGTCGTGCTCGTCGGACCGGATCACCGGGACGGCGACCGGTCGCCCCGGGGTGGGTCAGGGCGACCGGTCCACCCTGACTCACTGAAGAGGACATCACTCATGAAGAAGACCGTGTCGACCGCCACCGCGCTGTCGACGGCCATCGTCATCGCCCTGGGGGGCATCGCGCTGAGCGGACAGGCGGCCTTTGCGCAGCCGGTTCCGATCGAGCAGGAGGCGGCGGCCGCTCCGGCCGACGTCGAACCCGTGGTCGAAGCGACGGTAGAGCCCGAGATCGTCGACGACGCTCCGGAGCCGGCCGTGCCCGCGGACGAGTCCACAGCCGAGCCGACGGACGGTTCCGGGCCGGCTGAGGATGAGGCGCCCGTCGGCACCGAGCCGGGCGTGGCGGTGCCCGAGACAGCGGTCGAGGGTTCGGACGAGGCACTCGCGGCGCGGGCGGGCGCCTTCACGCTCGAGAGTCCCGTGCAGGGCGGGGCCTACGACACCCTGGGTTACGACGTCGTCGTCCTCACGGACGAGGTCGACGTGCAGATCGAGGTGCTCGACGGCGCGGGCGTGGTCGTCTGGGGCGCGGTGCACCAGTCCGGTCCGCGGATCGAGACGACCATCGGTCTCGGGGACGACGCCGCAGTGGACCAGACCGTCACGGTGGTCGTCGAGGATGCCCAGGGACTCGTGCTGGGGCAGGAATCCCGCACGTTCCGGATCGACGTCCCGACGTCCCCGGCCGTGACCGTGAGCACGCCACGGACCGGGGCGGTCGTGACGGCAGATTCCGAGTACCCGGGTCTGGGTGTGTTCGAGATCGCCGGAACGGGCGTCCCCGGATCGGCCATCGCCTTCACGGTCGAAGCCTTGAGTGGTCAAGAGGGGTGGGGCCACGACTACGACGCCCCCCGCGTCGCCGCCGACGGTACCTACCGCTTCACGGAGATCCTGCCTCACGGGTCGTGGCGGCTGCTCGTGAGTCAGTACGTGCCTCGCGGTGACGGCCAGCTCGGCCTCGAGGGTCCGCCGCGCAGCCGTCAATCCGTCCCGGTCGTGGTGGAATTCGCACTGGCCGCTCCGGCTGCGGCAGCGCCGGTGGTGTCTCCGGTCACGCCTGCGATCGTCCCGACCGTCTCGAAGCCCGTCATCCCGGTCGGTGTGAGGGTCGTCCCCGTGTCGCACCGCTCGGACCTCGCCTACACGGGCTCGTCCGAGACGACGCCGTGGGCGGGTCTCGCCGGGATGGTGCTCGTGGGTCTCGGGGCGGCGACCGTCCTCGTCACCCGGCGCCGCGCCTCCCGGGGCTGACGCCTGACCGGTCCGCGGTCAGCGACGAGCCGGGTCGGACGCCTTCCGGGGCGTCAGGCTCGGCTCGTCCGGCGTCGAGAGGGTGAGCACCGCTTCCTCGACGGCGTCGTGGTCCTCGAGCTGACGCTCCACGCGGCGCAGGGCGACGGCCACGTGCTCCTCGCTGTCGTCGCCCGTCATGTCGACTGCGGCGACCAGGTAGAGACGGCCCGGCCCCACGAACTCGGTGTGCAGGTAGGTGACTCGCTCGATCTCGGGTCGGGCCAGCAGACGTTCGAGCACGGTCGACTCGAGCTCGTCCGAGGGGCTCTCGCCGACGAGGAACCTCCGGTTGCGGTCGATCAGCACCAGCGCGACCACTCCCAGCAGCACGCCGACCGCGATCGAGCCGATCGCGTCGAACACCGCCGACCCGGTGACCTGGTGCAGGAAGATGCCGAGGAAGGCGATCAGCAGGCCGATCAGCGCTGCCGCGTCCTCGGCGAACACCGCCCGCAGGGTCGAGTTCGAGCTGCGCAGCACGTGCCGCAGCGTCGGCACCTGCCGTTCGGCCGCCGAGCCGCGGGCCTGGCGGAAGGCCTGCAGGAACGACGTGCCCTCGAGCACGAAGGCGATCGCGAGGACGACGTAGTTGATCAGGTAGTTCTCCGCCTCCTCCTCGGCGGTCAACTGCGAGATGCCGTGCTGGATCGACACGACGGCACCGACGGTGAACAGGCCGAAGGCGGCGAACATGGACCAGACGTAGGTCTCCTTCCCGTAGCCGAGGGGGTGGGCGTCGTCCCGGCGCTTGACGCCGCGCTTGTCGGCGACGAAGAGGAAGATCTCGTTGCCCGTGTCCGCCCACGAGTGCGCCGACTCGGCGACCATCGAGGCCGACCCCGTCAGGAAGGCGGCGACCGTCTTCGCGACGGCGATGAGCAGGTTGGCGAGGAACGCCACGATGACGGTGACCGTGCTCTCGGGCTTGGCCGGCGACGCGGACGGGGTGGAGGACATGGCCTCGATCCTGCTCCTCGGAACGACCTCGCGCCTCCTCGGCTCTGACGGTAGGATCGACCACGCATCGATCCGGCCATCACCGGGGAGCACCCGGAAGAAAGCGACCGGCGGGCCACGGCCCGGTGGTCGTCGGTAGAACCGGGCGGGGCAGGCCCGTCACAGCCGCAGCAGAGCGGTCGCGGTCACCGTCCGAGAGGGCGACGACGGCGGCAAGCGGGGTGGTACCGCGCCATCCGGGTCAGGCACCCGGTCGGCGTCCTCGTGGTCAGAAGGTCCCTCGGCCAGAGCAGCGGGGGCGACCCACCGCACGACCTGGAGAACCGATGACCTACCCCAAGGGTTCCGACGCCACGGGCGTCCCCGCCTCACCGCGCTTCCCCGAGATCGAGACCGGCGTCCTCGCCTTCTGGAAGCGCGACGACACCTTCGCCGAGTCGATCCGGGCCCGCGAGGGCTGCGACGAGTGGGTCTTCTACGACGGCCCGCCGTTCGCCAACGGCCTGCCGCACTACGGACACCTCCTGACGGGCTACGCCAAGGACGTGTTCCCGCGGTACCAGACCATGCGCGGCAAGCAGGTGCACCGGCGTTTCGGCTGGGACACCCACGGGCTGCCCGCCGAGCTCGAGGCGATGCGCCAGCTCGGGCTGACCGAGAAGCACGAGATCGACGACATGGGCATCGACGTCTTCAACGCCGCCGCCCGCAAGTCGGTGCTGCAGTACACCGACGAGTGGCAGCAGTACGTCACCCGTCAGGCGCGCTGGGTCGACTTCGACGACGACTACAAGACCCTCGACGTCGACTACATGGAGAGCGTCGTCTGGGCCTTCAAGCAGCTGCATGACAAGGGGCTCGCCTACGAGGGCTTCCGCGTGCTGCCCTACTGCTGGCACGACCAGACCCCCCTGTCGAACCACGAGCTGCGCATGGACGACGACGTCTACAAGAGCCGCCAGGACCAGACGGTCACGGTCGCCTTCCCGCTCGTCGGCGCCAAGGCCGAGGCGCTCGGCCTGACCGGCGTCGAGGCCCTCGCCTGGACGACCACCCCGTGGACCCTGCCGACCAACATGGCGCTCGCCGTGGGGCCGGCCATCGACTACGTCGCCGTGCCGCACGCCCTGCTGCCGGGCGAGCGCACCGGCGACCAAGAGCTGCTCACCGGCAGCGTGTTCCTGCTCGCGGCCGACACGCTCGCCGCCTACGCCCGCGACCTGGGCTACGAATCCGCCGAGGCCGCC
The DNA here is from genome assembly GCF_000878135.1 of Frigoribacterium sp. MEB024. Taxonomy (GTDB): domain Bacteria; phylum Actinomycetota; class Actinomycetes; order Actinomycetales; family Microbacteriaceae; genus Frigoribacterium. Next base: position 69,633 of record NZ_JXQZ01000099.1, read on the forward strand.
CAGTCCGCCGTCACCGCGACCTTCACCGGTGCCGAGCTCGAGGGCGTCGAGTACGACCGCATCTGGGACCTCTACGCCGACACCGAGGCCTGGGGCACCGAGAACGCCTGGCGCATCCTGGTCGCGGACTACGTCGCCACCGGCGAGGGCACCGGCATCGTCCACCAGGCCCCGGCCTACGGCGAGGACGACCAGCTGGTCTGCGCCGCCGCCGGCATCCCCGTCATCGTCTCGGTCGACGACGGTGGGCGCTTCCTGCCGATGTTCGACGAGCTGGGCGTCGCCGGCCTGCAGGTCTTCGACGCCAACAAGCCGCTCGTGCAGCGCCTCCGTGCCGACGGTCGCCTGGTGCGCCTCGCCAGCTACGAGCACAGCTACCCGCACTGCTGGCGCTGCCGCAATCCCCTGATCTACAAGGCCGTGTCGAGCTGGTTCGTCCGCGTCACCGAGTTCCGCGACCGCATGGGCGAGCTGAACCAGCAGATCACCTGGGTGCCCGACAACGTCAAGGACGGCCAGTTCGGCAAGTGGGTCGGCAACGCCCGCGACTGGTCGATCTCGCGCAACCGCTACTGGGGTTCACCGATCCCGGTGTGGAAGAGCGACGACCCCGCCTACCCGCGCGTCGACGTCTACGGCTCGCTGGCCGAGATGGAGGCCGACTTCGGTCGACTTCCGCTGAACGCCGACGGCGAGCCCGACCTGCACCGCCCCTTCATCGACGAGCTCACCCGCCCGAACCCCGACGACCCGACGGGGCAGAGCACCATGCGCCGCATCGAGGACGTCCTCGACGTCTGGTTCGACAGCGGTTCGATGCCGTTCGCCCAGGTGCACTACCCGTTCGAGAACCAGCAGTGGTTCGACGAGCACAGCCCTGCCGACTTCATCGTCGAGTACATCGGTCAGACCCGCGGCTGGTTCTACACGCTGCACACGCTGTCCACCGCGCTGTTCGACCGCCCGGCCTTCTCGAACGTCATCAGCCACGGCATCGTGCTCGGCTCCGACGGTCAGAAGATGTCGAAGAGCCTGCGCAACTACCCGGACGTCAGCGAGGTGTTCGACCGCGACGGGGCCGACGCCATGCGCTGGTTCCTCATGTCGAGCTCGGTGATCCGCGGCGGCAACCTCGTCGTCACCGAAGAGGGCATCCGCGAGGGCGTCCGACAGTTCCTGCTGCCGCTGTGGAGCACCTGGTACTTCTTCTCGCTCTACGCCAACGCCGCGTCCGGAGGCGCGGGTCGGCATGCCGCCCCCGGTCACGACGCGCAGTGGCGAACCGACTCGAGCGACGTCCTCGACCGCTACCTGCTCGCGAAGACGCGCCTCCTGGTGTCCGACGTCGAGGCCGCGCTCGACGCCCTCGACACGCCGCGGGCCACCGCGACGCTGCGTGACTTCGCCGACGTGCTGACCAACTGGTACGTCCGACGCTCGCGCGACCGGTTCTGGTCGGGCGACGACGTCGACGCGTTCGACACCCTCTTCACGGTGCTCGAGACGCTCACACGGGTCGCGGCCCCGCTCGCCCCGCTCGTCGCTGACGAGGTCTACAAGGGCCTCACCGGGGGGCGCTCGGTGCACCTGACCGACTGGCCCGACGCCTCGGCGTTCCCGGCCGACGACGCTCTCGTGACCGCGATGGACGCCGTCCGCGCCGTCGCGTCGAGCGGTCTGGCGCTGCGCAAGTCCCAGGGGCTGCGCGTCCGTCTGCCGCTGGCCCGTCTGACGGTCGTCACGCCCGACCCGGCAGGCCTCGAGGCGTTCGCCGACATTGTGCGTGACGAACTCAACGTCAAGCGGGTCGTCGTGACCCGCCTGACCGAGGAGAGCCTCGGCGAGTACGGAGTCACCCGCAAGCTCACAGTCAACGCCCGGGCCGCGGGTCCCCGCATCGGCAAGCAGGTGCAGCAGGTCATCCCCGCGGCGAAGAAGGGCGACTGGCAGCCCGCGGGCGAGAACGTCGTCGTCGGCGGCGTCGAGCTGCTGCCGGGGGAGTTCACCCTCGAGCTGGCGGTCGCGGACGCGTCGAGCGCCCTCGCCTTCGTCGGTGACGGCGGCTTCGTGCTGCTCGACACCGCGACGACGCCCGAGCTCGAGGCCGAGGGCCTGGCTCGCGACGTCGTCCGCGCCGTCCAGCAGGCCCGCAAGGTCGCCGACCTCGACGTGTCCGACCGCATCACGACGACGCTCACGACCGACGCCGCCGCGGCCGCCGCCGTCGAGGCACACCGCGAGCTGATCTCTCGCGAGACCCTGACCACCGAGCTGATCGTCGACGTCCACGAGGGCGTCGGCGACAGGCCCGAGAAGACCGTCGTCGGATCGGGCCCCGGCTCGGCCGTCGTCGTGGAGGTACGACGCGCATGACCCCGAAGAAGAACGACCGTCAGGGCGACCCCGCCGACGAGCAGGGAGGCGAGTTCGCAGCCGGCGCGCGGCGCGTCCACGACGAGCTGCTGGCACGCATCGGCGAGCAGGCCCCGCAGCCCCGGCTCGAGCCGACCCGGCGCGCCGTCGAACTGCTGGGTGACCCGCAGCGGGCCTACCCGGTCATCCACCTCACCGGCACGAACGGCAAGACGTCGACCAGCCGGATGATCGAGAGCATCCTGCGGGCGCACGGCCTGCGCACCGGGCTCATGACGAGCCCGCATCTCGTGCACCTCAACGAGCGCATCGTCGTCGACGGCGAGCCGATCAGCGACGAGCGCCTGGTCGCCAACTGGGACGACATCCAGCCCTACCTGACCATGGTCGACACCGACCTCGAGGCCTCGGGCGACCCCGCCCTGACCTTCTTCGAGGCCCTGACGGTGCTCGCCTTCGCCTGCTTCGCCGACGCTCCGGCCGACGTGGTCGTGCTCGAGGTCGGCATGGGGGGCGAATGGGACAGCACGAACGTGGCCGACGGCCAGGTCGCCGTCTTCACCCCCATCGCCCTCGACCACCAGAACCGTCTCGGCTCGACCGTGGCCGAGATCGCCCGCACGAAGGCCGGGATCGTCAAGCCCACGGCCGCCGTGGTCTCGGCGTCGCAGACCTCCGAAGCCCTGGTCGAACTCGAACGTGCCGTCGAGTTGAGCGAGGGGTCGCTCGCGGTCGAGGGCACCGCCTTCGGCGTCGAGTCGACCACCGTCGCGGTCGGCGGCCAGGTCGTCACGATCCGCGGGCTCGCGGGCCGCTACGACGATCTGCTGCTGCCGCAGTTCGGAGACCACCAGGCCCAGAACGCGGCCGTCGCGGTCGCGGCCGTCGAGTCCTTCCTCGGCGGCGGGTCGCAGCCGCTCGACCACGAGGTGCTCGCCGAGGGACTCGCGAGTGCGACGTCGCCCGGCCGTCTGCAGATCGTCGCCAACGAGCCGACGATCCTGGTCGACGCGGCGCACAACCCGCACGGCGCCCGCGCCCTCGCCAAGGCGCTCGACGACTACTTCCAGTTCGGCGGCGTCGTCGCGGTGCTCAGCGTGCTGGCCGACAAGGACGCCGCGGGCATCGTCCGCGCCCTGGCGCCCACGGTCACCCAGTTCGTCGTGACGAGCTCGCAGTCCGACCGGGCGATCGACGCCGACGAGCTCGCCGCCATCGCGGTGGGCGTCGTGGGTGCCGACCGCGTCGTCGTCGAGACCGACCTCGTGGCGGCCCTGCGCACGGCGCGCGACCTGGCCGACGAGGTCGAGGGCGACGAGCCCGGCGGCGTCGTCGTGACGGGTTCGATCACGCTGGTCGGCGACGTCATCGCCCTCTCGCAGCAGCCCGAGGGGCTCTCGTGACGACGGCACCGCCTCCCGCCGGAGCCGGAGCCGGCGGACGCGCGCCGCGCCCCCGTCGACGCCGCGGGGCGGCCGAGAGCCTGCTCTCGATCGTCCTCGTGCTCGAGGCGATGACGCTGTTCTTCGTCACCCTCGTGGTCTTCGGGCGGCAGTTGCTGCCGGCCGGCGTCGCCTGGGGCGGAGGCCTCGCCGCGATCGTCCTCACGCTGCTGATCTCGCAGACCCTGCGCTGGCGGTGGGGCGTCGCCCTCGGCTGGCTCGTCCAGCTGGGTCTCGTGGCCTGTGGGTTCCTCGATCCGGTCATGTTCGTCGTGGCCGCCCTGTTCGTCGCCATCTGGACCTACTGCCTGGTCAAGGGCACGCAGCTCGACCGCATGAACGCCGCCCGGCTGCGCGACGCCCCCGGCGACGTGGCCTGAGCCGAGACCCCCCGACCCGTCCTCCGGGCGACCGCCCGCGAGCCATCCGCCACCCACCGAAAGAGGAGCAATGTCCGATCTCGAAGAAACACTCGTCCTCGTCAAGCCCGACGGCGTCGCCCGCGGCCTGACCGGCGAGATCCTGCGCCGCATCGAGGCCAAGGGGTACTCGCTCGTCGACGTCCGCCTCGTGCAGGCCGACCGCGACCTGCTCGCGAAGCACTACGAGGAGCACGTGGGCAAGCCGTTCTACGAGCCCCTCGTCGAGTTCATGCAGAGCGGCCCGACCGTCGCGCTGCGCATCGCGGGCGACGCCGTCATCGCGGGCTTCCGCTCGCTGGCCGGCACGACCGACCCGACGACCGCGGCCCCCGGCACGATCCGTGGCGACCTCGGCCGCGACTGGGGCTTGAAGGTCCAGCAGAACCTGGTGCACGGCAGCGACAGCCCCGAGAGCGCCGCGCGCGAGCTGGCCCTCTGGTTCTGAGCCACCCGCCGGCGTGACGCCGGAGACCACCGAGCCCGCGCCTCCTGAGTCCATCAGGAGGCGCGGGCTCGGTCGTGTCGACGGGTCGCGTCGTCAGGGGGTCGGCGTCGCCGTCGAGCCACCGGTCTCGCCCGTGCTGGTGTCGCCGGTCGGGGCGCCGTTCTGCACCTCGGCGACGAACTGCGCGAAGGTGCTCGCATCGGTCAGCGAGCCCTGGTACTGCTGGCCGTTCACCAGGACGAGCGGGGTGCTCGCGAGCTTGTCGAGCGACGAGTTCGGGATCGGGTCGTTCAACGCCCGCTGGGTGGCCGAGGCGACCCAGTCCTCGAAGTCGCCCCCCTTGATGCACGACGGGATCTGCTCGTCGGTCGCCCCGGCACCCTGAACCAGGGTGACGAGCTCGTCGTTCGTCAGACCCCGGGTGTTCTCCTCGGGCTGTTGCGCGAACAGGGCCGTGTTGACGTCGAGCGCCTTGTCGGGCTCGTGGTTCGCGACGCAGGCGAAGGCGTTGGCGGCGCGCGTCGAGTACCGGCTGCCCTGCGAGGCGTTGTCGAGGAACCCGATGGGGTGGATCGCCAGGGTGGCGGCGCCGCTCGAGACGGCCTCGTCGAGCTGCTGGGCGTTCGTCGTGTCGAACTGGCCGCAGAACGGGCACATGTAGTCGAGGTAGACCACGATCGACGGCACGTCGCCGGTCGCACTCGGGGCCGGGGTCGGCGTCGCGTCGGCCGCGAGGGCCCCGCTCGGCACGGCGGTGACGGCGCCGTTCGACCCCTCGAGCACGAGACCGTCGCTCGCCATGTTGGCGGGGCCGGGACCGGCCGGCTTGATCGACTGCGTGATGACGAGCGCGACGATCGCGAGGACCGCCACCACGCCGACCACCAGGCCGCCCTGCAGGAGCCACTTGTTGCGTCGGCGCCGACGGGCCTCGGCCTCACGGGTGATGCGGGCCTTCTCGCGGGCCGCCTCTCGGCGTTCCTTCTTGCTGGCGGGGGAGTCGGTGGGTGGCGTCATCAGTCCTCGTCGTGGCTCGGTGGTCGTCCGACCAGACTGGCGAGGTCGTCCTCGAATCTGCTGGGAGCAGCCTGAGCGCGACGGACGTCGCGGGGGTCGGCCGCCCCGGGACGAGAGGAGGGGCGGGTCAGCCGAACAGCGTCGGCAGCAGCAGCGGGAACACGACGACGATGGTCGTGGCGACGACGATGTAGTTGAGCACCGGCAGGACCCACGAGTACGGGAGGAACCGTGCCGCCGCCCGCTGGAGCGGCCCCTCGGGGACGGTGACGCCGCGAGCCGCGCCCCACACCGTGAAGACCCAGAACAGCGGGATGGTGAAGAGCCAGACGAGCATGCACCACGGGCAGAGCGCCCCGATGACGAAGACCGTCTGCGTGAATAGCCAGGTGACGAAGACCCAGGCGAGCAGCAGCCCGAGGTTGAACGCCAGCCAGAACCACCGGGCGAAGCGGGCACCGGCGAGGAGGCCGAGACCCACCGCCACGGGGGCGGCGAAGCCGATCAGGCCGAGGATCGGGTTGGGGAAGCCGAAGAGCGAGGCCTGCCAGCTGTTGATGACCGGCGAGCAGCCCACGAACGGGTTGACGTCGCAGCCGAGCGCCGCGCCCGGGTTCTCGAGCAGCCGGAACTTGTCGAGGGTGAGGGCGAAGGCCCCCACCAGGCCGCCGAGGCCGGCGACGATCAGCAGCACGGCGGCCACGAACGGGGTGCGGCCGGTGGGCAGGGTCACGGCCCGAGGCGTCTCGACGGTCACGGTGAGCAGTATCGCACGGGCCGTCGGGGCGTCCGCTTTGACCCCGCACCGGCCTGGGCGTGCGATAATCGAGCCAGTCGTGGGGCCCAGGCCCCGAGATCCAGGCTTACCGGGCACTGCCGGCCGTCGTCGTCACGCGAGAGATCGCGTTCTCGACGAGGTCGAGCCGAAACCGGGCCAGAGCGCAGGCGCTCATCGTCGGATGGCCAGTTCCGAACCAGCAAGGCGACACGAAGAACAGCACGTCGACGAACGACATCGAGGGCGACGACCGCAGGTCGGTCGACACCCCGGATGACCGAACGTGACGTGTCCGACAAGGCGCGCCGTGAGAGGGCGCGGTGGTCAGGGGCAGGTGCGACGTCACCGCCCGACCACGACACGAGAATTCCTGCCGACGGCATGGCCTCGGCGGGGCGAGGAGCGCACCGCAAGTGGTGAACGACAACACAGACAACGACGGACGTCCGAAGAAGAGAAGGGGATTGTTCGCAGGCCTCAGGGCTCGCCAGGCGGCGGTCGACGCCGCCCCGGCGGCGACCCCCGACGCGCAGCGAGCAGCACTCCCTTCACCCGTCCGGACGACAGACGACGCCCAGGAGGCATCACCCGTGACCCACGAGACCGAGACCACCGACGAGCAGGTCGCGGCCCAGGCCCCGACCTCCGAGCAGAACGCGACCGACGCCGTCGCCGAGGCGTTCGTCGCCGCGGCGACCCAGCCGGCCCAGGCCGACGACGCGTCGACCGACGAGTCGTCCGGGTCGCCGATCCCGGCGAACCTGACGACCACGTCGCTGATCTTCCACGCGCCCGAGATCACCGTCCTGCCGGCACGCCCCGGTCGACGACAGCGGGACGACCGTGACGACCGCTACGACCGCGACGACTCGTGGGACGACGACGGCGACGACGAGCGCGACGAGCGCGACGACCGCGACGAGCGCGACGAGCGCGAGCAGCAGCCCGCCTCGCGCCGTCGTCAGCGCGGCCGCTCGCAGGACCGCGAGGAGCGCGACTCCGAGACCCGCGGTCGCGACCGCGACCGTGCCCCGCGACAGGCGGAGCTCATCACCGAGCCGCAGCGAATCAAGGGTTCGACGCGTCTCGAGGCGAAGAAGCAGCGCCGCCGCGACGGCCGCGACGCCGGACGCCGCCGCACCGTCATCACCGAGGCCGAGTTCCTCGCCCGTCGCGAGAGCGTCGATCGCAAGATGATCGTCCGCTCGTCGGGCGACCGCATCGAGATCGGCGTCATGGAGGACGGCACGCTGGCCGAGCACTACGTCGCCAAGGCGCAGAACGTGTCGCTCATCGGCAACGTCTACCTCGGTCGCGTGCAGAACGTGCTGCCCAGCATGGAGGCCGCGTTCGTCGACATCGGACGTGGCCGCAACGCCGTCCTCTACTCGGGCGAGGTCGACTGGGACTCCCTGTCGACCGGCAACCAGCCCCGTCGCATCGAGCTGGCCCTCAAGCCCGGCGACCGCGTGCTCGTCCAGGTCACGAAGGACCCCGTCGGCCACAAGGGTGCTCGTCTCACGAGCCAGATCTCGCTGCCGGGACGCTACCTCGTGTACGTGCCCAACGGCTCGATGAACGGCATCAGCCGCAAGCTGCCCGACACCGAGCGTGCGCGCCTCAAGAAGATCCTCAAAGAGGCCCTGCCCGAGAACACCGGCGTCATCGTGCGCACCGCGGCCGAGGGCGCGACCGAAGAGCAGTTGACCCTCGACGTCAAGCGCCTCACGAACCAGTGGGCCGACATCGAGAAGAAGGTCGCGGCGGGCAACGCCCCGAACCAGCTGCACTCCGAGCCCGACCTGCTCATCAAGATCGTGCGCGACGTCTTCAACGAGGACTTCCACGAGATGGTCATCGACGGCGACGAGGCCTTCGAGACGCTGCAGTCCTACCTGTCGGCCGTGGCGCCCGACCTCATGGACCGCGTCAAGCGCTACGAGGGCGACAAGGACGCGTTCGACGAGTACCGCCTCAACGAGCAGATCGAGAAGGCGCTCGACCGCAAGGTCTGGCTGCCCTCGGGCGGTTCGCTCGTCATCGACCGCACCGAGGCGATGACCGTCGTCGACGTCAACACCGGCAAGTTCGTCGGCTCGGGCGGCAACCTCGAAGAGACGGTCACGAAGAACAACCTCGAGGCCGCCGAAGAGATCGTCCGTCAGCTGCGTCTGCGCGACATCGGAGGCATCATCGTCGTCGACTTCATCGACATGGTGCTCGAGTCCAACCGTGACCTCGTGCTGCGTCGCCTGGTCGAGTGCCTCAGCCGCGACCGCACCAAGCACCAGGTGGCCGAGGTCACGTCGCTCGGGCTCGTCCAGATGACGCGCAAGAAGTTGGGACTCGGCCTGGCCGAGTCGTTCTCCGAGGCCGGCAGTGCCGCGCGCGTCCAAGAACAACAGCCCCGCAAGGGCGGCCAGCAGGGCGACCGTCGACGTGGCGGCCAGGCCGGTGGGCCCGGCAAGTCGGGCGGCAACGGCCACAACACGGGCTCCGGTGCCGGCACCGGGCCGCAGTCCGGTCGCGGCGGCCCCTCGGCGCCGACCGGTGGGGCACACCCCACGACGGGCACCCACGCCATCACCGACGACGTGAAGAACGCCCTCTCGCGCATCGCGGCGAGCACCATCGCCCACGCCGAAGAAGGCGGCGGCAAGGACGACGACGCGGCCAGCCAGGCCGCGGCGGCCGTCGAGGCCGCCATCGACGCCGCCGCCGCGAGCGCCACGAAGGCCGAGCCGGTCGCCGAGGCAGCCGGTGACCAGGCGGACGAAGGCCGTCGCGGGCGTTCGGGCCGCAAGGGTCGCCGTGGTTCGTCACGTGCCGCGCGCGAGACCGGCGAGGACGCCGGCGAGTCGACGCCCTCCGAGTCGGCTCCCGCCGACTCGCGCGCCGGTGTGATCGAGGTCCCCGCGGCCGCCCCGGCCGAGCGGTCGGTTCCGGCGGCTGCCGTGGCCGCACCCGTCGACGAACCCACGGAGGCGCCGGTCGCCAAGACCACGGAGCGTCGCCGCTCGTCGGCCACGGTCTCGACCCCGGACGCCACGGTCGCGATCCTCGACATCCCTGTCGCCACCACGCGTCGTGAGCCGCGTCGCATCAGCAGCCAGGACGCCGAGCAGCTGCTCGACTCGGTGTTGGGTGCGTTGCCCGAGCCGAAGCAGCCCGGACAGGGGCGTTCGCGCTCGCGCCGCGCCTCCAGCCAGGGCACGACCGCGGCGGCTCCGGCCGAGCCGACGACGTCCGGCGAGTCCGGTCCGTTCATCCTCGGCGTGGGGGTCAGCTCCGACGATCTGTGAGTCGTCTAGGGTGACCTCGTGCCTCTGACCCAGCCCGGAACCCCGACCGTCAGGTCGAGGTTCCGGGCTGCGTCCGTCGCGGCCTCGGGGCCCGAGGGGCGCGAGCGCCTGCTCATGGCGGGCACGGCCCTCGCCGTCGTCCTGGTGGCCCGTTTCGCCCTCGGGCTCGTCGCACTCGTCGGGTCGGCGGTCGGCTTCTCGGTGACGGCGTTCCCCAGCGGGTTCGTCGCGACGCCGGTCGGACAGTTCCTCGGCAGCTTCGTGCTCTACCCGTTCCCGTTCTACGTCGCCTCGTTCGCCGTGCTCGCCGCGACGAAGCCGCTGACACCCCGGTCCGACCTCCGGACGGTGGTCCGCCACGCGGTCGTCGCGGGCGGCGTCGGGACGATCGCGCTGGCGGTCGTCGGCATCGTCCCGGGCATCGTCCTCTCGATCGACGGCGGCACCTGGGTGAACCTCGCCCTCTACCTGACGACCATCCCGCTGTCGGCCGGCATCGTCGACACGGCCCTGCTCGTCGCCGGTGCCGTGCTCGCCCGACTCTGGCTGGGCGGCGGCGACGGTGACGAGGTCTGGGCGGTCGAGCCCGGGCCCCGGGACGCCGAGGCCGAGGCGGAGGCCGACGCGGCCGACGTGGACGACCGCACCGCGCCTCCTGCCGTCTCGGACGACCGGCTCACCCGCGTCCCGACGGTCGCCGCCGCGGGGCCCTCGGCCCCCGTCGCCCCGCCCGAGCGTCCCGTCGTACCGGCGCACCCGACCCCCGCGCCGGACGACTGGTCGCGCTTCGCGCCCCCCGCCGAGCCGAGCGGGGACGACCGGTGAGCGCTCCCGTCCGGGAGCGCACCGAGCACGCCGGGCACGGCGTCGGACGTCGTGCGCGCCGGGCGCCGTCCCGCGTCCCGCTGCTCGTGGCCGGTGGGCTCGTGCTCGCCGTGCTCGTGGCGGTCCGCCTCGCCTCGCCCCTCCTCGGCCCGGGCCTGCTGCCGAACGCGCTGCAGGACTTCGTCACGCTGACCATCAGCGTCATCGTCGAGTCGATGCCGTTCGTCCTGCTCGGCATCGTCCTGTCGATCATCGTGCAGGAGTGGCTGCCGCAGGCGTTCTTCTCGTCGTGGCTGCCGAAGCGAGGGCTGCCCCGTCGCGCGGTCATCTCGTTCCTCGGCATGTTCCTGCCCGTCTGCGAGTGCGGCAACGTGCCCTTGGCGCGGGGGCTCGTGCTCAAGGGCTTCACGGTGTCCGAGTCGATGACCTTCCTGCTCGCGGCACCGATCCTCAACCCGATCACCATCATCACCACGCACCAGGCGTTCGGGTGGGACGACGGCATCCTCGTGGCCCGGTTGATCGGCGGCTTCGTCATCGCGAACCTGATCGGCTGGCTGTTCAGCAAGCACCCGAACCAGCAGAGCCTGCTGACCTCCTCGTTCGCGGCCGAGTGCCGGGTCGACGACGGCCATGCGCACGGGCGGGGTCGCACGGCGAAGAGCGTCGACCTGTTCCGCCGCGAGATGTCGACCATGATGCCCGCGCTCTTCATCGGCGCGGCCATCGCGGGCGCGATCCAGACGATCGTTCCGCGCTCGGTGCTCGTCACGCTCGGCAGCAACCCGGTCTGGTCGGTGCTGGCGATGATGGTGCTGGCCTTCGTCATCTCGATCTGTTCGAACGTCGACGCGTTCTTCGTGCTGCCGTTCGCCTCGACGTTCATGCCCGGCGGCATCGCCGCCTTCCTCGTCTTCGGCCCCATCATCGACGTCAAGATGCTGGCCCTGCTGCGGACGACCTACACACCCAAGGTGCTCGGGCAGGTCACCCTCGTGGTGGCCCTGACCAGTGCCGCGATCGGACTGGTGGTCAACTATGTCGCCTAGCCCTGCTCCTCGCCCCTGGCGCCGACTGCTCGACCGCTGGCAGGGGGTGCTGCTGACGCTCGTCGTCGGCGTCGCCACCCTCTGGCTCGCCGCGACCGGTCAGCTCGTGCTGTACATCCACCCCCGGTACGACGTCTTCACGGTGGTGATGATCATCATCGGCATGACGTTGTCGCTGGCCACTCTGGCGTTCTCGCCCGTCCGGGGTGACGACCCCCACGACGGCCACGACCACGACGCCGGCCATGACCACGACCACGACCACGACGGACGTCTCGACGCGGCCGAGGTGCCCGCGGTCGAGGACGGGCTCCGTCCGCGCCGCCGCCGACCGGTCGCCACGGGAGCCCGCCGCCTCGCCTTCTCGGTGGGCGTGGCCGTCACCGCCGCCGTCGCGATCGCCGTCGTCGCCCTGCCCCCGGCCACCTTGACCAGCGCCACGGCCGGCCAGCGCGACGTGAACTCGTCGACCGCGGCGCTCGACCGTACGACCGTGGCCGACGCGACCGGCGCCTCCTCGGATGCCTACCGGTCGTTCAGCGTCCTCGACTGGGCCGGCCTGTTGAGGCAGACGACCGACCTCGCCTTCTACGAGGGCAAGACCGCGGACGTGGTCGGCTTCGTCACGCCGTCCGACACCGATCCCGACGACGTGTTCTACGTCTCGCGTTTCGTCATCACGTGCTGCGCGGTCGACGCCCAGCCCGTCGGCGTCCCGGTCTACCTGCCGGGGTGGCAGGACCAGGTCGCCGCAGACGACTGGGTCGAGGTCACGGGTGGCTTCGACACCAACCGCAGCAGCTCGAGCCAGGACCCCGTCGCCCTCGTGCCCGACGACGTCACGACCGTGGGACAGCCCAGTGACCCGTACCTCTACTGAGGGCGGGCGGGGCCGGGGCACGACGGGAGGGGCCACGCCCGACCCGTTCGCCTCCGACCCCGTGTTCCTCACCGAGGAGGACGCCCGTGAGGCCGGCGCCCGGTGGCGCACGCGATGGATCGCCGTCGTCACCGTCCTCGCGGTGCTCTGCGCCGCCTTCGTCGGGCTGACCTACTTCCAGGGCCCGAAGGCGGGCGAGACGCAGGTCGACACGACGGCCGTGGTCGAGCGCCCCGGCCAACAACTGCGGGTGTTCGCCAACCAGGCGCTCGCCCACGTCGACGCGTCGCAGGTGGTCGTGACGCCCGCGGCCGCGTTCACGGTGCAGACCTCGGGCGACGTGGTCGCGGTGACCTTCACCGGCCGGCTCGCCTACGACACCGACTACCACGTCCGCATCGGCGGCGTCTCGAGCGTCTACCAACGACAGACCTCGACCCTGGAGGCGCGGTTCAGCACGCCCCCGGCGACGCTGTACCGGCTCGTGCGAGGCACGGGCGGGGCCGACGACCGCATCGAACGAGCCGGGCTGCGGGGCTCGGACCGCACGACCGTCTGGTCGGCGCCGCGCATCCAGGCCTACGAGGTGTTCGACTCGGCGGTCGCGGTCGTCACGGACGACGGGGCGCAGAGCAGCCTCAGCCTCGTGTCGCTCGACGGGGCCGCCGTCGAGACCCTGCCCGTGCCCGACCGGCCGGGCCTGATCACGCGCTTCGCCGCCGATCGAGCCACCACGACGCTGGCGTTCTCGTTCCGTCCCACGGACTCGGACGTCGAGACGCTCTACACGCTGCCGTTGCAGGGGCAGCGGGCGGTGTCCCCGGTCCTCGGCCTGTCCGGGCAGCCCGTCGAACCGACCGACTGGGCCTTCGTGCCGGGTGAGGACGTCGTCGTCGTCCAGGCCGTCGACGACTCGGTGAGCGTGATCGACCTGTCGGGAGTCGACCCGGTCCGGCCGGTCGGCACGTACTCGCTGTTGCAGGGCGTCTCGCTCGACGGCACGACCCTGATCGCCGCGTCGGCGATCGCGTCCATGGTCGTCGACCTCGCCACGGGGGACGAGCGCCCCCGGGCGCCCGCCCCGGTCGACGGGGTCCTCCCGTTCGCCGGCCCCCTCGTGGCCCTCGACTCCGACCACGTCGTGCAGCAGGTGTCGGTGCCCTCCGACGACGGACTGACGTACCGCACGCTCGTCGTCGCCGACGACGGCACCACGTCGCGGACGCTCTGGCAGCCCCCGAGCGCATCCGGAGTGGTCGAGGGCTTCGACGTCTCCCCGAACGGGCAGTACCTCGCGGTCCAGTCGGTCGGGGACGCGACGACGCCGACGGATTACTCGTACACGATCGACCCCGTGGCCGACGGGGTCACCACCACGATCGTCGACATCGCCTCGGGCGCCGTCGTGGCCAGCTACGAGGGCTTCGACACGACCTGGTGACCGCGCCGGGGCGGAAGCGCACGGGTGGACGGGTGGCTCAGGCCGTCAGGCCGCGTTTGATCCGCTGGGACACCCGGAGTCCGCTGCGCTCGAGACGTCGGGCCAGGTCGAGGCCCGTCACGGCGACGGCGCCCCCGGCGATCAATTCGGCCCGTCGTGACTCGGGCACGTCGTAGTGGTCGTGGTCGAACCCCCGGCGGGGGATGCCGTGACGCGCGGCGAAGGCGTGCAACTCGTCGTAGGAGTCGTCGCTCACCAGGTGTGCCCACAGGGTGTCGTGGGCCGGCCACACGGCCTCGTCGATCAGGATCACGCCCTGGATGGTAGTCGTCGGCCCGCCCTCGGGCGCACGAGTCCCCGAACGGAGGAGGCGCAGGGCCGGCCGGCGGACGCGTTGACGGCCCCCGCGGCCCCCTGTACGATGGGCGGTTGGTGCGCGCAGGCTCGAGGTCGCGTCGCGCCGGACACCCCACGAATCTTAAGGAACAGACATGGTCTACGCAGTCGTGCGCGCCGGTGGTCGGCAGGAGAAGGTCGAGGTCGGCACGATCGTCACCCTCGACCGTCTCAAGGCCGCCGAAGGCGACGCCATCACCCTTCCCGCCGTGCTGCACGTCGACGGTGACACGGTCATCTCGGCCGCCGACGAGCTGGCGAAGATCACCGTCACCGCCGAGGTGCTGAACGACCTGCGCGGCCCGAAGATCGTCATCCAGAACTACAAGAACAAGACCGGTTACAAGCGTCGCATGGGCTTCCGTGCCGACCTGACCCGCGTCAAGATCACCTCGATCAACTGAACCAGGGGCTGAGAACACATGGCACACAAAAAGGGCGCATCGTCCACCCGCAACGGTCGTGACTCGAACGCACAGCGCCTCGGCGTGAAGCGCTTCGGCGGCCAGGTCGTCCTCGCCGGCGAGATCATCGTCCGCCAGCGCGGCACCCACTTCCACCCCGGCGTCAACGTCGGCCGTGGCGGCGACGACACCCTCTTCGCCCTCGCCCCCGGTTCGGTCGAGTTCGGCGCCAAGGGCGGCCGCAAGGTCGTCAACATCGTCGCCTCCGCGACGACGACGGTCTAGCACGACCACGCGGCGTCGGCACACGACCCGCATCGGCGGCCCTCGCGGGTCGCACCGTCTGGGGCGAGCATCCTGCTCGCCCCAGACGTGTTTGACCCGGGCAGCTCGCACCGGCACGCACAGACAAAGAGATCAAGCACCTCATGGCCACATTCGTCGACCAAGTGACCCTCCACCTCCGCGCCGGCAACGGCGGCAACGGCTGCGTGTCCGTCAAGCGCGAGAAGTTCAAGCCGCTGGCCGGCCCCGACGGCGGCAACGGCGGTCACGGCGGTGACGTCGTGATCGTCAGCGACACCGGCGTCACGACGCTGCTCGGGTTCCACCGTGCTCCGCACCGGTCCAGCGACAACGGCGGCTTCGGCATGGGAGACCACCGTGCCGGCACCAACGGCGAGACCCTCGAACTCGTCGTGCCCGTGGGCACGGTCGTCAAGTCCGCCGACGGCACCGAGTTGATCGACATGGTCGAGCCCGGAATGCGCTACGTCGCCGCCGAGGGCGGCATCGGCGGCCTGGGCAACGCGGCCCTCTCGTCCACCAAGCGCAAGGCCCCCGGCTTCGCCCTGCTCGGCACCCCCGGCTGGGCCGGGGACGTGCTGCTCGAACTCAAGGTCGTCGCCGACATCGCCCTGGTGGGCTACCCGTCGGCCGGCAAGTCGAGCCTCGTCGCGGCCCTCTCGGCCGCGAAGCCGAAGATCGCCGACTACCCCTTCACGACGCTGCACCCCAACCTCGGCGTCGTCGAGTCGGGCGACACGCGCTACACGGTCGCCGACGTCCCCGGGTTGATCGAGGGTGCCAGCGAGGGCAAGGGACTCGGGCTCGAGTTCCTGCGCCACGTCGAGCGCTGCTCGGCGCTGCTGCACGTCCTCGACTGCGCGACCCTCGACCCCGGCCGCGACCCGCTGACCGACCTCGACGTCATCCTGCGCGAACTCGAGGCCTATCCCGTCCCCGACGGCCAGAAGCCGCTGCTCGACCGCCCGCAACTGATCGCGCTGAACAAGGTCGACGTGCCCGACGGTCGCGAGCTGGCCGACTTCGTCACGCCCGAGCTCGAGGCCCGCGGCTACCGCGTCTTCGAGATCTCCGCCGTGAGCCACGAGGGCCTGCGCAACCTGTCCTTCGCCCTGGCCGACGTCGTCGAGGCCAGCCGAGCCGAGATCGCGGCCCGCCCCGCGCCTCCTCGCATCGTCATGCGCCCCCGCGCCGTCAACGAGAAGCCCTTCGTCATCAGGGTCGAGGGCGGAACCTACGGCAACGTGTACCGCATCCTGGGCCAGAAGCCCGAGCGCTGGGTCGTGCAGACCGACTTCAACAACGAAGAGGCCGTGGGCTACCTCGCCGACCGGCTCAACGCCATCGGCGTCGAGGACGCCCTGTTCAAGGCCGGTGCGCAGGCCGGTTCGACGGTCGTCATCGGCCCCGAGGGCGGCATCGTCTTCGACTGGGAGCCCACCCTCACCTCGACGGCCGAGCTGATGACGAGCGCCCGTGGCACCGACCCGCGCCTGATCCAGAACGACCGTCCGACCCGCAACCAGCGTCGCGAAGAATACTTCGAGCGCATGGACGCCAAGGCCGAGGCCCGCGCCGAGCTGCAGCGCGAACGCGCCGCCGGCCTGTGGACCGACGACGAGGGGTTCCTGGTCAAAGAGGGCGACGACGTCGAAGGCGACGAGCGGGCGTGACCGGGGGCGTCGTCGACCGCGCCGGCCTCGGCACGGCCCGCCGCATCGTGGTCAAGGTCGGCTCGTCGTCGATCAGCGGTGACAACGCGGGCCAGATCGAGCCGCTGGTCGACGCCCTCGCCGCGACGTACGGTCGGGGCGCCCAGGTCGTGCTCGTCTCGTCCGGGGCCATCGCCACGGGCCTGCCGCACCTGCGGGTCGACTCCCGTCCGACCGACCTCGCCACCCAGCAGGCGGCCGCCGCGGTCGGGCAGAACGTCCTCATCTACCGGTACCAGCAGAGTCTGCGCCGCTACGGCATCGTGGCCGGGCAGGTGCTGCTGACCGCCGGCGACATGCAGAACCCGACCCACCGCAGCAACGCCCAGCGCGCCATGGAGCGCCTGCTCGAGCTGCGCATCCTGCCGATCGTCAACGAGAACGACACCGTCGCGACCCACGAGATCCGCTTCGGCGACAACGACCGGCTCGCGGCGCTGGTGTCGCAGTTGATCGGTGCCGACGCGCTCGTCCTGCTCAGCGACGTCGACGCCCTGTACACCCGACCGCCGCACGAACCCGGCGCCGTCGCGATCGTCGACGTGCCCTTCGGGGACGAGCTCGCCGGGGTCACCTTCGGCGAGGCAGGCGCGGCCGGCGTCGGGACGGGAGGCGCGGGCACGAAGGTCGCGGCCGCCCGGTTCGCGGCCGAGGCCGGCACACCCGTCCTCGTGACGAGCACCGGCAACGTCGCCCGGGCACTCGCGGGCGAACAGGTCGGCACCTTCTTCGAGGCGGCGGGAGGCGCGGGGTCGGGACCTGCGACGGGGGACGCCGGTTCCGCGGGCGGGCGACCGGCCTGACCCGCGCCTCCCGGGGTGTCGTCCGGGCGACCGGAGGCGACCGTCGACGGCCTCGCGGGACGGGGGAGCGGCGCATAGGCTTCGTGCATGTCGCTCATCGATGCCCCGGCCCCGTCGCTCACCGACAAGCTGACCGCTGCGAAGGCCGCCTCGCGCGTGCTCGCCACCGCGACGGCCGTCCGCAAGGACGCGGGGCTGCGGGCCGTCGCCGCCGCGCTGGTCGCGAACGTCGACCGCATCGTCGCGGCCAACGAGCTCGACCTGGCGAACGCGCGTGAGAACGGCGTCGGTGCGTCACTCCAGGACCGCCTGCGGCTGGACTCCGGTCGGCTGGCCGGGCTCGCGTCGGCCACCGAGCTCGTGGCCTCGCTCGTCGACCCGGTCGGCGAGTCGGTGCGGGGCAAGGTGCTGCCGAACGGGCTGCGGCTCGACCAGGTCCGCGTGCCGTTCGGTGTGGTGGGCGCGATCTACGAGGCCCGGCCCAACGTGACGGTCGACATCGCGGCACTCGCCCTGAAGAGCGGCAACGCGGCCGTCCTGCGCGGCGGCAGCGCGGCGCAGCAGTCCAACCGTGTGCTGGTCGAGGTCATGCGCGAGGCGCTGGCCGAGGTGGGGCTGCCCGCCGACGCCGTCGTCACCATCGACGAGTTCGGCCGCGAGGGGGCCCGTGAGCTGATGCGGGCCCGGGGGCTGGTCGACGTGCTGATCCCTCGGGGCAGCGCCGAGCTGATCGACACCGTCGTCCGTGAGTCGACGGTGCCGGTCATCGAGACCGGTGCCGGGGTCGTGCACGTCTTCCTCGACGCCAGCGCCGACGAGGGCTGGGCCGTCGACATCGTGCAGAACGCCAAGGTCCAGCGCCCGAGCGTGTGCAACGCGCTCGAGACGCTGCTCGTCCACCGCGAGGCGGCGGATCGCCTGCTGCCCCCGGTGCTGGGTGCCCTGCGCGCCTCCGGGGTGACGATCCACGGCGACGAGCGGACGCTCGAGGTCTTCCCCGACGGGGTTCCGGCGACCGACGACGACTGGGCGACCGAGTACATGGGGCTCGACCTCGCGGTCCGGGTCGTCGCCGACGTCGACGAGGCCATGGCCCACATCGCCCGGTGGTCGACCCACCACACCGAGTCGATCGTGACCAACGACCTGGCGACCGCCGAGCGGTTCCTCGCCGAGGTCGACAGCGCCGTCGTCATGGTCAACGCCTCGACCCGCTTCACCGACGGCGGCGAGTTCGGCTTCGGGGCCGAGGTCGGCATCTCGACCCAGAAGCTCCACGCCCGCGGACCGATGGGGCTCGCCGAACTCACGAGCACCAAATGGGTCGTGCGGGGCCAGGGCCAGGTGCGCGGGTAGACTGACCGACGATCGTCACCGCCTGAACGGGAGAACCCATGCTCGACGCCTCGCTGCTGCTCGCCGAAGCCCACGAAGAACTCGCACCGCTGATCGCCCCGGCCCCGGTCATCGCCGGCGTCTTCGCCATCGCGTTCCTCGTCCTCGGCTACGTGGTCTTCAGCTACCGCGACGTCGCCAACCGGTCGCTGCGCAAGGCGAACAAGCTCGACCACCACGACGGTCCGATCGACGAGTTCGGTCACCCCGAGAAGCACTGACCGCCGAGGCCGGCGAGATGGTCGTGGCGGGCGCCACCGTGCCCGACGGCGAGGGCGTCAGGCGACCCCGCGTCGGCATCATGGGCGGCACGTTCGACCCGATCCACCACGGGCACCTGGTCGCGGCCAGCGAGGTCGCACAGTCGTTCCACCTCGACGAGGTCGTCTTCGTGCCGACCGGTCAACCGTGGATGAAACCCGAGGTCAGCGAGGCGGAGCACCGCTACCTCATGACGGTCATCGCCACGGCGTCGAACCCGACCTTCACGGTCAGCCGCGTCGACGTCGACCGCGAGGGGCCGACCTACACGATCGACACCCTGCGCGACATCCGTCGCCTGCGTCCGACGGCCGAGCTCTTCTTCATCACCGGCGCCGACGCCGTCGCCCAGATCCTCGACTGGAAAGACGTCCAAGAGCTCTGGGACCTCGCCCACTTCGTCGCCGTGTCCCGGCCGGGGCACGACCTCAGCGTTAGCGGTTTGCCCGAGAGCGACGTAAGCTTGCTCGAAGTCCCCGCACTGGCCATCTCGTCGACCGATTGCCGCGCCCGGGTGGGTCGAGACTTTCCGGTGTGGTACTTGGTCCCCGACGGCGTCGTCCAGTACATCTCCAAGCACCATCTGTATCGGAGCGTTTCATGAGCACGTCCGACGGTCAGCCGCCCCTCACCCGGCGACAGATCCGCGACCTCGAGCGAGCCCGCGAGGCCGGTCAGGCCATCACCGGCGCCGTGCCCGTGGTGCCCGCCTCAATCTCGACGCCCGCCCCGCGCCCTGCGGCGGGCTCGACGGGTGACGTGCCGATGCCGGTGCCGTCGTCGGCCGCGCTGCGCGACGTCCCGCCCCCCGCACCGGGTTCCGTCGTCGACCCCGGCACCGGTCTGACCCGCCGGCAGATGCGCGCGCTGCGTGACGCGAGCCAGAGCCGCGACGCGTCTCCCGTGCCCCTGCAGGCCCCCGCCCCCGAACCCCGTCGTCCGTTGGCCGACGCGCTCAACACCGTCGACGAGATCGCCCCCGCCGCCGACGACCGTCCGGCCTCCGCGCCCGGCGCGTCCGGTCCGGCTCCGGTAGCCGTCCGCCCCGCCTCGGCCCCCGTGCCGTCCGCCGCACCGGACGACTACGACGCGTCGGACGACGCCCCGGGGCCCCGTCGCACGGGTGCGGCCTCCTCGGTCCCTCCGGTGTCCTCGACCCCCACGCCGACGTCGACGCCCACGGTCTTTCCGTTCGCGTTGTCCGACGAGCAGGGCCGCGGCGGGCAGGGCTCGCCGAGCGCGCCTCCTGCCCCGTCCCGTTCCGCGGCGTCGACGGCGTCGCGCCCGGCGGGTTCCGGTTCATCGCCCGAGCAGCGTGACGAGCAGTCCGACGCGTCGCCCGTCGTGCCGTCCGGTCACTGGTCGACCCAGTCCGACGAGCCCGACGCGCAGTCCGTCCCGGGCCGTCAGCTCGGCACCAGCACGGGTCAGCAGAACGCGCTGATCCTCACCGACGCCCAGGTCGCCGACGTGACCGGTGCGCTCAACGCGACCGGCGAGATCATCATCACGGGCTCGATCGACCTGCCCCGCAGCTTGGCGTCGACCGGCTCGCAGGCCCGGATCGACAACTCCGACATGGACCGCATCCTCGAGCAGGGCGACGCCGAGCAGGCAACGAGCGACGCCGAGCCCGTCCGTGCCAGCCGAGCCATCAGCACGCACACGTCCACCCGCGCCGTCGTGCTGGCCGCGTCGCAGCCCAAGGGCAACCACCTGCCGCTGATCCTCGGGATCTCGGGCGGCGTCGTGGGCCTCGGTATCATCGGCTTGATCATCGGTGGCTTCGCCACCGGGGTGCTGGGCTGAGGCCCGACCCACCCGAACCGACCCCGGTCGGCCCGCATCACCACCTACCCCCTAAGGAACACGTGACAGCCACCCCTCGTGCCATCGAGCTGCTGCAGATCGCCGCACGCGCGGCCGACGACAAGCAGGCCGACGACCTCGTCGCCCTCGACGTGTCCGGCCCCCTGCCCCTGACCGACGTGTTCCTGCTGGCCACCGGCCGCAGCGAACGCAACGTGGTCGCCATCGCCGGCGAGATCGAGGACAAGATGCTCGAGGCCGGCGTCAAGACCCTCCGCCGTGAGGGCCGTGCCGAGGGCCGTTGGGTCCTGCTCGACTTCGGTGACGTCGTCGCGCACGTCTTCCACGACGAGGACCGTCAGTACTACGCGCTCGAGCGCCTCTGGAGCGACTGCCCGACGATCCCGCTCGACGTGCTGGCCGAGTCGGCCACCTCACCGGCCGAGGCCACGGCCGACGCGCCGGCCGAGGCCTGACCGCCCCGCGCCTCCTCTGTTTCGCCGCATCGGCGGGACGTCACGACATGCCGCTCACCCCCGAGGTGAGCGGCATGTCGCGTCTTCTCGGGGCTCGTGGCCGAGAGCCGCGCGCCGAGTGAGTCGGTGTCGGTGCTGGCTGGTGTCGGTGTTGGATGACAGGCTGAGGGTGTGATCGTCGAGCGCGTTCGAGTCCCCGAGGCACTCGTCCCCGACCGCGACCAGTGGCCCTTCACGGTGCCCGTCGTGCGGTCGCTGATCGGCGAGGGGCTCGCTCTCGATCGCGCGGTGACGTTCGTCGTGGGTGAGAACGGCAGCGGCAAGTCGACCGTCGTCGAGGCGCTGGCCGAGGCCTGGGGCGTCGACGTGCGGGGCGGTCGCAGCGATTCGCGGTGGTCGTCGCCGCTCGATAAATCCGCGCTCGGGCGCGTGATGAAGCTCGACCGGACGCCGATTGGTGCGCGTCTGACGGGCACGGCGGCCCGGGGGTACTTCCTGCGATCCGAAACGGCTCTCGACATGTTCCGGCGGTTCGAGCCCGGTGATCCGGCGTTCCGTGACGTCAGTCACGGCGAGAGCTTTCTCCAGGCCTTCGACAGCCACGTCGACGGTCGGGGGCTGTACCTTCTCGACGAGCCCGAAGCCGCGTTGTCCTTCAGCTCGTGCCTGCGCCTGATGGGCACGCTGGCCGACGTCGTCGAGACGGGCGGGCAGGTCGTCTGCGCCACTCACTCACCCGTCCTGACGGCCCTGCCCGGGGCTCGCATCCTCGAGGTGGCCGACCAAGGGGTGCGGGCGGTCGAGTGGGCCGATCTCGACCTCGTGCGCCACTGGCGGGCGTTCCTCGAAGGACCCGAGGGGTACCTGCGTCACCTCTGACGTCGGGGTGAACTTGCGGCCGGAAAAAATGTAGTAATGTAGACGAGTTGCTTCCGACGGGGTGAAAACCTCCGAGGGGCAGCAGTTCTGGGTCTGTGGCGCAGCTGGTAGCGCACCTGCATGGCATGCAGGGGGTCAGGGGTTCGAGTCCCCTCAGATCCACCAGAACGGGTTCGCGAGAACCACACGAAGGCCCCTCCTCGAGAGGGGCCTTCGTCGTTTGCGGGGCAGCTGTTCGAGGGCGTCGACCGCAACGCCGCCACGACGTAAACACTCCGCCACGAGATGTCGTGGCGGAGTGTTTACTTCGTGGCGGGTAGCGCGGGTAGCGCGGGTAGCGCGGGTAGCGCGGGTCGCGCGGGTCGCGCGGGTCGCGCGGGTCGCGCGGGTCGTGCCCTCACGCCGACGGGCGCAGGAGGCGCGGGTCGCGTCAGACGCGGGCGCGCAGGTCCGCCGACGCCCGGGCCGCGCCCTCGGCGAGCAGACCCTGGTCCGCGTGGACGAGCTCGCCCTCCGCCACGACCGCGTCGCCCCCGACCCAGAGGCGGGCCAGCGGAGGCATCGAGGCCAGCCCCAGGGCGGCCACCGGGTCGGCGATGCCCGCGAACTCCACCCCGTCGACGCGCCAGAGGGCGAGGTCGGCGAGCTTGCCGACCTCGATCGAGCCGAGGTCGGCATCCCGCCCGAGCACGCGGGCGCCGCCGATCGTCGCGAGGCGCAGTCCCTGCCGGACCGAGAACGCGTCCGCGCCCGAGCGCAGGCGCCCGAAGAGCACCGCCTGCCGGATCTCGGTGCCGAGCTGGCCGGACTCGTTCGACGCGGCACCGTCGACCCCGAGCCCCACGGGTGCCCCCGCGCGCAGCAACGACGCGATCGGGGCGATGCCCGCGGCGAGTCGACCGTTCGACGAGGGGCAGTGCGCCACACCGGTCCCGGTCGCGGCGAACCGTCCGATCGCGTGGTCGTCGAGGTGGACGCAGTGGGCCATCCAGACGTCGTCGCCGAGCCAGCCGAGGTCCTCCAGGTACTGGGTCGGCGTCCGGCCGAAGCGCTCGAGGCAGAAGGCGTCCTCCTCGACGGTCTCGGAGCCGTGGGTGTGCAGCCGGACGCCGAGCTGCCGTCCGAGGACGGCGGCCTCGCGCAGCAGGTCGGCCGTCACCGAGAACGGCGAGCAGGGCGCGATCGCGATCTGGACCCACGCGTCGCCGGACGGATCGTGGAACCGGGCCACCGCCTCCTGACCGGCGCGCAGCGCGGCGTCCGTCGTCTCGACGGCGAAGTCCGGGGGCAGGCCGCCCTGCGACCGACCGAGGTCCATCGAGCCGCGCGTGGCGTGCAGGCGGACGCCGACCGTTCCGGCGGCCCGGACGATGCCGCCCAGGAGGTCGCCGGCACCGGCCGGGAAGACGTAGTGGTGGTCGCCGACGGTCGTGCAGCCCGACCGGGCCAGCACGGCGATCGCGGCGGCGGCCCCGGCCTCGACGAGCGGCTCGTCGATGCGCGCCCAGGTCGGGTAGAGCGCGACGAGCCAGTCGAACAGGATCGAGTCCTGCGCGATGCCGCGGGTCAGCCACTGGTAGAGGTGGTGGTGCGTGTTCACCAGGCCGGGGGTCAGCAGGTGGCCCCGGCCGTCGACGCGCTCA